>NZ_JACVAE010000001.1:2410056-3012570 GCF_014851675.1 Rhizobium sp. ARZ01
CCTGGAGCGGCCTCGTCGGCCTCGACCTTGCCAAGGTGGCCTCCTCCGGCCAATCCTCGCGCTGGAGCGAGGAGCCCTGGGTCTGGAACGAAGGCTTCGATGACCTCGCAGACGGCGACGCCAAGTACAACATCGTCGCTCTCGACTTCGGCGTGAAGCGCAACATCCTGCGCCTCTTTGCCTGCCTCGGCTGCAAGGTCACCGTGATGCCGGCAACCTCGAGCACCGATGAAGTACTGGCGCAAAAGCCGGATGGCATCTTCCTATCCAACGGCCCGGGCGATCCGGCCGCGACCGGCGAGTACGCCGTGCCGGTGATCCAGGACCTGATCAAGTCCGGCATCCCGATGTTCGGCATCTGCCTCGGCCACCAGATGCTCGGGCTTGCCGTCGGCGCCAAGACCGAGAAGATGCACCAGGGCCATCACGGCGCGAACCATCCGGTCAAGGACCACACCACCGGCAAGGTCGAGATCGTCTCGATGAACCACGGCTTCGCCGTCGCCTCCGACTCATTACCGGCGGGCGTCGAGGAAACGCACGTTTCGCTCTTCGACGGCACCAATTGCGGCCTGCGGCTGACCGGCAAGCCGGTGTTCTCGGTACAGCATCACCCGGAAGCCTCGCCCGGCCCGCAGGACAGCCACTACCTCTTCCGCCGCTTCATCAACCTGGTGCGCGAGAAGAAGGGCGAAGAAGCGATCCCCGAACGGGCGTGAGCGCTTCGGCAGAGCAGAATTTTGAAAGGCCCGGGGCGGTTGCACGCTCCGGGCCTTTTTCGTTCGAGGTGGCCTGCAAACGGCTAAGAGAACCGCAGCTTAGGCTGCCTGCTCACGCCCCTCCCGCGACAGTAGTACGTAGTATCGCCAGCAGAGCATGACGGCAGCGGCGGCGAGCCCGAAGAGGAAGCCGAGCCAGACGCCGATGCCGCCCAGGCCGAGGGGAAAGGCGAAAATCCATGCGCAGGCAAATCCGATCGGCCAGTAGGCGATCAGCGCCAGGATCATCGGCACGCGCGTATCCTTCAGCCCGCGCAAGAGGCCGGCGGCGATCACCTGCAGACCGTCGACAAGCTGGAAGATGCCGGCGATGACGACGAGCGGCCCGGCATAGGCAAGCACTTGGGCCGCCTCAGGTGACTGCCGGTCGAGGAAGATGCCGGCGAGCGTCGTCGGCATCAGCGCAAAGAGCACCCCGCCGGCAACAGCAATCACGCAAGCGACGACGGTTACAGAAATCGATGCCCTGACCACGCCGACGTGGTCGCCTTTACCGCGCGCCACGCCGACACGAACAGTTCCTGCCTGTGCGAGGCCATACGGAATCATGAAGGCGATCGAGGCGAGTTGCATGGCTATGCCATGTGCGGCAAGCTCGATCGTGCCGATCGAGCCCATCAAGAGCGAGGCAACGGTGAACAGGCTGACTTCGGCGAGAATGGTCAGGCTGATCGGCAGGCCGAGATGCAGCACCTCGAAGAAGGCCGGCCAGTCAGCGCGCCAGAAGCGCACGAAAAGCTCATAACGCCGCATCTCCGGCCGGCTCTGGACATAGGCCACGATCAGAATGAACGACAGCAGGTTTACGCCGAAGGAGACGATCGCCGCCCCCTCCATGCCGAGTGCGGGCAGGCCGAAATGGCCGAGCACCAGCGCATAAGCGAAGATGGCGTTGACGATCAGGATGACGATGGTGATCTGCAGGATGATCCCCGCCTTGCCATGCGCGCTGACGAGCCCGCGCAGGGTCATGAAGAGCAAGGCCGGCGGCATGCCCCAATGGGCGATCGCCAAGTACTTGTGCGCAAGGGCTGCCACCTCCGGCTTCTGGTCGGCAAACAGCAGGATGGTCTCCGCATAGGAGAAGATCGGCACAGTCAGCAGCGAATAGAGCAGTACCGCCCACATGCCCATGCGCACGGAGCGACGGACGGACACCACGTCGCCGCGGCCATAGGCCTGCGCGACCATCGGGATGACGGCCGTGGCAAAACCCGAGCCGAAGATGAAGATGGTGAAATAGAACTGGCCCGCAAGCACCATCGCCGCCAGATGCGCAGCACCCAGCCGACCGAGGATGACGACATCGGTCGTGTGGATGCCGAGTTGGGCCAGCTGCGCACCGACTAGCGGGACGCCAAGGGTGAGCGTGGCGCGGACATGAGCCGCCCAACTGTTGTCTTCGCGCTTTGCGATTGTGTGCATGATTCTGCTACCTTTCGGTCGCTTCCGACCATATCGGCGCATGCCGATCAATCGATTTGCGTTGATTCATCGATCAAAAATGTAAAAGTGGCGCGAAAGCGCACTCTTTCGAGAAAGAATTCGGCGAAATTGAAGCGGATATCGCCGGATCGAACTCCGATTCCGGCAAAAATGCATTGAAACGAAAAGGCCTCAGGTCGCCGCTTCGACCGCTTCCGCCCCCTCGCCCGGTCGCCCCCGAACCTTCAGGACGAACACCGCGACGCCCGACAGCAGGATGACCGCGGCCAGCGCATAGGGCGCACCGGCAAACGAAAAGGGTGCCGCAGGTCCGGTGAAAAAGCCGAACATCTGCGTGAAGATTAGCGGACCGATGATCGTGGTGATGCTGGACAGGCTCGAAAGCGCGCCCTGCAGCTCGCCCTGCGCCGAGGGCGGGACCTTGGCGGCTGCGATCGAGCGCAGCGGCGGATCGGCCAGGTTCTCGATCGTCGTCATCACGATGACCGCATAGACCATCCACCCCTGCCATGCTGCCGCATAGCCCGCAAGTCCGAGTACCGAGAACGACAAGCCAAGTGCCACCGTTCGCCATTCGCCGAGCACGGGCACGACCCGCGGCAGAAGGAATGCCATGACGAGGGCGGCACCGACGCCGAAAATGCCGAGCGATAGCCCGATCTGCCCCTCCGACCAGCCATAACGATAGGCCGAGACGAAAGACCAGACGGCCGGATAGACGGAATGGGCAAGCCAGTAACAGAAGAAGACAAGCATCACCCAGATGAGACCGGGGTAGCCGCGCATCTGCTTCAGGGCGCCGAGCGGATTGGAGCGCGCGAACTCGAAGCGGCGGCGATGCTTCTCCTGCAGGCTCTCCGGCAGCAGTGCCCAGGCGATAGCAAAGTTGAGGAAGGCGAGAAGTGCCGCACCATAGAACGGAACGCGCGGTCCGAACTCGCCGAGCAAGCCGCCAATGACGGGGCCGAGAGCGAAGCCGGTACCAAAGGCGATGCCTATACGGCCAAAATTCTTCGCCCGCGTCTTGTCGGTGCTGACATCGGCGATATAGGCGGCGGCCGTACCGAAGCTCGCGCCACTGATCCCAGCCAGCACCCGGCCGACGAACAGCATCCAAAAGCTTGTGGCGAGCGCACAGATCAGATTGTCGATGGCAAAGGTCAGGACGGAGACGAGCAGGACCGGCCGCCGGCCGAACCGGTCAGACAGATTGCCGATGAGCGGCGCGAACAGGAATTGCATGGCGGAATAGACGAACAGCAGCCATCCCCCGTCGATCGCCGCCGTACCGATGTCCGCACCGGTCAGTTGTTCCAGAAACGCCGGCATCACCGGCATGATGATGGCAATGCCGATAACATCGAGGAACATGATCATGAAGACGAGGACGAGGCCGAGGCCCCGGCGGACGTTTCTTTCATCGTTCATCGGAGGCATCCCAGCGCAAAAGCCGCAGGCAAATCATGGAAACCGCGTCATAATGCAGAAAGAGGCGCGAAACAATCCGTGAACATTTGAATTTTCGTGATGAAAACCATCAATTGGGCTTCGACCAACTAGAGTGGCAACAGGAGGCGGCCACCAGTCTCCCGATAGAAAATCTCGCTCCGTTGCGCTGTTTCACCGGCGTGCGCGGCCAGCTCGCGGTGGTCACACGGTCAGCTTTAGGGAGTACCCACACTGAACGTGTCGCAGTCCTGCACCCGGCCGCTGTCGAAGCCGCGCTTGAACCAGCGCTGGCGCTGCTCGGAGGTGCCGTGGTTGAAGCTCTCCGGCACGACATAGCCCTGCATGCGCTTCTGGATCGTGTCGTCGCCGATCTGGACCGCGGCGTTCAAGGCCTCCTCGAGGTCCCCGGCGCTCAGCAATCCCTTTTGCTCGGTATATTTGCCCCAGATGCCGGCATAGCAATCGGCCTGCAGCTCGACGCGGATCGACATCTCGTTGGCCTCCGCCTCGCTCATCTGCTGGCGGGCACGATTGAATTTCGGCAGGACTCCGGTGAGGTTCTGGACGTGATGGCCGACCTCGTGGGCGACGACATAGGCCTGGGCGAAATCGCCGGCGGCATCGAACCGGTTGGCCAATTCATCGAAGAAGGCCATGTCGAGATAGACCTTGTGGTCGCCCGGGCAATAGAAGGGACCGGACGCAGACGAAGCAAAGCCGCAGGCCGACTGGATCGAATTGGCGAAGAGCACGAGTTTCGGCTCCTCGTACTGGGCGCCGCTCGCCTGGAAAATGCCGTTCCAGACATCCTCGGTTTCCGCGAGCACGGTCGCCATGAACTGCTTGGTTTCCTCCTGCGCGGGCGAATTCGCATGGCTCGCGCTTTCGGTCTGCTCGAATCCCGGCAGGTTCACCTGCCCGCCGCTACCGCCAAGCACCTGCAGCAGGTCGACACCCATCATCCGCAGGATGAAATAGAGCGCGACCAGGAAAATGATCGTGCCGAAGCTCAGACCGCCGCCCGCACGGCGCGGCCCGCCGCCCATCGGGATTCGGAAGCCGCCTCCCCGGCCAAACGGGCTGTTGCCCAACCCGCCCCCACCGGCACCACGCTGATCCTCGACGTTGCTGGACTGACGGCGGCCCTTCCACTCCATGATCGAACTCCCTTGCCGCGACGGCACTCCTGCACGATGTCCGGACGCATCTTATAAGGTCTTTGCAGAACGCAAAAGTACCGAGTTGGTTGCTTTAACCAGCCGGGCTCGTCGTCGGCCGATAACGAAGCGCCCATCCGGTCGAGCGAGTGGGAGGTGGTAGCGTCACACCTGTTTAAGAACACCTTTGGAGAATCTCCCGTTTCCATCATTTTCGGGGTTCCTCTCCGGCTGGCATTTGCCTATAAGCCGCTTCTAGCCTTTAAAGACGATAGCCTTCGCGCCCCGGCCGGTGATCTCCCACCCTGGCCGGTTTTTCGCGCAGCGTACGAGAACGGATAGAGCCATGCCCAAGCGCCAAGACATCAAATCGATCCTCATCATCGGCGCGGGGCCGATCGTTATCGGCCAGGCCTGCGAATTCGACTATTCGGGCACCCAGGCCTGCAAGGCGCTGAAGGAGGAAGGCTACCGCGTCATCCTCGTCAACTCCAACCCGGCAACAATCATGACCGATCCGGGGCTGGCGGATGCGACCTACATCGAGCCGATCACGCCGGAAGTCGTCGCCAAGATCATCGCCAAGGAACGCCCAGACGCGCTGCTGCCAACCATGGGCGGCCAGACGGCGCTCAACACCGCGCTCTCCCTGAAGCGTATGGGCGTGCTCGAGCGCTACAATGTCGAGATGATCGGCGCCAAGCCCGCCGCAATCGACAAGGCCGAGGACCGTGCACTGTTCCGCGAGGCGATGGCGAAGATCGGGCTGGAAACGCCTAGGTCGCTGCTCGCCAACGCCACCGAGATCAAGGACCACGACCGCAAGGTGCATGAGGCCGAGCGCGCGAAGCTCAAGACCGAACTCGCCGGTGATGCGCTGGACAAGGCGCTGGACGAGCTGGAAAACCAGTGGAACCTCGGCGAGACCGACCGCAAGCAGCGCTACATGAGCCACGCCATGGCGATCGGCGCGCAGGCGCTCGACGAAATCGGCCTTCCTGCCATCATCCGCCCGTCCTTTACCCTCGGCGGCACCGGCGGCGGCATCGCCTACAACCGCTCCGAATTCTTCGAGATCGTCAACTCCGGCCTCGATGCCTCGCCGACGACGGAAGTGCTGATCGAGGAAAGCGTACTCGGCTGGAAGGAGTATGAGATGGAGGTCGTCCGCGACAAGGCGGACAACTGCATCATCATCTGCTCGATCGAAAACATCGATCCGATGGGCGTGCATACGGGCGACTCGATCACAGTCGCCCCTGCCCTCACCCTGACGGACAAGGAATACCAGATCATGCGCAACGCCTCGATCGCGGTGCTGCGCGAGATCGGGGTAGAGACCGGCGGCTCGAACGTGCAGTTCGCCGTCAATCCCGCCAATGGCCGCCTCGTCGTCATCGAGATGAACCCGCGCGTCTCGCGCTCGTCGGCGCTGGCTTCCAAGGCGACCGGCTTCCCGATCGCCAAGATCGCAGCAAAGCTTGCGATCGGCTACACGCTCGACGAATTGGAAAACGACATCACCGGCGGTGCGACGCCGGCCTCCTTCGAGCCTTCGATCGACTATGTCGTCACAAAAATTCCGCGGTTTGCCTTCGAAAAGTTCCCCGGCGCCGAGCCGACGCTGACAACCGCCATGAAGTCGGTCGGCGAAGTCATGGCAATCGGCCGCACCTTCGCCGAATCGCTGCAGAAGGCGCTGCGCGGCCTCGAGACCGGGCTCACTGGCCTCGATGAGATCGAGATCCCCGGCTACGAGGATGGCGACGGCAAAAATGCCGTGCGCGCCGCGATCTCCACGCCGACGCCGGACCGCCTGCGCATGGTGGCGCAAGCACTGCGCATGGGTTTCACACCGGAGGAGGTGCACGAGGCCTCGAAGATCGACCCGTGGTTCATCGCCCAGTTCAAGAACATTATCGACATGGAAGCGCGCATCCGCGAGCATGGCCTGCCGGAAGACGCGCAAAACCTGCGCATGCTGAAGGCAATGGGCTTCTCCGACGCCCGCCTTGCCACGCTTTCCGGAAAGCGGCCGAAGGAAGTGGCCGAACTGCGCAACAGCCTCGATGTGCGCCCGGTCTTCAAGCGCATCGACACCTGCGCGGCCGAATTCGCGTCGCCGACCGCCTACATGTACTCGACCTACGAGACCCCGTTCGCGGGCGCCACGCGCTCGGAAGCCGGCATCTCCGACCAAAAGAAGGTCGTCATCCTCGGCGGCGGCCCGAACCGCATCGGCCAGGGCATCGAGTTCGACTATTGCTGCTGCCATGCCGCCTTCGCGCTGAAGGACGCCGGCTATGAAGCAATCATGGTCAACTGCAACCCAGAAACGGTCTCGACCGACTACGACACCTCCGATCGCCTCTACTTCGAGCCGCTGACGGCCGAAGACGTGATCGAGATCCTCAAGGCCGAGCAGACGAACGGCACGCTCATCGGCGTCATCGTCCAGTTCGGCGGCCAGACACCGCTGAAGCTCGCCGAAGCGCTGGAAAAGAATGGCATCCCGATCCTCGGCACGGCACCTGATATGATCGACCTCGCCGAGGATCGCGACCGCTTCCAGAAGCTTTTGCAGAAGCTGGACCTGACGCAGCCGAACAACGGCATTGCCTATTCGGTCGAGCAAGCGCGCCTTGTTGCCGCCGAAATCGGCTTCCCGCTGGTCGTGCGCCCGTCCTACGTACTCGGCGGCCGCGCCATGCAGATCATCCATTCGGAATCGATGCTGCAGACCTACCTGCTCGACACGGTTCCGGGTCTCGTTCCTGAGGACATCAAGCAGCGTTATCCTAACGACAAGACCGGCCAGATCAACACGCTGCTCGGCAAGAACCCGCTGCTGTTTGATAGCTACCTGACCAACGCCGTCGAGGTCGACGTCGATGCGCTCTGCGACGGCGAAAGCGTGTTCGTCTCGGGCATCATGGAGCACATCGAGGAAGCCGGCATCCACTCGGGCGACTCGGCCTGCTCGCTGCCGGTGCGCACCCTTTCTCCGGAAATGGTCGACGAGCTGGAACGCCAGACCAAGGCGCTGGCGAAGGCGCTCAACGTCGGCGGCCTGATGAACGTGCAGTACGCCATCAAGGACGGCACGATCTACGTGCTCGAAGTCAACCCGCGCGCCTCGCGCACCGTGCCCTTCGTCGCCAAGACCATCGGCGCGCCGATCGCCAAGATCGCCGCCCGCGTCATGGCCGGCGAGACGCTGGATGCGGCGATTTCGGCCTACGGTCAGAAGCCCGATCCACGCAAGCTGAAACACATTGCCGTCAAGGAAGCAGTGTTCCCGTTTGCCCGCTTCCCCGGCGTCGACACGCTGCTCGGACCGGAAATGCGCTCGACCGGCGAAGTCATGGGCCTGGACACCAGCTTCCCGCTTGCCTTCGCCAAGTCGCAGCTCGGCGCCGGCGTCGACCTGCCACGCGACGGCGCAGTCTTCGTCTCTGTGCGTGACGAGGACAAGGAGCGCGTGCTGCCGGCCATACACATCCTCACCTCGATCGGCTTCAAGGTGCTCGCCACCTCCGGCACCGCCCGCTTCCTCGGCGAAAACGGCATCGAGGCGACCAAGGTCAATAAGGTCCAGGAGGGCCGTCCGCATATCGAGGACGCGATCCGCAACCGCCAGGTCCAACTCGTCATCAACACCACGGACGGTACGAAGGCGATCTCGGACTCCAAGTCCCTGCGCCGCGCCGCCCTGATGCAGAAGGTGCCCTATTACACGACCATGGCCGGCGCGGAAGCCGCAGCGCAGGCGATCAAGGCACTCAAGGAAGGCCAGCTCGAGGTGCACCCGCTGCAGAGCTACTTCTGAGCCCAATTGTAACCTGGGCGGCGTTGGTGCGGCGGCATGTAGAAATGCATGCAACACGCCACGCCGCCAAGGTTCTCCGGTGGTTGCACGAAAATCGCGGGGAAAAGACGCCGGTTCACAGGCAGACAGCTACGGGAAGCCCTCGCTGTTCTTTGCATAGCCTGTCGGCCACCACCGATTAAACTGGCTTTTGTTCGCCGGTTTCTGCTATAAGCGCCGTTCAAACAGTTCTGCGGGTTCCGGGAGTAATGCCCCGGAAACCGTTTTATTTTGCGTGCGTGCCAGTGGAAAGCCGGACGGCGCGATTGGAAGGACAGGATAAAATGGTCGAAAAGGTACCGATGACTCAGGGCGGTTTCGTCAAGCTGCAGGAAGAACTGCGCTGGCGCCAGCAGGAGGAGCGCCCGCGGATCATCGAAGCAATTTCCGAGGCGCGCGCCCATGGCGATCTTTCGGAGAATGCCGAATACCATGCCGCCAAGGAAGCGCAGAGCCACAACGAAGGCCGGATCAGCGAACTGGAAGATCTCGTTGCCCGCGCGGAGGTCATCGACCTGTCGAAGATGTCCGGCGACAAGGTCAAGTTCGGCGCCAAAGTGAAGCTTGTCGACGAAGACACCGAGGAAGAGAAGACCTACCAGATCGTCGGCGACCAGGAAGCCGACGTGAAGGCCGGCCGTATCTCGATCTCCTCCCCGATTGCACGCGCCCTGATCGGCAAGGAAGTCGGCGATTCGATCGAAGTGAATGCGCCGGGCGGCTCGAAGGCCTACGAAATCCTCGCCGTCACCTGGGGCTGAATGCCCTTCTGATGACGGCCTCCATGGATAAGCGCACGGCACGCGTCGACATCGCCGATGTCGACGTCATCGCGCCGAACTTCAAGCGGCGCCTTTCCGGCGTCACCTCGACGATCGTCCAACTGGTACCGATGCAACGGGCCATTGGTCAGCGCGTGGCGACCCTTGGCCCCGGACTGCCGGCGGACCTGCCGCATATCCGCTTCCGCGACCTCCTCTCCCTCTGGCGTCTGCCGGCCGGCCGCAGCCATCGCGTCTGGCACGCCCGCCGCAACACCGAGATGCTGCCTGGAATCTTCTTGCGCGACGTCCTGCGCATGCCGCTGAAGCTGCTCTTCACGTCCGCCGCCCAGCGCCGCCATAGCCGCTACACGAAGTTCCTCATCCGTCGGATGGATGCAGTGATCGCGACGAGCGTCCGCTCCGGCTCGTTCCTCGAAGTTCCGCACACGGTCGTTCAGCACGGCGTCGACCTTGAGCGCTTCCACCCGCCCGCTGGCCCCGACGACACGATCGCGGCAACGGACCTGCCCGGAAAATACCTCGTCGGCTGCTTCGGTCGCGTGCGCCACCAGAAGGGCACTGACCTTTTTGTTCGCGCGATGATCGAGCTCCTGCCGCGCTATCCTGACTGGACGGCCGTGATCTCCGGCCGCATCACGCCGGAACACACAGTTTTCGGCGACGGCTTGAAGGCCGAGATCGCGGCTGCGGGTCTCACCGACCGCATCGTCTTTCTCGGCGAGGTAGACGACATCAAGCCTTGGTACCGCCGCCTGACACTCTATGTCGCCCCCTCGCGTAACGAAGGTTTCGGCCTGACACCTCTGGAAGCGATGGCCTCGCAGACGGCAGTCGTGACGTCGGATGCCGGGGCCTATGCGGAAATGACAATCGAGGGCGAGACCGGAAGCGTCGTGCCCGCCGGTGACGGTACGGCACTCACGACAGCGATAGAACGCTACATCACTAATCCGGACGCAACGATCCACGCCGGCCGAAAAGCACTGGCGCATGTGCACGCGAACTTTGCGCTTGAGAAGGAAGCCTGCGCGCTCGGCGAAGTCTATGAAGGACTCCTCAGCCAGAAGGCCACCCGGAGATAGGATCATTGTTCACCGTCAGATAGATTGATGCAGGCCGCGAATAGCACTCGGTTATCCGGTGGCAACACCGCGCGCAAAGTTGTCGTCGTAGGGAAAGCCGGCAGAAATGAGCGCTGAGAGGGGCGAGTGATTGACGATCGCTATGCCTTGAGTCCCAGCGACCTGCTGCGCAAGAACGAAATGCGCAATAATCCGCGGCGCCCCGCGCACCACCCCGGATGATGCGACGTTCCCGTCCATCTCGTAAAACCGCGGCTGATCGGCATTGGCAATATCGATACCGATCAGACCGATCGAACGCGGCCGACAAAACATTGCGAACTGAAGCGCGGAAATTGCCACCGACCCGCCCTGAAATACGCCTCGGTCCGGATCCAGCGAGATTCCGGCGTCTCTTTTCTCATCCACGACCACGAAAGGCAGTGGCGCCAGCGCGCGCAAGTCGCACCTTTCGGCGCCATATGGTTTCCGCAGGTCGTCTATCAATATGATCGACCGATTGTGCAGAAACGCTGGATCGATCTCACAGATCGCACGAATGACAGAAACGGATAGAAGCAGGATCGTGCCCGGTGCGAGCTTTCTTTTCAACAAGTCGAACCGTTTCCAGATGAAGCGCTCGTCTTCAACCGCCACCGCGAGAGGATCGGCAATCGCGTCGTTGCACAGCGTCACGGCACCATTGAGCAGGATTGCCGACCGCTCGGGCAAGACTTCGACCCTCGTATCCTTGACCGATGGCCCCGAGCCGACGATGTAGATCTCTTCGCCGCTCTGACTTTTCAGGATCGCGGCCGGGCGCAATGTACCCACACGGCGGTTGCGATAAAGGATCGGCCTCGTCCCGTCTGTTTCGGCCACTCCGAAGGCGAGATGAGGCAGCCATTGCTGCGCGTGCCGCCGACGCCGGCCGAGGAACAGCTCGCATGCCAGCTTAACAAGGGTTCGGCGCAAGGGACGTTCGGACAAAAACGACATGGCCCGCTATAGCGGCGCGTCGGCCAATAGACAACCGATCGCGGCCTAACACGGGGTACCGAAGAGCAAATGGCAAGCACGCAGCATTTCGTCGCATCGTTGTTTCTGCCGTGCAGCCACTATAAAGCACTCCGGACGGGCAAGCCCGGCCAACGCAATTTCATCTACCCGAAAGACGCAGTGAGTGAGCCTGAACGCAGTAATCTTGAACGACACCCGGGGTGACAATCATTTTGGCTGCGTCCGTGTCATGCGCATGATCGAGGCGAACCTTGCGGTTCGCGGCATCACCGTGCTTGCCCGTAGCATGGTCCGAACGAACTGGGAAAAGAACCGTTCCTTCCTGGAAGCCATGGCAAACAGCGACCTCATTGTCATCAACGGCGAGGGAACGCTGCATCATGGCAGCCGCCATGGCGAAAGGCTGCTGAAAGTGGTCAACCATCCGGCCCGCGCCAACAAGCCGGTGGCGTTGATAAATGCACTCTATCAGGACAATCCGGAGCATTGGGGCCGCTATCTGGAAAAAATGTCATTGATATCGACACGGGATTCGAGAAGCGCCGCGGCGGTAACGGAGGCCAGCGGACTTTCGGTCGATGTCGTGCCGGATCTCTCGCTTTCCGCTGGCGCCGAGCCGCGACCAGGCATGCTCGTTCGCGATCGCTTACTGATTGGCGACTCGGTGTCACGCAACGTATCAGCCAGCTTGCTGGCGCTGCGCGACATGCATCCGGAGGCCTATTTCCTGCCGATTTTGCGGACGATCAAACCCAGTAAGCCACATTTCCCATTGCCGCTGCGGCTTCTTCGGCAAGGTTACATTGAACTGCACGCCCGTGCCTTTGCGCTTAGCGAGAACCGCGTGCTGTACAGCCGCAGCGAGCCGGAATTCATCGCAGCGTTGCGGCGTGGCAGGCTACACGTAACGGGCCGCTTCCACGCGATCTGTTTCTGCCTCTTCACGCGTACGCCGTTTCTTGCCGTCGGCTCGAACTCCTGGAAGATCGAGGCACTACTCGAGGACTTTGGGCTCGGGAAACGACGCCTGGTCACGCAGGATCAAGTGGCCACGCACCTTGAGGCACCGGACGAGCTCGCTTTCACCGACGAAGAACAGCGAGCGATCACCGCCGGACTTACGATGAGCCACAACCGAACCGCACGCCTCTTCGATCGCCTGAAGGAGATAGCCGTCAACGGCACGGCATAAGCGAGCCCCCGTACTTCAGCTCGGCAACCACCACGGTGGCTTTCGTGTTTGCTGGCCGCATTTCAAGCCTTCGGTTTTTTGCGTATCTTTTTCCCGAAACCGTTTCCGCTTTCGGGGACATGCCCTAGTTGAGCGAGAAGCGCAGGTCGGACGCGATGAGATCCATGACGTAGCGTTTCTCCGCCGCGCCACTGTGCGGAGAAGACCGGCGGGCGCGATTATCCGACAGGGAAGCACTCGCGAAGAAATCGAACCCGTAGAGGTCGATTTTACGGCAGCCAGAACGGCTAAGAAGTTCGATTACCATCAGGCCGGTCGTGGGTCGACTGCGAATCCTCTCCCGCAACCGGCCATGATGCTCCGCCGAATACAGAAAGAGCGTTGATAGACGAGCGATCCAACGCGGTATTGCATCTTGGGGCGGGGACATCCACAACAGGTGGCGCGCGCCCCTGCCTTCCATCAGCGTTCTTTCGAGCGGGATGCTCGTTGCGATCATGTCGGTCCGGGTACCGTGCGAGCGTGCATTTGGCATCGGCGCACGATTAAAGCGGATGATCAAGTCGTGTGCGTCGATGTCTTCACCGCAGCAGTCGTCAGCGAGCCGACTGGCATTGCCAACCAGTGCAACGCTTTTTCCCTCCAACAGCTCGAAGAGCTCCCGTTCGCCGAGAGCGGAACGGTACTCGATGTCGAGAAGCCGCCTCAGATGCCCGATGATTTTTCGGGTCTTCTTTTCGACCTTCTGACGGAGATAGGCGTACATTGTTCCAGCACTCCACGTCGTTTCGTAACAGGCTCAGCGGAGAGCGGAGTTTTCCGTAACGAGATGGTAGAGCACCCGCGCCAACAACATGTTTTTCGGTTTGAGATAGGAACGGAAGTAGGGAATATCCTCCAGCGGGCGAGTGTTCATCGCGTGCTGCTCCTTGGGCGTCAACTCATGATAGGAATAGCTGCCGCGGTTGAAGGGCAGTAGCGACGATCGCCGGCGACCGTTTCGGTAGGAAACCGGAAACGGCACATGCATCACCACCGGCGCAAAGGGAAACAGGCGTTGGTAACCGAGAGCGCTGAGTGCCCTCTTGTTCTCCGACTCCGAATCGAGGAACTTCCAGCCCAGTGCGTTCAGAGTAGACAGACGCAGGATACCGACGTCCGCATAAGATCCGCGATAGTCGCCGGCCCGGAATCGGTAGGCTTTGCAATCGGCAATGATTTCGTAGTCATAGGCCTTGCGCAGAAAGCGCGGATCGACCTGAAGGACCTTGTCGTCATATGCAAACATCCGGTCGTATTGTGCCAATATCTCGGTATCCAGGCGCCGAACGAATTGCATGTCGTCCTGCACCATAAACAGATATTCGAAGCCCTGCTCAGTGGCATAGGCGCACATCTTCTGGACGTTGTCGTAAAGGTTTCCATGCTTTCGACCCGCCTTGGGCTGATCTGAAACGAAGATCCTGTCAAAATAGTTACGATAGCTATCGATGACCTGAAGCGTCTGCTCATCCTCGCTCTGGTCGTCGATGATGACGGTCGGAAAGCCAGCGCACATCTTACGCGTCGACGCGATGCAACGATCAAGCGTTGACCCCATGTTGTAGGAAAAAATGCAGATCAACGTATTTTGGGGGGTTAGCATACCGTGAGGTCTTTCATTCGCGGATCACAGGGCAGCCATGGAGCACAGCACCCCCTCACACCTCCACCAACCCCAGCTTCTTGACCTGGCGGATCGTCAGCATGGTGCGGACCGTGTCGACGTGTTCGTTCGCCGTCAGCACCTCGATGACGAAATCCTGGAAGCGGGTGAGGTTTTCGGCGACGCAGTGCAGCAGGAAATCGCTGTCGCCGGAGACCATCCAGGCCTGGCGGACGAGCGGCCATTCGGCGGTGGCGGCGGCGAAGGCCTTGAGATTGGCCTCCGACTGATGCTTCAGGCCGACCATGCAGAAAGCGACGAGGTCGAAGCCGAGCGCTGGTGCGTTCAGCATCGCGTGGTAGCCCTCGATGATGCCGGCCTCCTCCAGCTTGCGCACCCTGCGCAGACAGGGCGGAGCGGAGATGCCGGCTTTGGCGGCGAGATCCACATTGGTCATGCGGCCGTCGGCCTGCAGTTCCTTCAAAATCTTGATGTCGATGGCGTCGAGTTCGGCGCGAAACACGGGTTGCTTCCTTGATTGATTAGAGGGCGCATTACCAGAAACGTCCGAGGAACATAAGATAATTGCATCAACATGAACAAAAATGTCGCGGCTTACGCCAAGCCTGTTGGCAAGTGCGGCCTTGCCCTTGAATATAGGGAGGCCGCACTCATAAATGAGCGTCACAATCGACACAGTCCGCGCCGGCGCTTGCCGGGAGCCCGGGCGAGCTATGCCAAGGAGAGCAGCCATGTCTGCCCGTCACGTCAAGGTTCTGATCATCGGCTCCGGCCCGGCCGGTTACACCGCCGCCATCTATACGGCGCGTGCCATGCTGGAACCGGTGTTGATCGCCGGCATGGAACAGGGCGGCCAGTTGATGATCACCACGGACGTGGAGAATTATCCGGGATATGCCGAACCCGTGCAGGGCCCGTGGATGATGGAACAGATGCTGCAGCAGGCCCAGCATGTCGGCGCCGAGATCGTCAACGACCTCGTCACCGAGGTCGACCTCGACGTTCGCCCCTTCCGCGTTCGCACCGACAGCGGCGCCGAGTGGACGGCGGACGCGCTGATTATCGCCACCGGTGCCAAGGCGAAGTGGCTCGGTATCGAGACCGAGCACAAATTCCAGGGTTTTGGCGTCTCGGCCTGCGCCACCTGCGACGGTTTCTTCTATCGCAACAAGGACGTGATCGTCGTCGGCGGCGGAAATTCGGCCGTGGAAGAGGCGCTCTATCTCTCCAACCTCGCAAAGTCTGTCACGGTCGTCCATCGCCGCGACAGCTTCCGCTCGGAAAAGATCCTGCAGGAACGCCTGTTCGCCAAGGCGAATGTCAAAGTGATCTGGGACCACGAGGTAATCGAATACCTTGGCGCCGAGGCAAAGCCGCCGATGCCCGCCTCCGTTAACGGCGTTCGGTTGAGAAACACCAAGACCGGAGCTGTGACCGACATGGCGACCGATGGTGTCTTCGTGGCCATCGGCCATGCGCCGGCGGTAGAGCTTTTCGTCGGCAAGTTGAAGCAGAAGCCGAACGGCTATCTCTGGACCGCGCCGGATTCGACGGCGACCGACGTGCCAGGCGTGTTCGCCGCGGGCGACGTGACGGATGACATCTATCGCCAGGCAGTGACCGCAGCCGGCATGGGCTGCATGGCCGCGCTGGAAGCGGAAAAGTACCTGGCAGGTCATATGCCTGTCGCAATTGCGGCCGAGTAGAAGCCGCCAATAAAACGTGAGGCGGGCTTCCGGCCCGCGATCGCGGGAGTGGGAACAGAACATTAGCAACCGAGGCGGGAAACCAGCGGTTCCCCGCCTTGAAGTCATATGGGAGTAAAAAAGAATGGCGCTCGACTGGGACAAGCTGCGGATATTTCATGCCGCGGCCGAGGCCGGCTCGTTCACACATGCAGCCGACAAGCTGCACCTCTCACAATCAGCCATCAGCCGTCAGGTCAGCGCGCTGGAGCAGGATGTCGGCATCAAGCTCTTTCATCGCCATGCCCGCGGCCTGATCCTGACCGAGCAGGGCGAGATCCTCTATCGCACGGCGCATGAAGTGCTGATGAAGCTCGAAAGCGTGCGGGTACAACTGACCGAGACGACCGAGAAACCGAGCGGCAAGCTTCGGATCACGACCACGGTCGGCCTCGGCCAGGGCTGGTTGACCGATAAGGTGCAGGAGTTCCTCGCGCTCTATCCGGACATGCAGGTCCAGCTTCTGCTCGACAACGAGGAGTTGGACGTCAACATGCGCCACGCCGATTGTGCGATCCGCCTGCGCGAGCCGCAGCAATCGGACCTGATCCAGCGCAAGCTCTTCACCGTGCACATGCACGTCTACGCCGCGCCCTCCTACATCAACCGCTACGGCGAGCCGCAGTCGATCGATGATCTCGACCACCACAAGATCATCACCTTCGGCGAGCCAGCGCCGAACTACCTGCTCGATGTGAACTGGCTGCAGATCGCCGGTCGCGATTCGGATAACCCGCGCCCTTCCGTGTTGCAGATCAACAGCCTGACCTCGATCAAGCGTGCCTGCCTGCTGGGCATCGGCATCGCGATGCTGCCTGACTATATCGTCGGCCGCGATCCCGGCCTGCTGCAACTGGTCACGAATGCCGACGTTCCTTCGTTCGACACCTATTTCTGCTACCCGCACGAGATGAAGAACGCCGCAAAACTGAAGGTTTTCCGCGATTTCATCGTCTCGAAAGCGCGCAACTGGAACTTCTGACGCGGGCAACGCGGGGCTGGATCGATAGGTCTGCGCCTACCGCATGGCTGGCATGCACATTAAATGATTGATGTCTGCCCAGAAAAGCAGCATATCGCACCCAGCTGATGCACTTTGGTGGCTTTTTCCTCCCAGTGCCACCGCAGCAGCTGTTCCCCTCTGGAGGTTTTTACCTTCACAACTATAAAGGGCCCAAGTTCATCTTGCGGCCCTCTTTTTTTGCCTTCGAAATACTTTTCTCACTACTTTTCGCGATGCGGCATTTCGCTCCCTTGAAATGTCGATCCGCCTGCCCCATATCCACCTCAGTCGATGCGTTTGGCGGTTTTCTCCTCCCAGTACCGCCGCGTCGGCTGTTCCCCTCTGGAGGTTTTTACCTTCACACCTACAGGGCCCAAGCTTCCGCTTGTGGCCCTCTTTTTTTGCTACCTCGTGGGGCATGACCGATGGCACTCGGCCACGGCTTTGCCGCGCCCACTTGATTTTGCGCAAAGAAAGGTGGAGCCGGGGGATACATAGTGCCTCTACAAGGGAGGAGCGCCATGTTGGACCACTCGCTGATGCACGTATTCGAAATGATGGCCGCCCGCTGGAAGGGTTATCGCGACAGTGCGCAAATGCTTCGCAATCTGACCCAGCTCGGGCCGAGGGAAATCGGTACGATCGCTGCGGACTGCGGGCTGACATCCGAGCAGTTTTGCGATGTGGTCGGACGAGGACCACATGCCGCCGATGAGCTTGGGAACGTGATGACGGCTCTCGGCATCAACGCCGAAGCGCTTCAGCACAAGGACAGAACAGCTTTCAACGACATGACGCGCGTCTGCGCGGCGTGCTCTCACAAGGCGGCCTGCCGGCGAAGCATCCGCAATGGAACGATCGTAACCGACCATGTCGCCTTCTGCAACAATTCTGACGTCCTGGCGGAATTCCAGAGGGCATCTGGCGCGGTTCGGATGCGATCGGGCACAAAAACGCACTGACGTCCGATCCCCAGCCCGTTGCGAGCGGGTAGGACGACATGGTGAAACGAGTGCCCCGAGGCACTTGCTCCACCATACCGTTTTTCGTTGCACTGGCGCACTCACGCGCTTGTGATTTAAATATCGCCAATTCTCGATATATGTATCGCTACATCGCGATGCGACGAAGCGAGACGACGATGGACGCGGACGAAATCCTCAAAGCCCTGGCCCACCCGGCCCGCACGCAGATCTTGAACTGGCTCCGCGAGCCGGAACTGCACTTCAGCACACAGGAGCACCCCCTCGACATGGGCATCTGTGCCGGCCAGTTCGAACGCTGCGGCCTGTCACAGTCGACCGTTTCGGCCCATCTCGCCGTCCTGCAGCGGGCCGGCCTCGTCACCACGCGGCGCGTCGGCCAGTGGATCTTCTACAAGCGAAACGAGGAAACGATCGCAGCATTCCTGAAGCACATCAACTCGACGCTCTGACAAGGCGCTTTTCCCTGAGCAACCGCCTCCCACGTCTGCTCGCTCTCCCAGCCGAAAAGGAAATCCCATGACCAGTCTTTTCGACCCCATTGCCGCCGGCGACATTCAGCTGGCCAACCGCATTGTCATGGCGCCGCTGACGCGGAACCGTTCGCCGAAGGCGGTGCCCAACACGCTGAACGTCGCCTACTACGAACAGCGTGCCAGTGCCGGGCTGCTGATCACCGAAGGCACGGCGATCACGCAGCAGGGACAGGGCTACGCCGACGTTCCGGGCCTTTACACACCCGAGGCACTCGCCGGCTGGGAAAACGTGACGGATGCCGTCCATCGCGCCGGCGGCAGGATCGTCGTGCAGATGTGGCATGTCGGCCGGATCTCCCATACGAGCCTGCAGCCGAACGGCGGCCAACCAGTCGGCCCCTCGGCCATAACAGCGAAATCGAAGACCTACATCCTCAACGAGGACGGCACCGGCGGCTTCGCGCCAACCTCCGAGCCCCGCGCACTCGAAATTTCCGAGATTGGCGGCATTGTCGAGGATTACCGCAAGGCAGCGCGGGCGGCGATCGACGCCGGCTTCGATGGCGTAGAGGTCCACGCCGCCAACGGTTACCTGCTCGACCAGTTCCTGCGTTCCGGCAGCAACCACCGTACCGATGCCTATGGCGGATCGATCGAGAACCGCGCACGTTTCCTGTTCGAGGTCGTGAATGCGATCACCAGCGAGATCGGCGCCGGTCGCACCGCCATCCGCATCTCGCCCGTGACGCCCGCAAACGACGCCTTCGACCCCGACCCGCAGCCTCTCTTCAACCACGTGGTTTCGGGCCTGCCAAACGATCTTGCTTACATCCACCTGATCGAGGGGGCAACGGGCGGGGCACGCGACCACCAGCAGGGATCCGCGCCGTTCGACTATGCTGCGCTGAAGGCGGCATATCGGGACAAGGGCGGCAAGGCCGTCTGGATGGTCAACAACGGCTACGAGCGGGAACTGGCACAGAAAGCCGTTCAGAGCGGCTATGCCGACCTCGTCGCCTTTGGCAAGCTCTTCATCGCCAACCCGGACCTGGTCGAGCGCTTGCGTGAGAACACACAGCTCAACTCGCCCGACCAGGCAACGTTCTACGGCGGCGGTGCAAAGGGTTACACCGACTATCCAGCGCTGGAAAACGTCGCTTAGGCGCGCTCGGGGCGGACGCAGGCGACTGCGCCTGCCCTTTCTGACAGGAAGGCTTAAGACCGTTTTCGCCATTCGGTCTTCCTCCTCCTGCCCGTTCGATGCTATCAATTCGGACAACGTCTGAGCCTCGAGGGTCGAAGCGATGTCTGCGAAAAAGCGGCGGCGCAGGACTTCGTGCAGGAAAGCCTTGTCGTTTCAGCACGCGGCTTGGCTGGCGATGTCTCTTGGGGCCAGCCCCCTCGCTCCACAAACTGCGTTCGCACAGCCGGAATGGCGTGCGCCTCCCCCATGCCTCTACTCCACGCACCTGGCTGACGGAGCGCGCCTCTGCGTGCGGCCGGAGACCTTCAATCGCGATATCTGCACGGCGATCGAGGGTTTTGCCCTGGACAACGCACTGCCGCCGGAATATTTCGCCCGGCTCATCTGGCGCGAAAGCCTGTTCCGCCCGAATGCGGTCAGTCCGAAGGGGGCGGAGGGTATAGCTCAGTTCATGCCGGGTACGGCAAAGCTGCGCGGTCTGAGGGACAGTTTCCATGCGCTGGATGCCCTCGGCAAGTCTGCGGAGTATCTGGCAGACCTGCGCGACCGCTTCGGTAATCTCGGCCTTGCGGCCGCCGCCTATAATGCCGGCGAAGGCGGACTGACGAGCTTTCTCGCCAAAGGCACCCTGCCCTTCGAGACACGTGCCTACGTGATGGCCATCACGGCCCACTCGGCGGAAGAATGGAAGGACAGTCCGCCGGACAAGCTCAATCTGGCGCTGGACAAGGATAGGCCCTTCATCGAGGCCTGCATCGCACTCGCCGAGAGCCGGCAGATGAAGGAGATCATTTATTCGACTGACGATGGCACCTGGGCGCCATGGGGCGTGCAGCTCGCCTCCCACTTCAGCAAACCGGCCGCCCATCGTCTTTTCACGATGGCGGTGGAGCGACTGCCCCCGCCTCTGAATACCGAAAAACCATTCATCCACCGCGAGCGCCTGCCCGCGTTCGGTCTCCGCCCCCGTTTCACCGCCCGCATCGGCCGGCAAACACGGGAGGAGGCTGATGACCTCTGCAACCAGATCCGCAAGGCCGGCGGCGCCTGCGTCGTCTTCCGCAACTGAAATAGGTCAGTGTCTTATCAGAGCTCGGTCGGCATCTCTCGCCTGCAAAACCGCCGAGGATCTCATGCAGCCGGATGAAGGTTCTGTGGCAAGTGGATGGATGTGGGAATAATTTACGAACCGAGCCACCTGCAAGGGCGCAGCACGTTTCGACAATCATCAGGCGACGGACTGTAACGATGGCACCCTTTCGCAAACTGAGAACATGGTTGGGCTTGAGGAAGAAGCCCGCTGCTCTTCCACGCGGGGTCACGATCGGCCGGTATACCTACCGCGTGACCCCCGCGCATTTCCATGGATCGAGCTTCGAGTGCCAGGTGCATATCGGGAGCTTTTGTTCCATTGCCGAGCACGTCGTGTTTGTGCAGATGGCAGATCACGACTTGAGCAGGATCTCGTCATTTCCTCTTGCGCGACGGGTGTTCGGTTCAACGGAAAGCAACGTGACGACCAAGGGACCGATTTCGGTGGGTCATGACGTATGGATCGGCCGCAATGCGCTGATAATGTCCGGCGTGACGATCGGTCATGGCGCGGTTATCGGCGCCGGGGCCGTAGTGACCAAAGACGTGCCCCCATACGGTATTGCCGTCGGAAATCCTGCCCATGTCGTCAAGTATCGCTTTTCTCCGGAAGAGATAGCTCTTTTGCTCCGGGTGCAGTGGTGGTCTTGGGACGACGCTACCCTTCAATCCCATCAAGCCCTTCTGACCGGTCCATCGGAAGCCTTTATCGAACATTTCGCGGCGCATTCGCATGACGCTAATGGTTGAGCGGCCGAGTTGGCTCGCTCGCGCGAATTTGCTTCCATTCCTGCGCCTTTAGTCAAATGGCAAAGGCCATGACGTGCCCAATGTCCGAAATGGACTAGAAACAGTCGCGGTGGCATTTGCCACCCAGCCGCCCCCATTCCCGTTGCCAATCATTGCAGCAGCGTTATCTTTCCGAGGATAGACGTTCGCCAAGCGCTGATCGCAGGCACGGAAACCGATCGTGACGAAACTCCGCCGCGCCAGACAGGAGCACCTCCTTCTCCTCTCCCTACTCGTGGCGATCGCCGCCTACGCCGCGGAACACCACATTCTGGCGGCTGGACGCACCGTTGCCCTGATTGCCGCTTTCACCTTCGTCGCGACGATCATCCTTGCCTCCACCAGAGTCGCCCACCACGCCGAAGTGCTGGCGGTCAAGGTCGGAGATCCATATGGGACGATGATCCTGACCCTTTCGGCGGTGCTGGTCGAGGTGGTGGTGCTCGGCATCATGATGCAGGTGGCGACATCGCCGACGCTCGTGCGCGACACGATCTACGCAGCAGTAATGCTCGACATCAACGGCATCATTGGCCTTGCCGCACTGCTCGGCGGATTGCGCCACGGCGAGCAGCCGTACAACGACGACTCGAGCCGGACCTACGGCGTGATGATCCTGACGGCGATGGGCATCTCGATGATCGTGCCCGAATTTGTGCCGCATGAGCACTGGAAGCTCTATTCCGCCTTTACAATCTGCGCGATGGTCGCGCTCTACACACTCTTCCTGCGTCTGCAGGTTGGCCGGCACAGCTATTTCTTCAGCTATGCCTATCCGCGCGCGGACCTCCGCGGGCCACTCGACAAGCATCCAGAGGCCGACGAGCCCGCCCTGCCCTCGATTCTGGTCATCCTTGCCGGTGTCGTCGTCATCGGCGCGCTCGCCGAGGCGATGGCGGCCACGCTCAACACCGGCCTTGAGGGCAGCGGCGCCCCACCCGCATTGATGGCCGTGATCGTCGCGGCGATCTCGGCAGCACCCGAAATCTTGACTGCGATGCGCGCGGCACTTGCCAACCGGATGCAGTCGGTCGTCAACATCGCCATGGGCGCCTCGCTCTCGACCGTCATCCTGACCGTGCCGGTGATGGAGGCCATCGCGCTCTACACCGGCCAACCCTTCATCATGGCGATGACGCCGGTGCAGAGCGTCATGACCGTCATCACCCTCGTCGTCGCGGCGATCAACCTCAACGACGGCATGACGAACGCGATCGAGGGCATGACCCACTTCATCCTCTTCACAACCTTCGTCATGCTGACCGTGATCGGGCTTTAGCAAGCCAAATCAGATATTTGCGCCAACGACTGGAATCTCGATGCAAGAAGGCTGAATCGGATTGCGAATGGCGTAACCTGACGTCAGGTTGAAAACCGCCCGACAAAAAACCCGCCATCGCTGGCGGGCTTTTCAGAACAGGAGAAGCGCTTACTTGCAGGCGGCGCAGAAGCGCTGGATGCGCTTGCAGGCTTCCTCGAGCTGGGCTTCGGAGGTCGCATAGGAAATGCGGAAGTTGGGGCCGAGGCCGAAGGCCGAACCGTGGACAACGGCGACGCCTTCGGCTTCCAGAAGCTCGGAGACGAAGTCCTCGTCGGTCTCGATGACCTTGCCCGACGGCGCAGTCTTGCCGATCAGGCCCTTGCACGACGGATAGACGTAGAAAGCGCCTTCCGGCGACGGGCACTCGATGCCCTTGGCCTGGTTGAGCATCGAGACGACGAGGTCGCGGCGACCTTCGAAGATCTTCTTGTTTGCCGGGATGAAATCCTGCGGACCGTTCAGCGCCTCGACTGCGGCCCACTGGGCGATCGAGCAGGCGCCAGACGTCTGCTGACCCTGGATCATGTCCATGGCCTTGATGAGGTTGAGCGGGCCAGCGGCATAGCCGATGCGCCAGCCAGTCATGGCATAGGCCTTGGAAACACCGTTCATCGTCAGGGTGCGGTCGTAGAGCTTCGGCTCGACTTCGACCGGGGTGGCGAACTTGAAGTCGCCATAGGTCAGGTGCTCGTACATGTCGTCCGTCAGGATCCAGACATGCGGATGCTTCAACAGCACATCCGTCAGCGCCTTAAGCTCGTCGTGCGTATAGGCAGCACCCGAGGGGTTGGACGGCGAGTTGAAGATGAACCACTTCGTCTTCGGCGTGATCGCGCGGTCGAGGTCTTCCGGCTTCAGCTTGAACTTGTTCTCCTGCGTGGTGGCTACGAAAACTGGCGTGCCGCCGCACAGCGCCACCATCTCTGGATAGGAGACCCAGTAAGGTGTCGGGATAACGACTTCATCGCCCGCATTCATCGTTGCCATGAAGGCGTTGAAAAGAATCTGCTTTCCGCCGGTTCCGACGATCGTCTGGGCCGGCGTGTAGTCGAGATTGTTTTCACGCTTGAACTTCTTGACGATCGCCTCGCGCAGTTCGGGAATGCCGGCAACGGGCGTGTACTTCGTCTCACCGCGGTTGATCGCGTCGATCGCGGCATGCTTGATATTGTCGGGCGTGTCGAAATCCGGCTCACCGGCTCCAAGGCCGATCACATCGCGGCCCTTGGCTTTCAGATCGCGCGCTTTCTGCGAGACGGCGATGGTGGCGGAGGGCTTCACACGGGAAAGGGCATCGGCAAGAAAGGCCATGGTCGGTTGTCCGTTTTCGGGTTCAAAGACAGCGTGAGGCCATGGAGCGCCTCTCAAGGGCCCATGACGGTAAGGTCTATGGCCAAACTAGCCGGGCCTTGCAAGGCTCGGCGCCGAAAAAACGCGCGCTTCGGCGCTATTTGGCGGCCAGATGAATAAGTTTCATCGACGTCATCAATGCCGGGAATGCGCCGTGCCTCACCATCTCACCAAAACACATCGAATGCCTGTAAAGCCGTCGATTGGCGGCATTCGATCGGAATTCTTTAAGACAGTTTAACGTGTGTAGAACTATAGTTTTGAAGCGACCGGCAGGGCTGGAACGCGCCGGATGACCGCAGATGACAGAACGCAGCATATTCGCCAACCTCATAAGAAACGACGACGGTAACGCTTCAGCCGTCCATGGTCCCTACCTTCTCCAGTCCGCACTTCAGCCGATCCTGCGCGAGACGGGCGAGCTCGGGTACGAACTCGAGGCGATCGAAGGGCTTGTGCGCGTCAGCCGCGACGGTATGCCGATCCCTTCGTCCGACTTCTTCACGCTGATCGATGAAGAGGACCGGCCGATGGTGGACAGCCTCTGTCGCAGCCTTCACATTCTCAATACCGGTCTTCTGGGGCGGAAGGGCGTGACCTTACTGGTCAATTCGCAGCCCGACCTGTTCGATTCTCCCCACGCGATCCGCCAGGAAATCGATCGCATGCGGCTTGCGGCGCACGAGGCGAACCTGTTCCCCTCGAGCATTGCTTGTGAAATTCGCGAATTGCCCGGCGACGATCCGGATGTGCTGGAGCGATTTGCCAGACAGTTGCACGAAGCGGGTTTTCTCGTGGCGATCGACGAGTACGCGGCGACGGATCACGATCTCAACCGGCTATCGCGTCTTCGCCCCGATTTCTTGAAGTTCGATCCCATCTGGGTGCATCGGTTTGCCGACAATACCGCCGGCGTCGCGCTCATGCGGGTGATCGTCGCCCAACTCGAACGCGAAGGAATCCGCCCGATCGTGCCGGGCGTGGAGGACGACGCGCAGGTCGAGTTGTGCCGGGAAATAGGAATGCCGCTGATGCAGGGCTACCTGTTGGGCCGGCCGCAGATTGTGCCGACATCCCTCAATCTCGATTTCCCGGAAGAACCACGCCGTCCGGCCGCGAACCCGGCACACGCCGCACCAGACGGCACCCTGCGCCTCGCGCACGAGGGCAGGCAGCAGCGAACCGTCCCGCGGTTTGGACGCCGCATCGCCTGAAGCCCGGCGCAGGCTCGCAACGACACCAATGTTGCGTGTTGGCAAGCCCCGTTTGGAGCACCCTTAAACGTGCGAGTGTGGCGAAGTATTCGCGGAAATCGGCAAGCGGTTCGACTATTTGCAACTGCCATGATTTGACCACAACAACTGTCGGGACGTGCCGCATTTCAGTCCCCCTAGCGCCGATTTCCGGGTGCCTTCTGCCACCCAACCGGGCATCAAGCCCATCGGACGCGAGAGCCAGGGGACAGGGAGATGTTCATCGACGACGAAAAGCCTGCAAGGGACCATCGGAGACGTGAAGGCCGTGCAGTCTTCTACATCACCGTGACGGCACTTGCCGCCTGCGTGCTGATGATCGTCGGCCTGATGAATGTCGCCCAAGCCAATTCCTTCGACGATACGCCCACGGTTCTGCAAGGCGAAATCGGCGAGACGCATGTGTCACTCGCTTTCGATCACGCCGACACCGACGCCACGGTCGACCTGACGACAACTGCGAGCATCAAGAGAAATGAGCACGACGCTTCATCCACGATCGATGAGCGGTTGGCGGCCGCGCTCGGACTGGCAGGGTTCATCGTTGTGGCAGGTGTCAGCCAGATGTTCAGCCGCGGGATGCACCGCTCGCCAGCATCGGCAGCCCCCTGGCGCAGCGAGGCCTGAAGACGCGCACACCCCATTCTCGAATGTCGGCCGCTACGTGGCACAGGCATCTTGAAAACGCATGTCTCCCGCTTCAATTATGTAGGAAGGGAGAATTGATGCAGAACCGGATGATAAGCAGCGGGATCAGCAGAGTATCGAGACGGACGAGCCGACTGGCGGGCGCGGCACTCATCCTGAATGCGATGCTGCTCACGCCAACTGCTGCCGAGCCGCAAGCGTTTCCCAGCAAGAAGGCGAGCCTGCTGGTCGAGGCGCTGGCCTCGGGTCTCGACCATCCGTGGTCCGTCGAGGTTCTCCCGGATGGCGCCTATATCGTCACTGAGCGGTCTGGGTCCCTGCGCATTATCCGCAACGGCAAGGTGTCTGCGCCGATCCATGGCGTCCCCCGTGTGTTTGCGCGAGGCCAGGGCGGGCTACTCGACCTGGCTCTTTCGCCCAACTTCGCGACCGACCGCACCCTGTATCTGACCTATAGCAAACCGGGCTCTGGCGGCACCGGAACAGCCCTCGCACGTGCCACGCTTGCCGCCGACGAGAAAAGCCTTGAAAACTTCCGGCAGATCTTCACGATGAACAGGTCCTCTCGCAAGAGCCAACATTTCGGTTCGCGCATCGCCATTGCCGCGGATGGAAGTCTGTTCTTCGGCATCGGCGACCGGGGAGACCGCGCGCGTGCGCAGGATCCGCGCGATCACGCCGGGTCGGTCCTGCATATCAATGCCGATGGCAGCATTCCCGGCAGCAACCCCTTTGCCGGGCACGATGTCGGTTTGCCGGAGATCTGGTCGAAAGGCCATCGTAATCCGCAAGGCATCGACATCGACCCCAAGGACGGCAGGCTTGTCACCGTCGAGCACGGCGCACGCGGCGGCGATGAAATCAACTATCCGCAGCCAGGCAAGAATTATGGTTGGCCGGTCATTACCTACGGCAAGGATTACTCCGGTGCTGAGATCGGCGAAGGAACAGCCAAGGACGGCTACGAGCAGCCTGCCTACTACTGGGACCCATCGATCGCTCCGGGAGCGCTCGCCGTCTACCGCGGCGCGATGTTTCCGGAGTGGGACGGCAATCTTCTTGTCGCCGCGCTGAAATACCAGATGCTCGTGCGGCTTGAGCGTGACGAGTCGGGCGCCATCGTCGGCGAGGAACGGATGTTTGACGGTGCGTACGGGCGCTTCCGCGATGTCAGAGTGGCGCCCGACGGAGCAGTGCTTCTACTGACGGACGAAGGCAACGGGCAGTTGCTCCGCCTCTACCGCGCCCCCTCCTCCCAATAACGCGAACCAAAAGCTGCCAATAATGAACTGGGAGGCTGCGTGCCGCCTCTCGGGTCTTGCTCAAATTCCGGGTGCCTGCTAACGGATCGGCATCCGTATCCCCCACATCGAGGGCCATCATGACGCGCCTCCAGGCGAACTTTCTTTTGTTGCTTGCCGGTGCCATCTGGGGCGTAGGCTTCATTGCGCAATCGACGGCGATGGAAACGCTGGGGCCTATGTGGTTCATTGGCCTGCGATTTGCGGTTGCGACATTGGTGGCGTTGCCCTTTGCCCTTGCTGAAAAGAAGCGCGCCAAGGCGCAGGTCCGCATCGCAGACAAGATCGGTTTCCTGTTAACCGGGCTTGCCCTCTTTCTGGCTGCGGCCTCGCAACAGGTGGGGTTGCTCACCACCTCGGTCACCAATTCCGGCTTTCTCACCGGACTCTACGTCGTCTTCACCCCCATCCTGACCGTGTTCATCCTGCGCAAGCGCCCGCATTGGGTCATCTGGCCGGCCGCAGCGATGTCGACCGCCGGTATTTTCCTCCTAAGCGGCGGCACCTTCTCGACGTTGACGGTCGGCGATTTGCTGACAATTCTCTGCGCGCTCCTGTGGTCCATCCAGATGATCAGCGTCGGCACATTCGCCGGCCGCTCGGGGCGGCCGTTGGCACTGTCGATGGTGCAGTTCGCCGTCTGTGCCGTGCTCGGCTGTGCTGTTGCCGCTTTGGTAGAGCCAATCAGCCTTTCGGCGGTCAAGGGTGCCTTGCCGGAGATCCTCTTTGCCGGCTTTTTTGCGAGCGGGCTCGCCTTCATCTGCCAGAATGTTGCGCAACGCTACACGACCGCGCCGCAGGCTGCGATCTTCCTGTCGAGCGAAGCGCTGTTTGCCGCCCTTTTCGGCGTGCTCCTGCTCGGCGAGAGCATCAGCCTGGCGGGCTATGCCGGATGCGCCATCATCTTTGTGGCAATGCTCGCAACGGAGCTCGTGCCGGAATTCTTGAAGGGCAAGGAACGCGCCGCCGCGGCTGCATAAATGACTCATTACTGAACATGCGAATAAAATTCGTCGACTAATTCTATGATCTAACCCGCGATTAGCGATCCATCGCCAATATAGCCCGCCTATTAGTCCTACAACTTCGCCGAAATTCTGCAAGATTTTTGGGCAACAGCCTGAAAACTGGCCGAAGTGAGGCGGCATATCAGCAAATTGAAACTTTTGCTTGCCAATTCAAGATAAACACAGCAATCTTCCGCTGTTCGGGCAATTTACGAACATGGGAAGACCTTGAATAATAGCGCGCCGGAGACGCGACAAAAATTCCGGGCGGCCTTGCTGATGCGTTCCTTGGGACGCCAGTTGGCTGGCTGCGGTTAAAACAGGACCCTTTCCTCACATCGAAACTGCCTGCCTCACGCCCCTCGGGGCAAACTGGAAATGCTGCCCGCCGCCAAACATATCGGGCAGAGAGAAAAGGACCTGACGCATGGCCGAAACTGGCACTGTAAAATTCTTCAACACCGAAAAGGGCTTTGGCTTCATCAAGCCCGACAACGGTGGCGCAGATATCTTCGTACACATTTCCGCCGTACAGGCTTCCGGCCTGAACGGCCTCGCTGAGAACCAGAAGGTAAGCTACGAGACGGAACCCGATCGCCGTGGCAAGGGCCCGAAAGCGGTCAATCTGCAGATCGCCGGCTGAGGCGGTCTCCATTTTCAATGACGTTCAGGCCCGGCATTTTTGCCGGGCTCTTTTTTTGTTCAGCACGCGTTCATCCTCCCGTTCCTAGACTCCTCGTCATTCAACGATCGGCCTGACGACCGAAAATAGGGACGTATGCAATGAACGGGTTCTTCAAAACGGTTGCACTTGCCGCAGCAGTTACCGCAGCGACACTGACCGCCTCCGGCATCGCCGAAGCGCGCGACCGTCATCACCACCACAACAACGATGCTGCTTGGGCAGCCGGCGCCGCGGGCCTTGTCACCGGCGTGATCGTTGGCAGCGCGATCGCCAATTCCGGACCCACCTATTATGACGACGGGTATCGGGCACCGCGCAGGGTCTATGTCGAGCCTGAGTATCGCCCGGTACGACGCGTCTATCGACCGGTCGCAGCGTTCGAGCCCTGGAGCCCCGAATGGTATCGCTATTGCGAAGGTACCTACCGCTCCTTCAATCCGCGCTCCGGCACCTTTGTCGGTTATGACGGCCTGGAGCACTTCTGCGTCGCTGGCTAAGCCGATACCGAAGACTGGATATAGAAAAGGCGGATGGCATCCCATCCGCCTTTTCGTATTTGATAGCTGCTGCTTTCTCAGATCCCGCGCAGGAACGGGTTCGTCAGGCGCTCCTCGCCGATCTTGCCGCCGGGACCGTGACCGCAAATGAAGCCGACATCGTCACCGAGCGGCAGCACCTTGTCGCGAATCGACTCGAGCAGCACTCGCTCGTTGCCGCCGGGCAGATCCGTTCGTCCGACCGAACCACGAAACAGCACATCGCCGAGATGGGCAAAATTCTGGGCACGGTTGAAGTAGATCACATGGCCGGGTGCGTGTCCCGGCGTATGATAGACTTCAAACTTATGCTCTCCGAACGAAACGTGGTCTCCATCTTCCAGCCAGCGGTCGGGCACGACATTCTGCACTTTCATGGCGACACCGAACTTCTCCGCCTGGGTCTCCAGTCGCTGGAGCAGCGGCAGATCGTCCTTGTGCGGACCGATGATCTCGAGATCGAGCGCCTCCTTCAGTTCCTTCGCACCACCGGCGTGATCGATATGGCCATGTGTGAGCCAGATGGCCTTGAGCGTGATGCCGTTCTTCTTGAGCACGTCGAGAATGGTCTCGACGTCGCCGCCGGGATCGACGATCACGCCTTCCTTCGTGTCCATATCGAAAAGAATCGTGCAATTCTGCTGAAAGGGGGTGACGGGAATGATGCCCGCCTGAAGCATGCCCATGGGGTCCTCGCTCGGAATTGGTTGCTGCATCGCATATAGAGCTTCGGCCGGCGGGATGCCACGTTTCATCCGCGATTTCGCGAAACACAGGTCGTCTATCGAGACGCAACCTATCGCAGGCTGGCGATCTCATCGCCCGCAAGCGATTGCCCGGTCTGGGCAACCGGTGTCGGCGACACAGTGGAAAGAAGGAGCGCTGCGACCACGATGTTGGCGGCCGCATAGGCATAAACCACAACACGCAGGCGGGCAGCCACGGTGCCAGCCTCGGCAAGCATCTGATTGTCCATTGTCCTGTCCCTTCGGCTCGATGGTACGACAAGCTGCATGCATGCAACCTACAATGTCCATCCGAGCCATTCTGTTCCGACGGTTACACGTTCACGCCGCCGGTCTATTCGCTAGACAGGAAGTGCCGTGGTCTCCTTCAGCGTGTCGAGCACAATCGCGGTCTTCACGTGCGCGACCGACTCGTGGGGCAAAAGCACGTCATTGACGAAAGCGGACAGCGCCTTGAGGTTCGGCACCACCACCTTGATGATGTAGTCCATCTCTCCGGTGAGCGAGAACGCCTCCAAAACCTCCGGCAGGCTGGAAATCAGGCGTCCGAAACGCTGCGCATTGTCCCGGTTGTGCGTGGCGAGCGTCACCGTCACGATAATGACGATGCCAAGGTCGAGTTTCTCGCGATCAAGTTCGGCCCGGTAGGCGCGGATGATCCCCTCCTCCTCCAGCCGCGCCCGACGCCTCGAACATTGCGACGGCGAGAGGTTGATGCGCTCGGAGAGTTCGTTGTTGGTTAGGCGCGCGTCCTGTTGAAGAAACGTCAGCAATTTACGATCGAACGTATCAAGATGCACGATTACGTCTCCTTCTTCTGCCATTATGCACAAATACTGCATCGGAAGGCGAATAGCCACTCACATTGCAAGCATCATGCGCGCGATCCGACGCATAATTGCGTTCGATCAAGTTTTTCGAGGAGGAAAAACTCATGGGCCCATTCCCGCACGATGCCCCGCCGGCCGAAATCACAGCAGAGAACCCAGCAGGCACTGACGGATTCGAATTCGTCGAATTCGCCCATCCAGAACCTGAGAAGCTCGAAGAACTGTTTGCGCGAATGGGCTACACCAAGGTCGCGAAACACCGGACAAAGAACATCTCCGTCTGGCGTCAGGGCGACATCAACTACATCCTCAACGCGGAACAAGGCTCATTCGCCGACCGCTTCGTTTACAAGCACGGGCCGTGCGCACCATCGATGGCCTGGCGCGTGGTCGACGCACAGCATGCACTGAAGCACGTTGTCGGCATGGGCGCGGAAGAATACGAGGGGACCGACAAGTGCATCGATGCGCCGGCAATCGTCGGCATAGGCGGCTCGCTGCTCTATTTCATCGATCGCTACGGCGAGAACGGCTCAGCCTATGACGCCGAGTTCGAGTGGATCGGCGAACGCGACCCAAAACCTGCGGGCGTCGGCTTCTATTATCTCGACCACCTGACCCACAACGTCTTTCGGGGCAACATGGACAAGTGGTGGGCATTTTACCGAGAACTCTTCAATTTCCGGCAGATCCACTTCTTCGACATTGCCGGCAAGATGAGCGGCCTCGTCTCGCGCGCCATCACCTCGCCCTGCGGCAAGATCCGTATTCCGCTCAATGAGTCGACCGACGACAGGAGCCAGATCGAGGAATACCTGCGCAAGTACAACGGCGAAGGCATCCAGCATATCGCCGTCGGAACAGACGAGATCTATGCGGCCACCGACCAGTTGGCGGAGAACGGTCTGAAATTCATGCCCGGTCCGCCGGAGACCTACTATCAGAAGTCGCACGAGCGGGTTCATGGTCATGAGGAGCCACTCGACAGGCTGAAGCAGCACGGAATCCTGATCGACGGCGAAGGCGTGGTGAACGGCGGTATGACGAAGATCCTGCTTCAGATCTTCTCCAAGACCGTGATCGGGCCGATCTTCTTCGAGTTCATCCAGCGTAAGGGCGACGAAGGGTTCGGCGAGGGCAACTTCAAGGCGCTTTTCGAATCGATCGAGGAAGACCAGATCCGCCGTGGCGTCTTCAACGACGCCGCCGAATAAGCGGAACGCTTTCGCTATCCCGCGGTAAAACAACGTTAAAACGGCCCGTTTACGGGCCGCTTTTATGTTCTCCCACGATTTCAGTGGGCAACTTCCCGGTCAAATTGACAGGTGCAAGTTTTGCAACCACGCTGGCATTGCTGAAGGGATTCGGCGCTGGCGAGTCGGCCACAACGCTGCCGGCTGCATCAGCTTCACGTGTCACTGCCGGAAGGCTCAAGACGCGCTTCCGGCACGACCAAACGGGGGAGTGCATATGGAAGCATTGACGCCACTCATCACTCAACTCATCGCCGGCGCCATCGGGGGCAATGCCGTTGGCGCCATATTGAAGCAGCAGGCGACCAGCATGATCGTGAGAACCATCGTCGGCGCCATCGGTGGTGTCGGCGGCGGCCTGCTGCTTCAGGCGCTTGGCGGAGAGGCCGGTCTCTCCAACCTCGTCGCCAACGGCCTCGGTGGCCTGATTGGCGGCGGCATACTTCAGGCAATCGCCGGTGCAGTCTTTGGCCGCAAGCAGGCCTGATACTCCAACCGCAAGAGAAAGGCGGCTTACGATCTGCCGCCTTTCGTTTACCCGGTCATTCCGCCGCAGCAGCCACCGGATAGACTTCCTTCATGTAGTCGTTCATCAGCGTCTCGCAGACCGTTGCCGGCGTGAAGCGATAGGGGCCAATCTCCGAAACCGGGGTGACTTCGGCGGCCGAACCGGTGAGAAAGCATTCGCTGAAAATGGAAAGCTCTTCCGGCATGATGGCCCGCTCGACCACCTGGTAGCCGCGCCGCTTCGCAAGCTCGATTACGGTCTGGCGGGTGATGCCGTTGAGGAAGCAGTCCGGCTTCGGCGTATGGATGACGCCGTCCTTGACGAAGAAAATGTTGGCGCCCGTCGCTTCGGCCACCTGCCCGCGATAGTCGAGCATCATGGCGTCGGCATAGCCCTTGGCTTCGGCGGCATGCTTGGAGATCGTGCAGATCATGTAGAGGCCGGCCGCCTTGGATTCACACGGCGCCGTGTTCGGGTCGGGCCGGCGATACTCGGCGATGTCGAGGCGAATGCCCTTCAGCTTTTCCGCCGGATTGAAATAGCTGCCCCATTGCCAGATGGCGATGGCGACGTTGATGCGGTTGTTCTGCGCCGCGACGCCCATCATTTCCGAGCCACGCCAGGCGATCGGACGGGCGTAGGCCTCGGAGAAACCCTGGCGCTTGAGGAGTTCGATGCTGGCAGCATCCAGTTCCTCGACGCTGTAGGGAATCTTGAAGCCAAGGATCTCGGCGGAGCGGTGCAGGCGACGGTTGTGCTCGGTCAGCTTGAAGATGCGACCACCATAGGCGCGCTCACCCTCGAATACCGCGCTGGCATAGTGCAAGCCGTGCGTCAGCACATGGATCTTCGCGTCTTTCCAATCAACGAACGCACCGTTGAACCAGATCTGACCTTCCAATTGATCAAAGGGAACTGCCATGATGCCTTCCTCTCGGTGCCGAAGCACCATTCTTGATGTTGATTGTTCCGCCAGATAGGGTCTAACCAGTACTGGCGTGAAACCGCTTGCAAACGGTGGCGATCGCATTGCGGACACGAGCGAAAGCGGCGCTGCGACGGCTGCCTCGGTCGGCAAGTTGTGGACGAACGAGTAGCAAGGGTGTAAAAATATGTCAATAACACTGACGTATTTTTGCGGATATTGCGCATGACATTGAGATGACGAAAGGAAATGACCGCGTGGGACGACAAACGCCGGAACGCAAGAGCACGATCGAGTTCTTCGACCAGCCGTTGACCGACGAAGGCGGTATCGACTTCGAAGTCATCGAGGGATTCTTTTTCGCCTACCGCGACTTCATCTCCGATCCGGATGCGATCCTGGAAAAGAGCGGGTTTGGTCGGGCGCACCACCGGGTCGTCCACTTCGTCAACCGCGAGCCAGGCATGACGGTGGCCGATCTTCTCGATACGCTGAAGATTACCAAGCAAAGCCTCGCTCGGGTTTTGAAACAGCTTATCGATTCGGGCTATATTCGACAGGTGGCAGGGCCGGAGGATCGGCGGCAGCGCAGGCTTTACCCGACGCACACCGGTCGCGAACTCGCATTGGCGCTGGCCGAACCGCAGCAGCAGCGCATCGCGCGCGCCTTCGACGGAATGTCCGCTGAAGACCGCAAAGCCGTGACGCGCTTTCTCGAGGGCATGCAGAACGCGCGAAGTGATTGACAAGGCAGGACTGGATCGAGATGACGACACATGAAAGGCTCTCCGACGATGCCGCGCACCTTCTGGTCGTCGACGACGACAAACGCATTCGAGAGTTGCTCAGCCGGTACCTGACTGGCGAGGGATTTCGCGTAACCGTGGCCAGCGATGCGGACGAGGCACGCCGCAAGCTGCAGGGTCTGGACTTCGACCTCATCGTCATGGACGTGATGATGCCTGGAGAAAGCGGATTGCAACTGACCCAAAGCCTTCGCGCGATCCGAACCGTGCCGATCATCATGCTAACGGCGCTGACCGAATCCACGGCACGCATCGAGGGTCTGGAGGCTGGCGCCGACGACTATCTGGCAAAGCCGTTCGAGCCGCGCGAGTTGGTGCTGCGGGTCAACAACATCCTGAAGCGCAACTCCCAGCCGCAGACGCCGATGATCGAACAGGTCATGTTCGGGCCATACACGTTTTCTATCGTGCGAAAGGAACTCAAGCGCGGCGGCGATCCGATCCGGCTCACCGACCGCGAACAGGAGATCATGCTGCTGTTTTCGCTGCGCGCAGGCGAGACCATCCCGCGCCACGAATTGATCGGCGAGGAGACGGACGTGGGGGAACGGACGATCGACGTTCAGATCAACCGCCTGCGGCGCAAGATCGAGGATGACCCAACGAATCCGGTCTGGCTACAGACGGTACGCGGTATCGGATACAGGTTGAGTACCGACTGACACGTGCCGCGAGAATAGCGCGCGGTTTCGGGGCGACGGCATACATGAAAGCACAACAGGCGTACTGCCGACATGACGACATACGAGAATCTCAAGCGTGACATCGAAGGGGCACCGCTTGCCGGGTGGAGGCGGTTGGCGAAATGGCTGCGCCGGCAGCTGCCGACAGGGCTCTACACCCGTTCGCTCCTGATCATCATCATTCCGATCGTGCTGCTGCAGTCGGTTGTTGCCTTCGTCTTTATGGAGCGCCACTGGCAACTCGTCACGCAGCGCTTGTCGATGGCTGTCACCCGGGACATCGCCGCGATCATAGAGTTGATCGACACCTTTCCAAACGAGAGCGACGACAGCGAGATCATCCGGATAGCCCGCGAGCGAATGGATCTCAACGTCGTCATAGAGAAGGGCCACGAGTTGCCGCCGCCGCGACCAAAGCCATTCTTCAACATCCTCGACCAGATCCTCAGCGAGCAGATCACAAAGCAAATCAAGCGGCCATTCTGGATCGACACGCTTGGCGACAGCAATCTCGTGGAAATCCGTATCCTCGTGGACAATGACCGGACGTTGCGCGTCTATGCGCGGCGCAGCCACACCTACGCTTCGAACACCCACATCTTCCTCGTCTGGATGGTGGGCACGTCGCTGGTTCTGCTGACGATCTCGATCCTCTTCCTGCGCGGGCAAATCCGGCCGATCCTGGCGCTAGCGCGGGCGGCCGAAAGCTTCGGCAAAGGGCAGAAGATGCCCGACGACTTCGCCCCGCGCGGGGCCGACGAGGTGCGGCGCGCCGGCCTTGCCTTCATGCTGATGCGCGAACGCATCGAACGCCAGATGGAACAGCGCACCGCGATGCTGACCGGCGTCAGCCACGATCTGCGCACCATACTCACCCGCTTCAAGCTGCAACTCGCGCTCGCCGGCAAGAATTCCGACCTTGAGGGGTTGAACAAGGACGTCGAGGACATGCAGAGCATGCTCGAAGGCTATCTCTCGTTTGCTCGTGGCGAGTCCGAGGAGGATGTCGGCTGCCTTCGACTGAGCGACCTGTTCGACAAATTCGAGATGGAGGCGGAGCTCCACAACAAGGAACTGACCAGCAAAATCGACGGCGCGGATGAGGTCATGGTGCGGCCGAATGCGTTCTCACGCCTTCTCGGCAATATCGTTTCGAATGCGCTGCGCTATGCCAACATGGTGCACGTCCACGCCCGTCATAGCGCAAAATGGCTGACCATCGTGGTGGACGACGATGGGCCGGGCATTCCCGAGCGCTCACGCGATGACGTGTTCAAGCCGTTCTTCCGCCTCGACGAGGCGCGCAACCTCGACTCCTCCGGCACCGGCCTCGGCCTTGCCATCGCCCGCGACATTGCCCGCAGCCACGGCGGCAACGTGACACTGTCGGACAGCCCGATGGGAGGCTTGCGAGCGACCGTGCGGATTCCCGCCTAAAGCGGTCCCTCGCTATCGGCTGTAGGTCGAGAACAGGCCGCGGCGTGCGTTGAAGCGATGATAGGCGTCAAGACGGCAAGGATGCCGGCTGCGCATCGCGTCGAGCGGTTCGAGAAGCCGCCCTTCTCTCCCGAGATGGGCATCGATGATTTCGACGATGCGGCGGTTCGGCCAGGGCTTGTTCACGACCATCAACAGCGCGGCGAAGGCGTCACCTTCCCGGCCCGCGCCAAAGCGATGGGCGAGAAACGCGTAGGCCATCGCAGTCGAACGGCTTACGCCGGCATGACAGTGGACGAGGATGCGACTGTCGTCCAGATCAGCGATCGGGCGCAAGGTTTCGAACAGAGAGGCGATCAGGTCTGGAAAATGGTTCGTTGCACCCGGGTCTTCCTGGTCGCGAACGCGCAGGACGTGGTGGGTTGCCGTGCCGATGACCGGCACGTGACAATCGTCGAGTTCCGGATCAAGCAGCGAGACCACATGGGTCGCTTCCCATTCCTGAGCCACCTGGGCAGCCCGCGGCAGGCACGAGACGCGTATGAAGCGCGCGACGAGTTCGAAATCCAAAGCTCAATCCTCGTTCATGAAATGCCGCGCCGGAACTTCAGAAGTTGCTAGACGAACGACCTCAATGCAGCTTTGCCCCATTCGGCACCGGGCGCTCCGTCGCGGCAAGCACGATGGCGCCGGCCTCGTCGGTAAAGCCAAGCGTCAACACTTCGGAGCGCACCGGACCGATCTGGCGCGGCGGAAAGTTGACGACAGCGAGAACCTGACGGCCGACCAGTTGTTCCGGAGAATAGTGCACAGTGATCTGCGCGGAAGACTTCTTCAGGCCGATCTCCGGGCCAAAATCGATCACGAGCTTATAGGCCGGCTTGCGCGCCTCGGGGAACTCGGCCGCCTCGACGATCGTGCCGACGCGGATGTCGACTCGCTCGAAATCCGCATAGGAAATGGTTTCGGACATAAATGGCTCCAAAATTCAGAAGGCAGACCGACTTCCCGCGTTGCAGGACGCGCAAACCGGATCCGCCTGGGCAATCAGCCGGCCAGTTCCTCGGCGCGCTTGCGCGCGGCGGCAATCGCGCGGTCGAACAAAGGTTGCATGGCATCGTCGGCCATCAGGACCGACAGCGCCGCAGCCGTCGTGCCGCCCGGCGAGGTCACGTTCTGGCGTAACTTTGCAGCGTCGTCGGGGGACTGGTGAAGAAGCTCACCAGCCCCCGAGACGGTTTCCCGTGCGAGACGCATGGCGAGGTCCGCCGGCAGGCCGAGCTTGCGACCTGCCTCTGCCATGCACTCGACGAGATAGAAGACATAAGCCGGCCCGCTGCCCGAAACGGCGGTGACGGCATCGATATCGGCTTCGGTCGCGACCCACTCGACTGGGCCGCTGACCTTCAAGAGCGCGTGAACCTGATCGCGCTGGACATCACTGACGCGGCTGTTGGCAAAGGCTCCGGTCACGCCGCGACCAACCATCGCCGGCGTGTTAGGCATTGCACGCACCATCGACGCCTGCCCCAGATGTGCTTCGAGATTGGCAAGCGTCGTGCCGGCGGCGACCGATACGACGACCGTTTTCGATCCAACGAGCCCCTTCAGCGGCGGCAGAACGGCAGTCATCATCTGTGGCTTCACGGCGATGAAGAGAACGCCGGCCTTGAGATCCGAGGGAGCAGACGTCTCATGACGAACGCCGTTGTCGGTAATCAGCTTCTGCATGACCGGCGACGGGCCGGGATCGAGGACCAGCACCGAGGAACCGGCAATGCCGCTCTTCAACCAGCCGGCGAGCATTGCGCCCCCCATATTGCCGGCCCCGACAAGAACGATGGGCCCAACCGATTCCGCGCTCATGACTATGCTTCTCCGACTGTCTCGAACATGACCGCGTCGACCGCGGCCTGCGCCTCCATACCTGACCAGACGACGAACTGGAAAGCCTGAAAATAGGCTTCGCAGGTATCGAGTGCACTCGAGAGTAGTACTTCAACCTGTCTGTTCGTCGGCTCGGCGCCGCCGGCGAGCAGCAGCGACTGACGAAAAATCACCACATCCTCATGCCGCCACAGGTCGAAGTGCCCCATGAGCACCTGGCCGTTGACGTGCGACAGCAACCGGATGACTTCATTGACACGGCTTTCGGGCACCTTGATGTCGAAGGCGCAGGCGAGATGCAGCGCCTCGAATTCCTCCATCCACGAGAAGGAGACATGATAGTCGGTCCACTTGCCCTCGACCGTCATGGCGATCTCGTCCTCGCCCGAGCGTTCGAACGACCAGTCGTTGTTCGCAGCGACAAACTCGATCATGTCGACCGGGTTCGACTGGCGTATGATTTCCAATTCCATCAGGCTCATGCGGCACCCTCTAGACCGGGAGGCGCGCGTCATCGCGATCACGCACGACACAAACGCGGCAACCCACCCGGAAAACAACACTGAATGATTGCGTGGCGACGCTAGAGCCTAACTCAACAACCCTGCCCCAAGCTGGCGGCGCCTGTTTCGAATCATCATTTAAAATCAGTGTATAATGGCGGAGTCACGACACCAGCCCCCATGCCGCGATTTTGTCGCTCATGTTGTGGACAGAGGTTGCCAAAATGATTCAGCCCGGCACCTTAACCGACTCTGCGGTAAGGCTTTTTTAACGATGTCCACAGGGGCGAAAAATGATCAAAAAAAGAGGCCGCCGCGAACCAAAATCGCGCCAGCCTCACGTAACGGAAGTGAAAGAGCCGGAAACAGCTATTTTTTGCCTGAAGCCAGTTGCGCTTCGAGCGTCTCGATGCGCTTCAGGAGCGCGTCATTCTCGTCACGCGCTTTCACGGCCATCTCCCGGACGGCCTCGAATTCCTCGCGCTTGACGAGATCCATCCCGTTCAGGAAGCGCTCGGCCTGCGCGTGGAAGACGGTCTCCATTTCCTTGCGCACGCCCTGGGCTGCGCCCGCGGCGTCCGTCATCAATTTGGCGAAGTCGTCGAGAATTCGACTGGTTCCGGTTGTCATGGTCCGGCCCTCCTCGGCTTGCGGATCTAAGCTTGCGGCCCGTGCCGCGTCCGAATTCTGAGGTAGGGGTTGAAACCACTCGATGCAAGAAGAATCGCATCGGGTGCCATCGCAAACCGCTGAGAGCATTTGTTGAAATGGCAAATCCCGCTTGACCATCCCATGGCCGGACGCCATCTTCCGCCCAAGCCAACCGGACCAGAAACCTTGATCTCATCTGCCGAACTTCTCGCCGTCATGGCCTTCCCGAACATCGACCCGATCGCGTTTTCGATCGGCCCCGTTGCCGTCCACTGGTACGGGCTGGCCTATGTCGCCGGCATCCTGCTTGGATGGTTCTACGCCCGAAGGCTGGTGTCGCGCGCCGACCTCTGGGCCAAAGACACGCCGCCCATGACGGTCGCCCAACTCGACGACTTCCTTGTATGGGCCGCACTCGGCATCGTGCTGGGGGGCCGCATCGGCTACATCCTGTTCTACGATTTCGCAGCAATCGTGGACAATCCGCTGCGCGCCTTCGAGATCTGGAACGGCGGCATGTCGTTCCACGGGGGCTTCACCGGAACGGCCATCGCCATGATCCTGTTTGCTCGCAAGCACAACATAGCGATCTGGAACCTGTTCGATATCGTCTCCGCCGTCGTTCCGATCGGGCTGTTGTTCGGGCGCATCGCCAATTTCATCAACGGCGAACTCTGGGGCAAACTGTCGGGTGCGCCATGGGCCTTCGTCTTTCCAAACGCCGGCCCCTTCGCGCGCCATCCGAGCCAGCTCTATGAAGCCGGCCTGGAAGGGCTCGTCCTCCTTTCTGTCCTTGCCATTGCCGTATACGCGTTCAAGGCGCTGAAGCGCCCTGGCTTCGTCACGGGCCTGTTCGTCGCAGGATACGCACTCTGCCGCATTTTCGTGGAGTTCTTCCGTGAGCCGGATGCGCAGATCGGCTATCTCTTCGGCGGCTGGCTGACGATGGGCATGCTGTTGTCGCTGCCGATGCTGGCGCTCGGCCTTTGGGCGATGCTTCGCGCCAAGCGGGTGGCAATGCTCTAGGTCTTTGTTGTTTCGCATGTCTTTGTCCCGAAACCGGTTCCCACTTTCGGGAGACATGCTTTAGGGAGGCCGTCCATGTCGACGCCGCTTGCAGAAAAGATCAAGGCGCTGATCCGTACGAATGGACCGATCAGCGTCACTGACTATTTCTCGCTCTGCCTCGCCGACCCCGAACATGGCTACTACCGCACGCGCGAGCCTTTCGGACGCGAAGGCGATTTCATCACCGCCCCCGAAGTCAGCCAGCTGTTCGGGGAAATGCTCGGCGTCTTCATGGTGCACGCCTGGCAGAAGCACGGCATGCCGCAGGGCGTCCGCTTTGCCGAAATCGGCCCTGGCCGCGGTACGATGATGGCGGACATGCTGCGCGTGATCGCCAGGCTCGCCCCCACCCTCTACGACAATGCCACCTTCCATCTGATCGAAACGAGCGAACGACTGCAGGCGGTGCAACGGCAGACGCTCGGCGCGCGCGCCGAACGCGTCACCTGGCACGAAAGTTTCGACCAAATGCCGGCCGGGTTCCTGCTTCTGGCGGCAAACGAGTTGTTCGACGCGATCCCGATCCGGCAGTTCGTCCGCACCCAGAGCGGCTTTCGCGAGCGCATGGTCGGTCTCGACGCTGACGGTGAACTGACCTTTGCTGCGGGCGTCGCCGGCATCGATCCAACGCTGCTTCCGGAGGGACACAGGAACCAGCGCCCTGGGGCGATCTACGAATTTGCGCCGGCACGCGAGGCGGTGATGGCGGCGATCAGCGAACGCTTGCGCATGCAAGGTGGAACGGCGCTGGTCATTGACTACGGACATGTCGCAAGTGGTTTTGGCGACACGCTGCAGGCCGTGCTGCGCCACGCCTTCGATCCTCCCCTCGCCCATCCCGGCGAGGCGGATCTGACCAGCCACGTCGACTTCCAGCGCCTCGCCGAGGTTGCCCGCGAAACTGGGCTGCGCGTGCATGGTCCGCAGCACCAGGGGGACTTTCTCATGGGGCTTGGCCTCGCCGACCGGGCCTCGGCGCTGGGCCGCGGACGCGATGAAAATCTGCAACGGCAGATCATCGCCGACGTCGAGCGACTGGCGGGTTCGGGCGCCGGGAACATGGGCGATCTCTTCAAGGTTCTCGCCGTCACGAGCGCCGAAGTGCCGCTGGCACCGTTCCGCCGGGCGGATTGACAGCCCCGATCACGGCGGTCAACATCGCCGCGATTTGAATCGGACGCCGCATTGTCCGCAGCCCCGCCGAAGCCCTGCAACAATCCAGGGACTCTTTCGAAGCGATGAAGGATGAATGCCGTGCTTTCCCCAGTCCAGAGCCCGTTGATCGCCCGTTCCGCCGGAAAATCCGTGCTCCACGGCTATTTCATGCGCCATGGCGGCGTCTCGGACGGCATCTATGCCGGTCTCAATGTCGGCCTCGGCTCGAATGACGTGCGCGAGCGCGTGGTCGAAAACCGTGCCCGCGTCGGCCAATGGTTTGGAACCGCCCCCGACCGGCTGGCGACGGTCAATCAGATCCACTCGCCCGATGTCTTTACCGTCGGCAGCCACTACACCGGCGAACGCCCGTCGGCGGACGCGCTCGTCACGGCAACGCCCGGCCTCGTGCTTGGCGTACTGACCGCCGATTGCGGACCGGTGCTCTTCGCCGATCCTGAAGCCGGCGTTGTAGGCGCGACCCACGCCGGATGGAAGGGCGCGCTCACGGGCGTGCTGGAGAATACGATCGCAGCGATGGAAGCCCTCGGCGCCTCCCGGCAGACGATCGTTGCCGGCCTGGGGCCATCGATCAGCCGCCGCCACTACGAGGTTGGCCCCGAATTCGTCGAACGCTTCCTCGGAACAAATCCTGATTATGCGGATTTCTTTTCTCCGTCCGAACGGCAGGGCCACGCCATGTTCGACCTGCCGGGCCTGACGCTGAAAAGGCTTGCCGAAGCCGGTATCGAAGCCGAGAATCTTGATATTTGCACCTACCCGACGGAGGCGGACTACTTCTCTTATCGGCGGACCGTGCACCGCAACGAGCCCGACTATGGACGGCAAATCTCGGCAATCATGTTGCGGGACTGACCGGGAACAGGACGAGGGAGCCAAGCATGGCACTGCAATTCGACAGCGAGGAATACACCAACCGGCTGCAGCGCCTGACCGCCAAGATGCGCGACGAGAAACTCGACGCCATGCTGCTTTTCGCCCAGGAAAGCATGTATTGGCTGACCGGCTATGACACTTTCGGCTACTGCTTCTTCCAGGCGCTGGTGGTGAAAGCCGATGGCGACATGGTGCTTTTGACCCGCTCGGCCGATCTGCGGCAGGCGCGACAGACATCCAATATCGCCAAGATCGAGATCTGGATCGATCGCGCCAACGCCGATCCAGCGATGGACCTGAAGAATCTGCTCTCGGACCTGGACCTGCTCGGCTGCCGGCTCGGCGTCGAATACGACACGCACGGTTTGACCGGCAGAAATGCACGGCTTCTGGACAATCAGTTGCAGAGCTTCGGCGAGCTTGTCGACGCGTCGCTGCTCGTCAGCCGGCTGCGACTCGTCAAGAGCCCGGCGGAACTGGCATATGTCGAGAAAGCCGCGTCGCTTGCCGACGACGCGCTGGACGCCGCTCTGCCGTTGATCGGACCCGGTGCCGACGAGGCGACAATCCTGGCAGCGATGCAAGGTGCGGTTCTTGCCGGAGGCGGCGACTATCCGGCAAATGAGTTCATTATCGGCTCGGGCATCGACGCGCTGCTGTGCCGCTACAAGTCGGGCCGGCGAAAGCTCGACGCAAACGACCAGCTCACCCTCGAATGGGCGGGCGTGAGCGCGCATTACCACGCCGCGATGATGCGCACCGTCATCATCGGCGAGCCGTCCAACCGCCACCGCGAACTCTTCAGCGCCTGCCGCGACACGATACAGGCAATCGAGATGGTTCTGCGTCCCGGCAATACGTTCGGCACGGTGTTCGACACCCATGCGAAGATCATGGACGAGCGCGGGCTCGCGCGGCACCGGCTGAACGCCTGCGGCTACTCGCTTGGCGCCCGCTTTTCCCCCTCCTGGATGGAGCATCAGATGTTCCACGTCGGCAATCCACAGGAAATCCAACCCGACATGTCGCTGTTCGTCCACATGATCATCATGGATTCCGATACGAACACTGCAATGACGCTCGGCCAGACCTACCTGACGACGACCGATACGCCGAAGGCGTTGTCGCGCTACGGCCTTGATTTCATCAGCGTGTGAGACAGGTGGTTGCGCACACCCGAAATCCTGCAATTGACACGCTACGTCACTGCAAAGCATAAATTCGTCCGGGGAACGGAGCGACAACGCAACCTCCCGCACGGCGGACGGAAACGGATGCATCAGCTGAAGCCATGGCTGGCTCTGGCCGGCCTTCTCCTAGCGCTTGCGGGCTGCAACAGCACGGATGCGCTGATACCACAGGTCGACGTCGGCAGCGGCACTCAGACGTCTTCGCCTGTCACCCAACGCGATCTCAATCAGGTCAGCGCCTACAGCCAGCCGGTTGGCAGTGCACAGGCGAATTCCATGGCTGGCAGGTCGGCTTCGAGCGGCACGCTGGAGGCACAGGCCGATGCGCTGGCCCGCAACCAGACCAATCCCACTGCGAGCGGCGAAGGCGGGTTGGTCGTGGGCGAACAGGAAAACACAGCTCCGACGTCGGCCAAGCCAACGCAGACTGCCGCCCTCACGCCAGCCACCGACGGTGACAGTATTCGGTTCCTGCCGATCATCGGCGCCCCCGTCGAGGCGGTGACCCCGCTTTCGAAGACGCTCGGCGCCCAGGCCCGCGCCAGTGGCCTGACGATCAAGAGTTCGTCGGACAATACCAGCCGCTATATCCTCAAGGGCTATTTTTCCGCGATGCAGGACAGGGGTAAGACCACCGTCGTCTATGTCTGGGATGTGCTCGACAGCTCCGGCGGCCGGCTTCACCGCATCCAGGGGCAGGACAGTGTCGACGCCACTGCAAGCGATCCCTGGCGCGCAGTCCCTGCAAGCACCATGGAAGCCATAGCCCAGCGAACGATTCAGGAATATGTCAGCTGGCGCGAGCAGACGGGCGGCTAGTGTAACTCGCATAACCTGCGGTGGTTCAGATTGCGGTCGCCCAACCCTGCTGGGTATTGCACATGCGAAAGAATGGAAAAACCATGCGGCACAGGACTTGCATTCACGCCCGGGGACGCTAAAAGGCGCCCATCAGCATTCTCGTAGGCCATCAGACAGGCGGACCATAGATGAAGGTTTTCGCGGGCAACTCGAACCGGCTGCTGGCCGAAGCGATCTGCAACTATCTCAATGTCCCCCTGGGTCGCGCCAGCGTACGCCGCTTCGCCGACCAGGAAATCTTCGTCGAGATCCAGGAGAACGTGCGCGGCGAGGACGTGTTCGTCGTCCAGTCGACCTCGTTCCCGACGAACGATCACCTGATGGAACTCCTGATCATGATTGATGCGATGCGGCGCTCCTCCGCCCGCCGCATCACCGCGGTGATCCCCTACTTCGGCTACGCTCGCCAGGACCGCAAACCCGGTCCGCGCACGCCGATCTCCGCAAAGCTCGTTGCCAACCTGATCACCGAAGCCGGCGCCGACCGCGTATTGACGCTCGACTTGCATGCCGGCCAGATCCAGGGCTTCTTCGACATCCCGACCGACAACCTCTACGCCGTGCCGATCCTGGCGCGCGACGTGAAGGAGAACTACGACCAGAAGAACGTGATGGTCGTATCCCCCGACGTCGGTGGCGTGGTACGCGCCCGCGCGCTGGCCAAGCGCCTCGACTGTCTGCTCGCGATCGTCGACAAGCGCCGTGATCGTCCCGGCGAGTCCGAAGTGATGAACGTCATCGGCGACGTCTCCGGCAAGGACTGCATCCTGATCGACGACATCGTCGATTCCGGCGGAACGCTCTGCAATGCTGCCGAAGCGCTCCTGAAGAACGGCGCTACCAGCGTCACCGCCTATATCACCCACGGCGTCCTCTCCGGCGGTGCTGTTGCCCGCGTCACCTCGTCCAAGCTCAAGGAACTGGTGATCACGGACTCGATCCAGCCGACGACGGCTGTCCAGTCCGCACACAACATCCGCGTGCTGACGACGGCAAACCTGCTCGGCGAAGCAATTAACCGCACCGCTGCCGAAGAATCCGTTTCCAGCCTCTTCGATTGAGGCAGCACATCTCAATCGGCAACGGTTGATCGAGTGCATGCCGCGCAGTCTGCGCGGCAGCGGCAGGCTTTCCATACGCGGACGGCGCCAAGGAAGCTTCGGCGCTCATCCTCAATATTAGCCCATTGAACCGGCCGCCGAATTCACCTCGTATGCGTATACGATGGCCGTTGCCCTGTCGGCGGCAGAAGTACAGACGAAGATCAACAAGAAGGAGGCTTTCGATGCTGATGGGACACCGAATCTCGAGGCTTGTCGCGAAACTTCCGGCGTTCGGGCGTGCAGCCAAACGGCACTCAGTCCTTCTTTTTCTTCCGCTGGTCGCCGCCTGTACTGTGGAAACCTCTCCCGGCTATGTCGGCGGCGGACGGCCGATACCGAGCCCCTCAGTGTGCACGATGGAATATGCTCCCGTCTGTGGCGAGCGCGGCGGTCGCCTCCAAACCTTTGCCAACGCCTGCGAGGCGCGTAGCCGCGGCTTCGATATCGCCCATCGCGGGCAGTGCCGGCGGGAGCCGGTTCCGGACCGCGCCTGCACGCGGGAATTTAATCCCGTCTGCGCCGAGCGAGGCGGGCGTCAGCAGACCTTCGCCAACGCCTGCATGGCGAGAAACGACGGCTTTCGCGTCATCAGCCGCGGCGAATGCCGGCGCGAACCGGCGCCGAGCCGCGCCTGCACCATGGAATATGCGCCCGTCTGTGCCGAACGGGGTGGACGTCAGCAAACCTTCGCCAACGCCTGCACGGCGAGGAGCGAGGGCTTTCGGGTCGTCAATCGCGGCGAATGCCGGCGCGAGCCGGCGCCTAACCGGGCTTGCACCCGAGAATTCGCACCTGTCTGTGCGGAGCGCGGCGGCACGCGGCGCACATTCTCAAACGCTTGCGAGGCTCGGGCTGCGGATTTCCGCGTGATGCGTCCAGGCGAATGCCGCCGATAACGAATTGGCCCGGCGCGCGGTCTGAAAAGTCTGGCGCCGGCACCCGTTTCGTTTCCGCACCAAGTTGTGCTAGGACCGCGGTTCCCGTCCACTGAAACTCCGCCTCACGCCATGCTACGCGATTTCTCCGCACAAGCGCTCTTCATGGGCCTGCTGACCGCTTTCGTCGGCTTCGCCAGTTCCTTCGCAGTCGTGCTGCACGGCCTGACGGGCGTCGGCGCGACCGAGGCTCAGGCCGCATCGGGCCTGATGGCGCTTTCGGTTTCAATGGGTCTTTGCGCGGTCATGCTCAGCGTCTGGACGCACCTGCCGGTCTCCATCGCCTGGTCGACACCCGGTGCTGCACTGCTTGCCAGTTCGGGCGTCGTCGAAGGTGGGTTCGGTGCCGCCGTCGGCGGCTTTCTTGTGTGCGCCGCCCTGATCGTCGCCGCGGGTCTATGGAAGCCGCTTGGGCGCATGGTCGCGGCAATTCCTGCCACCCTTGCCAATGCGATGCTCGCAGGTGTCCTGCTCGGCCTCTGCTTCGCGCCGGTCAAGGCGATCGCCTTCAATCCGCTGTTTGGTTTGCCGATCGTCGTCACCTGGGTCGTCGTCGGTGCGATCAACCGCCTTTATGCCGTGCCGGCCGCCCTCCTCGCCTTTGTGCTCGTTCTCGCATTTGGCATCGATATTCCCGAGGATGCACTTGCGGCGGTCGCCCGCGACCTGCTGCCGAAGCCGGAGCTTGTCACGCCGGTCTTCAACCTCGCCGGCCTTGTCAGCATTGCGCTGCCCCTCTTCATCGTCACGATGGCCTCGCAGAACATCCCGGGCATCGCCGTGCTGAAGGTCAACAATTACGAGCCGACGCCCGGCCCGCTGTTTGCCGTAACCGGCCTGTTCTCGCTGCTTAGCGCCCCGTTTGGCGGCCATGCCGTCAATCTCGCTGCGATCACGGCGGCGATGTGTGCGGGCGAGGATGCGCATCCCGACCCCCGCCGCCGTTACTGGGCAGCGATCAATGCCGGCATTTTCTACGTAATTTTCGGCCTGCTGGCCGGCGCAGTCACGGCGTTTGTCAGTCTCGCGCCGCCGATCCTTATCCAGGCGGTGGCCGGCCTCGCGCTGATCAGCGCCTTTGCCGGGTCGGCGATGAACGCCTTCAAGGAATCCGAGACGCGCGAAGCCGCCGCCCTCACCTTCCTCATCACGGCCTCGGGTGTCAGCTTCGGCGGCATTTCCGGCGCCTTTTGGGGACTGCTTGCAGGCGGTCTGATGATGGGACTGACCCGCCTTGTCGCGGCTCGCAAAGCGCGGAAGGTGTAAGACTTCCGCGAGGCCAAGACAGACGGCTGCCCTTGCATTTCCCGGCATTGTCGGCTATGCGACGCGCGTCCGCCTAGACACCCTTGGAGGCAAGGTGGATGAGGTTTTCCTGAAATCCTCAAGTTTCGGACGGCCGAGGCCCAGTGCCGCGCCCGACGGAACTCTCCAGTAACACTTGAAAGGTCAATGCTATGAGCCACGCATCCTACGAGCTCAAGGCCGAGACGCGCGAACGGGTTGGTAAGGGGTCCTCCCGTGAACTTCGCCGCAACGGTCTTATCCCGGCTGTCATCTATGGTGACAAGAAGGCCCCCATTTCGATCGCTCTGTCGACGAAGGAAGTCACCCAGCGCATCCACGCCGGCGGCTTCATGACGACGGTCGCCACGATCGACGTCAACGGCGAGAAGATCTCCGTCCTGCCGAAGGACTACCAGCTGGATCCGGTCCGCGACTTCACGATGCACGTCGACTTCCTGCGCGTATCGGCCGACAGCAAGGTCACCGTCCAGGTTCCGGTTCACTTCGTCAACGAAGAGAAGTCCCCGGGAATCAAGGTCGGCGGCATGCTGAACATCGTTCGCCACGACGTCGAGCTGCACTGCCCGGCCAACGACATTCCGGAATTCCTCACCGTCGACCTCGACGGCCTGAAAATCGGCGACAGCATCCACATCTCGCACATCAAGCTGCCGAAGGGTACGAGCCCGGTCATCGCTGACCGCGACTTCACCGTCGCCACGATCGTCGGCACGGCTGCTGCCAAGGAAGAAGAAGCTGAAGGCGAAGCAACGGCCGAGTAATCATTCGGCAATTGTTTACCTTATCGAACCCGCCTTCGGAAACGGAGGCGGGTTTTTCGTGTCCGCACCTGCCCTTCAACAACATTTAAGAAATAGGTGAAAAGCTCAAATAAAGAACAGGGGAAGGCCATCGTGCCAACAATCGTGCAGAAGACCGTGGAGGACACGGGATGAAGATGCATTCGGTGGAGAGCCGGTTCATCGCCATCGTCATTGGCGCGCTCCTCGTGTTCGTCGCGCCGCTCTTCTTTTTCTTCCTCGTCCTGTCGTCGGACCGCGTCGCGCGCGAGAGGCTCAAGAACACTGAAGTGCTGATGCAAGCCAACGCCCAGGCGCTCGGCAAGCCGATCTGGGACTTCGACTTGGACAGCATAGCTCAGATCGTCGAGACGCTGAGGGCTGGCGCCAACATAAACTACGTTCACATCCGCGACACTTCGGGCCTGATCAATATCCGGGAACCGGAAGTCGAGCCTGAAGCAAGCGAAGTCCAGTCCGTCGTTACCGCCGACATCCTTCATCGAACCAATGAAGGCATCCGCAGGGTCGGCACCGCGGAGATCTCAATTGCCAAAGACGGGCCATTCTCTCGCTTCTCCGGCGACGAACTGGCGATTTTCGCGATCTTCCTCTTTGCTGTCGGCACGCTGTTTACCGCCGCGATCATTGGCAACCGCATCACCATCATCCAACCGCTTATGCGCCTGACAGCGGCAATCGAAGCGACGCGCAGGCTCGGCTCGCGCCACCATGTGGATTGGACGTCGAACGATGAGATGGGCCATCTCGCCCATAACTTCAACGAGATGCAGAACAGGCTCGAGCAGGAGGAGAACGAACTTAAGCTTGCGCATGCGCGCACGACCGAGATCTACAACAAGACGCCGGCAATGCTCTTCTCGACGGATCGGGACAATTGCATCACTGCGGTCAGCGACTATTGGCTCGTTGCCACCGGCTACAGCCGCGAGGCCGTCATCGGCCACAGCTTCACCAAATTCGTAGACGCCGCCGATCACCTGGTCTACCGCGATCGTCACCTGGCAGGATCGGACGGCACAGGGATTTGCGAAGTGACAGTGCGTTTTCATCGTGCCGACGCAACGGTCATGGACGTGCTCGTGCTCGAAACATGCCTCCCAATCGACGAAGCTGGAACCGAACCGACGCTATCGGTGATGACGGACGTCACGGACCTGAAGGAAGCCGAAAGCCGCAATCTCCGCCAGGCGATTACCGATCACCTCACTGGGCTCCTCAACCGACAGGGGTTCGAGTCCGTGCTGGGCGAGTTGATCCGAAAAGCCGAGCTGGAGGATCAGCAACTCGCCTGCCTGTTCCTCGACCTCGATCGGTTCAAGTGGATCAATGACAATCTCGGCCATGCCGTCGGCGATGAGGTCTTGTGCCAGGTTGCAAATCGCCTGCGCGAGCAGTTGCGCTTCAATGACGTCGTGGCGAGGCTCGGCGGCGACGAGTTTGCCGTCCTCCTGCTCTCACCGGATGCAAAACAACTCGCCATCGACATCAGCGCCCGTCTGTGCTCGGCGCTGAAGGAACCCGTGTTCATCAATGGCAGCCGACTGAACGTCAGCGCCAGTATCGGCATCGCCGTTTATCCGGACCACGCAGCAACGGCGGCTGACCTGCTGCAGAAATCCGACATGGCGATGTATGCGCGAAAGCGCGGTGGCAAGAATGGTGCCCAGGTATTCAACGACAACATCGTCGACATCGCCCGCCGGCGGCTGGAAATCGAGCAATGCATTGAAGAGGGGCTGCGCGAGGACGGGTTCGACGCCTATCTCCAGCCGATCGTCAGCCTGCGCGACGCTCACGTTGCCGGTTTCGAAGCGCTGATGCGCCTGAACCATCCGCAGAAGGGGATGCTTTCACCTGCTGAGATCATCGGCGTGGCCGAGGAAAACGGGGCCATCGGCAAGATCGGTGATGTCATCCTGGAGAAGGCAATCCGCGATCTCGCGGCCATTTCGCGACTGGACGGAATGTCGGAGAGCTATCTTGCCGTGAACTTCTCTCCCCTGCAGTTCGACGCAACCCTGCCGAACCGGCTCGCTGCACTCCTGCTGGAGAACGGTGTGATACCATCGCGCATCGTCATCGAGATCACCGAAGCGGTGTTGATGCTCGACAATCCCGTTATCCGCCAAACGCTGGACGCCCTAACCGCGCTTGGATGCCGGATCGCGCTGGACGATTTTGGAACCGGCTACTCATCGCTGAGCTACCTGAACCGCTTCCCGGTGGATATCGTCAAGGTCGACCAATCCTTCGTGCGCTCGCTGGGCAGCAGCCAACAGAATATTGCAGCCAAGAGCCGGACCCTGATTGAGGGCATCCGGATGATTTCGCATCAAATGGGTTGCGTCGTCATTGCCGAAGGGATCGAGACCGAGATCGAACGACAGGCGCTCGAGGAGATGGGCGTAGACCTAGGACAGGGCTATCTGTTCAGTGAACCCCTGCCCTTCGACGAGTTGGTGCGCGAACTGGATAGGTTCGCCGAGCAGACGGAAGCAATGGAGGCCACGCGCCTCTGATCGATGAGAATGGAAATCGGAATGTTATCTGTGAAAATGCTTGCCACTGCGTTCGCGATCGCCACCCTCTTGTCGCAACCAGTGAACGCGGGCGACGTCACCTTTGTCACGGAAGAGTACGCGCCCTTCAGCTACACCGACAGTGACACGATTAAAGGCATCGCCGTCGAGCAGGTCCATCGGATCGCTGCTTCCGTCGGTCTCTCCTACCGGATCGAGATCATGCCCTGGGCGCGTGCGATTGCCTTGGCGGAGCGGCAACCGGATCACTGTGTCTTCACCACCGGTCACAATCGTGCGCGCGACAAGACGTTTCGCTGGGTCGAGCCACTGCTGAAAGACCAGATGGTCATCGTCAAACGCAAGGGCGACAAACTTGCCGCCACGACGCTGGAGGCCGCCCACCACCAGCGCGTGGGCGCACAGCGCGGCGACTTCGCCGTGGGGGTCCTCAAGGAACACGGCTTTACCGACATCGATCTTGCCGCCGATATCGCGATCACGCTCGGCAAGCTGAAGAGCGGCCGCATCGACCTGATGCCGACCTCCGTCAAGATCTATGAAAGTATGCTGAAGGACGGGGAGCCGATCGAAAAGGCGATGCTGCTGGACGGGCAAACCTACGGGATTGCCTGCCACAAGGCTATGCCGGCGAAAACCATTGTCGCCATGCAGAATGCACTGGACGAGCTTATCTCGAGTGGCCAGCAGGATGCGATCTTCACCGCATACGGCCTGCCGCCCAATACACGCACCGCTTCACGCTGACCCTCAATTCCGCAATGAGGGTTGACATCGCCGGCGATTGGCTGTGGGACACGTTTAAGAATTCAAGCCACCCCACGCGAGCGGTACCATGCTGATCATCGCAGGCCTCGGAAATCCCGGCCCAAAATACGCTTCCAACCGCCACAATATCGGCTTCATGGCTGTCGACGCCATCCACCGCAAGAATCCATTCTCGCCGTGGTCGAAGAAGTTCAAAGGCGAGATTTCCGAAGGCGAGCTCGGGGGTGAGAAGGTGCTGCTGATCAAGCCGCAAACCTTCATGAACCTCTCCGGCGAATCCGTCGGCGAAGCGATGCGCTTCTACAAGCTCTCACCAAAGGACATCGTGGCGATCTACGACGAGCTCGATCTGGCACCCGGCAAGGCGCGCATCAAGGTAGGCGGTGGCCATGGCGGCCACAACGGCGTGAAGTCGCTCGATGCCCATTGCGGCAAGGACTATCGCCGCCTGCGGCTCGGCATCGGCCACCCGGGCGTAAAGGAACTTGTGCACAACCACGTGCTCGGCGACTTCGCCAAGGCCGACCACAGCTGGCTCGATCCGCTGCTCGACGAGCTGGCGCTTAATGCTGACATGTTGGTACGAGGCGAGGATTCGCAGTTGATGAACAAGCTGGCGCTCGCCGTCGGCGGCACGGCGGAGGACAAGCCGAAGGCAGAGAAGAAGCCGGCCGGCCAGTCGCATATCCGGCCGGCCCGCAACAATGCCCAGCCGAAGGCGCTGCCAGCGAGCGGCCCGATGGCGGCGATGCTGAAGAAGCTGTTGGGCAAGGCGGATTGAGGCATGGAGGTTCGAGTACTGGGTCTGCATGACCTCGACGCACTTCTCGCGCTTTACAGTCATCTCATCGAGGATGATCTTCCGCTGTCGGACGAGACGGCGCGTTTGCGGTATGAGGAGATGCTCGGGCGGGATGGACTAAGCGTGTACGGGGGCTTTGCCGATGGCTTCCTGGCAAGCTCGTGTACGCTGATCGTCGTGCCGAACCTTACCCGTGGCGGCATGCCCTATGCCTTTATCGAGAACGTCGTTACAGACGCCGCGCACCGTCGCAAGGGGCTCGGCCAGGCAGTCGTGAAAGCCGCAATCAATGATGCCTGTGCAGCCGGCTGCTACACGGTGCGCCTGATGACGGGCGGAAAGCGCCCCGGAACGCTCGATTTCTACAAGAACTGCGGCTTCGAGATGCTCAAGCATGGCCTTGAGGTACGCCGCATTCCGCCGCGCTGAGACCAGTTCTCACTCTTCCGGCTCCGTCGTAAACAGCAGTGGAAAGCCCGCCTCCTTCGCCAGATCCACCGCCTCCGTAGCCTTGGTTTCAGCAATATCGCGCGCGCAGACGACCACCACGCAGGTGCCCATCTTGTGGGCGGTCATCATGACCCGGTAGCCGGTCTCCTCCGACATGCGGAACACCGCGCGCAGCACGAGGATGACGAATTCGCGCGGTGTGAAGTCGTCATTGACGAGGATGACCTTGTAGAGCCGCGGACGCTGCAGCTTCGGCTTCGTCGCCGTTTTCGGTCTGACTGCCGTATCCTTGTTGCTCATCGGAGGGTCCTCTCCTGATGATCAGGCCGTCGTTCGCGGCCGAGGACCATCTTGCTACGCGATTTTCGCCGCGGCAAGGGCGTAGGGCATCGCTCCTTAGCCATAACAGGCCAAGTCCACGTCTGCACAGCGGTCTAGCGGGTCAGCCTTGGCGGCATTTCCCTTGCCACAGACTTGACCATCCACCGCCCTTCCCCCATAGCGGGGGCAAAGATTTCCAAGACACGGACGGACCATTCCATGGGTTTCAAATGCGGTATCGTCGGGCTGCCCAACGTCGGCAAGTCCACCCTCTTCAACGCGCTGACGAAGACAGCTGCGGCGCAGGCGGCCAACTATCCCTTCTGCACGATCGAGCCGAACACCGGCGAGGTCGCGGTTCCCGATCCGCGCATGCAGAAGCTTGCCGAGATCGCGGGCTCCAAGGAAATCATCCCGACGCGGATCTCCTTCGTCGACATCGCCGGCCTCGTGCGCGGCGCCTCGAAGGGTGAAGGCCTCGGCAACAAGTTCCTTGCCAATATCCGCGAAGTCGATGCGGTCGTGCATGTGCTGCGCTGCTTCGAAGACGATGACATCACCCATGTCGAGGGCCGCATCAACCCGGTGGGAGACGCGGACACGATCGAGACAGAGTTGATGCTGGCGGACCTCGAAAGCCTCGAGCGCCGCGTCGAGCAGACCCGCAAGCGCGCCACCGGCAAGGACAAGGAATCCATTGCGCAATTGCCGGTCATGGAAGCCGTGATCAAGCTCCTGAATGAAGGCAAGCCGGCCCGTCTTCTCCTGAAGACGCTGGCGCCCGAGGAGATAGAGGTCCTGAAGGGCCTCAACCTCCTGACCTCCCATCCGGTTCTCTATGTCTGCAACGTCGCGGAATCCGACGCCTCGACCGGCAACGAGCACACCTTAGCCGTTGCCGCCATGGCCAAGGAACAGGGCGCCGAATGCGTCATCATCTCGGCGGCGATCGAGTCCGAGGTTGCGCAGCTTCCGGAAGAGGAAGCCGCAGAGTTCCTCTCCGCACTCGGCCTTGAGGAAGCGGGCCTCGACCGACTGATCCGCGCCGGCTACCACCTCCTCGACCTCATCACCTATTTCACCGTCGGCCCCAAGGAAACCCGCGCCTGGACCATCGTGCGCGGCACCAAGGCGCCGCAGGCCGCCGGCGTCATCCACACCGACTTCGAACGCGGCTTTATCCGCGCCTTCACCATCTCCTATGACGACTACATCGCCTACAAGGGCGAAGTCGGCGCCAAGGAAGCCGGCAAGGGTCGCGACGAAGGCAAGGAATACGTCGTCCAGGACGGCGACGTGATCCACTTCCGCTTCAACACGTAAAAAACGAATGTCTCCCGAAAGTGTGCAGCTGTTTCGGGAGACGGCCGCCAACAACGAACACTTTGAGCGGATCGCGTTCTGTGCGGTCCGCTCAAGCATTCCATGCTGTCAATGGACGGCGTGCAGACTTTTGGCGATGGCAGGTGGCACCTGGCGCATGACGAGGCGCCGCAGCGCCTGCCAGAAGACGCCGACGCAGAGCACGACGATGCCGACGGCCAGGATCGTCACGTAGACGTAGCTCGACGCCTCGAACGCGTTCTGTCTCAAGATCGTCCAGATCGCAAAGCCCAGTGACAACAGGCCTGATGTCACGAATGCCCGGCGGTCGATCACCAGCCCCACCAGCATGAACACCGCAACAATCAGGATCACCATCGCAGCATGGCCGTAGGATGTGTCCTTGTTCCACCAGTCGCCCGACAGATTACCGAGGAAGACGAAGGCCAGCATCGCATAAAGAAGGACCGGCGCGGCTCCGAGGTGCAGCCAGAAGGCAATGTCCGAGCGGCGCGTGCGCCGCTGCGGATCGGATAGGTCATAGCGCATCGCCACGGCAAAGAGACCGAGCGCGGCCGCCATGAAGATCAACGCCGACAACAGTCTGTGGTCGACGATGAATTGCTCCGTCCCTGTCAGGCGGCCAAGGAACGTGAGAACCACCAGGACAGCCAGGCCAAAGAGCGAGATCAGGGTGAGCGCCAGCGCCAGCGGCACACGATAGCGCCAGTAATATAGGCCGAGCAGGACGGGATAGCTCGCGATGAAGGCGCACCAATAGGATACCCCGCCATTCCATTCTGGAGCCACCGACCCCAGTCCCGCGGCTATAAGGTAGCCCGCCGCTTGGACGAAAGCGATGGTGAGTACGAAAGCCGGCAGCGCCAGGCGCTGACGCCGAACCAACACTTCGCTCAGCAGAAGCACCGCCGGGATCAAAGCAAAGACGCTTGCGACTCCGGACAGGCCGACCAGGGCGACGATGACGCCAATGGTAATCAACACGTCATGGAACCCGCGCACGAACCGTGGCGCCTCCGTATCCGCGAGATCCTGTGGCGGATCGGCAACTGAATCGAGGACCGCAACAGCATCGGCGGTGTTGGCGGTGTAACGACCGTTGGCCGAAAGGTAGGCCTCGAGCGGTTCAACATGGCTATCGGAAATGATGCCGCGTTGAGCTGCACGTCGCAGCGTGACTTCGAGTTCGGTCATATGCCCGTTTCCGTCCAGTTGAAAAAGCTCCCGCGCGGGAAATTTCCCGATCCGAAGCGGCTATTACTGCTCGCAATTTCGGCGGTCGTCAAAGTGGCGATCACTGTCTAAGTATTGTGATTCTGTCACAGCTCCAAGCACACGGCCCTTTGGTTTTTGGCCAAGCATCAGTCCAGTTCCTGCATGCCGCCCCAGATCAGGATCTGTCCACTGATCCAACCGGCGGCGGCCAAACACAGCAACAGGGCCGCATTGCCCACATCTGCGGTTCGCCGAGCCGTTTGATGGGTGTGTGTGTTCCATCGTCGTTCAACATTTTCGCGCGTCGGTGCGCGTGGCGCCGGGGGCGATGCCGTTCACCCGGATGTTCTTGGGTTCAAGGTCGAAGGCGATGTTGCGCACCAGATGGCTGGCTGCAGCCTTGGACGAGTAAGCCACACGCGCGTTTTTGATTCGGCAGACATGGACGTGATGACGAGAATCGACCCACCGCCCGCCTTTTCCATTTCTGGCACGGCAAGCTGAGCCAGGACGCCGTGCTCGGAATCGGCCACTAGGCCGGATGGCTGAACCGGGCGACCTGGGCGTTCTTTGTCAGGGCGCGGAAAGCCGGGCCGCTGACATGCACCAGCGTCCTGTGATCTCCCCCCTCGAAATAGACGTCGCTGGCGTTTTCGAGGCTCTCGTCGAGGATGACCGGTACATCATAAGCCAGCCCGACGGGCGGAACCGCACCTTCGTCGCAATCAGAAAAGAGCGAACTGACCTCCTCCTCCGAGGCAAGGCCAAGTCGCCGGTCCATGACATCCTGGAGGGTGGACAGCTCGATCCGGTGGGTGCTCGGAACCACAGCAAGGACGTAGCCCATCTCATGGTGCACGACCACGCTCTTGGCCAATCTCCTGCCTGGAACATGAGCCGCCTGCGCAGATTGACTGCTGGTAGCGGTTCTGTGATGGGCGACGGTATCATATGCGATACCTTCGCGGTCTATATAGTCCTGTAGCTTCTTGGCGATCGTCATTGTAGGCGCCCCTTCTGCTTTCATGGTGACGCGTAACGAAACCATTTTCCTCCCATCATCGTTGAAGTCAACGGAAATGCCTCTTGTGAAAGAGCGTCGCCGTTTCCCGCTTCTGCGGTAGACTTTGCTTGGAGCGAGCTTGCGCGTCCGAAAACACGGGAGGATAGGGCGATGGCCGAAGCATACTCGGGAACCTGCTTCTGTGGGGCAGTGGAAATCGAGGCAACCGGTGCTCCCCTGGAAATGGGCTACTGTCACTGCAACTCCTGCCGAGCCTATTCCGGCGGACCGATCAGCGCCTACATCCTGTGGAACTCGGACAATGTGAGGGTGACACGTGGAGCGAAGTTCCTGGGAGGGTACAACAAGACAGGCCTCAGCAACCGGCAGTTCTGCCGGCAATGCGGTGGCCACGTCATGACCACCCATCCCGGGCTAGGCGTGACGGACATCAGGGCAGCGGTCATCCCAAGCCTCACCTTTGTCCCGACCGTGCATCTGAACTACGCCGAATCCGTGCTGCCGATACGAGACGGCTTGCCCAAGCTGAAAGACCTTCCCGCTGAGGCCGGCGGGTCTGGCGCGATGATGGCGGAATAGGCGACTGCAGCTGGCATCGAGCGTGTGAAGCGGTGTTCTGAGAGTTGCAGCCGAGCGCGCGCCAACCCTGAAAATGCCCTGAACGCGTAACGCCGTCGATGGTTATTCCAGGACGGCGCGCGGCCTGATAGAAGGGGTGTGGCCGACAAGAGCTCAAGCAGACGTGCGATCGTGTTCCATGGCCGGAGCCCCTACTTGCGAAAGAGGTCGAAGTGCCAATAGGTCTCAAACGCGTTTACGAGCCCGCCGCCCCGGACGACGGGACGCGCATCCTTGTGGACCGGCTCTGGCCGCGCGGCGTTTCAAAGGCGAAGGCGAATATCGACTTGTGGCTGAAGGACATTTCGCCCAGCGACGATCTGCGCAAGCGCTTCCATGCGCGACCCGAGAGCTGGGATGAATTCCGCGCCGCCTATGCGGCCGAGCTCAAGGGCGAGACGGCCCAGGTGGCTGCCGCCGAGCTGCGGGCACTCATGCGAGAGGGCCCGGTCACCCTGCTCTATGCGGCCAAGGACGAACGGCACAACAACGCTGCCGCGCTGAAGGAATGGCTGGACCAGCGCGACTGAAATCACGCCGAACGGAGGCACACTTCAAAGCGGTCGAAAGATTGGAATCCGCGCCCGGAAGCGGCGCCATGTTGCAGCCAGTTCATAGTACGACACCGGCCTCGAACGAACGGCAGCGTCAGTGGAACGTGGACTTTGAAAATAGGTTCAGAACGAGGACGCCGGCGACGATCAGACCCAGGCCGACGATAGCCGCGGTATCGAGCGTCTGGCCGAAAACGAAATAGCCGACCAGCGAAATCAGCACGATACCGAGCCCGCTCCAGATCGCATAGGCGATACCGACGGGTACGTAGCGCAGGCTCCAGGAGAGGAAATAGAAGGCGATTGCGTAGCATACCACCATCAGGAGTGTCGGAAATGCGCGCGAGAAATGCTGGGCAGCCTGCATCGCGGACGTGCCGAGCACCTCAAACACGATTGCGACTACGAGGACGGAATAGACAAGGGTAAGGTTCATGACAAACTCCGGCGCAGGTGCGCGAGATGGGGTAAGTTCAGGATCGGGTGAGTTGGTCGAGCCGGCGCATCAGAGCCTGCTCCCGCTCCGGCCCGATGGATTGGCTTTCGAGCACCGAGGCGAGCCATAGGCCGTCGACGGCGAAACGAACGAGTTCGCATTCGACCGACGAATCCGTGCCGGCATACAGCTCCGATCGTTCCTCAACCCAGCGGCGCCAGCGCGCGCGCAGCTGCGGCTCACCGAGGAGCGCAATCGTCATCGCCTTCCAGCGTCCCTCCTCCGCCATGCCGCCGGTAACGAAACAGACCTTCAGATAGGCCCTCGTGTAACGACCGCGCGGCTCCGGATCGTCGATCACCGCCTGATGAATCGCTGCATCCAACCGATCCATCAGGTCGTCGAGAAGCCCGTCCAGCAACGCTGCCTTGCTTGGAAAGTGATGCAGGAGCCCGCCCTTGCTCACGCCCGCCGCCACCGCCACGGCATCGAGAGTGATGCCGGCCGTACCTTTTTCAAGACAGAGGCCGGCTGCGACTTCCAGCAGAAGATGCCGGACAGCTTCGGGTTGCTTTTTACGATGATGGGCCTTGCTCATACACTAAACATACCGTCTGGACGGTTTGATTGCAACAAATTCGGACGCTATGCGCCGCGTCGACCACGGCCGCAATCGGCCGCGATCCCTTGTCACAGTTCTTGCCGCGTGATTGCACTGGTTCCGCTGCTGATCTATCTGTACGCGGAGAAATTGGACGGGATTTTTTGCCGGTGCAGAACGAAAAATCAGAAGGAACGATCACCCTCTACGAGGCGATCGGCGGCGACGCCGCCGTTCGTGCGCTGACCGGTCGCTTCTACGAACTGATGGACACGTTACCTGATGCTGCCGCCTGCCGAGCGATCCACCCGGCCGACCTCTCGGGTAGCGAGGAGAAACTCTACGAGTACCTGACCGGCTGGTTGGGCGGCCCGCCACTGTACACTGACAAGCGTGGGCACCCGATGCTGCGCCGGCGTCATTTCGTTGCCCCGATCGGCGAGGCCGAACGCGACGGCTGGCTGCTGTGCTTCACGCAGGCTCTGGAGGAGACGATCGCGAGCGAACAACTGCGGACGATCATTCTCCAACCGGTCGCGCGTCTGGCGCATCACATGGTCAATCAGGAATAGGACAGGCACATCCCAATGGAAGGATCGATCGCACGCCCGGCAACACTCTTCTTCGCCGGAATTCTGGGGGTGGCAGGTGTCGCAAGCGCCGCCCTGGCCTCACATGCCGGCGGTGACCCGCGCCTGATGGGCGGCGCATCTGCCATGTGCCTCGCGCATGCCCCTGCCCTTGTCGCACTCTACGCTGCCTGGCCGAAGGTGCGCACGGCGGCCCTTGCCGCCATTCTTCTGATTGCCGGGACGCTGCTCTTCGCCGGCGACCTCGCCATGCGCCACGCCGCAGGCCACGGACTGTTTCCGATGTCGGCACCTAGCGGGGGCATGCTGATGATGGCCGGCTGGCTCATGGTTGCACTCGGAGCGTTCTTCCGCCAGCATCGAGAAGCATAGCCAAGGGCGGGAAGACACAGCGCTCAGACTTTTGCTCGAACCGCTAACCTCCTGGGCGCCTGGATTCACACGACCCCTTGCGGCGTTCCACTCCTTCGGCACGCCACGGAAAAGCAATGACATCCGCAGTCGTCTCCGGCCGCGCCCCGCCTGGGTCGACGAAGGGAATGTCGCGCGCCGGTTGGCGCGTCTCCCAAATCGGAAACGCGGTGACGTTGGGATTTTCTTCCTGCAGGCGGCTTTCGCGCGTCAGCAGTGCCACAAGCTCCGGGATCAACCCGTCACCGTTCTGGGCGGCAAGCTTGTGCAGGCCAATCAACATGAAGCCGTCAGGTCGTTCACCTGTCATTGGGCGGGGTTTCCTTCGCTAAGGTTCTGCAGCGCGCGCTCGAAACTGGATTTGCTGCCATTGCGTAGCGGCACGAATGCCTTTTCCCATTTCTTGCAGCCCGTCTTCACCCGCAGGCATGCGTCGTGGCTGATACAGTCGATAGGGCAGAACACACAGTCGACCGAGGGCAGTACGTTGTCGATACGCGAGACCGCTTCACGCAGACCGCCATCGTGATGAATCAGGTTGGCGCCGAACGAGCTTGCGATCTGCCGCAGATGCGCCACCTGGCAATCGCGGCCGCCAACATAGAGGAAGCTCCGCCCCTCGAGCGCGGCCTTCGCCGAGGCGTCAGCCTCGGCCTCATCGGCGGTGCTCGCCTGCTGCCTCTGCCTGTCGCTCATCGCCTTCCTGTCGATTTCGATGTTACGCCGTTTCACTCGCGTGACTTCGACCGGGCGCTGTGTCCGCGGTTCGGCAACCGGTGTGCGCGCCGCCTGTGGCTTGGCCTCGACTGCACCGGCCGAGCCCAAGCGCGCCTTGAGCGCAGCCACTTCCTTTTCAAGCGCGGCAATGCGCGCGTCGCGCGCGGTGATCATCGCCCTCAGCACCGCCTCGCGCTGGCCGTCCCTGCCCGTCTGCATGCATCGCTCCTCGTACCTATCCCTGACGGAAACTCTGATTTGTGGCGCGACACTACAAAACATGAGTTTAGTAGTAAAGTATAAACATGAATTTTTTCGTCAACTTTATTGACGAAGTGCAAATCCAAATGCAAACGCACCGCCGCGGTGCGAGGGTGCGTTGCCCAAAAGCACAGGAGTGCTGGTAGTTGGATCCGTGCGCTTGGAGCCTCGCGCTATCGCTTGAAAGCGATTGGCACGCTGAATGGCCAGCTCGAACGGCCGGCATCTTCCGGAATATCCGGGAACGGAGCAGCCCGACGCACCGCATCGAGAGCGGCCTGATCGAGTTCCGGCTGCCCCGAACTGGCCGCGACACGGACGCTGCTCACATCGCCCGACGCGGAAACCGTGAAACTAACCATCACGATACCGCTGCCTGCGCCTCCGACGCGGCGCTTGACGCGATTGATCTTGTTGCGCACCTTGCCCGGGTAGTTGCTGACTGCCGCGTTCCCGGCAGCCGAGGAATTCCCCTTCTTCTGGCCGCCGAGTGAAGCGGTTTTCACGTCGGCCGCCCCGTCTATCTGCCCCCTCCGCTCCGTCCGGGTACTATCGCCCTTTTCGCCGGCCTTCTTCTTATTCCGCTCGGCCTTCTTTTCCGGCTTTTTCTCGGCCGGCTTCTTCGCTTCAGCCTGAGGCGGCTTGACGACTTCGGGCGGCTTTTCCGTGATCTCCGGCCTGATGTCAGGAATCGGAATGGCGGAGATTTCGACTGCTGCACCGGTGACGTCGATCGCCTCGCTCATTTCCGGAATGATTTCGCCTGCTTCCGGCATCACCTGTTCGGGAACGATCTCCTGCGACTCGATCGCCGCCAGCACTTGCGGAACGGGCGCAAATAGCTTGGGTTCGATCTCGTCGCTGGGCTCTATCTCCTCGGACATACCCGACTCGATCGCCTCGAAAGCACTGCTTCCGAGCATTGCCACTTCGGTCACGACGCCGCCTACGATCTGCGCCGTCTCCGGCCCAGCCTCTGGAGCAAGCGTGAGAATCGCCGCCGCGCCTGCGTGCGTCAGCAGCGAAAAGACGATAGCGGTGCCCCAGACGACCCTGCTGCTGACCATGGCTACACCCACCTGTTCTGCGGCGGCTTCACGCGAATGCGCGCGCCATTGCTATCCCTCGAGGCCCACATTCGTGCCGGACCGCGTGACGATTCCGCTCATGCATGCCCCGGCCGCCAGCCCCTCACCGTCGCAAACCGGCGCATCGTTGATCAGCACCCGCTTGACGCTGTCACACTTGGTTCCGGGGAGATCGAATTGGCGCACCTTTGTCTTTCCCTGCGGCAGTTCGCGGAAGTCTAGAACGACCATGCGCTCGACAGTTCCTGCACCGTTGAACAACACGAACTCGAACGACGCCTTGGCCACGGCTTGCGGCAGACCGTTCCCGACAACGAAGGTGAAGACGCATCCCTTCTGCGAAGGAACCAGTCCGTTCAGTTCAACCTGAAGCCCCTTTTCGGGCGCGGCGTCCTGCGTCCATGCAGGCACAGCAGACATCACGATGGCAGCAACGGGCAGGATTGCTCTTCGAAAATTCATCAGGCCTTGCCCTTTTCGACATTTGCAGTTCGCGAACGCACCCTCGCATGCGGAGCAATTGTGGATTGCACCAAACATTCTGGGTCGAGTTCGATCCGGTATTGCGTCAATAAATAAATATGAGTATAAAAGTCAAGATAGATTGATGGAAACACGTCAAACCCCTGATCCGTCTGAGGAAGTTTCAGCGCAACGGACATTGGCGGGGCCCAATTCGCGGCGCGCATGCCAAAGCGCCGAGGAACCGGGCACCCTCAATGGTCGTATGCGGATCTATGGGCGCGACCATATCGAACCTTAAGACAGGCAGAAGCCATGACCGAAAATCATCGCCCTTCCCCTTCCGAAATCCGTGCATACCGCGCTGAAAATCCAAAGTTGCGCGAGCGCGATATCGCAGCCCAGCTCGGCATTTCAGAAGCCGCCCTTGTCGCGGCCGAAGTCGGCATCACCGCAGTTCGGATCGACGGCAGCGCCAATCGTCTGCTGGAGAGGGCGGAGACACTAGGCGAAGTGATGGTGCTCACCCGCAACGAAAGTGCTGTCCACGAGAAGATCGGCATCTACGAGAAGGTCACCACCGGCAAGCACGCCTCGATCGTCCTGGGCGAGCAAATCGATCTTCGGATTTTCCCCGGCGCATGGGCTCACGGGTTCGCCGTGACCAAGAAGGGTGAACGCGACGAAGTGCGCCGCAGCCTTCAGTTCTTCGACGCTGCCGGGAACGCCGTACAGAAGGTTCACCTGCGCCCGGCATCCAATCTGGAAGCCTACGAGGCCATCGTCGCTGATTTCCGCCTGGAGGATCAATCGCAGGAATTTGTGGCCGCCGCTGGCGTGGTCGATGCAGAAGAAACCGGTCCGGTCGACGTCCCGGTGCTGCGCGAGAACTGGAGCCAGATGACGGACACGCACCAGTTCTTCGGCATGCTGAAGAAACTGAAGATCGGCCGGCAGGACGCAGTCCGCAGCGTCGGTGAAGATTTTGCCTGGCAGGTAGACCGCACGTCGACCGAGATCATGATGCGTGCCGCAGCCGAAAAGGACACGGACATCATGTGCTTTGCCGGCAACCACGGCGCAATCCAGATCCATACGGGCCCCGTCAAGAACATTCAGGCGATGGGTCCGTGGATCAATGTAATGGATCCCACCTTCCACCTGCATCTGCGCCAAGACCACATCACCGAATGCTGGGTCGTTCGCAAGCCGACCAAGGATGGACATGTCACATCGCTCGAAGCCTATGACGCCAAGGGCGAGATGATCATCCAGTTCTTCGGCAAGCGGAAGGAAGGCATGGTCGAACTCGCGGAATGGCGTGACATTCTCGACATTCTGCCGCGCAACGCCCGCGTCGCCGCATAAGGAGACTTAAGAGATGGCAAGCCGCTTTTCGTTTTTCCGCCCGCGCTCGTGGGAACTGGCGCTGACAGCCTTTGCCCTGTCAGCCCCGTTCTTGCTGCCGCTCGGCGTCAGCCAGCCGGGCTTCGTTACGCACGCTGTCGCCGAGGAGATGCAGAAGGTCGACACCTCGCGGCTTGTGACGATTGGCGGCGCCATCACCGAGATCGTCTATGCTCTTGGGGAGGAAGGCCGGCTGATCGCTCGCGACCAGACCAGTCTCTATCCGGAAGCTGCCATGAACCTTCCGGATGTCGGCTACATGCGCGCGCTTTCACCTGAGGGCGTGCTGGCCGTCAATCCCAGCGCGATCCTTTCGATCGAAGGCAGCGGCCCGCCCGATGCGCTGGCCGTCCTGAAGAATGCCGGCGTACCGTTCGAGACCGTAGCCGAAGGTTACGATCGCGCGGCGATCCTGAACAAAATCACAGACGTTGGCAACTTTCTCGGCGTCCCGGACAAAGCGAAGGCGCTCGCGGACAAGGTGGGCGCGGACCTCGACGCGGCGGTCGCAGACGCGGCGAAGCGGCCGGCGGACCAACGCAAGCGCGTACTGTTCATCCTCAGCTTCCAGGACGGCAAGGTGATGGCTGCGGGTGCTAAGACTGCGGCTGATGGCATCCTGAAGCTTGCCGGCGCCGTAAATGCTACGGAAGAGGCTTTCCCCGGGTACAAGCCGATGTCCGACGAGGCGATCGTCAACGCCAAGCCCGACGTGATCATGGTCATGACCCGCGGCGGAGCGCACGACACCAGCGACGAGAAAATTCTGGCGCAACCGGCGATCGCCCTGACGCCGGCTGCCGCGACAAGATCCGTCGTTCGCATGGAAAGCCTGCACCTGCTCGGCTTCGGCCCCAGGACCGCATCGGCGATCCGCGAGTTGAACGAGCGGCTCTACGGCAAGACCGATGCCGCTCAGTGAATCCATGCGGGCCGGCACGCGACACGGCATCCTCGGCAGCCTGCGGGGCTTGGCCGAGGGTGACCGCGCCGGTCTCGCTCGGCTGGTCATTGCCGTGCTGGCAATCGTGACGGTTCTCGCGCTTCTCGCATCGACGGCGACCGGCGCGTCCAATGCCTCGGCGTTCGACGTCGTCGCCTCGCTGATCCGTGGCGAACCGTCAACGCTGCTCAGCGCCCGTAACCGGATCATCGTCTTCGACATCCGTCTGCCTCGCGCTCTTCTCGGCCTGCTGATCGGAGCAGCGCTGGCCGTTTCGGGCGCAGTGATGCAGGGCCTGTTCCGCAATCCGCTGGCCGACCCGGGTCTGATCGGCATTTCATCGGGTGCCGCCCTCGGCGCGGTTTTGATGATCGTGCTTGGCGGGCTCTTGCCGACCGTCCTGCTCGGCTTCTTCGGCGCCTTTGCGCTGCCGCTTGCCGCCTTTCTCGGAGGCCTGATGACAACGCTGCTGCTCTACCGGATCGCGACGCGCCACGGCCAGACCTCTGTCGCGACGATGCTGCTCGCCGGGATTGCGATCGCCGCACTGGCCGGCGCCGTCACCGGCATCCTGATTTACGTGGCCGACGACAAGCAACTGCGTGACGTCACCTTCTGGAACCTCGGCTCGCTCGCGGGCGCGACCTGGGCAAAGGTTTTGACGGCGGGACCAATCATCCTGGTTTCGTTGACGGTGTTGCCGTTCCTCGCGCGCGGCCTGAACGCGATCACGCTCGGCGAGGCAGCGGCCTTCCACATGGGCGTAAAGGTGCAGAAGCTGAAGAACATTGCCATTGTCAGCGTGGCCGGTGCGGTCGGCGCGTCTGTGGCCGTAAGCGGCGGCATCGCCTTCGTTGGCATCGTCGTGCCGCATATCCTGCGCATGATGATCGGGCCAGATCACCGCTACCTGCTGCCGGCGTCAGCCCTGCTCGGCGGCATCCTGATGCTGGCCGCCGACATGGTGGCACGGACCATCGTTGCTCCCGCCGAGCTTCCGATCGGTATCATCACAGCTCTTGCCGGCGCGCCATTCTTCCTTTGGGTGCTGCTACGCGGCCGCGCCTCCGCCGGGCTGTAAAAAACAGTCCGGGAACAACGTTTGGAACCGTCATGATCCGCGCCAGAAACCTTTCCATCCATCTTGCCGGCAAACTGATCGTCGACGATCTTTCGCTGGAGGCCAGGGCCGGCCAATTAACAGCGATCGTCGGCCCGAACGGCAGCGGCAAGACGACAACGATGAAGGCGATCGCTGGAGAAATCGCAAGCACCGGCGATCTGACCCTCAACGGTCGCGACATGCGGAAACTCGTGCCCTGGCAGCTGGCGACGCGGCGTGCCGTACTGCCGCAGGCAACCACCATCGCCTTTCCGTTTACCGTGCGCGAGATCGTACGCATGGGCCTCTCGAGGGGACCAAACCGCCACGCCGAGCGCGCCGCAGCGATCGCCGCTCAGGCCCTTGCCGCCGTCGATCTCTCCGGTTTCGAGGGGCGCTTCTATCAGGAGCTATCCGGCGGCGAGCAGCAGCGCGTCCAGCTTGCCAGAGTACTGACACAAATATGGGAGCCGGTCCTGGACGGAGAACCCTGCTTCCTCATGCTCGACGAGCCAGTCTCCAGCCTCGACATCCGCCACCAGCTGGCCATCATGCGCCTTGCCCGCAGCTATTGCGAGCAAGGTGGCGGCGTGATCGCCGTGATGCACGACCTCAACCTGACGGCGATGTTCGCCGACCAGATGATCATGATGAGGAAGGGCCGTGCCGTGGTCGCGGGCGCTCCCGCCGACGTTCTCACAGATGAAACCATGGAAGACGTCTTTGGTTGCAGAATGCGCGTCAGCGGCTTGCCTGAAGCGGGAACTCCGTTCATTCTGCCCCAGACTGCCATCGGCTGATGGACTTCGCCTGCGCGCACAGGTGGAACTATGTCGTGCCGTTTGCGTTGTGCGCTCCACAGCGATGGTTTTGCGTAAAGAACGGACAAGGAGAAATCGAATGGCATCCGGAATGTTCTCACGCGGCAAGGACCGCACCGCTTCCGAAGCTGCCGAAAGCATCGAAGACCAGATTGCCGAACTACGCGAGCAGATTTCGGCGCTCGCCAAGGCCGTTGCTCGCGACGTAACCGATGGCGCGGACGATGCACGCGGGCGCTTTTCCGCATTCCGCAGGAGAGCAGAAGAAGCCCGCGACGATGCCGCCGCAGATCTCGACGAACTGATCGCCAGCGGGGAGGAAATTCTCGCAGAACTCTCGGGCAAGTATCGGGACGCAAGCCACGAGGTGCGCAGGACGGTACGCGAACACCCGCTCGCAACGGTCGGTGTCGCAGCACTTGCCGGCTTCGTCATCGCTGCCATTCTGCGGCGCTGAACATTTCCACGGCTTTGCGGGGCGGACCAGGACCACGGGGCCGGAGGCAACAGACTTCGGCCTCTTTCGGTGAATGGTCAGCGGCAAGTTTGTGCGCGCGATGAAAACGAGAACGGGAGCGCCAATTTCATGCATTCGATCGTAGCGGCCCTCGCCAGGAACCTGCTTTACAACGTCGAGGACCGGATCGAAGAGACTGTGGCACGGTCAAAGCGCAACGCGATTTTCGTTGGGATCGCGGGGCTGTTGCTGCTCACCGCCTATGTGCTGGCGGTCACCGCCTTGTGCGTGACGCTTGGGAATTCCTATGGAACCGTCCCTGCCCTCCTTGGGCTCGCTGGCAGCGTGGCCACCGTTGCACTCGTGCTGATCGCCATTCTGGTTTATCTCAACAAGCGCGAGGCTGAATTGCGCCGCCGCCGTCGGCAGCAGATGCGGGCCCGCCGTGAACTCGCAGCACTCGCAGCTGGGACCGCCGCACGCCAGCCGCTGGCAACTGCTGCGCTGGGCCTCGCCCTGGCGCTCTTTCTCAGGCCCAGGACCCGCCGCAGACGCCGGGACGACTAACTACCTGCAAGCAACATACTCTCGTTAGGCTAGTCGAGCGGAAGCCGAACCAGCGCGGTAAGTCCGCTCTGCAGGAATTCCAGATGCACGCTGCTGCCCAGCACCTTGTCCAAGCTGCGTTCGATCAGCACGACGCCGAAGCCGTGCCGCTTCGGCGGTGTGACCGGCGGCCCGCCGACCTCGTGCCAGGTCATGTGCAGCACCGGCTTGCCTTCCTCCTGCACGACACGGGCCGTAATCACGAGCTTGCCCCCGGATGCCGACAGAGCACCATATTTTCGGGCGTTTGACGCAAGCTCGTGCAATACCAGTCCCAGCCCGATGGCCTGGTCCGGTCCCAGGTGCACCTCGTCTTTGTGGATTTCCACCTGTGCTTCGAAGTCGTCGGCATACGGTCTGATCTGCGCCCGCAGCAGCGGCGTCAGGCGAATGCCGCCCCACTCGTGATCGCTCAACAGCCCGTGGGCCTCGGAAATCGCCTGCAGGCGCCCGGCAAAGGCCTCCATGAAAGCCGCCGGATCGTTCGTCTGCCGAAGCGTCTGGCGTGCAAGCGACTGCAACATCGCAAGCGTGTTCTTGACGCGATGATTTAGCTCGCGCAGCAGCAGGCGCATCCGTTCGGAGGCGATTTGCCCCTCAGTGACATCCAGGGTGATGCCAAGAAACATCAGGGGCCGCCCTTCACTGTCCCATTCATGGACGCGCCCTCGCCCGAGCAGCCAGCGTCCCGTCGCGCCTGCGCGAAATATCCCGTCATATTCGGCACCGGTCTTCAACGCCTCCCGCAATTTTCCGATCGTCGCTTTCCGGTCGGTCACGTGTATAGCCGAGAAGATCCTGCGAGCGTTCAGTGCCGCGCCCGACTTCAGATCCAGCATGCGCACGAGCGGTGGGTTGCCGACGACGGCTCCTGTCTGGATGTTCCACAACCAGCTTCCGACATTGGCCGCGTCCAGCGCGGACGCCTGTCGCTGCTCCTCCCGCGCAATGGCCGTATTGGCGATTGCACGGCGCCGCGCCTCCTCTTTGAGCAGGAGAAGCGACCCGGCAAGTTTCGCAAGCTGCTGGAGATGCAGGAGAACCTCATCCGACACGAAATCGCGGGGAGCGACGTCAAGGACACAAACACTGCCGATCGTCTGACCGATATGCATGATTGGCGCGCCAGCATAGAAGCGGAGGTGCGGCCCGCCGGTGACGCTCGGCAACTTCGAGAACCGCTCGTCCTGCAACGCGTCCCCAATGACCAGCGGAGCGCCTGTCTCCGTCAGCAGTCGCGCACAGAAGCAATCCTGCGCACTTGCGCTGACCTCCGCAGTCCCCTTGCGCGCGAGAAACCATTGGGTGGTGCCGCCGATCAGGCTTACCACGGCGATGGGCGCGGAAAACAGCCCGGCGGCGAGATCGGCAATACCGGTAAATTCCGCATCCGGCCCAGCATAGGCTGGCAGCGTCGCTTCCACAGCGGCAAGACGCTCCGGCGAAGCAAGCGCAGCGGCAACGAGCGATGAAGGGCGGTTGCTGTTCATAGCGCCCCCCTTGCACTGATATCGTCCGGCACCGTTTGCCCGCCCCCCGCGCGTGCCAGAATTTGTCTATTCCAGTTCATTGTCCCCACTCGCCTATGGCCCAGCGCTCTGCACTCTAGGATACAAAAGCCCGCGACGTCAGCGGCGCGGAAATCGCATCCGGTCCATATTCACCTTCATCGGTTATCTGCAGGATTTCCTGCAGCTTCTGCCGCGCCCGGTTCACGCGGCTCTTGATCGTGCCGAGCGCACAACCGCTGATTTCCGCCGCCTCCTCATAAGACAGGCCTGAGGCACCGACGAGAACAATCGCCTCCCGCTGCTCGTCGGGCAATTGCGCCAGGGCATTCTGGAAGTCTTGCATGTCCAGCGCCCCGTATTGCGCAGGATGCTGGGCCAGGTTTTCCGTCAACAAACCATCGCTGTCCTGCACCTCACGTCCGCGCTTTCGCAGCTTGCTATAGAGTTCATTGCGCAAGATCGTGAACAGCCAGGCCTTCATGTTCGTGCCCATTTCAAACTGGTGCTGCTTGGCCCAGGCCTTCACAATCGTGTCCTGCACGAGATCGTCCGCCTCGTGATGACGGCCGACGAGCGAAATTGCGAAGGCTCTGAGGCTCGGCAGGTTCGAGAGCAACTCGCGCTTGAAATTGGTGGCCCGTTCCATGTCGCTCACCGGTCTCCACCCCCCATCTGCAATTCGCTCTGCTGTTCGACGGCGTCGAGCTTCTCGATGAGTTCGAGAAATCTCGCTGGTATCGGCTCGTCTTGTACGGAGAGATAGTACGAGCGCAGTTTGCGCGCGATCTGAGCTTCAGCCCCCTCCGGCGTTGCCGGCAAACCTGGTCGCAATTGCTGTGTCACATCATCAACTTTCAAAACACCTGACGATAATCTGCCAATTCAGGACCTCAAATGCGCGGCTGCTAAAAAGGTTCCGGCTGATGGAACCAAAAAAAGCCGGTGACGTTCACGCTTCAACGAAGTTTCACTCATTTCGCATCGGGGGAGCGTTCCATGCCGATTTCCAACCGTATCTTGCCACATCTTCCCAGCCTTCGCCGCTACGCGCGGGCACTCACGGGCGCCCAGGCCTCGGGGGATGCATATGTCGCTGCCACCCTGGAAGCGATCCTGATGGACCCGGGGAACTTCGGTGTCTGCAATGAAGATGATCGTTTGTACCTTTTCCGCTTGTTATCGCGGATGATTTCCTCTCTGCCCGTTTCCGTCAGCGACAGCGTTTCGATCCAACCTGGCGCGGTGGCGCCGTTCGACCTGGGAACCGTGCCGCCACGCGTTCGCCAGGCCTTGCTGCTGGTGACGATGGAGGGTTTCCCGACGACGCAGACCGCCGACATCCTCGAGACCGACGAGGCAAACGTCTGCGAATTGCTGGACATCGCATTCCGCGAAATCGCGGCACAGGCGGAGACCGGCATTATGATCATCGAGGATGAGCCGCTGATCGCACTCGACCTGGCCGGCATGATCAACGAGATGGGCCACCACGTCACCGGCATTGCCCGCACCCAGGCCGAAGCGGAAAAGCTATGGAGCGACACCCGGCCTGGCCTGATCCTCGCTGACGTCAAGCTCGCCGACGGCAGCTCCGGCATCGATGCGGTCAGTTCCATTCTGTCGCGCGCCGAACTACCGGTCATCTTCATTACGGCCTATCCCGAAAAGCTGCTGACCGGCGAACGTCCGGAACCGGCCTACCTGGTGAGCAAGCCCTTCCAGCCGGAAACGGTCAAGGTACTGATCAACCAGGCATTACTGATGAGCCATTCAGAACAGGTCGCTGCATAAAAGCAATCGATCATTGGGCTGCGCGATACTCGCGTAGCCGCCCCCAAGAAAAGAAAAACAGCCAGTGCTGGGAGCACTGGCTGTCTGATTTTCCCGCGAGCCGGAGGGGACACGGCGCGCGGTTCTACTCACCGGTATGAGGGTCTCGCATTGGGGGCAATGCGTTGCCGGTGACGAAATCTGAAACGTCATCAGGTCAAAAAGGTTCCGGCCAAAGCAAGTAATCTTCCGGCAGTCAGGTAATCCGGTCCAACTCCTCACGATGCCGGTACATCGCCAGGAAGCGCCGATACTCGCGATCGTAGTGATCACGCTTGCCCGGATCCGGCAGGTACTCGGTCCCGCCTGGATACATACCCCCCCCCGCCGAAGCCAGGTCCGCATGAAGACCGCCCGCGACGGATGCTCCCATTGCCGTGCCAAGCAACACGGCATCGTTCGTCTTCGGCACGACAACCTTGCGTCCGGTCACGTCCCGATAGAGTTCCATCAAGAGCGGATTATGCAGATGACCGCCGGTCACGTGCAATGTCTCGAATGCGTATCCGCACTCCCCAAGCTTGTCGATGACATGTCGAATGCCAACCACGATGGCGACGCAGGTCTTCCAGTACAGCCTGCACAGTCCGTCAAAGGTGGCATCCAGCGATAGTCCGCTGATCACCCCGAGCCCGTGCGGATCGGCCAAAGGCGAGCGGTTGCCGTGGAAGTCCGGCAGGACGTGCAGTCGCGCAGCGAAATCATCGCCCTCCAGCGCCCGCAATTCCCGGATGCGGGTGATGACGCGCTGATGGGTTGCCGAAATTGGGTCACCACCGGCGCTGTGCAGGCGGACGATGTGATCAAGGAGCGCGCCGGTCGCCGACTGGCCGCCCTCGACGAGCCAATGCCCGGGCAGAACCACTTCGTAGTACGGTCCCCACATGCCATAGCCGAATTTCTTCTCCCGCGAGAAGGCCGCGACACAGCTCGACGTTCCGCCGATGAGCGCCAGTTGCCGCTCCAGCCGCGCCGCATCACCGGCAAACTCGCCGAGCACGCCGAGCGCGCCGGCATAGGCATCGATCATGCCTGCCCCGACTGCACAGTCGGTGTCGAGATCAAGATCGGTGGCCGCTGCCTGCGTCAGGCGACCGACAGGCGCGCCAACCGGCAGCGTGTCCCTGGGCAGCGAGCCGCGTTCGCGCAAGTCCGCAAGTCCGATCGCTTCCAGAAAATCGCCGCACCAGCCTTCCTTCTCGTGCGCTAGATAGTTCCATTTGGCGGTTATCGTGCAGCGTGAACGGGCAAGCGATCCCGTCGCCTTCCATGTCATGAAGTCGGCAAGATCGAAGAAATAGCCGGCCCGCGCCCACTGCTCCGGCTGATGCCGCTTCAGCCACATCAGCTTAGGCATTTCCATTTCCGGCGACATCACCTTGCCGGAATGGTCGAGCACCGGATGACCGGTTGCAGTGCAGAGATCGGCCTCAGCCAGCGCGCGATGGTCCAGCCAGACGATCGTGTCCCAGCGCGGATCAGCGCCGCCTGACACTGCCAGCGGCAAGGTATTACGATCGCGCACGACGAGAGAACAGGTGGCGTCGAAACCGAGAGCAGCAACCCGGCTCGCGTCGACGCCGGCCGTCTCGCGCGCAGCTCTCACCGCGGTGCAGACGGCGCGCCAGATATCCTCCGAATCGTGTTCCGCATGATTTTCGCATGGCCGGTTCATCGCAATCGGGTGCTCGGCCCGCGCCAGCATCGCGCCGCTTCGATCGAACACGCCCGCGCGGGCGCTTCCGGTCCCGATGTCGACCGCCACGATCAGATCGCGCATGAAATCATGTTCCCGTCGGCTGTTCTTTTCGAACAAACTGGAGCAAATCACCCATGTCGTCAAACAGGACATCGGGTTGCAGGCGGGAGAGTGATTGGCGATGACGTTCGCTGCGCGCATGCGACCCGCCCGCAAAGGCGAAGACCCGCATGCCGGCGGCCTTCGCGGCCATCACGCCGGCCGGACTGTCCTCGATCACCACGCAGGCGGACGGCGCAATACCCATTTCGGCACACGCATGGAGAAACAGGTCCGGTGCCGGCTTTCCGCGCTGAACCATCGAGGCGCTGAAGATATTCGGCTCGAATTGATCGAGCAGGCCGGTCACTGCCAGCGACAGGCGGATCCGCTCCGGCTGGCTCGATGAGGCGACGCAAAAGGGTACCGGCAGGCCCTGGATAGCCACCCGGACGCCGCCGATCGGCTGCAATTCCGTGCGAAAGCGCAAATAGAGCGACTTGCGCATGTTCTCCAGGAAGTGGTCGTCAATGGCGAGACCAAAGTCCTCATGCAGGATGTCCGACATGCTCTTGAGGCTCTTGCCGAGAAACCGGTCGGCGGCCTCATCCTCGTCCATGCTGACACCCGCGCTATCCAACGCTTCGACCAGGACCGCGAGCGAGATTGGCTCGCTGTCGACCAGCACGCCGTCGCAGTCAAAGATTACCAGTTCGATCGGGCCTGCCGCCATTCTTTCATTCCAAGCCGTTTGGCCGCCAAAACGGCGCGTGCCTCGTCCAGACGGGTTCTGTCCTCAGTCCGCCAACCGATCTCCGAGGTAGAGCCTGAGCGTCGCACGCGTTCCTTTTTCCCACAGCGTTCTCAAGGCCTTGGCGAATCGCCGCCGGAACAGATCGGAGGCCGCAACCTCCCCGAAAATGTCGGAAAGAGCAAGGAAGGCAGCCGGATCCTCCTTGGCCCTCACGGCGGCGGCGTGCAGCCGGTCGGCGCTGGCATCATTGAACACAATGTTCTTGCCGCTGTCGGACATCCCGGCGAAGTAGCGACACCAGAGCGCGGAGACGAGCGAGAGCCCGATGACGTCCTCGCCGCGCCGCAGCCGGTCGGCCGTGGACGGCAGGATGAACTTCGGCTGCCGGTTCGAACCGTCCTGGGCCAGGCGCGGGATCGTGTCGCCGATTTTCGGGTTAGAAAAGCGCTTTTCGATGAGCTGAAAATACTCTCCGAGATCGGTGTCCGGCACCGGCGGGATCACCGGGATGATTTCCTCGCGCTCGAGCTTCGCGAGGAAGGCGCGGATGTAGGCATCCTCCATCGCCTCGTGCACAAAATGGATGTCGAGCAGTGCGGCGGGATAGGCGATCGCCGCGTGGCCACCGTTGAGGATGCGGATCTTCATGTGCTCGTAGGGCGCCACGTCGGGCACGAACTGGACGCCGACCGTCTCCAGCGCAGGCCGTCCGAGCGGAAACTTGTCCTCCAGCACCCACTGCTTGAACGCCTCGCAGAACACCGGCCATTGATCCTCGATACCGTATTCCTCGGCAACGATGCCAATCTCCCGCGGCCCCGTCGCCGGCGTGATACGGTCCACCATGCCGTTCGGGAACGCGACATTGGCATCGATCCAGTCGGCAAAAGCCGTATCTGACAGCCGTGCCAGACCGGAAACCGCAGCATGCGTCACCTCGCCATTGCCGGGTATGTTGTCGCAAGACATCACCGTGAACGGCGCAATGCCCTTGCCGTTTCGTGCCTTCAACCCCGCGAGGATCAGCCCGAATACGGTCTTCGGATCGTCCGGATTCGCCCCATCGGCCTCAATAGCGGGATGAGCCGGATTGAAGACGCCGGAGGCAGGATCGATGAAGTATCCGCCCTCGGTGATCGTCAGCGAGACGATGCGGATGGCGGGATCGGCAAGCTGGGCAACTGTTGCCGCCACGTCGCCGGGCTTGAGATAGTCGATCATCGCGCCAGTCACATGCGCGCCAGTGCGGTTGTTGTCTTGCTCGACCACCGTCGTCAAAAAATCCTGGCTTTCGAGCTTGGCCCGCATCGTATCGTCGGAAGGCAGCACGCCCGCCCCGATGATGGCCCAGTCGTGGTCCTGACCGGCATTGAACAGAGCGTCGAGATAGACCGCCTGGTGCGCCCGATGGAAATTACCGACGCCGAAATGGACAATCCCCGCCGTGAGCGCGGATCGGGGATAGGACGGCACGCCCGCGGTCTTCTCCACCAGTTCCAGGTTGGCCAGTGACAGTTTGGTCGTCATGATCTCTTCCTTCCGGGCACAAGCGGGAAAGCCACTTCCGGTCCATGCAGGCAGATTGCGGTGCCAGCCACGACTCCGGCGCGCCTAATTACATTCCATTTCGATTGGCTCCTGCGAGCTTGAACCCGCAGTCCAGCCTCAACTCATCCAGTTGCCGCCGTCGACGTTGTAGGTCTGGGCGACGACGTAGTCGCTTTCGGCAGAAGCGAGGAAGATCGCCATGCCGGTCAGATCCTCGGCCGTGCCCATTCGCCCAAACGGCACCTCCTGCCCGACCAGCCGTTTTTTCTCGCCGACCGGCCGGTTCTCGTACTTGGCAAAGAGCGCGTCGACCCCGTCCCAGTGCTCACCGTCTACGACGCCGGGCGCGATCGCGTTGACGTTGATGCGGTGCTTGATGAGGTCCAGGCCTGCCGACTGGGTGAGGCTGATGACGGCCGCCTTGGTGGCGCAATAGACGGCGACGAGCGCCTCGCCCCGACGCCCCGCTTGGCTGGCCATGTTGATGATCTTGCCGCCGCGCCCCTGTGCAATCATCTGCCTGGCCACAGCCTGCAGCGTGAAGAGCGTGCCGCTCACATTGATGGCAAACAGCCGTTCGTAGCTTTCACGGGTAATTTCGACGATCGGTGCCAAGTCGAACAAGGCGGCGTTGTTGATCAGAATGTCGATGCCGCCCGCCTCTTTCACGCAAATGCCGATGGCCGCCTCGATCGAGCGCTGGTTCGTCACGTCCATCTCGACCGCGTAGGCCGCCGGGCCGATTTCGATTGCAGTCTGCCGGGCGCGCTCGACGTTGATGTCGGCAATTGCCACGCGCGCGCCCTCGCGCACATAGGCCTCGGCGAACGCACGTCCGATCCCCCGTGCCGAACCGGTGATCAGGGCGCTCTTTCCGTCCAGTCTCTTCATCTGATTGCGAGCCCTTCGTCGTTGAAGCGGTGGACGCGCCCCTCCTGCGGGCTGAGATACACCTGGTCGCCGTGCCTGACGGGGAAGTCGCCGCCGACGCGCGCCGTCAGCGTGCCGACACCATCGACCGCGACGTGCAGGAAAGTGTCGGAGCCGAGATGCTCGGCGACCCCCACCGTTCCGCGCCACGCGCCGGCGGACGTCGAAAGGTCGATGTGCTCCGGCCGCACGCCGATCGTGTGGGCACCATGCGCTCTGGCGATCTCGCCCCCGATGAAATTCATCTTGGGCGAGCCGATGAAGCCGGCAACGAAGAGGTTGGCGGGCCGGCGGTAGAGTTCCAGAGGCGAGCCGACCTGCTCCACATTGCCCTTGTTGAGCACGACGATCTTGTCGGCCATGGTCATGGCCTCGACCTGGTCGTGCGTCACGTAGATCATCGTCGTCTTCAGTTGCTGGTGCAGCTGGCTGATCTCAAGCCGCATGTTGACGCGCAGCGCCGCGTCGAGGTTCGACAGCGGCTCGTCGAACAGGAACGCCGCCGGCTGGCGCACGATCGCGCGGCCGATCGCCACGCGCTGGCGCTGGCCGCCCGACAGCTGTCGTGGCTTACGGTCGAGGTAGTCGGTGAGGTTCAGGACGCGGGCGGCATCTGCCACCTTCCGGTCGATCGCACTCTTCACCTCACCTGCCATTTTCAGGGGAAAGGCGATGTTCGATCGCACGCTCATATGCGGATAGAGCGCGTAGGACTGGAACACCATCGACAGGCGGCGCTTGGCTGGTGGAAGCTCGGTGGCATCCTTGCCGTCGATGACGATCTGTCCGCCGGAGACATCCTCAAGTCCGGCTATCAGCCGCAAGAGCGTTGACTTGCCGCAGCCTGAGGGGCCGACGAAGACGACAAACTCGCCGTTCTCGATATCGAGGTCGATGGAGGGGATGACGGTGTGGGCTCCAAAAACCTTCGACACATTCTTGAGCGTTATGCTTCCCATTGTTGTTGTTCCCTATTTGACTGCGCCGAAGGTGAGGCCGCGGACCAGCTGTTTCTGCGAGAACCAGCCGAGAATGAGGATCGGGGCGATCGCCATGGTGGAGGCGGCCGAGAGCTTGGCGTAGAAAAGTCCCTCCGGGCTCGAATAGGAGGCGATGAAGGTCGTGAGCGGCGCCGCCTTGGAAGCCGTCAGGTTCAGCGTCCAGAACGCCTCGTTCCAGGCGAGGATGATGTTGAGGAGCACAGTTGAAGCGATCCCGGGGATCGCCATCGGCGTCAAAACATAGAGGATTTCCTTGGCGAGCGAAGCGCCGTCCATGCGCGCCGCTTCAAGGATCTCGCCGGGAATCTCCTTGAAGTAGGTGTAGAGCATCCAGATGATGATCGGCAGGTTGATCAGCGTCAGGATCATGACGAGGCCGATGCGCGTGTCGAGCAGGCCGGTGTTGCGGAAGAGCAGATACATCGGCACCAGCACACCGACCGCCGGCATCATCTTGGTGGAGAGCATCCACATCAGCACGTCCTTGGTCTTCGGCGTTGGTGAAAAGGCCATCGCCCAAGCGGCCGGGATCGCGATGATCAGCCCGAGCAGGGTCGAGCCGAATGAGATCACCACCGAGTTCATGAAGTGCTTGAAGTAGTCGGATCGCTCCTGGACCTCGTGGTAGTTCTCGAATGTCCAGTCGAAGAACAGAAGCGACGGGGGAGAAGCGATCGCCTCGGCCTCCGTCTTGAAGCTCGTCAGGATCGTCCAGAAGATTGGGAAAAAGATCAGGATGCCGATTGTCCATGCGACGATCGTGTTGACGATCTTGCGCTGTGTCGAAACGTTGCGCGCCATGGTCTCAGGCCTCCAGTGTCTTGCCGATCATCCGCATCAGGAAGAATGCGACGATGTTGGCGAGGATGACGGCGATGATGCCGCCGGCGGATGCTCCACCCACGTCGAACTGCAGCAGCGCCTGCGCATAGACGAGGAAGGTCAGGTTCGTGCTCTGCGTGCCCGGCCCGCCATTGGTGGTCACCAGGATCTCGGCGAAAACGGAAAGCAGGAAGATCGTCTGGATCAGGATCACAACGGTGATTGCGCGCGAAAGATGCGGCAGCGTCAGGTAGATGAAGCGCGACCAGGCACCCGCGCCATCCATCTGCGCCGCCTCCTTCTGCTCCTCGTCGAGGGATTGAAGGGCGGTCAGCAGGATCAGCGTCGCAAACGGCAGCCATTGCCAGGCGACGATCAGGATGATCGACATCAGCGGCGCGTTGTTCAGGAAGTCGAACGGCTGAAGGCCCAACGATTTCGCCAGATAGGCAAAGAGCCCGTTCACCGGGTTCATGAACATATTCTTCCAGACCAGCGCGGCCACCGTCGGCATGATCAGGAATGGCGCGATCACCAGGATGCGCACGATCCCCTGCCCGAACATCGGCTGGTCGAGCAGGATCGCCAATGCGATACCACCGAGCACGGTGATGAAGAGAACGCCGAGTACGATCGCAAGCGTGTTGAAGATCGCCTGGAAGAATGCGGGATCGGTGAGGAAATACCGGTAGTTATCCAGGCCCGCCCACTCTTCCATGCCCGGCATCAGGAGATTGTAGCGCAGGAAGGAGAAGTAGATCGTCATCGCCAACGGCACGACCATCCAGGCGAGCAGGAGCAGCACCGAAGGTGCCATCATGGCGCGGGCGGCGGCTCGGGTATGCAGGGTTGCCATGGCATTCACCGATCAGGTTGGCCGCCGGCTTTCCTTCACTAGGTCTTCGGAAGGAGGCAGGCACGGTTGACGAAAAAGGCCGGCGCAACCTTTTCGGGACACTTACCGCTTGGGCCCGGAAGTCGTCCCGGCGGCGCCGGCAGAGAGGTTCCCTTCCCCGGAGAAAAGGAGCTGGGAACCCCAACCCGGCGCACCGACAAATGTCGCATGCGCCAGGCCTTGGGAGCCCTACTTGATATAACCAGCCTTGGTCATTTCGCGCGTCGTCAGTTGCTGGGCCGCGGCAAGCGCATCATCGACGCTCATCTGCCCGGCAAGCGCTGCCGAGAATTGCTGGCCGACGGCCGTGCCGAGACCCTGGAATTCCGGGATCGCCACGAATTGCACGCCGACATAGGGCACCGGCTTGACGGCCGGGTTCTTCGGGTCAGCCGCGTTGATGCTGTCGAGCGTCATCTTCGCGAAAGGCGCCGCTTTCTGGTATTCCGGGTTCTCGTAGAGCGAGGTGCGCGTGCCCGGAGGCACATTGGCCCAGCCATCCTTCTCGGCCACCAGCTTCAGGTAGTCCTTGCCGGTCGCCCAGGCGACGAACTTCTCGGCGGCCGCCTGCTTCTGCGTGCCGGCCGGAATCGCGAGATTCCAGGCCCACAGCCAGTTGCCGCGCTTGCCGAGTCCGGTATCTGGAGCCAGCGCGAAGCCGACCTTGTCGGCGACCGTCGATGCCTTTGGGTCGGTCACGAAGGAAGCGGCAACCGTGGCGTCGATCCACATGCCGCATTTTCCGGTCTGGAACAGCGCCAGGTTTTCGTTGAAGCCGTTCGAGGAGGCGCCCGGAGGTCCGGCGTCGTTCATCAGCTTGACGTAGAAGTCGAGCGCGTTCTTCCATTCCGGCTGGTCAAACTGCGGCTTCCAGTTCTCGTCGAACCAGCGCGCGCCGAAGGCGTTCGCCGTCGCCGTCAGGAAGGCCATGTTCTCACCCCAGCCGGCCTTGCCGCGCAGGCAGATGCCGTAGATCTCCTTGTCCTTGTCGGTAATCTTGCGGGCCGCATCGGCGATGAACTCCCAGGTCGGCGCATCGGGCATCGTCAGCCCGGCCTTCTCGAAGAGGTCCTTGCGGTACATTACCATCGAGCTTTCGCCATAGAACGGCGCTGCGTAGAGCTTGCCATCCTCGCCGGTCAGGCCGGACCGGATCGCCGGCAAGAGGTCGTTGACGTCGTAGTCGGCGCCGAGATTGTCGAGAGGCAGCAGCCAGCCCTGCTTGGCCCAGATCGGCACCTCGTAGGTTCCAATCGTCAGGATGTCGTACTGGCCGCCCTTGGTGGCGATGTCGGTCGTCACGCGCTGGCGGAGAACGTTCTCCTCAAGTGTGACCCACTCGAGCTGGATATCCGGATTTTTGGAGGTGAAGTCGTCCGTCAGCTTTTGCATGCGGATCATGTCACCGTTGTTCACGGTGGCGATCGTAAGCGTCTCCGCATTGGCAATTCCGCACAGGACAACGGCCGAGCATGCGCCCAGCAGAAGTGTCTTCAATTTCATCGGTTCCTCCCAGAAGCGAAATGAGCATTTGCTTCGCTCATGAGCAATTACTCGTCTAATTGCGTGAAATGTCAACGCCCATTCTTTGCTGCACCGCCGAAAGGAAGCGACCGCCGATTGATATCTAACGATAATTTGCGCATTAATATCGGCTCAAAACCACGCGGATGCGCCGAGAGGCTCCGCGCAGCAGCGTCGATTGAGCATGCCGCGCCTGTTGGTGTATTGGAACAATCGTTAATCCGCATCGGGTAATCCCGATAAACGCCGCGACGGAGCACGATCACTTGATGGCCCAGGAGACACCGGAGATGATCGCCCTTCTCAAGGCGATGGCGGAAAGTCCCAAACGGGACAACAGCGCCTATCACGAGGCCATGGCCGAGGCCCGGCAGGCATTCGAGAACGCCGAGGCGGCGCTGGGTGGATCTGTCACGGTCAAGACCAAGACCAAGGTCAAGCGACGCAACGGCGCCTATGTCGTGAAATGGACGTTCAAGCGGGCCGAATGACAATTTGGCCGGGAGAAGCACCGCGCCCAAGGCGGCTGCGCAATCCTGAATTGCAACAATCCCGAACACAGCTTCGCCGCCAATTCGAGCAACTGACAGCGATCAGTTGCGAAGCCACTCGATAGCTTTCAATCTGGAAGCGAGCCAAGCTTTGTGCAATATTGCCCGCACCATGCGACTTCCAGCGCATTGGATGCGCTTCCGGTGCGACAGCCCCACGATTCCCAAAACAACAAAAACGTCTCGATTACAGCCACAGCATGGACCAAGGCAGGAAGCTGGATTGCGTCTTTCCCTTCCACCCAAAGCAAACAGCAGAAGGAGAACAAACGGGACATACAGACCACGCCGTCACAGCAAATCCGAAGGTGGAATGAAGGCAGATAGTGTTGGCGGGTCGCCCGCCACGTGAGCCAGACATCTCCCGTAGGCTTCATTGTAGGAGATTTTAGATGAAGCAGAAGATTGGCATGTGCAGTCTCGTTGCAGCTACTGTTGCTTCCTTTTTCTGGGCTGGTTCTTTCGAGGCCCAGGCCCAGCAATCACGAAAACCCAATATTCTCTTCATCGTATCCGACGACACGGGATACGGCGATCTCGGCCCCTACGGCGGTGGCGAGGGACGCGGGATGCCGACGCCCAACATCGACAGGTTGGCACAGGACGGCATGACGTTCTTTTCGTTCTATGCCCAGCCAAGTTGCACCCCGGGACGTGCGGCCATGCAAACCGGACGCATACCCAACCGCAGCGGCATGACGACGGTCGCTTTCCAGGGACAAGGCGGTGGGCTGCCGGCAGCGGAATGGACGCTCGCCTCGGTGCTTAAGCGCGGCGGCTACCATACGTATTTCACCGGCAAATGGCATCTGGGCGAGGCGGACTATGCGTTGCCGAACGCGCAGGGCTACGACGTGATGAAGTACGCCGGTCTTTATCACCTCAATGCCTATACCTACGGCGACCCGACCTGGTTCCCGGACATGGATCCGGCGCTCAGGGCAATGTTCCAGAAGGTGACCAAGGGGGCCCTATCAGGCAATGCCGGCGGGCCGGTCACTGAAGATTTCAAAATCAACGGCCAGTACGTCGATACGCCGGTGATCGACGGCAAGGAGGGCGTCGTCGGCATCCCCTTCTTCGACGGTTATGTCGAGAAGGCTGCGCTCGAATTCCTCGATACCGCGGCCAAGACGCCGGACGAACCGTTCTACATCAACGTTAACTTCATGAAGGTTCACCAGCCCAACATGCCGGCGCCGGAGTTTGAGCACAAATCGCTGTCGAAGAGCAAATATGCAGACTCGGTGGTCGAATTGGATACGCGCATCGGCCGGATCATGGACAAGTTGCGCGAAACCGGCATGGACCGGAACACGCTTGTCTTCTACACGACCGACAATGGCGCCTGGCAGGACGTTTATCCGGATGCCGGCTATACGCCCTTCCGCGGCACCAAGGGCACCGTGCGCGAGGGCGGCAATCGGGTTCCGGCCATCGCCGTCTGGCCTGGCAAGATCAAGCCCGACACAAAGAACCACGAAGTCCTCGGCGGCCTCGACCTCATGGCAACCTTCGCCTCCGTCGGCGGCGTTCCGCTTCCCGACAAGGATCGCGAAGACAAGCCGATTATCTTCGACAGCTATGACATGACGCCCGTCCTGACGGGCTCCGGTCCATCCCCCCGCAAGGAATGGTTCTACTTCACGGAGAACGAACTCACACCGGGTGCTGCACGCGTCGGAAACTACAAGGCCGTGTTCAACCTTCGCGGCGACGACGGCCAGCCGACAGGGGGCCTCGCGGTGGATTCCAACCTCGGATGGAAAGGTGCCGAGTCCTATGTGGCGACGGTCCCGCAGGTCTTCGACCTCTGGCAGGATCCGCAGGAGCGATACGACATCTTCATGAACAACTATACCGAACGGACCTGGACGATGGTGACGATCAGCGACGCCATCAACAAGCTGATGAAGACCTATGTCGAATACCCCCCGAGGAAACTGCAGAGCGAGTCCTATTCCGGACCTGTGACCCTGACAAACTACCAGCGCTTCCAATGGGTGCGAGAGCAACTGGAGAAGGAAGGCGTCAGCGTGGCGATGCCGACAGGAAATTGAGCTGGAGAACAGTAGCCCCGACGAAGCTCGGGACCACTGACCTGTCCACCGGGGGAAGGAGTACCCTATGATTGCCATTCAAAGTTTGTTCAGGGCCGCTCGCAATGCGGCGATGGGCGTCGTCGCGTTCCTGATTGCCGCAACCGCGGCGCAAGCACAGCCCGATCCGCTGCCATCGTGGAACGACACAGCCCCCAAGAAGGCCATCGTCGCATTCGTTGAGCGCGTGACGAAGGAGAATACGCCCGGCTTTGTTCCCGAACCCGAGCGCATCGCCGTCTTCGACAATGACGGCACGCTCTGGGTCGAGCATCCAATGTACACGCAACTGGCCTTTGCGCTCGATCGGGTGAAGGTGCTCGCCCCGGAGCATCCGGAATGGAAGGACCAGCAACCGTTCAAGGCGGTACTGGACGGTGACATGAAGGCGTTGGCGGCGGCCGGTGAGAAAGGACTGGTCGAACTCATCATGACGACGCACGCCGGAATGACCGTCTATCAGTTCCAGCAGATCGTCACGGACTGGATTGCCACCGCGCGCGACCCGCGCTTCAAGCGCCCCTATACCGAGCTTGTCTATCAGCCGATGCTGGAACTGCTCGCCTACCTGAGGGCGAACGGCTTCAAGACCTTCATCGTGTCCGGTGGCGGTGTCGAGTTCATGCGGCCGTGGACCGAGGAGGTGTACGGCGTGCCGCCTGAGCAGGTGATCGGCTCGTCGATCAAGACCGAGTTCAAGATGCGCGACGGCGTACCCGTTCTGCTCCGCCTGCCGGAGGTGAACTTCATCGACGACAAGACAGGTAAACCCGTCGGCATCAACGCGGCGATCGGCCGTCGCCCCATCGCGGCCTTCGGCAATTCGGACGGCGATCTCCAGATGCTGCAGTGGACAACACTCGGCGGCTCGACGCCCCGCTTCGGCTTGCTCGTTCACCATACAGACGCGGAGCGCGAATATGCCTATGATCGCGACACCGAGTTCGGCCGTCTGGATCAAGCACTCGACATTGCCCCGGACAATGGCTGGACGGTCGTTGACATGAAGGCCGATTGGAAGGAAATATTCCCTGCTAAGTGAAGCCAGGACACGCAGCATCCGGGTGGTGAGAGCATTGTTTTCCAGGTTGGGACGTGCCCTTGCCGCCGCTGCCCTCTTGGTTGTTACCCTTGCCACGACCGCGGCAGCAGAAAACCGAGCGGCCGAACACGACCCGCTGGTCGCTCGCCACGACGGGTATGTTGACGAAGCAATGTGCGCCTCGTGCCACGCCGAGCAGGCGGCCGCGTTCGCAAAATCCCACCATGCCAAAGCGATGGCCGTTGCGAACGACACGACGGTCCGGGCAAATTTCGACGGTTCCAGCTTCGAACAGGACGGCGTCTCGGCGAAGTTCTTTACAAGAGACAACCGCTACTTCGTCCGCACCGAGGGTCCGGACGGAAATCCGGCGGACTTCGAAGTCAAATACACGTTTGGCTACGAACCGCTGCAACAATACCTGATCGATATCGGCGGTGGGAAGCTGCAGGCGCTCGACATCGGTTGGGACACAGCCAAACAGCAATGGTTCTGGCTCGGCGAAGGAAGACCATCCAAGCCGGGATCGACCTTTCATTGGACCGGTCCATTCTACCGCTGGAACCGAACCTGCATCGACTGTCATTCGACCGATCCCCGTACGAATTTCCGGGCTGAATCCGGCACATACCGTTCCTCCTTTGTTTCAACGAGCATCGGATGTCAGTCCTGTCATGGCGGCGGTGTCCGTCACGTGAACTGGGCCATAAGCGCCAGCCCAACCAAGAGCCAGTCCGATACCGGGATGCCGAAACCGACGATGGACACCTGCTTTTCCTGCCACTCGCGGCGGATCAAGCTCCGTGACGGATTCGCAGCGGGCCCTTCGTACCTCGACCATTTCTCTCCCGCCCTGATGCGCCGCGACTTGTACTTTCCGGATGGGCAGATCCTCGACGAGGTCTTCGAGTACGGCTCTTTTCTGCAGAGCAAGATGTCCCAGGCTGGCGTCGTCTGCATGGATTGTCACCAGCCACACGAGGGCACGCTGCGCGTCGCAGGGAACGGTCTTTGCACGCAATGCCACACCGAAGCGAAGTCCGATCGTTTCGAGAGCTTTGATCCGTCGGGCGCGTTCGACACGGTCGCACACACGCGGCACCCCGCGGGATCGGCCGGAGCGCAATGCATCAATTGCCACATGCCCCAGCGCACCTATATGAAAGTCGATCCGCGGCGCGACCATTCATTCGTGATCCCGCGTCCCGACCTCTCGGAAGCCTATGGTGTCCCGAACGGATGCACCTCATGCCACGAGGGCAAGACGAACGCCTGGGCCGCCGAGAAAATGGACGCGTGGTACGGTATCGGCTGGAGAAAACGTCAGACGACGGCCCACGCATTCGCCGCCGCGGCGAGAGGCGAGCAGAATTCGATTGAAGCGTTACGCTCGTTTTTGAACGACCGGGAACAGTCCGGTTTCGTCCGGGCAAGTGCCGTTGCCGAGATGGCCAGGATCGGCGGCGGCACGGCGGCGGATGATGTCAAGGCTGCCGCGGGGGATGACGATGCAATCGTCCGTCTGGGGGCAGCGGAAGCAGCAGCCAGCCTCCCTCTCGACCTCAGGATACAAGCAATAGATGTTCTGCTCCGGGACGAGGTTCGGGCCATACGCGTGGCAGCGGCAGATGCGCTTGCGAGCGTTCAGGCCGAACTGCTGGGGGATAAGCGCAAGGCATTCAATCTGGCGGTCGACGACTTCAAGGCATATGCGGAGGCCAATTCCGATGTTGCCGAGGCGCAGGGCAGGTATGGCCTGCTTCTCGCAAGCCAAGGCGCCATGGATCAAGCCGAGAAGACGCTGCTCAGGGCGATCGCACTTGATCCGACACTCGTCGGCTCGCGCGTCAATCTTGCGGAGTTCTATCGCATTGGGGGGCAGAACGACAAATCGGAACTTGCCTATAAGTCAGCGCTTGAGGAGGTCCCAGACAATGCTGAACTGCGTTACGGCCATGCACTGGCTCTTGTGCGCCTGAAGGCGATCCCGGATGCCATCCGCGAACTTGAAGCCGCTGTCCAACTCGACGGCAACAACGCTCGCTACAGGACGACCCTTGCGATTGCCCTCGATTCGACCGGCCGAACGGAGCAAGCGCTTTCGCTGGTGGACGCGGCCATCACCGATCAGACCCGCGACCCCGACCTTCTCTCCACCGCAATCGGGCTCGGACTGAAACTCGGACGCCTTGGCGAGGCGTTGCGATACACCGAACAACTGGCGCGGCAGCAACCAGACAATCCCGAAATCACGGCGCTATTGTCGAAACTCCGCAGCGTTGTCGAACACAGCAAGTAAATTTTGTCCACGACGCTGCCGCTGGTTTATCGAGGTGCGCCGCCCTGCCCTTACGCCGCCAGCAGGTATCGCGCCGTCGCCTCGTCGGTGATCAGGCCGTTGATCATCCGGCCCTTCAGTGCCGAGAGGATCGCGAGATACTTGCGCTGCCCCTTGGCAAGACCGATGACAGTTGCCTTTTCGCGCGAGGGGAGTGGTGCCGAGGCGACACGCTCATTGATACTGCCGGCAAGCAGGGTGCCTTCACGGTCGAACAACCAACCGCAGATCTCGCCCGCTGCCCCCTCCTCGACAAGCCGTTCCATCTCGTCTCGTGTCAGAAATCCGTCCTCGCAAAGCGGCGCATCGGGACCGAGTTCGCCGATGCCGACGAAGACGACGTCCGCCTCCTCGCCGAGTTTCAGCGTCGATTGCACGAGGCTCTGCCTGTGCAGCAGGTCCCGCTCTTCGGCCGATGAAACGAGAACCGGCAGCGGCATCGGAAAATGTCGCGCCTTGACCGCATCCGCCATGCTGAAGATGACGTTGTAGTAGGCAGCCGAGCCGTCCGGGCCGATGTTACCCGTCAGCGACATGATGCGATGCTGCGGACACTCCATCGCCGGCAACTGATCGATCGCAGCCTTCAGCGTACGCCCGGTGCCGACGGCAAGCACGATCGGATCTGGCCGCTTCAGCCAGCGTTCGATTTCCGCAGCCCCGGCTTCCGCAATACCAACGGTGGTCGAGGTCGAGGCAGGGTCGGTCGGCACCACGTCGACGTAACGCAGATCGAAGCGTTGCTTCAGCCGCTGGGCGAGTTCGAGACACTCGGCAATCGGATGGTCGAGCCGCACCTTGATCAAGCGTTCGGCAACAGCAAGCGAGACAAGCCGCTGGGCGGACTGCCGCGAAATACCCATGGCGCTTGCAATCTCATCCTGGGTGCGGCCGGCGACATAGTAGAGCCATCCGGCCCTTGCCGCGTCGTCCAGCCTGCCGCCTGTTTCGGATCGCCTTGCCATGGTCCGCCTCAAACCTGATCCCGATTTGCTGACACCATTTCAGCAGCGCTGTCAAATCCGCCGCCGTCGCTGCACCGCAATCAAAAGTTTGCATCGCAGCAACTAATAAAACCGAATTTATGACATTTTAAGTCATGATTTTACAGGCTCAAACGCCTGAAAATCCGGCATTTCAATCCAAACTTTTACCGTTTGATAAAAAAATAAAGCGTGTTACCGTTTCACCATCCAAAGCCCACACGAATGGGAGATAACAATGGGAACAAGCGCATCTGGGATTCATGGCGGCAGGCTTTCGCCGGGCGACTATGAGACGAATTTCTCCGACCTGCACCCACCGCTGGATCACCATGAGGCGCTGGTGGAGGCGGACCGCTGCTACTTCTGCTACGACGCGCCGTGCATGACGGCCTGTCCGACCTCCATCGACATTCCAATGTTCATCCGCCAGATCTCCACCGGCAATCCGGTCGGCTCTGCCAAGACCATCTTCGACCAAAACATCCTCGGCGGCATGTGCGCCCGGGTCTGTCCCACCGAAACGCTGTGCGAACAGGCCTGCGTGCGCAACACGGCCGAGGAACGCCCTGTCGAGATCGGCCGCCTCCAGCGTTACGCCACCGATACCGCCATGGAGCGGGATATCCAGTTCTACGAGCGCGCCGCCCGTACAGGCCGCCGCGTCGCCGTCATCGGCGCCGGCCCGGCCGGCCTTGCCTGCGCCCACCGGCTTGCAATGAATGGTCATGACGTCGTCATCTTCGACGCCCGCGTAAAGTCAGGAGGCCTGAACGAATACGGGATCGCCACCTACAAGGCGACCGACGACATCGCGCAGCGCGAGGTCGACTATGTGCTTGCGATTGGCGGCATCGAGGTGCGCAATGGGCAGATGCTCGGTCGTGACTTCACGCTCGGCGAACTCACCGACAATTTCGACGCCGTTTTCCTCGGCATGGGCCTCGCGGGTGTTAATGCGCTGAAGGCCGAAGGCGAGCAACTCGCAGGCGTAGAAGATGCGGTGGACTTCATTGCCGCTCTGCGGCAGGTCGAGAACAAGGCCGACATCGCCATCGGCCGCCGCGTTGTTGTCATCGGCGGCGGCATGACGGCGATCGATGCCGGCGTCCAGGCAAAGCTGCTCGGCGCCGAAGAGGTGACCATCTGCTATCGCCGCGGCAAGGAGCAGATGAACGCTTCGGAATTCGAGCAGGACCTCGCCACCTCGAAGGGCGTTATGATCCGCCACTGGCTGCAGCCGAAGAAAGTGATCGGCAAGGACGGCCACGTCGCCGGCATCGAGGTCGAATATACCGAAATGCGGGACGGCAAGCTTGTCGGCACCGGCGAGTCCGGCATTTTGGCCGCCGACCAGATCTTCAAGGCGATCGGCCAGACGTTTGATCCTATCGGTGTCAGCAACCTGCAGCTTGACGGCGGGCGCATCGCCGTCGATGCCGAGGGCAGAACCTCCGTGGCCCGTGTCTGGGCCGGTGGCGACTGTGTCAAGGCCGGCGAGGACCTGACCGTCACCTCGGTTGCTCAAGGCCGCGATGCGGCCGACTCCATCAACCGGATGCTTGCCGGAGCGGCGCATCCTTCCGTTGCCGTCGCCTGAGGGAGAACGAACCATGGCTGATCTCCGCAACAACTTCGTCGGCATCAAATCCCCGAACCCCTTCTGGCTGGCCTCTGCCCCGCCGACTGACAAGGCCTACAATGTCGAGCGCGCCTTCAAGGCGGGCTGGGGCGGCGTCGTCTGGAAGACACTCGGCGAGGAAGGACCGCCGGTCGTCAACGTCAACGGCCCGCGCTATGGCGCCATCTGGGGCGCCGACCGCCGGCTCCTCGGCCTCAATAACATCGAGCTCATCACCGACCGCCCACTGCAGATCAACCTGCAGGAGATGAAGCAGGTGAAGATGAACTGGCCGGACCGGGCGCTGATCGCCTCGATCATGGTGCCCTGCCAGGAAGAGGCATGGAAGGCCATCCTGCCGCTCGTCGAAGAAACCGGCGCTGACGGCATCGAGCTCAACTTCGGCTGTCCGCACGGCATGTCCGAGCGCGGCATGGGGTCCGCGGTCGGCCAGGTGCCGGAATACATCGAGATGGTGGTACGCTGGTGCAAGCAGTACACGCGCATGCCGGTGATAACGAAGCTGACGCCGAACATCACCGACGTCCGCAAGCCGGCCCGCGCCGCCAAGGCCGGCGGCACTGACGCGGTGTCGCTGATCAACACGATCAACTCGATCACTTCGGTCAATCTCGACACATTCTCGCCCGAGCCCTCGATCGACGGCAAGGGAAGCCATGGCGGCTATTGCGGCCCGGCGGTCAAGCCGATCGCGCTGAACATGGTGGCAGAGATCGCTCGCGATCCGGAAACCTACGGCCTGCCGATATCCGGCATCGGCGGGGTGACCACCTGGCGCGATGCGGCCGAGTTCCTGGCACTCGGTGCCGGCAACGTGCAGGTCTGCACCGCGGCGATGACCTATGGGTTCAAGATCGTCGAGGAGATGATCACTGGCCTCTCCGACTGGATGGATTCCAAGGGGCACAAGACCCTGGATGACATCAGCGGCCGCGCCGTGCCAAATGTCTCCGACTGGCAGTACCTGAACCTGAACTACGTTGCCAAGGCGCATATTGATCAGGACGCCTGCATCAAGTGCGGCCGCTGTCACATCGCCTGCGAGGACACCTCGCACCAGGCGATCACCTCCATGGTTGACGGCATCAGGCATTTCGAAGTGATGGAAGACGAGTGCGTCGGCTGCAATCTCTGCGTCAACGTCTGCCCGGTCGACAACTGCATCACCATGGTGCCGCTGGCGGCGGGCGTGCTTGACCAGCGCACCGGCAAGCCGGTCGATCCGAACTATGCCAACTGGACGACCCACCCGAACAACCCGATGGCCCGTCAGGCCGCGGAATAGTTTGTCCCGCCAATGTCCCCGGCCCTACCCTCGTGGTGGGGCCGGGATGCCCGACTGAGGCGCTGAACGCTTTCCTGTAGGCGCTGGCAGTTGCTTCCGGCCAAGCCGTCTCTCGCCGCCCTGTAGCGCGTAAGATTTCAGCGAAATTTCAGAAACCCTTCCAGATTTTCTGCCCCTAGAAGGCCACACTTCCCTTTCCGATGGAGGAAGTGGCCATGATGACGCAACGCCACGAACGCCGGGATGAACTGATCGAACTGATCGGCTCTGGCATTACTGCCTATCCCGGCAGCGAGATGGGCTATCTGCTCGACATGCTGTCCAGCGACACCGGAGATGCCCCTGCTCCGTCGATGCCACCGCACACTGCCTGGTACTGGCGCGAAATGTTCACTTTTGGCACTGTCCCGCGCTTGACTTGATGCCCGCCCGGGGTTCCGATGGAGGTGGTGTTCCGCGAGGACTCCATCGGTGGACGAGAGTGGCGATCAACGGCTGTTCCACATCGGCGACTGCGTGCTGGATCTCGATTGCGGCACGCTGGTGCGCTCGGGCGCGCCGGTCGCCATCCGCGCCAAGACCTTTCTGCTGCTTTCCCATCTGGCGCACCATCGCGGCAAGGTCCTTTCAAAGAACGCGCTGCTTGACGCCATCTGGCCGGACGTGTCGGTGACCGAGGATTCCCTGACGCAGTGCATCCGCGACGCCCGAAAGGCTTTGGGCGACGAGGCGCAGCAACTACTTCGGACGGTCACGCGGCGCGGCTATGTCCTGACCCTTCCCGACGCCACCGGGCGCCCGCCTGCCGCATCGCCTCGGGCATCCGCCCAAGCACCCGAGCAGGACGCGGCTCTGCATCGCCCGCCCGAACCGACGGTCGCCGTGCTGCCTTTCAGTAATACGGGTGACAATCCGGAGGACGCACTCTTCATCGACGGCATCGTGGAAGAGATTCACAAACGGATTGGCGCGCTTCAAGACCGTTGCGGTGATCGCCCGAAATTCCGCCTTCGCCTACCGCAGCGAGCCGGCCACAGGCGAAGCGATCGGCAAGGCGCTTGGCGTCGATTTCGTGGTGGAAGGATCAGTGCGCAGGCTCGGCTCGCGCCTGACCATCGTTGCGTCCTTGAACGAGGCGCACGACGGGCATCGCCTCTGGGGCGAGATGTTTTCCGGTGACGGCAACGACCTTTTCGCGCTGAACGAAACCATTGCCTACCGCATCATTTCGAGGCTTGTGGCGAACATCGAGGGGGCGGTCCTGCACCGCCCGGCCGCATCGGCACCGGAGAATATCGACGCCTTCGAGCATCTGACGCGCGGCATTGCGCTGTTGCGCAGTTATGGAGAGGGCGTGAACGATCGCGCCCGCGTACATTTCCTCCGTGCCATCGAACTCGACGAGCGATACGGCCTCGCCCATGCCTATCTCGCACTGGCGGAGCTCATCATCAACGGCTACGGTGCCGCACCGCGTGATATCATTATCGCATGCCGGAACCGGGTGCAGACGGCGCTCACGCTAGCCCCCGAAGAGGCCCGATGCCATCGCATCATGGCAGTGGTCCTTCTCTGCTTCCGGGAGCATGCGGCGGCCGAGCAGCACCTGCACCGCTCGCTGGACCTCAATCCCTACGACGCCGACACGCTGGCGCAGATGGGTTATCTGCTGACGATGCGCGGACGCGCCAGCGAAGCATGGGAGTGGATGGAACGCGCCGCGCGCCTCAATCCCATCCACCCGCAATGGTATCACTATGACCGGTCAATTCTGCTTTACGCGACCGGAGAATACCGGAAAGCGGCCGAGGAACTGGTCAGCATCCCTCAATGTGGCATCCTTCACAACATACGCCTTGCAGCCTGCTACGCGATGACGGGCATGCACGATAAAGCCGCCGCCCAGATTCGGCAGGTCCTTACAGTCAAGCCCGGTCTGCCGATCGAGGATGCAGTCAAGACGCGGCTGGAATTCGAGCGGAACGAGGACATCGAGCATGTCTTGCGCGGCGTGCGGCTGGCGCTGGACTGCTTTTCCCGCGATGTCGTGTCCGCCTCGAACCGTCCGCATTCCTCGATTCACAAGGAACCGTAGCGAGCGCCTGCCTTGCGCGCGGCGCTCGCCTGCGGTGCGGCGATCATTCCTCCGAGAACTGGTCCCAGGCCCGCAGCGCATCGGCCGCATACATCAAGGCCGGCCCGCCGCCCATGTAGACGCACATGGCCATCACTTCCGCAATCTCCTCGCGCGTTGCGCCCAATCCCTTGAGCGCCTTGGCATGGAAGCCAATGCAACCATCGCAGCGCTGCGTCACGCCGATGGCCAGCGCGATCAGTTCTTTGGTTTTCTTGTAGAGCACGCCGTCGGCGGTTGCCGCCTTCGCCATAGCGCTGAATCCCTGCATCGCATCCGGCGTAAGCTTGCGCATTTCCGCCATGTAGGCCGAGATGTCGCGGGTGATGTCACGATAGTCCTTGGTCACGGTCATTCTCCCTGCCGCTTTACATTTCATAATTGCGTGATATCATGAAAATATAAATTGTAAAAGGACCGCCCCAATGGATTTCAGCGACCGGATGCCTGAGAAGTCGAGCGAAGTCGCCGACTTTCTGAAGGGCCTGGCCAGTCCGCATCGGCTGCTCATCCTCTGCGCCCTATCGAAGGGAGAAAGCAGCGTCGGAGCCCTGATGGGGGATACGGGGATCGCCCAGACCTCGATGTCGCAGCACCTGGCAAAGCTGAAGGAAGAAAAGATCGTCGACTTCCGGCGCGAGCACCGCACCCTCTACTACTTCATCGACCATCCGGCAGTGATGGAAATCATGGCCGTTCTCTACCGGTATTTCTGCGAAAAGGACCCCACATGACCAACAGCATCGGAGCCAGCAAGGCAGCCGAATGGATTGCCTCCGGCGACGCCGTTCTCATCGACGTGCGCGAGCCGGACGAGTTCCGCGCCGAACATATCGCAAGTGCCGCATCACTGCCGCTCAGCGCTCTCGGCGCACAACTTGCAAAATTGCAGATTCCGGCAGGGCGAAAGGTTATCTTCCAGTGCCAGATGGGCGGCCGAAGCCAGAAGGCCTGCCAGTTGGCGAAAGAGCGCGGTGAGTACATCATCTATAACCTCGAAGGCGGCATCAACGGTTGGAAGGCGGCAGGCCTCCCCGTTGTCGGCACGGCAAACCAGGGCAAGGCGACACCGTCAATCGCGCGCCAGGTGCAGATGACGGTCGGCACCTTCATCCTTGCTGCGGTCATCGCCGGCTTTTCAGGCTGGACGCCCGGCTTTGCACTTGCCGGTTTCTTCGGATTCATGCTGGCATTCGCCGGCATCACAGGCTGGTGCGGCCTGGCCATGATGCTTTCACGCATGCCATGGAACAGGAGCGCCTGAGGCGCATTCCGAGGGTGCGGTTGGTAGCCCTCAAATATGCCCCCTGACGATAGGCACCTCTCCATGCTAAGCCGGCAAAGTTTCGCGCAAACGGAGAGCACCTCGTGGACCAAACGACGCAGCACGCCAGCAAGGCTGCTTCCAGCCTGCAATCCGCAAGCCGGGAGCGGCTTTTCGGCCACCTTGCGATGCTGCTCTTTTCCGCCCTGATCGCCGGCTCTTTCTCGTTCGGCGGACTGGCAGCACAGCACATGGATGCCGCCCCTCTGATGCTCTGGCGCTATCTTTTGACAGTGCTGGTCATGGCCGCCCTCGCCTTCGGGGTTTTCCGCGCACCACTGGAGTTTCCAAAAGAGTACTGGCGGTTTCTGATCCTCGGCGGGCTGATCGCGTTCTACATGTTGACGATGTTCATCGCGCTGGAGTTCACTGATCCTGTCTCGACCGGCGCGGTGTTCACACTGATGCCGCTGCTCAGCGCCGGCTTCGCACTTCTTTTCCTCGGCCAGCGAACCCGCTCGGGCGTGCTGGTCGCCTTGGTTATCGCTGCCGTTGGCGCGGTCTGGGTCATCTTTCGCGGCAGTATCGAGGCGATCCTCTCCTTCGATATTGGTCGCGGCGAGATGATCTTCTTCGCCGGTGTCGCTGCGCATGCAGCCTATGTACCGCTGATCCGCAAGTTCGGCCGGGGCGAAAACGCGGTCGCTTTCGGATTCTGGGTCACGGTCGCTTCTGCCCTTTGCCTGTTACCGTTTGGCGCGCGCGAACTTGTGGCAACCGATTTTTCCGCCCTGCCGCTGACCGTCTATCTCGCCGTTGCCTATCTGGCCATCGTCACGACAGCGCTGACCTTCCTGCTCCTGCAATACGCCTCCATGCGGCTCCCGGCACCGAAGGTGTTGGGATACGGCTATTTGACGCCCAGCTTCATCATCATTCTCGAAGGTCTGCTCGGCCACGGCTGGCCGCCTGCGGCCGTTTTCGCCGGCGCGTTTTTGACCGCCTGTGGCCTTGCGGCCATGGCACGCTTGCCGGACTGACGACACGCACCGGCTGCGAACGAACGTCGCACCCAACCGCTGTTCAGTAAAAGTTCATAGCCAGGGTGCCAAAGGAGACCTCGCCCGCCTGCCCCTTCGCGGGGCAGGTGGGACGCAAGATCCACGGGGACACGAAATGACTGACGACAGCCGGCCCGTATCAGGCCTGCCGACAAACTGGGCGCACGCTCCACGCGATGCACTTCTGGTTGCCGGCGTCATCTTCTGCGTAGCGTTATTCGGCATCACAACCCGCCCGCTGGGCTTGTTGGCTGCGTTCTGGCCCGCCAACGCCGTGCTCCTTGGCATGATGATCCGCAGCCCTCACCTCGCCTCCATCAGCGGTTGGACCGGCGCCTTCGCTGGCTACGTCGCTGCCGATCTCCTCACCGGGGGATCCCTCGGCCTGACCCTGTGGATGACCATTGCCAACGTGGCCGAGGCTGCCACCGGCTACCTCTTCTTCCGGCGGCTACCCGAAGATCATCAACGCCTGCGCTGGCCGCAATCGATCATGCTCCTCTTCGCCGTCTGCTGCTGTGCCGCAGCCGTGGGCGCCTTTGTCGGTGCCGGTGCAGCGAGTGTGGTGTTCGAACGCGATTTTTCGACGGGTCTGGAGTACTGGTTCAGCACGGAACTGGCCAACGCCATCGTCGTCTTGCCAGTCATGCTGACAGCACCGCAGTTGCGCGACATCGGCTGGCCCTGGCCGGCCTTCGCCACGACAGAGGGAACACGCAATGTGATGCCGGCTGCAGCACTTGCCGCCTCCATCCTCATTGGCAGCCTGATGGAGGGGCCGGGCTCGTTTGCCTTTCCGGTTCCCGCGCTTCTTTGGTGCGCCGTCAGCTACTCGTTGTTCACCACCGCCATCCTCACGCTCGTCTTCAGCATGTGGGGCATGGTGATCGTCACCGGATCCTTCGCCACACCGCCCGCAGACATCGACCTGCTCACCTGGGGAAAATCGATCCGGCTGGCGCTCGCCCTGATAGCGCTGGCTCCTCTCGCGGTCGCCAGCGTCAACGCCACGCGCAACGAACTCCTGACGCGCCTGCAGGACTCGGTCGATCACGATGCACTGACGCGCGCGCTTACGCGCAGCACATTCGTGGAGCGAAGCGAGCGCCTGCTGGAGACTGCTGGCCCCGGCACCGCGGCCTTTCTGATGCTGGATGTGGACCTGTTCAAGTCCGTCAACGATCGATACGGTCATGCGGCTGGCGATGCCGCACTCGTTGCCTTCGCGGGTTCGGTTAGGCAAGCGTTGCGCAAGGAGGATCTGTTCGGCCGTCTGGGCGGAGAAGAATTTGCCGTCTACTTTCCACGCACCACGCGCGAAGAGGCAGAGGAGATTGCCGAGCACATTCGTCGGACGGTGGAAAAACTGCCAGTGGATGTCGGCAACGGCCGGCTCGTTTCGATAACCGTGAGCGGTGGTCTCGCGATTCGGACCAAGGGTAATCACTCCACATTGGACGCGCTGTTTGCGCGTGCCGATGCCGCGCTCTATCGGGCAAAGGCCGAAGGCCGCAACCGGATTATCGCCGCCGAATGAGGTTGTTTTTCAGGAAGCCTGATCCCGCACCTCAAGCCCGCCGATAAAAAGTTGCTCGAGAAAGCGGGCGGCATCTTCGAAGCGGCCATCGCCTGCCTGGTCCTGCCCCAAAACGGCTCGCACCTGCACGTCGAAGTCGGCGTAATGCTGGGTCGTGGACCAGATCGAAAAAATCAGGTGGTAGGGGTCGCATTTTGCGATCTTGCCGGCCTTGGCCCAGGCGCGGATCACAGCCGCCTTCTCGTCAACCAGCGCCTTCAGCGGCCCTTTCAACTCGTCCTCGATGTTCGGCGCGCCCTGCAGCACCTCATTGGCGAAAAGCCGGCTTTCGCGTGGAAAGTCACGCGCCATTTCAAGCTTGCGGCGAATGTAGCTGCGGATTTCGGCCACCGGATTGCCGGCCGCATCGAACTCGCGGAGCGGATCGAGCCAGGTGTCGAGCACCCGCGTGATCAGGGCGCGGTGCATGGCTTCCTTGGTGCGGAAGTAATAGAGCAGGTTCGGCTTCGACATGCCGGCAACCTCGGCGATCTGGTCCACCGTTGCCCCGCGATAACCGTGCAGCGAGAACACTTCCAGCGCGGCTTCCAGGATCCGCTCTTCTTTCTCCTCCTGGATGCGCGTGCGCCGTTGAGTCTTGGCCGCTCTCGGTGGAACCATCTGTGCTCTAGCCTTCGCCCGAGTGGAAAAGTGCCGTCAAAATCACCAGTTTAGCCCGCTGCCATTTTTCTGAGCGAAGGCCATCGCTTTTCGCTTTTTCGACTTGAGTGACGCAATGGAAGCTGTAATGTTTACCAACCGGTCAAATTATCGGCCAGTTGCAAAACAAACGCAACGGCTGTTCGGAAGGCGCACAAAAACAAATCGCGCCCCATTGCCCGGCGGGAACATATAGGCGGTTTTGCAAGGAACCGCTCGCAAATATTGGGAGCTAGTGACATGGCCGCACCCGGCGAAAACATGCGCGTCAATGCCGACCGCCTGTGGGATAGTCTCATGGAAATGGCGAAGATCGGCCCCGGCGTTGCCGGCGGTAACAATCGCCAGACCCTGACCGACGCGGACGCTGAGGGCCGCAGCCTCTTCAAGGGCTGGTGTGACGCGGCCGGCATGAGCATGTCCGTCGACAAGATGGGCACCATGTTTGCTACCCGCCCCGGCACCGATCCAGATGCGCTGCCGGTCTACATCGGCTCGCACCTCGACACCCAACCGACCGGCGGCAAGTATGACGGCGTGCTCGGCGTGCTTTCCGGCCTTGAGGTTATCCGGTCGATGAACGACCTCGGCATCAAGACGAAGCACCCGATCGTCGTTACCAACTGGACGAACGAGGAAGGCGCGCGCTTTGCCCCCGCCATGGTCGCCTCCGGCGTTTTCGCCGGCGCATTGACGCTGGATTACGCCTATTCGCGCAAGGACCCCGAGGGCAAGACATTCGGCGACGAGCTCAAGCGCATCGGCTGGGTCGGCGACGAAGAGGTCGGGGCGCGCAAGATGCACGCCTACTTCGAATACCACATCGAGCAGGGGCCGATCCTCGAGGCCGAGGAAAAGCAGATCGGCGTCGTCACGCACTGTCAGGGCCTGTGGTGGCTGGAATTCACGCTGACAGGTCGCGAGGCGCATACCGGCTCGACCCCAATGAACATGCGCGTCAACGCCGGTCTCGCCATGTCGCGCATCATCGAGATGGTGCAGGGCGTGGCGATGAAGAACCAGCCGGGCTGCGTTGGCGGCGTCGGCCAGGTGTTCTTCTCGCCCAACTCGCGCAACGTGCTTCCCGGCAAGGTCGTCTTCACCGTCGACATCCGCTCGCCGGACCAGGCGAAGCTCGACGGCATGCGGGCGACGATCGAGGCGGAAGCGGCAAAGATCTGCGAGGCGCTGGGCGTCGGCTGTTCCGTCGAGGCGGTCGGCCATTTCGACCCCGTCACCTTCGACCCGAAGCTCGTCTCGGCTGTGCGCAAAGCAGCCAAAGACCTCGGCTACAGCCACATGAACATCATCTCCGGCGCCGGCCATGATGCCTGCTGGGCCGCCAAGGTTGCCCCCACGACGATGATCATGTGCCCCTGCGTCGGCGGCCTGTCGCACAACGAGGCCGAGGACATTTCGAAGGAATGGGCGTCCGCCGGCGCGGACGTGCTGTTCCACGCGGTAATCGAAACGGCGGGGATCGTGGAGTGAAACGGGATCCGGACCACGATCTGGAAACGATGACCCAAGCGGAACTGCTTGCCGCAGCGAAGGCGATGCGCGCGGCAATCCGCGCCCATCGCGACGCCTCGAGCCACGACCTCTGCTGGCATCATCCCGACCTGTGGAGCCTGCTGCCCGACCAAACAACAGCGAGCATCACCGTTCCAGAGTGGCCGCAATTCATGCGCGGCTGCATCCGCTATCGTCAGTCGCTTGACGCACAGCTCGCGGCCGCACCGCGAACAGCTACGGAGTTCAAGCCATAGGAGACACTGCGCCCGAAGAGGACGGGCGCGACCCACATCATCGACTGACGCTCAAGTTTCAAGACATAAGTAAAGGGAACCTGAAATGGCGAGTACAGTTATCAAGGGTGGAACCATCGTCACCGCCGACCTGACCTACAAGGCGGATGTCAAGATCGACGGCGGCAAGATCGTCGCGATCGGCCCGAACCTTTCCGGCGACGAGGTCCTGGACGCAGCCGGCTGCTATGTCATGCCCGGCGGCATCGACCCGCACACCCATCTCGAAATGCCCTTCATGGGCACCTATTCCTCCGACGATTTTGAAAGCGGCACGCGCGCGGCGCTCGCCGGCGGCACGACGATGGTGGTCGATTTCGCCCTCCCCTCGCCCGGCCAGTCGATGCTCGAAGCGCTGCAGATGTGGGACAACAAGTCGACGCGGGCCAACTGCGACTATTCCTTCCACATGGCAATCACCTGGTGGAGCGAGCAGGTCTTCAACGAGATGGAGACCATCGTCAAGGACAAGGGAATCAACACCTTCAAACACTTCATGGCCTATAAGGGTGCGCTGATGGTCGACGACGACGAGATGTTCTCGTCGTTCCAGCGCTGCGCAGCGCTCGGCGCACTGCCGCTTGTGCATGCCGAGAACGGCGACGTGGTGGCGCAGATGCAGGCGAAGCTGCTCGCCGAGGGCAACAACGGCCCCGAGGCGCACGCCTATTCCCGTCCGGCCGAAGTCGAGGGCGAGGCCACCAACCGCGCGATCATGATCGCCGACATGGCGGGATCGCCCGTCTATATCGTCCACACCTCCTGCGAGCAGGCGCATGAAGCAATCCGCCGCGCCCGCGCCAAGGGCGTGCGCGTCTTCGGCGAACCGCTGATCCAACATCTGACGCTCGATGAGAGCGAATACGCCAATCCCGACTGGGATCACGCCGCCCGCCGGGTAATGTCGCCGCCGTTCCGCAACAAGCTGCACCAAGATTCACTATGGGCCGGTCTCGCTTCCGGTTCGCTGCAGGTCGTTGCAACCGACCATTGCGCCTTCACCACCGCGCAGAAACGCACCGGCGTCGGCGACTTCACCAAGATCCCGAACGGCACCGGCGGGCTCGAGGACCGGATGCCGATGCTCTGGACGCATGGCGTCAACACCGGCCGGATCACCATGAACGAATTCGTCGCCGTGACCTCGACCAACATCGCCAAGATCCTCAACATCTATCCGAAGAAGGGCGCGATCCTCGTCGGCGCCGATGCCGACATCGTCGTCTGGGATCCGAGACGGAAGAAAACGATCACGGCCAAGACCCAGCAATCCGCGATCGACTACAACGTCTTTGAAGGCAAGGAAGTCGTCGGCCTGCCGCGCTTCACCCTGACGCGCGGTGTGGTCGCCATCGAGGAGGCGACCGTCAAGACGCAGCAAGGCCACGGCGAGTTCGTCCGCCGCGATCCGTTCCCGGCGGTCAGCACGGCGCTGTCGACCTGGAAGGAAGTGACGGCACCGCGCAAGATCCAGCGCAGCGGCATTCCGGCAAGCGGGGTCTGATGGCACTTTTCCGGTCCAACGGCATTGCGGCGTTCGGCATGGCACTTGCCTTGCCGGCCCGGCTTTGCGCCGCCGAAGGCGTGCCGCTCGGCGGCAGCTTCGGCAATGCAGAGGGCTGCGCGTTTCTGAAGACTGGTGAAATCACATCGGACGGCCTGCTTGCGCTGTCGGAGACCGCGGTCACCGCCTACGCGAGCAGCTGTGATTTCGTAAAGGTTTCCCCCGCAATCGACGGGCGCTACCAGATCGGTGGGCTCTGTCACGAGGAAGGCGAAGAAGTCGGCCGGGAGGAGAAGCTCACGCTCTCGCGCGCCGGAAGCGGCTACCTCGTCACCTTCACCGACGGCACCGTGTGGGGTCCGGTTGAGAGATGTCCATGAACCTGACTTTGGCGTTCGCAGCTCCCCCCCTCTGTCCTGCCGGACACCTCCCCCTCAAGAGAGGAGATCGTAAGCGGCAGGCGCGGACGTCAGACATTTGGGCTGCCACACATAACCGGCTCGGCAGGGCAAGGTTCGCCGAAAAGGCTCAGCAAGACACCTTCGTCGCCAGCAGTCGCATCAGGCGGTGCCGCCGGCACCCGATCTCCCCCCTTGAGGGGGAGATGTCGCGAAGCGATCGAGGGGGGTGTCCCGCCAAGGACGCAACGCGAACGAATCGAATGTCAGGGCACCAGCCCATCCAGCTCCGGCAGCGGCACGACGCTCTCCTCCTCGTGCGGGTCTGTCCGCGCGATGACGGCAGAGCATGGCGCGTCGGAGAGGTTCGCCGGCAGGTGTGGCACGCCGGCGGGGATGTAGAACATCTCGCCGGCCTTGACGACGACGTGCTCCTGAAGCCGCTCGCCGAACCAGGTGTGCGCCTCGCCGGAGAGTACATAGATCGCCGTCTCGTGGCTCTCGTGCAGATGCGCCTTTGCGCGCGCGCCCGGTGGGATCGTCAGAAGGTGCATGCAGATACCGGCCGAGCCCACTGTCTCGCGGGCAATCCCTTCGAAATACGAAAGTCCCTGCTTGCCATCGTAGGTCCCGCCCGGGCGGACGACGCGGCAGGTCGGCTTTTCTCCCGTATTCATCGCCCTTCCTCCAACAATCGAGTGTGAAGTCCCGTGTCCGATCTAGCCATGAAGACAATGCCGATTGCAATGCGCCCGACAGGCATGCAGTCTGGTTCCGCCAGCGCCACCGAGGGCACAGGAATGAACAAAGCATCCACCTCTTCCGTTGTTTGCGCGACGAATCTCGGCCTGACCTTCGAGACCGCCGACGGTCCGGTCAACGCGCTCTCGGACGTAAACCTCACCGTCGACAAGGGCGACTTCGTCTCCTTCATCGGCCCCTCCGGCTGCGGCAAGACGACATTCCTGCGCGTCATCGCCGACCTGGAAAAACCGACCTCCGGCACCATCACCGTCAATGGCCTGACGCCGGAGCAGGCACGCCACAAGCGCGCCTATGGCTATGTCTTCCAGGCGGCCGCCCTCTATCCCTGGCGGACGATCGAAAAGAATATCGCGCTGCCGCTGGAGATCATGGGCTACCAGGCGGCCGAGCAGAAGGAGCGCATCGCCCGCACGCTCGACCTCGTCAATCTCACCGGCTTCGGCAAGAAGTATCCCTGGCAGCTCTCCGGCGGTATGCAGCAGCGCGCCTCGATCGCCCGCGCGCTGGCCTTCGATGCCGACTTGCTCCTGATGGACGAACCGTTCGGCGCGCTCGACGAGATCGTCCGCGATCACCTGAACGAAGCGCTGCTGAAACTCTGGGACCGCACCAATAAGACGATCTGCTTCGTCACCCATTCGATTCCCGAAGCCGTCTACCTCTCGACCAAGATCGTCGTGATGAGCCCCCGCCCCGGCCGTGTCACCGACATCATCGAATCCACCCTGCCGAAAGAGCGCCCGCTCGACATTCGCGAGACGCCGGAGTTCCTCGAGATTGCCCATCGTGTCCGTGAGGGTTTGCGTGCGGGGCACAGCTATGAGGATCACCGGTAAATGAATCCGCAGTTCATCCTCTGGCTGGCCGGATCGATGGCCGTTTTTCTGGCGGCGGCGACGGCGTCGCGCGCCTATGTCTCCAGCAGCAACATGCTGCTGCTGCTCTTTTCACTCGGGCTCTATTGCGTCGGAAACCTGATGATGGTGCGGTTGATGCGTGAAGGCGGGTTGGGGCTTGCTATCTCGGCATCGGCTATCGCGCAGTTGCTCCTTATCAACGTCATCGCCTTCGTCGTCTTCGGCGAGCGGCTGAGCAGCACCCAGCTTGCCGGCGTCGGCTTGGGCGTGCTCGCCATGGGGCTGATGCTGCTTCCCACTGCGGAACGGAGCTGACAATGGAAGAACATAGCTTTTTCAGGGACAAGCTCTTTCCGATCGGGACCGTGGTGCTGGCAATCATCGCGATCTGGTACGTCTCGGTCGTCTTCCTCAATGCCCCGTTCGAACGTGACACCGCTGCCCGCAACGGGACGACCATCACGTTCTCCGAGCTCCTGCCGAAGACCATGGCACAGGAGCGGCCGGTCCTGCCGGCACCGCACCAGGTGGTGGCCGAACTCTGGGACACCACGGTCAACAAGGCGATCACGTCCAAGCGCAGCCTCGTCTACCACGCCTGGGTAACGCTCTCGGCGACGCTGCTGGGCTTCGCCATGGGCACGGCGCTCGGCATCCTGCTTGCGATCGGCATCGTCCACAACAAGGCGATGGATCGCTCGCTGATGCCCTGGGTCATCGCCAGCCAGACCATCCCGATCCTTGCGATTGCCCCGATGATCATCGTCGTGCTCAACGCGGTCGGCCTTTCCGGCCTGCTGCCGAAGGCGCTGATCTCGACCTATCTCAGCTTTTTCCCCGTCGTCGTCGGCATGGTGAAGGGCTTGCGCAGCCCCGAACAGATCCAGCTGGATCTGATGCACACCTACAACGCCTCCCCCGCGCAGACTTTCTGGAAACTGCGCTGGCCGTCCTCCATGCCCTATCTCTTCACCTCGCTGAAAGTGGCGGTCGCGATCTCGCTCGTCGGTGCCATCGTCGGTGAGCTTCCGACAGGTGCAGTTGCCGGTCTCGGTGCGCGTCTGCTTGCCGGCTCCTACTACGGCCAGACGGTTCAGATCTGGGCGGCGCTGTTCATGGCGGCAGCCGTGGCAGCCCTGCTCGTCATCATCGTTGGCATTGCCCATTCAGCCGTCCTCAAGCGCATGGGAGCTCGCGCATGACCTACGCACCGCTCCTCTTTGCCGTCGCCTTCTGGCTCGCCGCCTGGGCGTTCAACGAGTGGCTTGTACGCCAGCGTTTTCAAAGCCATTTGGCACAGCGGGCCGCACGTCTTGCCGTCCCGCTCCTTTTCGGCATCACCATCCTGGTCCTTTGGGAAGGCATCGTGCGCGGGTTCAACGTGCCCTCCGTGCTGCTGCCGCCACCGAGCATGATCTGGGCCCGGCTGATCAACTCGGTCCCCACGCTCTGGGCGGATTTCCGGCAGACGTTCCTGAAGTCGGTGATCACCGGCTATGCCCTCGGCTGCGGCCTCGGCTTCCTTGTCGCGATCCTGATCGACCGCTCGCCCTTCCTGCAGAAGGGCTTGTTGCCGCTCGGCAATTTCGTCTCGGCGCTACCGGTGATCGGCGTCGCTCCCATCATGGTGATGTGGTTCGGCTTCGATTGGCAGTCTAAGGTAGCCGTCGTCGTCATCATGACCTTCTTCCCCATGCTGGTGAACACGGTCGCAGGCCTTGCCGCGGCCAGCCATATGGAACGCGACCTGATGCGGACCTATGCGGCGAGTTGGTGGCAGACCCTCGTCAAATTGCGGCTTCCCGCCGCCTGGCCTTTCATATTCAATGCACTCAAGATCAATTCCACGCTGGCGCTGATCGGCGCCATCGTCGCCGAGTTTTTCGGAACGCCCATTGTCGGCATGGGTTTCCGGATTTCCACGGAAGTGGGCCGCATGAATGTCGACATGGTCTGGGCCGAGATCGCGATCGCAGCGCTCGCCGGCTCGCTCTTCTACGGGGTGGTCGCGCTCGTCGAGCGCACCGTCACCTTCTGGCATCCGTCTGTCCGCGGTGGACAGGCGTAATAATAATGAGGGAACCGCTATGAAAAAGACTATTGCATCGCTTCTTATGGCAAGTGCCTTCTCGCTTGCCGCCTTCCAGGCCGAGGCTGCCGACAAGGTCACCTTGCAGCTGAAGTGGGTCACCCAGGCACAATTCGCCGGCTACTACGTGGCAAAGGACAAGGGCTTTTATGAGGAGGAAGGCCTCGACGTCGAAATCAAGCCGGGCGGCCCTGATATCGCGCCGGCCCAGGTGATCGCCGGCGGCGGCGCCGACGTCATCGTCGACTGGATGCCATCTGCGCTTGCCACCCGCGAAAAGGGCGTTCCGCTGGTCAACATCGCCCAGCCCTTCAAGCAATCCGGCATGATGCTGACCTGTCTGAAGGAATCCGGCGTCAAGGGTCCGGAGGATTTCAAGGGCAAGACCCTCGGCGTCTGGTTCTTCGGCAACGAGTATCCGTTCCTGTCCTGGATGAGCCACCTGAAGATCCCGACAGATGGCGGGCCGGAAGGCGTGACCGTTTTGAAGCAGGGCTTCAACGTCGACCCGCTGATCCAGAAGCAGGCCGCTTGCATCTCCACCATGACCTACAACGAGTACTGGCAGGTGATCGATGCCGGCATCAAGCCGGAAGACCTCGTCACCTTCAAATATGAGGACCAGGGCGTGGCGACGCTGGAGGATGGCCTCTACGTGCTGGAGGACAAGCTGAAGGACCCGGCCTTCAAGGAAAAGATGGTGAAGTTCGTCCGCGCCTCGATGAAGGGCTGGAAATGGGCCGAGGAGAACCCGGATGACGCAGCCGAGATCGTCCTCGAAAACGACTCGACCGGCGCCCAGACCGAAACCCATCAGAAGCGCATGATGGGCGAAGTCGCCAAGCTCACCGCCGGCTCGAACGGCGCGCTCGACGAGGCCGACTATAAGCGCACCGTCGCTTCACTGCTTTCGGGCGGTTCGGATCCGGTTATCTCTAAGGAACCCCAAGGTGCCTGGACGCATGAGGTCAGCGACGCAGCCCTGAAATAGTTGAGCCTGCCTACAGATGATGAGCGCGCGGCACTCGCTGCCGCGCGCTCATGCTTTTTCGGCGACCGGATGCGCGCCAGGATGGCACGGTTCCCGTCTGTTGCACTGCGACATCACAGGATGTAAAATATTGAGGCACCATCCTGAGTGGACCCTTGTAAGCCGTTGCGCGTCCCATTACATAGACCGCGCAGTTTGGAACCCGGCCGTTTCAAAGCCGATGGAAGATCTACGACAACGCTTCCGGCCAAATCTGGGATGGAATGCCCGCCGGCAAAAAAACAAAAATCTCCGGCGTGGTTCGAAAATTGCCTGCATATTGAAAAGGTCGGCTCATGGCGCGTGGATTGAAGTACGTACTCTGCCTTTCCGTCGCTGCAACCGCAGCTGCCTATGCAGGCGGCCTGCACGCTGCCGATGCCGCCCCCAGCCAGCCCGGAAATGAACAGACGGAAAATCTGCCGGCGATCGTCGTTACCGCGGCCGAAGAACGGACGATCGTCGACCGCGTGATCGCCACCGGCACGATCCAGCCTGTCGAGGAGGTCTATGTCGCCCCGCTTGTCGACGGCCTTTCCATCCGCTCGCTTGGCGCCGAAGTCGCCGATCGCGTGAAGGAAGGCGATACGCTCGCAACCCTCAACGACGATGCGCTGATCTTGCAGAAGAGCCAGCTCGAAGCGATGCGCGCCAAAGCCGAGGCTTCCCTGGCGCAGATCGAAGCGCAATTGATCGAAGCAAAGGCGAATGCCGAGGAAGCCGACAAGGCGCGTGAGCGCGCCGAAAAGCTGGTAAAGTCAGGAGCGACCTCCCAGGCGATCTTCGATCAGGCCACTGCCGCTGCGAAGGCAGCGGTCTCGCGCGTCACCTCTGCCGAACAGGCCATTTCCGTATCAAAGGCAGAGATCAAGGTTATGGACGCGCAGATCGCCGACATCGACCTGAAACTCGCCCGCACCGCCGTCAAGGCTCCGGTTTCCGGCATCATCTCCTCACGGACCGCCAAGATCGGCGCAATCGCCATGGGCGCCAGCCAGCCGCTGTTCTCGATCATCCGCGACGGCGAGATCGAGTTGAAAGCGGATGTCTCGGAATCCTCGATTCTCAAGCTTGCTGTCGGCCAGAAGGCGACGGTAACGCTTGCCGGCGGCGCGGCGAAGCTCTCCGGCCGCATTCGCCTGGTCGAACCGACGCTGAGCAACGATACCCGCCTCGGCCACGTTTACATCAAGCTGGACGAACCGGAAAAGGCGCGCGTCGGCATGTTTGCCAGCGCCGAGATCATCGCGCAGGAAACGAAAGGCATCGTGCTCCCGCTTTCCGCGATCACCACCTCGCGCGACGGTACGGTTGCGCGTAAAGTCGAGGACGGGATCGTCAAGCTCGTGAAAGTCGAGACCGGCATCCAGGACGGCCAGGTGATCGAGATCGCAAGTGGCCTCAAAGCCGGCGACGAGGTCGTAGCGAAGGCGGGCGCCTATGTCCGCGACGGTGACAGGGTCAGGCCGGTAAAGGCGACCTCGCCGGTTGCTGCGAACTAGGAAAGTCGCACAAAACGGTCTCGGGCCGCACAAATACGCAAGGCCGCAGTGAAGGCATTGCGAGAAGATAATTCGGACTGTCCGCGCGCCACGGGACGCGCGGTCTGAAGCGCGACCTTCAAGCTGCGAACATTGGCGGTTGGTGCGAAATCTGGGATGAGGATATCTGGAACATGAATTTTTCTGCCTGGTCCATTCGCAACCCAATCGCGCCGCTGCTTGCCTTCTTCCTGCTGATGGTCGTCGGGCTGCAATCTTTCTATTCACTGCCGATCACGCGCTTTCCCAACATCGATGTGCCAGTGATCGCGATCACCGTCACTCAAAGCGGGGCGGCCCCTGCCGAGCTCGAGCTTCAGGTAACCAAGGAGATCGAGGACGCGGTCGCCGGCATTTCCGGTGTCGACGACATCATGTCGACCGTCACCGACGGCAGTTCGGTGACATCAGTCCTGTTCGAGATCGAAGTGCCGACGAACCAGGCACTGCAGGACGTCAAGGATGCGATCGACCGCATCCGCAGCGACCTGCCGGCAACGGTCGAGGAGCCGGTTGTCACCAAGATCGATGTGGAGGGGCAGGCAATCCAGACCTTTGCCGTCTCCTCGCCCAACATGACGCTCGAAGAGCTATCCTGGTTCGTCGACGACACCGTCAAACGCGCATTGCAGGGCCAGCCGGGTGTCGGCAAGATCGATCGTTTCGGCGGCGCCGACCGGGAGGTGCTGGTCGACCTCAATTCCGACAGGCTTGAATCCTTCGGCATTTCCGCCGCCGACGTGAACCGTCAACTGCGCAGCATGAACGCCGATGTCGGCTCCGGTCGCGGCCAGATCGCCGGCGCCGAACAGGCGATCCGTGTCCTTGGCGACGCCCGCTCCGTGGAAAAGCTGGCCGCCACGATGATCGCGCTTCCAAATGGCCGCTTCGTCCGCCTGTCAGAGCTTGGCCGGATCACAGACACCTACGAGGAGCCCCGCTCGTTCTCTCGCTTCAATGGCACCCCGGTTGTAACCTTTGCCGTCTTCCGCTCGAAGGGCGCCAGCGAGGTGACCGTTGCCGAGTCCGTCGAAAAGGCGCTCACCAAGGTGCGCGAGCAGAATCCGGACGTCGCGATCAGCCTTGTCGACGACGCCGTCTACTTCACCTACGGCAACTACGAAGCGGCGATCCACACGCTGATGGAAGGCGCGATCCTGGCCGTCATCGTCGTGCTGCTCTTCCTTCGCAACTGGCGTGCGACGCTGATCTCGGCCGTCGCGCTGCCGCTCTCCGCGATACCCACCTTCTACGTCATGGATCTGCTGGGTTTCTCGTTGAACCTCGTCAGTTTCCTCGCCATGACGCTTGCCACTGGTATCCTGGTCGATGACGCGATCGTTGAGATCGAGAACATCGCGCGCCACATCAAGATGGGCAAGACTCCGTACCGGGCCGCCATCGAAGCCGCAGATGAAATTGGCCTCGCGGTGATTGCCACAACGTTCACCATCATCGCCGTGTTCGTGCCGGTATCTTTCATGCCCGGCATCCCGGGTCAGTACTTCATCCAGTTCGGCCTCACCGTCGCCGTCGCGGTATTTTTCTCGCTTGCGGTGGCGCGATTGATCACCCCCGTGATGGCCGCCTACCTGATGCGTTCCAGCGATGGGGACGGCCACGGCGAGGAAAAGGACGGCGCCTTCATGCGCGGCTACACCTGGCTTGTGACCGTGACGACCAAGCACTGGTATAGCCGCTACGCCACGCTTCTCGGTGCCATTGCCTTTCTTGTCGCTTCGATGATGCTGCTCTTTACCGTTCCCGGCAGTTTCATGCCGCCGGAGGATGCTTCGCGCGTCGTTCTCTCGGTCGAGCTCCCGCCCGATGCCATGCTGGAGGACACCGACCGCGCAACGTCCGAGATCTTTGACCGGGTAAAAGACATCGATGGCGTCAGTGATATCTTCGTGTTGGGAGGCTCCTCACCGAAGGGTGACCTCGAGCTGCGCCGCGCCTCGGTGACGGTCATGCTGGAGAAGCGGGATCACTCGCTCGTCAACAAGGTCGTCAACGACCTCCTCGGCGATCTGCCTGTGATCGGCCAGTACCTTCCGAAGCTGCCGCCGACCGGTCGCATCAAACCGCAGTGGGATGTCGAGAAGGCGATCTTCGCCGCGGTCCACGATATCCCGGATGTCCGCATCATAAAGCTCAACGACCGCGCCGAGCGTGACCTGACGTTTAACCTGCTTTCCAACAACGAAGCAGATCTGAACAACACGGTCGCCGTTCTCGAGGCCAAGCTGAGAGCCGATCCACTGCTTTCGAACGTCAGCTCCGAAGGTTCATTGCCCCGGCCTGAACTGCAGATCCGGCCGCGCGATGACAAGATGGCCCGTCTCGGCATCACCACCGCGCAGATTTCCGAGGTGATACGCGTCGCCACCATCGGCGACATCGATTCTCAGCTCAGCAAGATGTCGCTCGATGGGCGCCTTATCCCGATCCGCGTGCAGGTCGACCGCGATTTCCGCGGCGATCTCGGCGCGATCCGTAATCTGAAGATCAAGACCGCGAGCGGCCAGGTCGTACCGCTGTCGTCGGTTGCCGATATCGACTATTCGGAAGGCCCCAGTTCAATCAAGCGCTTCGACCGCAACCGGGTCGTCTCTATCGGCTCCGATCTCAAGCCCGGTGTGGCACTGGATACGGCGACGGCCCGCTTCAAGGAGATCGCCAACAGCATCGACATGCCCGAGACGGTGCGCTTCCAGGAAAGCGGCGACGCCGAAATCCAGGCAGAGATGGTACAGAGCTTCGGCAACGCCATGCTGCTTGGCCTGTTGCTGGTGTTGATGGTGCTGATCTTGCTGTTTAAGGACGTCATCCAGCCCTTCACCATCCTGTTCTCGCTGCCACTTGCGATCGGCGGTGTGGCGGCCGGCCTGATCCTGACGCAGAACGCACTCTCCATGCCGGTGCTGATCGGCATCCTGATGCTGATGGGCATCGTGACGAAGAATGCGATCCTGCTGGTCGATTTCGCGATCGAAATGATGCATCGAGGCATGAACCGTCTGCAGGCGATGGTCGAGGCCGGGCGCAAGCGTGCGCGCCCGATCATCATGACGTCGATCGCGATGTCGGCTGGTATGCTGCCCTCCGCGCTTGGTGTCGGCGAAGGCGGGACGTTCCGCGCGCCGATGGCGATTGCGGTGATCGGCGGCATCATCGTCTCGACGGTGCTGTCGCTGGTGGTCGTACCATCGTTCTTCCTGATCATGGACGACCTATCGCGGCTCCTCGCAAGGATCTTCGGTCGTCTCGTCGGCAAGAAGGACGAGGAGACGCCTCCTCTCGACAACGAGGCGCTCACGCACGCAGCAATCGAAACCGCAAAGAGCATCGATACTTTGGGGGACCGGGTGACCGCCTTGGAGCAGCATCGGGACGGTGCCAAGAAGCCGCTCAGCGTCATCGCGCATCATTCGAAACTTGCCGCCGAATGATGTGACCAAACTTAAGGTCAAACGAAAGCCGGGCAGGTAATTCCGCCCGGCTTTTCTCGTTTTTGAGCGCTCCAGAGCTGTGCGTTTATTTGACCGAAATCAACGAAGGCCCCGAAAAGGCGCTTTAACATCTGCTGGTTCAACGAGCGGCGGCTCCCCTCTTCCAGGGAGAAAGCCTCTCCCTAAGAACCATATGGGGAAGAGACGGGTGAAAAAGCGATGAACAGGATAATGAGGCCGAGCGCCTGGGAGCGCGAAACACTGATGGGACTGCCGCTGTTGTCCAGACTTGAACTGGATACCTTGTCGGCAATGCTTGAGATTGCCACAGTTCGTACGATTGGGCCGCGACAAGTGCTGTTTCGCGAGGGAGACCTCGCCGACACGCTCTATTGCGTGCTCAGCGGTTACGTGCGCAGCTTTCATCTCTCCCCGCTGGGACGCGAGGTTGATCTGCTCGTTCACGAACCGGGTGACCTGATCGGCGCGAGCGCCTGCCTGCATGGGCATACCTATTGCGCCAGTGCCCAGGCAACCGACAGCGTCAAGATCGTCCAGTTCAACCTGCAGCGCGTCCGGGAGCTTGCCGCCCGCAAATCCGATCTGGCGCTCGCCCTTGCATCGGGCCTATCCGGCCAATTCGCAGGCAGCCTTTCCACCTTGGCCGATGATCGGCTCCATACTGCCCCGCAGCGAGTTGCACACTACCTGAAGAAGCAATGCCCGCAGGGCTCGCGCAATGTCAGTTTCCGCCTGCCCTACCAGAAAAACCTGCTGGCAGGAAAGTTGGGACTTGCACCAGAAGCGCTCTCCCGCGCGTTCTCGCATCTGAAGCGCTACGGCGTCAGTGTCCGCGGCCGGTTGGTGCAGGTCACCGACCCCGAAGTCTTGCAGTCGGTCTAGACCGACAGCTGCCACGCCACGGGTCGATCCGCAAGGGACCACCGGTGTGCGGGGGTGGCCATTATGCGCGAAGCAATGATCTGAGTCTTTGCCGGGAACGTCCTTTGCGCGCCGGGAAAAGAGCAGGCTGGTGATCGCCTTGAAGCTTTAAGGCCCACCCTTCGATCGTGGGTGGCTGTCGCCGTTAGCGGGCCCCTCAGTGAAATACCCTCAGGGCAACACCTTCGCATGTCCGTCGAAAGCAAAAACGGGTCGCTCGCAAGCCGTATTCCGGGCATGGTCCAATGCTCGCCGCGCAGCGTCCAAAGCCAAAACCATCGGTGCATTTGGAGAAACATCGGCGATGCCGGCTGCAAGCGCGACCGTCAGGTTTAAGCCGCCTGTCGCGATCATGCGTGTCGCCACTGAACGGCGCACTTCTTCCACGAGCAGAATGCAGTCGTGAGGGCTCTGGCTCGCCGCCATGATGAGAAATTCGCCGGGAGCGGTTCGCGTGAGTTGGTGCGGCGCGCGAAAGGTGCGCGCGAGTTCTTCCACAACAAGTCGGGTCACTGCGTTCGCGGCATCACTGCCATAGCGGCTCGAAATGAAGGCGAAGTGCGTCACCTGGAATAGCACGAGGAAGCCGGAGGAAATGGGCGCATCCAGCGTTTCGACTAGTTCGGGTTTAGTCGCGATAGGGATCGAATTGACCTCCCCAGCCTGCTCTAGCCTGGCGCGCGTGCTGCGCCAGCCGGCGACGCCGAGGGCGGCAAGGGTCATGAGCAGGCCCGCGACGCTGACAGCCATCAACACGGAGGGCCCCGCGCCTTGAGAAAGGTATCCTGGCTCAGGCATTGGCAGGAGGCGGAATGGCGCGTGCAGTGCACTGAGGATCAGATGAATTGCAGTTGCAAGGGTGGCCGCCACCAGAAATCCATAGGGCAAAAGCGTAGAAAGGCCGACCCTCGCAATGACGGCGCGGTCCTCTTGCAGTGCTGCCGATGGTCCAACGTCCCGAAACATTACATTCTCCGCATTCTCATGCGGTGAACATAACTGGGTGAATTTCACATTCGCCTAATACAAAAGCTAAAAATAGACTGAATTCCTGCGATTGACCCAAGATGGGACTGCCAAACAGACTCGAAGCGAGGCCCATGCACCAAATTGAGGCACCCTCAGGGGTTAAGCTCAGTGTGACTTTTCCGGATTCGAGTCCCGTGGGAACGAGAGGCGTTCGAGCATGCCCGCCCCCACAAGGCGGTCCACCCAGGCGCGTTCAGCTGCAAAGGGATGCCATTCCCAGCCGGAATGACCGAAGCCGGCAAGGATGACGCGATCATTTCTCCGGACAAGGTTCTCCAACACCTCGGCGACCACGACGAGGCCGGAACTTGGAACGACGTAGGGAGAGGTTGCAAGCGCATGCAGCTCATCGTCCAGCGCCTCGTGAACCGATGCCGGTACGACATAGCATCGACGTCCGCTTGCCGTTGCAAAAGTCTTAAAACCAAGCGTGTAGTCGTCGCAGAAATCTTCCAGGTCAGGGTTGCTCCGCGCCAGAATGGGTCTCATGGCTGCATACTTTACAGGATCGCGCACGCACCAAAATGCGCCGGCTGCCCTAACCGCAGGATGTCCCTTCCATTGACCACCACCCAGCATCGCGAGCGCAGGTCTACCGGTGTTGCAGACAGCAACGATATCGGTCTTCCAGCCACCTCGCCCGATCGACCGGCAGTCGTTGAAGCGGATTACGACGTCCGCCGAGTCGATCCGGTCCGCCGCACCCGCCGGAAGTTCGCCGTTGCCGACAACCATGATCGCGCGTCCGCCGGCGGCCGTTTCCATCTTCAGTTCCCCAGCGCCTGTACTAGGCTCTTCAGTTCCTCCGTCCGCTTGCGGGTGAGATCAGAAAGACAACCGGCAACAAGCATCGGCTCCAGGGTCCCGCCCCGCGCCTCGAAACCGGCAAGTTCGCACTGACCGTCACGATACGGAATCCAGGCGCGCTGCGCCCGCTTCAACGCATCGAGCGCGCCGGCATAGGCCGGGTTGAGCGAACCGAGCTCCTTATCAGTCGCCTCCATCGCCTTCATCGCCTCGCGATAGATGCGGTTCAGTTCAGCATCCGCCGCCGCGTAATCCTTGCCGGCACAAATGTTCAGATCCACCTGGGTGACGGCATTGGCGCAGTCAACGTCATCGTCGGCATCCTGCGCCAGCGTCGCAGTCGAGCTGAGGAACAGAGAACAAACAAAAGCTGCGAGAGCGCAAAGGAAGGAAGTTCTGGTTCCCATCGTGCTGATCCCCAATTCATAGACAGGCGGAAATTCACTCAGACCCGCGTTCGATGTTCAGGCTACCCGGTTCGGTGGCTCGCGCCCCTCAAAGAAGGCCGTGACATTGTCCACCACCTTCATTCCCATCGCCGTTCGGGTTTCCGCCGTTGCACTGCCGAGATGCGGCAAAAGCACCACGTTGTCCATGGCAAGCAGCCTTTCGGGCACGTGCGGCTCCGCAGCGTAGACGTCGAGGCCGGCACCTGCAATTTTGCCGTTGGAAAGGGCTGCGATCAGCGCCGTCTCATCAATCACATCCCCACGCGCCGTGTTGATGAGAAACGCGGTCGGCTTCATCGCCGAAAGCCGAGCAGCGTTGATCAAATTGCTGTTCTCTCCGCCACCCGGGCAATGCAGGGAAACGAAATCCGCTGCCGCCAGCACCTCCTCGATGCTGTTTAATTGACGCGCGCCGTATTGCATCGCTACGGCCGAATCGACCCGCGAGCGGTTGTAGAAGACGACGTCCATGTCGAAGCCAAAATGGCAACGTTTGGCCAGTGCCTTGCCTATGCGGCCGAAGCCGATGATGCCGAGCGTCTTGCCCGTTACCTTGGTGCCGATCATATGTGTCGGACGCCACCCGCTCCACGTGTCCGATCGTACCTGCCTCTCGCCTTCACCGGCGCGGCGCGCAACTGAAAGCAGCAGCGTCATCGCAATATCCGCCGTGCAGTCGGTCAGAACGCCGGGCGTATTGGTAACGACGACGCCTTTGGCGGAGGCGGCAGCAACGTCGATATGATTGTATCCGACACCGTAGTTGCCGATAATCTTCGCGGAAAGCTTCGGCCCCTCGAACAACGCAGCCGGCAGGCGGTCTGAGACAGTCGGCAGGACCGCATCGTAACGAGACAGCGCATCGGCAAGGGCCAGTTGCTCCATAGGCCGATCGTCGCGATTGAAGGTCGTGTCGAACCGCTCGGCCAAAACCGCCTCAACCTGCTCCGGCCAGCGTCGCGTCACCAGGATACGTGCCTTACTCATTTCATTCTCCACGTTTTCCGCCGCCACCAGACATGAAAAAGGCCCGGACGCAAGCGCCGGGCCCGAATTTAAACCGGTCCGGGCGGTCTGATGCCGCCCGTGCCGTCAGAACGACTACTCGTTCTGGAAGTAGTTGTACTTGCCGTCGTCACCCTTCTTCCAGGTGTACAGAACGTAGTCCGGACGGGTGATGTCGCCCTTTTCATCGAAGCCGAGTTCGCCGATGGCGGTGGGGAACGGGCCCTTCGACTTGATGGCTTCGGCTACGGCCTGCGCGTCGGTGCCGCCAGCAGCCTTGGCGCCTTCAGCGATGACCTGAACGGCAGCATAGGCGTAGAGCGTGTAGGCTTCCGGCTCGAAGCCGGAAGCGCGGAACTTCTCGACGAGTTCCTTTGCGGCCGGGTTCTTGCGCGGATCGGGCGCGAACGTCATGAGCGTGCCATTAACGGCGTCGCCGGCAATCGAAGCCAGTTCGTTCGAGACGATGCCGTCGCCCGAGATGAAGGTAGCCTTCAGGCCCTGGTCTGCGGACTGGCGCTCGATGAGGCCGAACTCGGTGTGGAGGCCGCCCCAGTAGACGACCGAAACGCCGGCTTCCTTCATCTTCGCGATGAGAGCCGAGAAGTCCTTGTCGCCGACATTGACGCCTTCATAGACGGCTTCCGTCACGCCGGCTTCGTTCATCGCCTTCTTGGTTTCGTCGGCAAGACCCTGGCCATACGGCGTCTTGTCGTGCAACACGGCAACCTTCGCGTCCTTGAAATTAGCGGCGACGAATGAGCCTGCCACCGCGCCCTGCTGGTCGTCACGACCGCAGGTACGGAAGGTATTCCACAGGCCCCGCTCGGTGTAGGTCGGGTTGGTGGAGGCCGGCGAGATCTGCAGCACGCCGTTTTCGGCGTAGATTTCTGAGGCCGGGATCGAAACACCCGAGTTGAAGTGACCGACGACAAACTTCACGCCATCAGCGACGAATTTGTTGGCGACCGAAACACCCTGCTTCGGATCGGATACGTCGTCGCCGAGAACGACCTTGATCTGCTCGCCGTTGATGCCGCCAGCAGCATTGATGTCGGCAGCGGCCTGCTCGGCCCCCTTCTGCAATTGCGCGCCGAAAGCAGCGTTCGGGCCAGTCAGCGGGCCGCCGACGCCGATCAGGATGTCGGCCCAGGCATTGCCGCTGAAGGCGACCATTGCAGTCAGGGCAACAGCCGACAATAGAGACTTCTTCATCTTGTTACTCCCAAGTTTAGGCAGGCAGATTGTTGACCGTTCGCAATACCCGCCATCATTGCGCCGGCGTCTTTATTCCACGTCCGGCGCCTTCACGCCGTGCGTGGGTTCCCTCTTATTTGGCCCGCCAGGAGAAAGGCGAGGCCTTCTCGTAGAGCCAATAGTAGTTATTGGTCATCTGTTTGGTGCGGTAGTAGCGATAACCGGCCGTAGCAAACAACAAAAGTACGATCGTGTCCACGAAATAGTACTGAAAAGTCAGCATGCTACCTTCGAACAACGCGTGGTGGATGAAGCGGATCGCAATACCGAGCAAAAGCACGTAGAAGACGAGTGTACGGTAGCTGTGCCAGCTTTCCGCAACGCTCTTTCCAGTCCGCCAGGCGGTCCAGCCGCCCATGATGACGGTGATGAACAGAAACTGCCAGATAGACGTCTCTTCGTAGAGTATTCCCTGCATGTCACATACTCCTCGTACAGCGCCGCGCGAGATGCAGAACGCGCAAGGGTCGCTGTAACTCTATGGATTTGCGCATGATCTTTGGTCGGGATGATTTGAGGATCATGCGCGGGTCCGTAATCAATGCCGGCCGCCTTCGAGATAGGCGGCACGCACCTCCGGATTTGCCAGCAGCTCTTTGCCCGTCCCGCTCATCGTCACCCGGCCGTTGACCATGACGTAGCCACGGTCGGACAGCTTCAGCGCGGCAAAGGCATTCTGCTCGACGAGGAACACGGTCAGACCCTGCTCCTTGTTCAACACCTTGATGGCATCGAAGATCTGTTTGACGATCAGCGGCGCAAGACCGAGCGACGGCTCATCAAGCAGCAGCAGCTTCGGCCGCGCCATCAGCGCACGGCCGATGGAGAGCATCTGTTGCTCGCCACCCGATAGCGTTCCGCCACGCTGAGCCTGGCGTTCCTTCAGGCGCGGGAAGAGCGTGAAGATTTTTTCCACGTCCTCATCGAAGTACTTCAGATTGTCGAGGCTCGCGCCCATCTGCAGGTTTTCGTAGACCGTCATGCGCGGGAAGATACGGCGCCCTTCCGGCGACTGCGCGATGCGAAGACGAGCGATCTCGTGCGTTGGCAGACGCGTGATCTCCTGGCCGGCGAATGTAACGGTGCCGGTGCGCGCCTGCGGGCTGCCGCAAATGGTCATCATCAGCGTCGACTTGCCGGCGCCGTTAGCCCCGATCAGGCTGACGATCTCGCCGCGCTTGACCTCGACATCGACTCCGGCCAGTGCACGGATGTTGCCGTAGTAGGTTTCGACGCCTTGAACCTTGAGAAGGGTCTCGCTCATTAGTGCTTCGCCCCCTGCTCGCCCTCAATCTGCTCGATCACCTCTTCGACCTCTTCGTCCTCGACACCCAGATAGGCCGCGATGACCCTTGGATCGTTTTTCACCTCATCGGGCGTACCGTCCGAAATCTTCTGACCATATTCGAGCACGATGACGTGGTCTGAAATTTCCATGACGACCGACATGTCATGCTCGATCAGGAGCAGCGATGTCCCCGTGTCCTTGCGGATCGACCGCAGCAGTTCGTTCAAGGCCAGCGATTCACGCGGGTTGAGACCGGCGGCCGGCTCATCCAGGCAGAGAAACTCTGGCCCCGTGCACATGGCTCGCGCGATTTCGAGACGCCGCTGCGCACCGTAGGGCAGGTCGCCCGCCGGGTCGTCGGCGCGTTCGAGCAGGTTCGCCTTTTCCAGCCAGTATTTGGCGATCTCGATCGACTGTTCCTTGGCACGCCGGTAACCACTGAAGCCGAGGAGGCCAAGGATCGTGTATCCCGAGGCCTTCATCAGCATATTGTGCTGCGCCACGAGCAGGTTCTCCAGGACCGTCAGGCCCGAGAACATGCGGATGTTCTGGAACGTCCGGGCGACCTTGGCATCGCGGGTGATCTCGAAATCCGGCATGCGCTCCAGAAGGAACTTCCTGCCCGATTGCTGCGTCATCGAGATCATGCCCATCGTCGGCTTGTAGAAGCCGGTGACACAGTTGAAGACTGTAGTCTTGCCGGCACCGTTCGGGCCGATGAGTGCCGTGATCTCGCCGCGCCGAGCCTCGAAGGACAGATCATTGATCGCCATCAGGCCGCCGAAGCGCATCGACAGATGCTCGACATTGAGGATTGGATCGTTGTTCATCGTATTCGTCTCGAGGGCCATTAGCCGTGCCCTTCCTTGGTGAAGCTGCCGGACACGGCCTTGCGCTCATGCAGGAAGGCTGTCGGTTCACGGCTTCCGACGAAGCCGCGCGGTTTCCAGACCATGACCACGACCATCGCGAGGCCGAAGATCAGCATGCGATAGAGTTCGGGGGTGAAGTCGGGACCGAAGATCTGCTTCAGGAAGGTCATTTCGCGCAGCAACTCCGTGCCGCCAACCATGACCGTGGCAGCAACTGCGATGCCGATTAGCGAGCCCATGCCGCCGAGAACCACGATGGCGAGGATGATCGCGGACTCGAGGAAGACGAAGGACTCCGGTGAGACGAAGCCTTGACGCACCGCGAAGAAGGAGCCGGCAATGCCGCCGAACATCGCGCCCGTGGCAAACGCGGTCAGCTTGGTCGTGACCGTGTTGATGCCAAGCGAGCGGCAGGCAATTTCATCCTCACGTAGCGCTTCCCAGGCACGGCCAATCGGCATGCGACGCAGGCGGATGGTGACGAAGGCCGTCAGCAGAGCGAGCGCCAGGATGACGTAGAACAGGAAGATCTTGTAGTAGGCCGATGACATCGGAAGGCCAAACGACTTGGCAAAGTTGTTCGGGGCGCTGACGTCGAAAGACCAGATGCCGAAAACAGATGCCTTTGGAATGCCCGAGATGCCGAAGGTTCCCTTGGTAACTTCCGTCCAGTTGATCAGCACCAGGCGTATGATCTCACCGAAGGCAAGCGTCACGATCGCGAGATAGTCCCCTTTGAGGCGCAAAACCGGGAAACCGAGGATCATGCCCCAGAAGGCGGCAAGAATTCCGGCAAGCGGAAGAAGAATCCAGAACGAGAAGCCGAAATGCTGCGCCAGAAGCGCGTAGGAATAGGCACCCACGGCGTAGAAGGCGACGTATCCGAGGTCGAGCAGGCCGGCGAGACCGACGACGATGTTCAGGCCCCAGGCGAGCATCACATAGATGAGGATCTGGATACCGAAGTTGTCGACCCACTTCAGCGACCCCTGCACGCCAAACAGCGAAACGGCGATGGGCGGCATCAGGACGAGCGCGAGAATTGCGAGCTTGCTGAAGTTGCGCGCGAAAAAGCCTTCGGGGGCCTCTTTCTCGACGACAGCAGCTTTGGCAGCCTTGCGCGCAGCGACCCACGGTTGGACGTAGGCGACGCCCAAGAACCGGCCGACTGCGGCGATGGCGACGAAGGTCGCCAGCAATCCCCAGCGTTGGTTCAGGACGAGTTCGTTGCGGATGTTCTGCGTCGTCTGCAGGCCGACGAACAGGACGAAGAGGCCGAGAGCGATCAGACCGGCGTAAAAGCCCTCGCGCAGAGCCTTCGCCGTCAGGTTCCCGGCGGCGCTCTCTTTGGAGTAGGAAATGGTGGCCATTGAATTATACCTTCTCGACTTCCGGTCGTCCGAGAATGCCGGACGGCTTGAAGATCAGAACGATGGCGAGGATCGAGAACGTCGCGACGTCCTTGTAGTCGATCGTGAAGTAGGCCGACCAGAGCGACTCGATCAGTCCAATCAGAAGCCCGCCGATCACCGCACCGGGAAGCGAGCCGATGCCACCCAGAACCGCCGCCGTGAAGGCCTTCACGCCAGGAACGAAGCCGTCGGTGAACACGATGACGCCATAATACATCAGATACATCGTGCCAGCGACCGCAGCGAGCGCTGCACCCATTACGAAGGTGATGGAGATCGTGCGATCGACGTCGATGCCGAGCAGGGCGGCCATCTTGCGATCCTGCTCGGTGGCGCGCTGGGCGCGACCGAGGGCCGTCTTGTTGACGATGTACCAGAATGTCGCCAGCAGACTCACCGTGAGGATCATGATGAGGACCTGCTTCAGCGAGATCGAGATGCCGAAGACGTTGTAGACCGACGATACCAGCGGCGGGATCGGCTTGTTGCGCGGGCCCTGCGTGACCTGGATGAAGTTCGACAGTGTAATCGACATGCCGATGGCGGTGATCAGCGGCGCCAGGCGGAACGAGCCGCGCAGCGGCCGGTAGGCCACCTTTTCGATCGTCCAGTTCCACAGCGAGGCTGTCAGCATCGCCGCCGCCATCATCACCAACAACAAAATGACGACCGGGAGACCGACGAAAATGCTGGTAAGCACCAGAAAGATGATCAACGCGGCGAACCCGCCCAACATGAAAATATCGCCATGGGCGAAGTTGATCATGCCGATGATACCATAAACCATCGTGTAGCCGATGGCGATCAGGCCATAGATCGAGCCTAGAGTCAGCCCATTGATGAGCTGCTGCACAAAATATTCCATTTGCTATCCCCGGGATGCGATCCTGATGGCCGCATCTCTTGTTATTTAGAGTTCCTTGGTGAACTCCTGAGTACTGGAATCCATACTGCTTTCCGATCAAAAGGGAAGCCTAAAATGGCACACTGACAAACTTCTTCGCTTTTTTGGTGGAATTGTCGATTAAGCCGGCCGAAACTCAAAAATAATAGCGGCTTGCAACTGCCTGAAGGACAAGAAGCCGTGGAATCCACCGTTTTTCCACTGCTTCAACTGAGCGTTGCGGCAGTCGCCGCACGGTGTCAGAGACACGGCCCCACACCAATAGCGCGACGAATACATTGTTGAAGATCTGAGCTTCAACTTCGACCACGGGATTCGGCCGAAAAAATTCAGCGGTTGCCAGAAAGCAAAATTAATCAAGAGCATTGCGGTCATCGCGCGCTCCCGGGTAAAAAACGGCAGAATTGGTCCTCCTGGCGCGATCAGAGCGCTATGGCAGGAAGCCATCTACAACAGGGCAGCTCAGATCATGTCGCTCACCCATCTTCAGCGCCTAGAAGCGGAAGCTATCCATATTTTTCGGGAAGTCGCGGCAACCTTCGCCAAGCCGGTGATGCTTTACTCGATCGGCAAGGATTCGTCGGTCATGCTGCACCTGGCAATGAAGGCGTTCTATCCCGCAAAGCCACCCTTCCCGCTGCTGCACGTCGACACCACCTGGAAATTTCGGGAGATGATCGCATTCCGCGACCGCACGGCCGCGAAGCTCGGCCTGGAGCTTCTCGTTCATGCGAACGCGGACGGTATCGAACAGAAAATCAATCCGTTCACGCACGGCTCCAGCATCCATACCCATGTCATGAAGACGGTTGCGCTCCGGCAGGCGCTGGACAAGTACGGTTTTGACGCCGCATTCGGCGGCGCACGGCGCGATGAGGAAAAATCGCGTGCCAAGGAGCGCATCTTCTCCTTCCGCACCGCGCAGCACGCCTGGGACCCCAGGAACCAGCGCCCAGAGATGTGGAAGACCTACAATACGCGTATCGCGCCAGGCGAATCGATCCGCGTCTTCCCGCTGTCCAACTGGACCGAGCTCGATGTCTGGCAGTATATTCTTAAAGAGGAGATACCGGTCGTTCCGCTCTATTTCGCGGCCAGACGCCCGGTTGTGAAGCGCAACGGGATGCTGATCATGGCGGATGACACGCGCATGCCGCTCGCAGACGGCGAGCGCATCGAGGAGCGGCTCATCCGCTTCCGCACACTTGGCTGCTATCCGCTGACTGGTGCGATTGAATCGGACGCTGCGACCGTACCCGACATCCTGCGTGAAATGCTTGCGACCCGATCTTCCGAGCGCCAGGGCCGTCTCATAGACCAGGACGAAGCGGGCTCGATGGAAAAGAAGAAACGCGAAGGATATTTCTGATGACGGCCGCTTCTGCCGACGCAACGGCACGGTTACAGGACTATCTTGCCGACCAGGAGCAAAAATCGCTCCTCCGCTTTATCACCTGCGGATCCGTCGACGACGGCAAGTCGACACTGATCGGGCGCCTGCTCTACGATACGAAATTGATCTTGGACGACCAGCTTGCGGCACTGGAGCGTGACAGCGCTCGGCACGGCACCACCGGCGCGGAGACCGACTTCGCCCTTCTGCTCGATGGCTTGGAGGCCGAACGTGAGCAGGGCATCACGATCGACGTCGCCTATCGCTACTTCGCAACCGCACAGCGGCGCTTTATCGTCGCCGACACGCCCGGCCACGAGGAATACACGCGCAACATGGCGACGGGCGCCTCGACTGCTGACCTAGCCGTGGTCCTCGTCGACTGCCGCCAGGGCATCCTGCAGCAAACGCGACGCCACGCCTTTATCGCTTCGCTCCTTGGCATTCGCCACGTCGTGCTTGCGGTCAACAAGATCGATATCGTCGGCTACGATCAGTCGGTCTTCGATGCCAATGCCAACGAGTTCCGTTCCTTTGCACACGGTCTTGATTTCGAAACCATCGCCGCTATCCCGATCTCGGCGCGCTATGGCGACAATGTCACCAGGCCGTCCGAAAACATGCCTTGGTATCGGGGCACAACCCTGCTTGAACACCTGGAATCAGTCGTAGTGGCCGAGCGCGATCTCGATAATCCGTTCCGCTTGCCGGTCCAGCTCGTCAGCCGCCCCGATCAGGCATTTCGCGGATTTTCGGGACAGATTGCGTCCGGCCGCATCGCTGTTGGCGACGAGATCGTCTCCGCCAAGTCTGGCCGTACCTCAAAGGTCAAGTCGATTGTCACAGGCGACGGAGATCTTCACGATGCCGGCAAGGGACAGGCCATCACTGTCGTGCTGGAAGACGAAATCGACATCTCTCGCGGCGACATGCTGGCACCTCCCAGTGATCGTCCCGAAGTGGCCGACCAATTCATGGCCCATGTCATCTGGTTTGGAGCCGAGCCGATGATACCAGGCCGAACCTATATCCTACGAACGGAAGTAGACAGCGTCGGAGCGACGGTGACGACGCTAAAATACCACGTTGATATCAAAAACTTCGCCCACGAGGCCGCCAAGTCGCTGCACATGAACGAAATCGGCGCCTGCAACATCGCGACGCAAGCGCCAATAGCTTTTGATCGTTACCAGGACAACCGCACCACTGGAAACTTCGTACTGATCGACCGCTTCACCAACGCGACTATCGGTGCCGGGATGATCGACCATCCATTGCGGCGGGCGACAAATATCCGGTGGCAGGCCCTCGATATCGACCGCCATGCCCGTGCGGCGTTGAAGCACCAGAAACCTGCAGTCCTTTGGCTTACCGGCCTTTCCGGCGCTGGCAAATCGACAATCGCCAACACGCTCGAGAAACTGCTGCATGCCAAGGGCCTGCATACCTATGTGCTGGATGGTGACAATGTCCGCCATGGGCTCAACCGAGACTTGGGCTTCACCCCCGAGGACAGGGTCGAGAATATACGCCGGATCGCCGAGGTGGCACACCTGATGACGCAGGCCGGCCTGATCGTCATCGTCTCCGTCATCTCACCGTTTCGCTCAGAGCGACAAATGGCCCGAGAGCTTTTCGAACCGGGCGACTTCATCGAAATCTTCGTCGACACACCACTGGAAGAGTGTGCGCGGCGCGATCCCAAGGGCCTGTACAAAAAGGCGTTCGCCGGTGAACTGGCGAACTTCACCGGCATCAGCTCGCCCTATGAGCGGCCCGATTCTCCCGAGATCCGACTGCAAACGCTGGGGCATGAGCCGAGCGAACTTGCAATGCAGATCGAAAGCTATCTGGAGAACCGATCAACCCGCAGAAATAATGCCGTGGAGTAGATCCCATATGCGACGATCGAACCACCGGGACGGCGCGACGGGTAAAGCCAAAAATGCAAGCCGAAAATGCTTGCGCGCAAGGGGCGGATCGGGTTGAAACGTCCAAAGCGAACACCATCGTGAGCAGACTATGACATTGCCCACCCATTTACTGGATACTCTCGAAAAGGCTGCGATCGACGCCGGTAAGGCGATTCTTGCGGTCTATGACGCTGGGCCAACGGTCGCATACAAGGACGACCAGTCACCCGTTACCGAGGCGGACGAACGCGCCGAGGCGATTATCCTGGCGCAACTTGCCGCAGCCTTCCCCGACATACCGGTTGTGGCCGAGGAATCGGTCGCGGCTGGACGTGTGCCGAACATCGCCGGCGGCCGCTTCTTTCTCGTCGACCCGCTGGATGGCACGCGAGAGTTCATCGATCGCCGGGACGAATTCACCGTCAATATCGCGCTGATTGACGATGGCACGCCCGTCGCCGGCGTTGTCTATGCACCGGCGCTGAGGATTGCCTTTTCCGGAGCGGTGGGCCATGCGGAAAAAATCGAGTTCGGGCCGGACTTCTCGATTTTGGGCAGACGAGCGATCGGTTGCCGTACCAGAGGCGATAAGCTGACCGCTGTGGTGAGCCGCTCGCATAGCGATCCGCAAACAGACGTCTTTCTCGAAAGAAACGGCATTTCTGACCACCGGTCCGTTGGATCATCGCTCAAATTTTGCCTGCTTGCCGAAGGCCTAGCCGATGTCTATCCGCGCTTCGGTCGGACAATGGAGTGGGACACAGCCGCCGGAGACGCGATTTTGCGGGCAGCGGGCGGTCGCCTTTCCCAGCCTGACGGCTCACCTTTCATCTACGGCAAGACGAGCCAGACTGAGGACGCCGAGTTTGCAAATCCCGCCTTCATCGGCTGGGGGCGCTCGCGCGATTGCGACCCTGCGAGCTCGGAGCTTCCTGGAGAGGCCGCACATGTCACAAAATGACCCGAATGACGCTTCAAACCTTCACTTGGCAATTTTCGGCAGTTCTTGGCCGCTTCGCTCAAAATGTACAGATAGGGTTCCCGGCAGATGTGAGTGCCCATGACCTTGTAACGTAGCAGCATATCGCCTAAACTACCACGCGTTCAGGTAGTTAACAAAAAATTACAAGCCAGCAGCGAGAGTATCAACGTGACGAAAGAATCTGCGCCCGTAGTACCGGAGCCGGAAGCAGAAACCCGCGTTCAGCCGCAGGCTAGCAATCTTCTGGACATGGCAAAGGCCCGCATCATGCACCGCGCCGAACGACAGAAGCGGCGCCTAATCCGCGAGGCATCCGCCGCTGCCGGCGCAAAGGTCAAGCGTGACGAGTTCGACGACGATGACGAACTCCCCGGGTCGAAGACCGAACCGGGCAAGAAGTTTTCGACAAAGTCGATTTTCGAGATGCCGAATTTCGCTAAAAAAAAGCGGAAGAAGGTCAATTGGGCCGCCATTTCATTCGCTCTCGCCGTCATCGTGCCGACTATCCTGACCGGGCTTTATTTCGCGTTCATCGCCAGCCCTCAATTTGAAGTCCAATCTCAGTTTGCCGTACGCGGAGCGAACCAAAGCTCGCTGAACGCGCTCGGGCTCGGCTCGCTGATGGGCACATCGCCCCAGGCGGGCGACTCCTACATCGTGGCTGACTACATTCATTCCCAGCAAGTCTTGCAGGACATGAAAGACCAGTTGGGGTTAGATATCAGGGAGGTTTATGCTCGGGACAGCATCGATTTTGTCTATAAAAGCGACGTGGCCGCGCCCTTCGACGAATTCGTCAATTATTGGCAGGACATGGTGAACGTCAGCTTCAATTCCACGACTGGGAACGTCACTCTGCAGGTCTACGCGTTTACACCTGAAGATGCAAAGAGGGTCACGGATGCTATCCTCCTTGTGGCGGAAAACCTGGTGAACCGACTTTCCGAGGAATCGCGCAACCAGTATCTCGGGGTGGTGAACAAGCAGGTCGAGCGCACGGAGAATCGCCTCGCAAGCGTGCGGGAACAAATGTCGCAATTGCGGCAGACGGAACAGGCGATCGATCCGACCTCTCTGGCCACAATGGAATCGTCGATTATCGGATCGATTGAGGAGCAGCTCGCGTCCGTTCGCACCCGATACAGGGCGTTGATGAATACGGTCAGCAGGGATGCACCTTCGGCCAAGGTCCTGGAGCGGCAAATTTTTGCCTTGGAAGCGCAACTGTCGGAACAGAAAGCGCGCCTCGGCAGCGGGTCTACGAAAAAGACGGGGCGCAATCCCGACGCCGCGTCCGACAATGTTAGCGATGTCATAGACCGTTTTGCGAAGCTGACGGTCGAGCAGGAGTTTGCGGTGAAGGCCTATTCGACCTCTTTGGCTGGCCTGGAAACGGCCCTTGTGGAGGCGCAGAAACAGGAACGATTCTTCGCAACCTATGTGAGCCCGCGCCTTCCTGAGATCGCCATGTACCCGCAACGCGTTTTGAATACGATGCTTGGCTTCATGGCGTTTTTTGCGGCCTGGCTTATCGGGTTCTTCGCTTACAAATCGATCAAGGACCACGCGATTTGATCCGCAGCGGTTCCGTCTATCAGGTATAGGCCACGACAATGTACTTGACGGACAAGAGCTTCGGCTATGCCCTGAAGGAAAACGGACGTGTCATCGCTGCACTTGTTATCCGCAGCAGCGTGACGCGATTCGGAGAGAGCCGCATTGGCTATCTGTGGACCCTCGCGGAACCAGCGATCTATGTCGGCATGTTCCTCTCGATGCACGGCTTTGTCCGGGCGGCATTGCCATTTGGCGACAGCGCCATGCTGTTTTTTTTGACAGGTGTCATCGGATTTCGCATGACAAACCTGATTGCACGCAAAGCAGCGAACGGGCTGTCACACAATCAGGCCATGCTGACCTATCCGCTGGTCAAGCCGCTCGACACGATTATTGCGGCGTTCATTCTGGAGGTGATCATCTGGGTGATCGTCTGCACCCTTTTCATATTCTTCATGTATGCAGGACTTGACCGCAAGATCATCGTCTACCCGTTGGAATTCGGTGCCGCCATCCTGGCCATCGCGTATTTTGCGTTCTCGTTCGCGGTTTTCAATGCAGTGGTTGGAACGCTGGTTCCCATCTGGGCCAAGATCCTCAGCTATGCCAACATGCCCCTGATGCTGGCGTCCGGCGTCGTTTTTGTGCCGGCAACGCTCCCGCCGTCGGTGCTCGCCATCATCTCCTGGAACCCGTTCTTGCATTGCGTCGAATGGTTCCGATCTGCAACCTATCTCGACTACAACAGCATCCTGGACAAAGCCTATCTTTTGTCGGTAGCGACGGGATTGCTGGTAGCCGGCCTGTCGCTGGAGCGGGTGTACCGCAACAAATTGCTAGAAAGCGAATGATAGTCTTCGACAACGTAACCAAGGTCTTCAAGAATCCGCGCGGCGGCAAGAAGGTGATTCTTGAGAATTTTTCGGCGGCATTTCGCCCTGGCATGAATATCGGCATTCTCGGACGTAACGGTGCCGGCAAGTCTACGCTGATGAATCTCATTTCCGGCATTGATACCCCGACCTCGGGGCGCATCTATCGGGAAGGCAAGATCTCCTGGCCGCTGGGATTCAAGGGTGGTGTCCACAGTCGACTGACCGGGACCCAGAATACTCGTTTCATCGCCGACATCTACGGCAAGGACCGCAACGAGGTTCTGGAATTCGTCAAGGACTTCTCGGAACTTGGAACCTACCTCGACATGCCAGTGAGGACCTATTCGGCCGGTATGCGTGCAAGACTTGCCTTCGGGATCTGCATGGCGATCGATTTCGAATACTATCTCATCGATGAGGTGATCGCTGTTGGTGACACGAACTTCAAGAAAAAGAGCAAACGTGTATTCGACGAGCGCCGCGAGAACGCTACGTTGCTTCTCGTCTCCCACTCGTCCTCATTGCTGCGCGCCTTTTGCCACGTGGGCGGCGTCATGAAAGACGGGAAGATCACCTTCTATGACGATATCGAGGAGGCGATCGAAGTTCATGAAGCCAATCTCGCGCAAGGAAAGTAGACTTTGGCCAGAGCGGGGACGTCTGCGTGACTCCGCAAAGCGGATTAACGGGCGTTTGGCGCACCAGAACGGCAAATGCACCGTCTCGTTCCAACTAGCATTATTTCGTAGATAAGAAGAATTCTTTTTTAAAGTCAGCAGCTTAATAGAGTGGACGTGACGCCTCGGCTATCTTTCTACCACGATGATTGCACGGTATTTCGGGTCGTGTCGCCGTCCGTCCCCTGACGGCAGAATCTTCCCCGTGTCGCCTGTGAGTTTATCCTGAGCCATTACAAGTTCAGGAGACAATCATGCAAGACCATACGAGGCGACTGGGGCTACCCTACATTCTGCCTTCCCAAGCGCAGAAGCATGTACCGCACAACGAAGCTCTCGATGTACTGGACACAATGGTCCAGCTGGTGCTGGCAAGCATCGGGAACGCCCCGCCCGCCACACCCGTTGAAGGCGCCTGCTTCGGCGTCGATACAGAACCGACCGGCGCATGGAACGCCGCAGCGGGCGCCGTTGCGCAATGGCGCGACGGTGGATGGCACTTCGTGCAGCCAAAGGAGGGTTGGATCGCCTGGTGCACGACTGAACAACATCTGCACATTCATGACGGTAGTCACTGGCAGCGGTTCGCCCAGTTTCCTACCCTAGGCGTCAATGCCACACCCGACGAAATCAATCGGCTATCCGTTGCGGCGGATGCGAGCCTTCTCTCGCATAACGCGACCGACCACCGCTTGAAGATCAACAAAGCCAGCCCAGCCGACACAGCTAGCCTGATCTTCCAGTCGAACTGGACAGGGCATGCTGAACTGGGCCTCACTGGGAGCAACAATTTCGCAATCAAGGTAGCGAATGCCGAGGGGGACTGGCAGACCGCGCTTAGCATTGATGAGACGGGCCATGTCGCCACGCCTTTGCGGCCAGCCGCCAGGGTCTGGCTGACAGGTGGCATTCAGAGCCCTGCCGCGGGAAGTCTTACAGGCTTCACTGATATGGAGTTTGCAACCGGCGGATTTAGACTGGGCGCTCCCGTTCCGAGTGGCACTGGGCAACAGCTTGTCGCCCCGGCCTCTGCACACTACCTGATCGCCCTCTCCGTTGTCCCAGCCAGCAGCGCCTTCTTCCAGATCGACATTGTGATCAATGGCACCAGAAGCATCACCAACACGTTGACGCAACCCGGAAACCCCACTGGACGAAAACTCTCCTTTACCGGCGTCTTTCCGATCGCCAAGGATGAGTGGATTGCTCTGCGTCATCAGGGAGGAAGCTTCGACTTCAATCTCGACAAAACGGAGTTGTTCATCGTAGCGCTGACCTGAGCGTTGCGGGCGGATATCAAAGGCCATCAGACCGATCGCGGCAGCGCGATCGGTCCACTTCAACCTAACGCGGCGCCTGGAGGAGTCTCTCGAAAATGTCCGTCGAGCACCTTGGCCTCTGGAGTTCCACGTTCGCAACCTTTGCGAGCAACAGGATCCATGAGTTTGTCCCGCAGTGCCCGGATTGCAACCTCCACCCCTTCATAGGCGTAGAAATCGCCGGGTTGCAGGCACTTTTCATGCAGCCAAGAAAGATACCGGCTGCGAACCTCACCAGGAGCCACCTTGTTCCAGGTCCAGAATTTGTCGAGATCAATACCCTTGTCGACGCAGAAGGCCAATTCGGGATGTCGATAGATCGCCTGGCCCATAATGGCTAGCGGGATGCCGTGTTGGATGGCAGAAAAACCAGAGGTGCTGTTGATCGTAACCATGCCCGCGGCGTGGCGTGTCAACAATCCGAGTGAACCGCCGTCGATGATGTGAACCCGGTCGGCGACGTCGTTGAGAAGGCTTACCTGCTCGATGAACTGACGATCCCGACTGTGCCCGCGTTCCATAGGGTGAATCTTGAACACCAACTGGTGCGTGGCTGGGGCATTGCGCGCAAAAGAAACGATCGACTTCAGGATCAGTTTCTGGCTGTTCCAACTACCGGCCGCACGCCCCAACTGGCTGTCGTCGTGAACCTGAAGCGGAATAAGGTAATATTTCCGGTCATAGTGTTCGAGAAGCTTCTCGACGCAGCGGTAGTTGGAGTTGAGATTACGGAACTTCCGGTAGTAGTTCTTGAACCAGTAGAAGGCCTCTGATGCGAGCATGCGCTTCTGCTTGTGAAAAAGTTTGCGCTCGGTCTTGCTCGAAAAGAGGTTTCGAAGCGAAAAATAGAGGAAGGCATACGACGCCATGGCGCCGAACGATGAGGGGTAGGAAGCGCCTTTCGGACGATCTGACAGTCGCCCTGAAAAATCCGTGGGCGGTAACTTGCCCGCGATCGGGGAACGCCAGTTGTTGCCGCCCAATTCAAGCGTGATGTTGCCGGGGCGAAGATACCCTTCCTCAAGACAGATCACCGGAACGCCCAGCTTTTCGCAGCGCGCGATGGCAACCCGATGGATTTCTCTCTCGCAACCGAACAGGACGACAAAGTCGAAACCGTGCGCGCTGACCATTTCAGAAAGCCAAGCGTCCCAGGCGTCCACTGTACCGGAAAAACTCAGCGTCTTTTCTCGCAGTGCAAATAGCCGGTCGCCAACATTGAAGCAGACGCGCCACGCATCGAATCCACTTTCGTTCAGCAGCGCTTGCGCCTTGCGAAAGAACGGCCCGACGGGCCCCTGCAGAAACAAAACGCGCGGAACGCTCTTTGCGGGAAACGGATTGGCCGGCTTGCGGCGGAGATTGAGATAGATGAGCGGCGACGTCGGCATCCTGCCAGAAGGCCTGTCCCCGCGCACGCGCTCGTTCGGCCGATTCAATGAATCGCGTGTGCTTGGCATAATTTTCCAGCTTTGCGTAATGGATGCGCTAGGGTTGCTTGGTCTTTGCATAAAAGATCAATCTCATCAACCGAAACACGTTCAATAATTCTTCCATACTGTTACTTTTTTCGCAGGTGAGTTGTTCCCGCAGCCGGCAGCAGTTCACTCATGCAACCTGCTTCTCAACCGAGACGCCGGTCCCGCAGCCTCACAGCGATCCTGTTTGCCGCACGCGCGATGCGCGATATCGAGCGATCGGCAATCGATCGTGTGGCAGCCCGCCCGTCAGCGATCTCCCGGACCAGCTCCTCTGGACGGCAAGGCATCCCGCTAAGGGGATGGATGTAGAGCGGATAGAGGATCAGCGTTGCAGCAACCAGCATCGGCAAATCGATGCGCCTTGTCCGCCGCTCGATCGGATAGCGATCTTCCGTCAGTCCCCAGCCCGCGTAGAAGGGCATCCCGTGGACGCCCACCGCCTTTCCGCGCAAGAGGGCCTCGAAGCCTGCAAGTGAGGTCATCGTTTCCACTCGGTCGGCCCAGCCAATCCAATGCATAATGTCGCCTTCCTGAACGATCCGATCGGCTGCACCTGGTACCATCCCGCCGGAGCGCGTGCCGGAAACAACGTCCGGATGTTCCTTGTAAACGACATAGGCATCGGGGTAGAGACGCCGCACCGCCGCCACCAGGGCCGAATTGGACTTAATCTCGGGCGAGCCGAAGCGTATCGAGGCATCCTTCTCCACCTGCCCCGGCACCAGTATTTTCAGCCGACCGCCCGGTACAGACGGCATCGATGCGGCGGTACCGACATTGTATTTCGATATCCCGCGCTCAATCAGCGTCAGGCGCAACGCCTCAGCGCGCTGAAGCAGCGCGACGTCGAATTCGGCACTGGCGATGAGTCGCTCCAGCCCACTCGGCTTGCGCGCATCATAATAGACCGTGTCTCCGTCCAGAGCGACGGACGACGGCATGACGAGTGAGACACCGAGTCCTTTCGAGCGGATAAAACCGTCCTCAATTCGGCGGACCTCGGACCCCGCTGGCAACCGCCGATCTGAACCCCAAACAGCAATCACGCCACCGATCTCCGACGCCCTGCGCGTCGCAAGTTCCAGATTCCGGGCATGCAGGGGAGCACCGCGCATCCCCTTCAGAAAGGGTGTCAGCGCCTTGCGCTTCCAGAGCGACATGCCCGCGGTAACGACCCTTTTCGGCAATCGGCGCCGCTGGTCGCGAACCGTGATCGCCTGCTCAATCGCGCGCTCGATCTCGCAATCGGTGCGGTCATGGAGATCCAGATAGCGCGTGTACCTAATGTATGCCGCATCGAATATCTGCTCGACACTCGCCGGCGAGCGCGTGGCTGGTGCCCGGACATGATCCGTCGTGACACCTCGTCCGGAATAGAAGGTGACGCCAAAGCAGTGGACCGGTTTGCCGGCCATCAACGCCTCGAAACCAAGTTGGCTCGACACGGTGTATATGGTGTCCGCCTCTTCCAGAAGTGGCCAGGGATTCATTGGCGGAGGAACGACGATCTTGATACCGAGCCGTTCGGCCGCCTGGCGAAGCAGGCTTCGCTCACCGGCCGCCGGATGCGTGCGCACGACGATCGTCTTTCCGGCATGGTGCTCGGCCGCATGCTTCAACATCACAGCAAAGGTTTCGTCATCGGCCAGCGAGCCGGCAATCGAAGCATCGCCCGCGACCTGATCCACGAGCAGGACATAGGGGTGGCCGTAGGGAATACCCGCATCTTTGAGCCCAATGATCGCGCCATTGTTGTACTTTGACAATTGGGCCTGGCGTATCGTCGCCATCAGGCTTCGTGCCCGCCCCAGATCATGCGGGCTCGTTGCCGGATTTTCCAAAAGGGACTGCAGTCGGCTCGCTCCGGTTGCATCGAAATAGATGCCCTCATCATCGATGACGAAGGCGTGGGAAGGCTCGTCCGGCCCCGGCGCAAAACCCTTCAGAAAGCCATCTTCGAGTAAAATCGCAGGTTTCCCGGTGCGCATCGACAGCGCGTTCGCCCGACGTCCCGATGGCCTCCAGCCCCAGCCGACGAAGGCATCGACACGGGCAGGGTTGCCAAGCGGCCAGAGAACAATGTTGGCATCAAGGAGGCGCGATATATCGGCCCGGATCCGCCATAGACCGGCGGAGGTGACGGCACAGGTCCTTCGTTTCACCTCACCCACGATGCGATCCCATCTTTGGTTGGCTTGCCTGCCGGATCTAGTTCCGGCACTTCTGTGCGCCATTCGCCCGGAAACACCTGAAATCAAAAGGGCGCCGGCATGGCCGACGCCCTCCATAAAAGTCGGCGATGAGAGTATAGAGCCTTCAGTAGAAAGTTCGATTGATATTGTAGGCCGCTGAAGCCGTTCCCGTTACCACCGCCATGAACCTGGCGAAATCGGACGCCGGATGACGCGAGAGATAGATCACGTCGCGGTTGCGAACCGGGAACGACTGCGCAACGATGTAGCTCTGCGCTTGCCCCAGGTCCAGTCGGTAAATGATCGGATAACGCCCCTGTCCATCAGACGTCATGCCCTTGGCCAGCAAATCGCGGAACCGGTCGTCGCCGACGACGTGGCGATAGACGCTCTCATTTTCGTAGCGGAAGATGAAGTAACCCTTCGGGTCGGCCGTCGTCATCCTGCCGCCGCCGGCAAGTGCCGCTGCTTCGATCAGGCTGAGACCACTTGAATCGAACGGAACTTTGCCAGTCTTTACCGTCTGCCCCAAAGCCGAGAAGGTCTGCGGATCAAATGTCAGGTAGATCTGATCGGCAGGCTTGACGATGATGTCTTCCTTCGGGTTGTCCACGATCGTCTGCAACAGAACCATTCCCGTGCGACCGCCGCGTTTGAGCGTTACATAGGTGTCATATGCCGGCTTCGACGCTCCGCCTGCCCGCGCCAACACCTCACTCAGGTGTTCGGCGCTGAGTCCAAGGGGAACCAGCCCTGCCTTGTTGACGTCGCCCTGAACGGAGACGTTGCGCGACTCGTTTCCGGACATTGACACGAGCACATCCGGCTCGACGGCCTTCGCCTTCAGCGCATCCACGATCGTCGTGCGCGCCGTCTCAAGCGTCATGCCGGCAAAGCGTACCGATCCTACATAAGGAATCTGGCCGCGGCCGTCCGGCTGCACGACCACCGGGATCGTCGTCGATTTGCGATCCGTCGTCGAGAAGAGCCCATCGGGTCCGGCTTCGAATATCGTCACGTCGAGACTGTCACCCACGCCGATCACAGGCACGCCACCGGCTCCACCGAAACCGAAGGTGCGCGCAAGGCTCGGCGTACCCAGCGTGGTTACCCCATTGGCAACACGCTGGTCGATCTCCACAACATCGAAGACGATCTTGGTCTGCGGAATCTTGTAGGAACTGCCACCCGCAGCACCCGATTCGATCACCTCGTGGGTCAGCGGACCATCGCTCGGAACAAGGCAGCCGGAAAGCGTCAACAGCGCTACGCCGACTGCGAAGCGCGCCAGAGACCGCGCACGCCTCGTTTCCGAGTTGCCGATGCTTTTATTCTTGTTCATCACACTGCAATTCCCCTTCGCCATACCCTTTTAAGATACAGCGCCGAAAACGGACAACGGTCCGCCCCATCAAACGTGTCGATGGAAAAGTCAATGTCCCACCGCGATCTGTCCCCTAGACCGTGCCACGATAGGCGTCCGCCGTCACCATGGAGCAAATCCCTTGCACATTCGTTACGCCAAGAAAAGCCGATTTCGCGGCGCCTCGCTAAAATGCCGCTTTTCCACGAGAATTTACGACTGAGTGCGGCAAATAGGGCGCATTTGATGGTGCAGAAAATCAGTATTTCGCCGCGCATTGCGCCCTTAATCCGGAATCAGACGCTGGTTTGAAGAGACAGGCGGCATCCTCCGCGCCATTAGTTCCTGACGCGGCCGTTGGCCGGATCGTACAACGGCGTCAGATGTGGCGTGCAGGGCACGCGCCTGCCGGCCACGTCCAGTTCGTAACGCCCGGAAAGCACATAGTCAGGATCGACGCCGTCCCGATTGCGCACATAGCCAAAGCCGATTGGCCGACCGATCGTGTGGCCGAAGCCGCCGCTGGTGAGCCACCCCGCCCTTTCGCCGTTTCGGTAGATTGTCTCGCGGCCGAGTAGTATCGTTTCCGGATCATCTGGCACGAAACAGACAAGGAGCTTTCGCACCCCTTCGGCCAATTGCCGCTCGATCGCCGCCCTGCCACGAAAATCGGTTGCGCTACGCGTCTTCACAGCCCAGGCGAGACCAGCCTCGACCGGCGTATGATCTGGTCCGATATCGGAGCCCCAGGCGCGATAACCCTTTTCGAGCCTGCAGGTTTCCAGCGCGCGATAGCCGGCGTTTGCCAGTCCGTCTCCCCTGCCCGCCTCCATTAGCGCATCGTAGACAGCGGCCGCATCCTCAACAGGCATGTGGAGCTCCCAACCGAGCTCGCCGACATAGGTTATGCGCATCGCCCGCACTGGGCGACCGGCCACCGTGATGGCCCGGACGGTGGCAAAGGGGAATCCCTTGTTCGATACGTCGTCCTTCGTCAGCCTTTCCAGGATCGAGCGGGATTTCGGCCCCATGACCACCAGCACGGACCATTTGTCCGTCACATCTTCCAATGCCGCATCCAGCCCGGCTGGAATATTGCGCGCAATCCAATCGGAGTCATGGGTAGCGAATCCGGTCCCGGTGACGATGTAATATTCGTCCTCCGCGATCCGCGCGGCCGTCAAATCGCATTCGATGCCGCCGTGGTCATTGAGCATCTGGGTGTAGATCACAGAGCCCGGTCGGCGAGCCACGTTGTTTGCGGCGATCCAGGATAGCGCCCGTTCGGCATCCCTTCCCTTCAACACGAACTTGGCAAAGGAGGTCTGGTCGAAGATCACCGCCGCCTCCCGCACAGCACGGTGTTCCCGAGCGACGGCCGGGAACCAGTTCGGCCGGCCGTAGGTGTAAATGTCCTGCGGCTTTTCTTTCGCATTGAGGTCGGCAAACCAGTTGGGCCGCTCCCAACCCAGCTTTTCGCCAAAGCAGGCGCCTTGTGCCTTCAGACGATCATAGAGTGGCGAGGTACGAAACGGGCGCGCGCTGGCATGCTCTTCGGAAGGCCACGCCATTGTGTAATGCTTGCCGTACGCCTCGACTGTTCGGCGGCGGATCCAATCGGTGTCGAAATGCGGTCGGCCGAAGCGGCGTATGTCGACCGGCCAAAGATCGAAGGGCGGCTCGCCGTTCGCCACCCATTCGGCAAGCGCCATGCCCGCCCCACCGCCGGACGCGATGCCGAAGGCGTTGAAGCCGGCGCCGATGAAGAAATTCCGCAAGCCCGGCGCTTCGCCGAGGATGAAGTTGCCATCCGGCGTAAAGCTCTCGGGGCCGTTCAGAAGCTGCTTCACGCCGGCGGTTTCGAGCGCAGGCACCCTGCCGAGGGCGAGTTCCATGATCTGCTCGAAGCGTTCTAGATCGGGATTGAGCAGGCTGTAGTGGAAGCCTTCAGGAATACCGCTTGTCGCCCAGGGCGCCGGGTTCGGCTCATAGCCGCCCATGACAAGGCCGCCGACCTCTTCCTTGTAGTAGGTCAGCCGGTCAGGGTCGCGCAGCGTCGGCAGGTTCGTGGGTACGCCGAAAGCTTCCGTGATGAGATACTGGTGCTCCATCGGCACCAGCGGTACGTTCACGCCGAAGCGGGCGGCGAATTCCCGCGTCCATTGCCCGGCACAGACAACGACACGCTCGCACTCGATCCGGCCGCGTGCGGTGACGACGGCGCGAATGCGCCCGTTGTCGATCTCAATGTCAGTGACTTCGGTGTCCTCGAAAATCGCAGCACCCGCCATCGTCGCCCCGCGCGCCAGCGCCTGCGTGATGTCGGACGGATTGGCCTGGCCGTCTGTTGGGAGGAATGCCGCACCGACGAGATCGTCGATCGTCATCAGCGGCCAAAGTTCCTGCGCCTGCTTAGGTGTCAGCAGCTCCATCTCCAGGCCGAAGGATCGTGCGGTCGTCGCCTGGCGCCTGACCTCAGTCCACCGCTCCTCATTACAGGCAAGCCGAAGCCCCCCATTCATCTTCCAGCCGGTCCCCAGTCCCGTCTCGGCCTCGAGCTTCTTGTATAGGTCAACCGAGTAGCCGAGGAGCTGGGTGATGTTGGCACTCGTGCGCAATTGCCCGACGAGGCCTGCCGCGTGGAAGGTCGTTCCCGACGTCAGCTTCTTGCGTTCCAGGAGAACGGTGTCGGTCCAGCCGAGCTTCGCCAGATGATAGGCCGTCGAGCAGCCGATGATCCCGCCGCCGATGACGACAGCCTTTGCGCTCGCTGGAAGCTCCTTCATCGCTCCCGCTCCTTATGCTTCTGAATGCTGGAATTGGTCATACGCCCGCTCGAACCGGGCGAGATTGTCGGCCGTGTAGCTGGCGTAGTCGAAATCGATGGTCGAATGGAGCTCCGAGACCATGCTCCACAGGGTCTCCCGCAGCAGCGAGGCGCATTTCATCGCCTGATACCGCCGCCATAGATCGCCGCGCGCCGGCCGCTCGAAATAGGTCTCCAGCAGCCACATCTCCTGGGCTTCACTGAATTCGTTGTTGGACGCCAGCCCACCGAGATCGAAGAGCGGTGTGTTGTAGCCGGCATAGTCCCAGTCGATCAGCCAAAGCCGTTCACCGTCATCTAGAAAGTTCGCGGCAAGAAGATCGTTGTGGCCGAAGACAATGTCGTAAGGCCCGGCCGCCGCTTCGAGCGCCCGCGAGGCCTGAATAAGCCCCTTCAGTCGCGGAACATGCGGGCTACCGGCTTCGACCAGTGTCGCGGCATAATCCTCGATGACATGAAAGGCCCAGAAAATCGTCGCCGCCCCGCGATAGTGTCGTCCGGTCTCACGGTGGCAAGTTTGGATAAGCGGCACGATGCGCTGGAGATAGGCGGGGGATCGGACGTCCTCCGGCGTCAGTGTCCGGCCGCAAATATGGTCGAGGACGAGAATTCCGGGTTGGTGGTGAACGACCGCCGGAGAGATTCCGGCCGCATGGGCGGCCCGGCTTGCCGCGACCTCGTTCTGCCGGCTGATCTGGTGGACCGGAATATCATCGCCCAGCCGGACGACATAAGTTCGCCCATTGTCGACAACCCGATAGTTTCGATTGGTAATCCCCCCCGGCAGAACGCTCACCTCCGGTGCGCCATTCCACAGGGGCAGCGAACGGATCGTATCCAGCGCCGCCAAGTCCATTTTTGTCCGTTCCCCGGCGCGCCTCCGTGACGCGCTCATTTTTGGAAAAGCTCCCGCACCCGCCAAGGTCTGTCAAGAGAAATCCACAAAATCTAACACACACATGGCTTTTTGTTGTATTCTGCGCCGTGCAGCGTCGAAGTCGACGTTGATTCTTTGGGCTTTATGCGCGCAACTCTTTGCGCCGCGGACGCCATGAATTATGACGATGCATCGGCGTTTACCGCAGATCGCAGCACAGGGAACGGCATGGATACGCCAACCAATACACCCACGCTTTCCAATCATCGCGAACGCGAAATACTGGACGAACTGCGACTTGCCGGCGGCTCCAGCCGGATCCAGTTCCTCGCGGAGCGCCTGCGGGTCTCGGAAGAGACGATCCGCCGCAACATCCGCACGCTGGAGGCAAACGGCCTCGTCACGAAAGTTCACGGTGGCGTCCACATCACCGACAGCGTGAGCGAGCAGCCGCTGCATTTTCGCATGAACGTCAACCCGGAGCCGAAGCGCCTGATCGCCGCGAAGGTCGCCACGATGGTCAAGAACGGCGACAGCCTCTTTCTCGACATCGGCTCGACGACTGCATTCATTGCCGTCGCCCTTCAGAAGCACCACGACCTCTTCGTCGTCACGAATTCGCTTTCGGTCGCGCATACGCTCGCGACACGCAACAACAACCGTGTCTACTTCGCCGGCGGTGAACTTCGCGCACACGATGCCGGAACCTTCGGCATAGAAGCGCTCAGTTACATCGAGCGTTTCAATCTGCAGCATGCAATCCTGTCGGTCACCGCGATCAACGCGCGTTCCGGCTTCATGCTGCAGGACATGCAGGAGGCCGATATCTCCCGCATTGCGGCGCGCCATGCGCAGAACCGGATCATCGTCGCGGATGGCCAGAAGTTCGGCCGTTCGGCGCCGATCACGATTGCTCCGCCCGACACCTACGACGTACTGGTCACCGACTCGGAACCGCCCGCAGATATCCGCCGCATGCTGGACCAGAACAATGTCACGCTCGTGCTCGCAAGCTCGCGGGATGTCTGAGCACTCAACCAGCCTCGACACGCTCAAGAGACAGAGACAAAAATGCCGCCGTCAGGATCTAAGCTCAACAAGCTCGACAAGCTGGACGGCGGCATTTCCGGAGCGCTCTTCGTGGACGCTTCTCTGTGCGGGTCCCCTCTGGACCTCGTGATATCTGAAGCAGAAATCATGCCAGACGCATTTTGGCTCATTTTCGAGCGACAATCCGCCATTGAAACTCTTCTCGCCAGATAACAACGCCCAATTCGGCGGCAATACGCCCGCGTAGTATTGTGCAGGGCACAAAAACCGGGCAGCCCCGAACAGGCGCGCGGCTGACAAATGACCGAAAATGGTACGGCCCGCAGAAGCGGGCCGCAATTTTACAGTATCCGGACTACCGGCTCAGAACTCTTCCCAGCTCTGCTCGGCTGCCGCCGCACCGCCACCGAAAGCCCTCGCGACCCGCTTGCCGAGCGCGCGGGCGGCGGACACGACCGGACGATGCTCCGAAGTGACAGCGGACAGCGCCGAGGACTGACGTCCGCCAATGGCATCTGCCAGCTGGAACTGTGCCAGCAGGGCGTTGAGCGAGGAGACCTCTGAGGCGAGCGTGTGGCTGGCCGCGGTCTGCTCCTCAACCATCGCCGCATTCTTCTGCGTACCCTGGTCGATGTTGTTTACCGCGGAACTGATCTCGTTCAGGCCGGTCGACTGTTCACGCGCCGAGCGCACAATAGCTGCGACGTGCTGGTTGATCTCCTGCACCTGTCCGACGATTTCCTCCAGTGCAGTGCCCGTCTCGCCGACAAGCGCCACTCCGGTATTGACCTGTTCGCCGGACTTGGTGATCAGCGCCTTGATTTCCTTGGCAGCATTTGCCGAGCGCTGTGCCAGTTCGCGAACTTCCTGGGCCACGACGGCAAAACCCTTGCCCGCATCACCGGCACGCGCGGCCTCGACCCCGGCGTTGAGCGCAAGCAGGTTGGTCTGGAAGGCGATCTCGTCGATCACGCCGATGATGTTGGAGATCTCGCGCGAGGAGGTCTCGATGCTGCTCATCGCAAGAACAGCTTTCTTAACGATATCGCCGGACCGCTCGGCACCGGCGCGTGTGCGGTCTACCAGCTGTCCGGCATCCTCGGCGCGTCTGGTCGCGTCCTTGAGCGAGGTCGTGATCTCCTCGAGGGCTGCCGCCGTTTCCTCGACGGAAGCGGCCTGTTGTTCGGTACGCGTTGCCAAAGCGTCAGATGCGGTGCGGATTTCCTCGGTGCCGGCACGGATCACCTGCGCATTGGTGCCGACCGACTGCAGCGCCTCCTGCAGTTTTTCGACCGATGCGTTGAAGTCGTGGCGGATCTGATCCAGCGATCCATTGAAGGCCGTATTGATGCGATGGGTCATGTCGCCATCGGCGAGCTTCTGCAGGCCGTTGGCGAGCGCGGTGACGGCGAGTTGCGTCTGACGCTCACGTTCAGCTGCTTCCTCGGCACGCTGCCGGCGCTCCTGATCGGAAAGCGCGCGATTTTCCTCAGCCTCCGCCTCCAGCCGAAGCTTGGCGACGCTCGCATCGTGCAGCACCTGGAGCGAACGGGCCATCTCGCCGATCTCGTCCTTGCTGCTCGATTCCGACAGGTCGATATTCGTTCCGCCGCGGGCAATCTCACCCGTCGCGGAAATCACCTTTTCCAGACGCTTGCGGAACCGCGCCGACAGCATCCAGCCGATTGCGACCAACAGGCCCGCAGCAATGGCAATGATGATGATGGAAGTGATTGCCAGGCTGGTCAGATGCGCAAACAGCGTCGCTTGCGGGACGGAGACCACCGAGTACCAGGTCGTTCCCTCCAGCAGCTTGACCGGAACGGCAACCGCAATATTGTCCGCCCCGCTCCCGTCCGACAGGTCGAAGGCCTCGCCGGGATTTTTCATCAGCGCTTCCCAAGCGGAAACGTCGAGACCCGAATCCTTCAGCGCCTTGCCGAGCAGGCTCGTATCTGGATGGCTGACAACCGCCCCATTCTGGCTGAACAAGGCAACGAAGCCGTCGCCGAGCGGCTTGAGCTTGGCCATGTCGGCGGCCAAGGAATTGAGCGCCAGATCGACCCCGGCAACACCGACGAACTTGCCGTCAAGCGCCAGCGGCACCATGAAGGACGACATCAGCACGTCCTTGCCATTGATCGAGTAGCTGTAAGGCTCAGCCAGGAGCTCCTTCCCGGTCCGCTTGGGAACCTGATAGTAGTCGCCAGCGCCCTCCTTGTCGTAGTCGACCAGCGCCTCGTGGGCGATCGCATCACCCGAACGCGGGAAATAAGGAATGTATCGTCCCGTCGCATCGTGACCGGGCTTGTTGGCATATTCGGCGTCCTTGCCGTCAAAGGCATTGGGCTCCCAGCCCGTGCTGACACCGAGTGCGAATGGATTGTCGACCATCAGCTTGTGCAGCAGCGCGTCTGCACCTTCCCGCGACGGTACACCGGCTTCCTTCATCGCGTAGAGCGACGAGCGCAGGTTCTGGCTCAGCGCTTTCGCACTGGCAAAATAGGTTTCGACATTGGCGGCGCTCGTCTGGGCCGCGTTGGTCATCTCCGCGATCGAGCGCGCCCGCACTTCCTCGAACGACAGATAAAAAAGCGTACCAGCAGTGGCCACCGTCGTGGCAACGCCTGTAGCCACGATGGCAAACATGTTGCGCGCAGTCGCAGTCTTCAAAAACATCAATGGACTCCTGATCCCGGCCGGGCAATCACAGGCGCGGGGAGCATTCACCGGGTGGAAGGGGAACATGCCGAAGGCGGGAGAGCGCGAACTCATTTCGCCCCGCAACCCTAGTGCGACTTTCGTTGAAGAATAGATAATGCGCAAATGTACGAAGGCGCCTATTGTTGAGTGGACACGATTGTTCGAAAAAGAAGAACTGACCGTTCGCCGCCTGCAGACTTCAAGTGAACGACGGTGAGCGCAATATTCTGGTCGACAAAGTCCTTCTAACAGAGGCAGGAGACCCAGATGACCATGCAACTGACCGGCATTCACCACCTGACCGCCATAACAGCAAACGCGCCGGAGAACCTGCGCTTCTACACCCAGACCCTTGGCCTGCGTTTGGTCAAGAAAACCGTCAACCAGGATGATACCAGTGCCTACCATCTGTTCTACGCCGATGGCCTGGCGTCGCCCGGCACGGACCTGACCTTCTTCGACTGGCCGGTCGGGCGCGAGCGCCGCGGTACGCACAGCGTTTCCCGCACCGGGCTTCGCGTTGGCAGCCTCGAAACTCTGAAATGGTGGAAGGCCCGCTTTGCGGAACTAAATGTCAATGCCGGCGAGATTCGCGAGCTCGGCGGCCGCCAGACGCTCGACTTCGAAGACGGCGAAGGCCAGCGCTTCCGCCTCACCGTCGATGACACAGGCGCCCCGTCGCATCCCTGGGCAAAGAGCCCGGTTCCGGCCGAGCATCAGATCAAGGGCCTAGGCCCGATCACGATGAGCGTGCCGGATATCACCAACACCGAGACAATTCTCGTGCAGGTGATGAACATGACCGAGACCTCGAAGTATCCGTCACCTGACGGCACGGGCGAGGTGCACGTCTTCTCCATGGGCGCCGGCGGACCAGCGGCGGAACTGCACGTCGCCGTCGAGCCGGGACTCGAGGCTGCGCATCAGGGAGCAGGCGCCGTCCATCACGTCGCCTTCCGCGTCCCCGACGTGGAAGCCCTTCATGCCTGGACGGAGCGGATCCACGGTTTCCGTGTTCCCTCGAGCGGTGAAGTCGAGCGCTACTACTTCCGCTCGCTCTATTTCCGCGAGCCGAATGGCGTGTTGTTCGAACTTGCCACCGACGGACCCGGATTTGCCGTCGACGAGCCGCTCGAAAAGCTTGGCGAAACGCTGTCGCTGCCGCCCTTCCTCGAACCGCGCCGCGCGCAGATCGAGGCCCGACTGAAGCCGCTGGTCATTGACTAGGATCGATGCGCCAAGCGGCTCGCACCGGAGCGGGCCGTCTCTCACGAACTGCCCGCTCCGAACTCTCAGCAGCGTTTGGCGGTCGTTGCCGGGAGCACGGCCCCTCACAGGACGAGAGAGAACCGTTTATCCTTGCTTAGAATTTGCCGGACATGCGCTTCCTCGCGATCAAACGTGTGAGGAGCATTCTCGATGGTCTGATGGGATGATGACGACTGGGTTGCATAAAAGTCAAACCCGTATAGATCCACCGCGCGGCAAGTTGACCTGCGAAACAGCTCGATTGCCGTTAGGCCGGTGGTGGGACGCTCGACGCGTGCATTCTCGGCCAAGACATGAATTTCTTTCACTGGATGAACGTACAACTCCCTCAGCAAGATTGTATCGGCCGTCATTTTTCGTCGGTAAGGTGACATCCATAACACGCGACTTGCCCCAAGATTGTCGAGGCGGCTTTGATCGAGTGGAATGCCGGTTGCAATCCAATCCGTCCTGAAGCCATGCGACCTGCGGCTTACTATGGGCACACGGTTGAAGCGAACGACAATGTCGTGGCTGTCGATCAGTGACCCGTGGCTGGATGAGCCGAGCGACCTGGCATTGCCAACCAGCGCGACGGTCTTGCCCTCAAGTTCGCGAAACAGCCTTTCCCGACTGACCGTCATGGCTGATACAATTCTGGTGGCGAGCATGGCGCGATTGACCAACCGCCTCAACTCCGAGCCAACCAGAGAAGATCGAACACCCTTAATGCGTGCCATGGCAGCACCGCTGACGCCAAAATTGGCTACCGAAACATCGCTTTCCTGGTAGCTCTGCAGCACCGTCAGATTTTCAAAGTGCTCGCGGAGCAACGCAAGCCACCACTGGTGGGGCTCAACGGTCTTGCTCTTGTTGAGGCCATCCGGCAGAACGTCATCGGAGTAGTTCACGGATATCGCCGCAAAGAACCGCACCCCGGCCGAGGCCATCAGAGAAAGCACCCTGTCGATTTCCACGCGATCCATTTGCGGGAGTACATCGGTTAGATCAAGGAATTGACCTTCCGAAAGTCTCCGCTCGATGCTTGCAACCGTTACGGATTCAACCATCGCCGCGGACACGCCAGCATCTTCAGCGATGAGCTTTGCGACCTTCTGATAAAATTCGTCCCGCGTCACAAGGGCCTCGTGAGATCGAAAACACTCGCCGCTTCTAGTCTGGATTGCGCGAAGTGCCAACACAAAGAATCGCTATCGGAGAGGCGGTGGATCGGCATGACCGAACCGAAATCGTATCGGATCACATGGGTCATCGAGGCTCGGCTGGAGCCGCAGGTGACGGAATAGCGCCGCGTCCACGCAGGTTCGCGTTTAAGGCGACATCCAAACCCACGGAAAACCCCAACAGGATCATTGCCATCCTGTCGGGGTTTCCGTTTGATGTTCCAATTGGAATTGGCCGGGCGTATCCAAATAAACTGTAGCCAGGCCGACGAAAGGAGTGCCACCATGACGAAACTGGTCGCGATTTCGGGAAGTCTGCGCAAGGCCTCATTCAACACGGCATTGATGCGTGCTGCGATCGCCATGGCGCCAGCCGGCGTCGAAATCGTCGAAGGGACGATTCGCGGTATCCCGCTCTACGACGGCGACGAGGAAGCGGCGAGCGGCGTGCCGGAAGCGGCAGCGAAGCTCAAGGACCTCGTGGCTGCGGCCGACGGCGTGATGCTGTTCACGCCAGAGTACAACAACGCAATCCCGGGCGTCTTCAAGAACGCGCTCGACTGGATGACCCGTCCGGCATCCGACATCTCGCGCGTCTTTTCCGCCAAGCCCTTTGCCATCACTGGCGCTTCGCCCGGAAATTTCGGCACGCTGCTGTCACAGGAGGCGTGGCTGCCGATCATGCGCACGCTCGGCACCCGCCCGTGGTTCGGCACCAAGCTGATGGTCTCGAAGGCCGGCTCCGTCTTCGACGCAGATGGGAAGCTGGTGGACGAAGCGACCGAAAAGCGACTGCGCAGTTTTGTCGAAGGATTCGTGTCGTTCGTGCAGGAAACGAAGTGATGAGATACTGGTGGGCGTCGCGGACGCCCACCAGTTGCAGCGCACTTTGAGTGCGTAATTATGCCGTCCTCAACGCGCACGGGCGAGATCAAACAGTGCGCGCTTCATCCAAAGGTCGCATCGAAAGGGCGCCCCTCACCCCGCGACCTTCTGCGTAAACTGATGCGCCAGTTCCATATCGGCCATGCCGATGTCATGCCCGGCAGGCAGGACCCGGTTCTCAACGCTCGCTCCAGCACGCGCCAGATAAGTCTCGATATCCGCCGCGTATGGACCGTAGGGATCGGACTGACCTGTGACCATCAGCACTTTCGTGCCCGCAAGGTCCGACTTGGGAACATCCTCGAGCACGTTCATCGCCCTGAGCAGCACTGCATTGCGGATGACACCCGGATGCAGAAGCATGGTGGCACCGAGCATGTTCGCGCCGTTGGAGTAGCCGAGGAACACGGTCTTTTCCGGATCGAGCCCGTAGGCCATGCTCGCCTCCTCGATGAAGGAAGCAAGCGCCGCTGCCTCGCTGACGATCTCCTTCTGGTCGAAGGTCGTGGCGGTGATGCGCCGGAAGAAGCGCGGATAACCCTCATCGTTGCTCCGCCCCCTCAGGCTGACCAGCGTGGCATTGGGAGCGACGCGGGCGCCCAGCGGCAGAAGGCTCGTCTCGTTGCCTCCGGTCCCGTGCAGCAGCACGAGCACCGTGCCGTCCGCATTCTTCGGCCGGTGCACGCGATGAACGAATGGCAGGTCGCGTTCGGTCATTCTTTCTTCTCCTGGCAGCGAAAATTGCGGCAGGCGCGCGCGGACATCATCCGGATCGGCATTGAAATGCTTGGGCACGAAGAGTTTCGTCCCCAGCGTCTCCGCCGGCTCGTCGACGAGCATGCCCGGTGCGTCCGTCGCATATTCCAGCAATGTCCCGCCCGGTTCACGCACATAGAGCGAATAGAAATAGGTGCGATCGTGCATGTTGGTGTCGCCCGCCTTCTCGGCCTTCAGCGAAGCCTCGATCTGCTCGACCGCGGTCCGATCCGGCGCGCGCAGCGCGATATGGTCAATCGTGCCCGTTCCCGGCGCCGAGGTCCAGAAACCGCCAGCGTCGCGGATGTCGAGCACGTCGGCGGCAGCGCTCGCAAGCCGGCGGATGCCTTCCGCTTCTCCGACGGTCCGAAAACCGAAATGGCGCGCTATGAAATCCGCCGTGGCCTGTCGCTGATCGCTGAAAATCGTCGCGCCACGGATGCGCTGGATGGCGTCGGACGCGGAAATTCCTTTCGAAGGCCAGGGATTGGCAACCGCAAGATCAGCCTCGCCGACAAGCTTGACGATGATCCCGTCCGGGTCCTTCAAACGAAGCACCGGTTCGCCGAACTCCGGAGCGGGTCCTGACATCTGGATGTTGAAGGTCAACGCCCGCGTCAGCCAGAACCCGATCGCTTCGGGTCGGATCGACAGCGCGATCTCGGCCGACTGGCCTATACCGACCCGACCGGGCGAACCGTCCTCCCAGGCGAGGAAGGTGAGAAGCGTGCCGGGCGCGCCGGTGGCGTCTCCATAAAAGAGGTGAAGCTGGTCGGAATCCTCGAAACCCGCCGTTCGCTTAACGAGGCGCAGGCCCAGAAAGCCGACATAGAAGTCGACATTGGCCTGGATCTTCCGGGTAATCGCCGTGATGTGATGAATGCCACTGGTCATGATCTTTCTCCATTGAGCGACAACCAATCAGGAAGTCAGGGTCGGAGCTAGATCGCCGAATGAGAACTCATTGTCCACCAATCGACATCAATCCTGGTCGAGGAACACCTTGAAGGCGGCGCCGTAGTCCGGGTGCCAGCGCGACAGTGGCGGCCGGTTGTCGACGATATCGCCGGCTGCCCAGAGGATACGTCTCTCGTCTGTCGTCCGGGGCACTTCGTTATCGGGGCAGAGGATATAGAAATCTCCGCGATCGAGGCTGCTCATCATGAAGGCGATCGTCTGCTCGGGTGTCCAGGCGCCGGCAGGCTTTTCGGTCCGACCATTCGCCGTCAATGCCGTGAAGACGAAACCGGGGATGAGAAGATGCGCGCTGACGCGGCATCCCTCGCGACTGCGCAGGTCATGCTGCAGCGCCTCCGTGAACACCTTCACGCCGGCCTTCGAGACGTTGTAGGCCGGGTCGCCAGGTGGAGTGGTGATGCCCTGTTTCGAACCGGTGTTGATGATCAGCGCCGGATCGCCGTGGCCGATCATGCCTGGCGCGAAGACCTGGCTGCCGTTGATCACGCCCCAGAGATTGACCGCCAGAACCTTTTCCCAGTCCTCCCGAGGCCCCACTATCGCGCTTCCGGGCTGGATGCCGGCATTGTTCATGAGCACGTGCACGCGGCCGAAGCGCGCGAGCACTGCCTCATGCAGGGCCTCGACCGAGTTCACATCGGCAACATCGGTGGCAACCGCTATCACGTCTGCCGCCCCGCCGGCGGCCCTTGTCGAAACTGCGGCCAATGCTGCCGCGAGGCGTTCCCCACCAAGGTCAGCAAGGACGACGCGCATGCCGAGACCGGCAAAATGCTGCGCGGCTGCCAGTCCGATCCCGGAGGCAGCTCCGGTGATGACGGCAACATTCGAGCGGGAGAAGGCAGTGAGTGTCATGACAGGGTCCATTCGATGTCGTTGTGGTTGCGGGGAGCCGCCCTTCCGGCTTGCAGCCGTACCATGATCGAATGGATGTAGCGGAGGCGCCGGCGATGTCTACACCGGCGCCTCGCGAAAGAGCAATCAGGCTGCGGTCAGGTCACGCACGGTAGCGCGTGGGCCCGCAGCGGATGGGTCACTCATCAGCTTGCGGATCGCCGCCCGAACTTCGTCGGCCGAATTGAACCGCTTCGAATCCAGATCCCAAACGTGATACTTCACGGCAACGAACTTCAGCCGATCCTGGTCGGGAACAACAACGCCGACGGCTTCGCCGCCGATCTCAATAACTTGCTTTTCCATAGTAACTCCTGCCATGCGGGAGCACGGCCATTGTCAAACTTGCGTTTTAATCGAATTGGAGAAGGTTACATTCGGCTTGAGGCCGGAGGCATTTTCTCTTGTTTCGTTCCGCGACAGGAGAACACATCACCAGCGGAGGCGATGTCGGCATTGTGGTGCATGTCACACTCCCTTGGTTGGTCCACACGCAATGATAGCGATGGAGACAAGCCCTTAGTTTTTTTTGCGAGGGCCCTTACGCATGGTCGATGAAATAAGTGGATCGTGGCGACTTGTCAACGTGCGCGGCGCATTTTTGGGAAATTTTTGCGCCGCATTCGTACGACTAATCATTCTAGAGAAAATAGTTCGCACATGCAGCATATTCGAGAAATGAGCTTGCGCATCACAAAAAACGAACATTCGCCCCAAACATGGGCGATTTCGCCTTTCTGTCGCCATCAATTTCTCGCGCAAAAGACGTATTCGGAGCACCGATTGATCATTCCAAAGGCGTACCAACGCCCCGTCAACCGGGACCAAAAGGCAACAGGCACTGTGAATTGATCTAGATTCCGCACCGCCCGAGGATAAAAACCGATTGGCAACGCTTTTTGTGTAGTTATTGTGATCGGGATGATTCTGGGCACAGTCCGCTCTGCCCTTGCGATGTTGTTTGTGCGTTAACCATAAGAGGGGAAAATGCGCGGACTGCTTTCTGGACTCAAGAAGATTGAGCCGCCTGTTTCGGGGGCTCGGGGAAGACCATGAAGATTGCAAAATCCTTTTTACCCCTGACGATGCTGCTTCTGTCGGGATGCGTCGTTGGGCCCGACTACAAGGCCCCTGAGGCCGCATTGCCGGCAAAGTTTACCGAATCGGCCGCCAAATCGGTGGGCAACACGACCCTCGATCCGTGGTGGGAGGACTTCCGCGACAAGCGCCTGACTGCTTTCGTGGCCCAGGGCATGAACGAGAACCTCGACGTTCTCACGGCACTGGAGCGCATTACGGAGGCCCAGGCGAACGTCGTCCTCGCCGGCGCCGGCGCCTGGCCGCTGATCAGCGCCAACGGGGCAGCAACCGTCCAGGGCACGGACGGCACGCTATTGAAGCGGCAAAACGGGACAAGCCACGAGCAGTCCAAGAACCTCAATGCCGGTCTCGGCGCCTCTTGGCTTCTGGACCTGTTTGGACAATACGCCCGCGCCCGGGAATCGGCCAACGCCTCGCTTGACGCCTCCTATGACGACGTCAATGTGGCGCGACTTGCCTATCTGTCCAACCTGACGACCACCTATATTAGTGCCCGCTTCTTCCAGGAAGCGCTGGCGCTGAACCGCTTGAACCTGGCTTCGCGGCGCGAGACGCTGAAACTGACGGAGGATATTCGCGCGGCCGGTGCCGCCTCGAGCCTCGATGTCGTTCAGGCCGAGGGCCTCGTCAACCAGACGCTCGCGGAGTTACCGCCGCTTGAAATCGGCTTCTACCAGTCGGCAAACAGCATGGCTACCCTGCTTGGCGTTCCGGCCGGCACGATCACGCCCAGCTTGCTGAAGGGCAGCGGACAACCGATGCCGCGCTATGCGGCCAAGACCGGTATTCCAGCCGATCTCATCCGCAACCGGCCCGATATTCGCCGCGCCGAACGAACCCTGGCTGCGGCCACCGCCCAGATCGGTGTCGCCGAGTCGCAACTCTATCCGAGCCTGACACTCGATGGAACGATTGGCGCAGCGCGCACCATCAGCGCAATCAGCGGCAACCTTACCAGTTGGACTTTCGGCCCGACTCTGGTGCTGCCAATATTCAACGGCGGCGCACTAAGGGCACAGGTCGATGTCGCCGATTCACAGGCGAAACAGCAGTATCTTGCCTGGAAACAGACGGTGCTGAATGCCGTTGAGGAAGTTGAATCCGCGCAGGCTGCCCTCATTCGCGACTACCAGACCGTTGCTGCATTGCGCAGGCTGGTGGCATCCAACGAGGAGGCGCTCTCGCTCGCACGCGAAAGCTACAAGGGCGGCGCAAGCACGATCCTCGACGTTCTCGATGCCGAGCGCAACGTCGCCAACAGCCGGCTCACGCTGGCGGCAGCCATCCGCACATTGGCATCGGATTACGTTGCGCTCAACGCAGCAATCGGCGGAGGTTCCTCAATCGAAACGCCGGTGCCGACGCCTGCACCGACACGTGTCGCCTCGGCCGAGGCCACGAAATAGCGCGTTCTCCGACGCCGGAAGACGTATTCATCCCCCTGAAGGCCGGGCGCCTTCAGGGGGATTGCTTTTCCGGAGCGTTGCGAAATCAGGAACGCGTGATGCTTCCAGAATCGGGGCCTGGTCTATGCTGGTTTCATGCGAGTGCGTCGTAGAATGTTTCCAGCGCATCTGCAGTCTTCTGGTAATGCGCCTGCAGTGCCTGCACGGCCCTCATAGCATCCCGCGCCAGCGCCCGCTCCATGATTAGTCTATGCTCCGCCCCGGCGTCACGTTGCTGTCCTGTGAGGCTCACAGACATCCGGCGGTAGCGATCCGCATGGCCAAAGAGCCTGGCGCAGATCTCCAAGAGGATTGGCGAGCCACAGGCCGAGATCAGAGCCTGGTGGAAGGCCGCGTGCCGCACATTCCAGTCCTCGCGGATCACTGAAGGCATGTCGTCCCGCCCCTGAGGCACACGCGCCATCAGGTGATGGGCGGCAACCACCCGCGCTTCCCACTCCGCATCCCCCCTGGCGATCGACAGCCGCAACGCCTCCCCTTCACAAAGCACCCGGTTGGCAATGATATCGCGCAGTTCTGTAAGCGATAGTCGGGCAACGCTGTAGCCGCGATGGTCATCGAGAACAGTGAAGCCTTCCGCCGTCAGTCGCGCCAAGGCCTCGCGCACCGGGGTCACGCTCATATCGCAAAGCGCCTGCAATTCGGCAAAGCGCAACCGCCCACCGGGCTGGAACCGGCCAGCCTGGATCTCGGCCAATATCCGCTCATAGGCGCCGCCAGCCAAGGTCCTGCCTGCCTGTTTGGCCGTGACGTTCATGTCTTTCATTTTGCCAAACTCGATAGATTTTCGAAAATCGTTGACACCAACTATGGCTCATGGAAGTTGACATGCAACAGAATTCGTCAGAACGCCGCCGGGCACGGCGGAAGCTGTGGGAGGTATTGCCTATGAAACTCGTTCGCTTTGGAAAGCCGGGATCAGAAAGACCGGGCCTGATCGATGCAGATGGAAAGCTCCGTGATCTTTCCGGCATCGTCTCGGATATCACCGGCGAAGTACTCGGACGCGAAAGCATGAAACGGCTGCAGGCCATCGACCCCGGCTCACTTCCGCTCGCGCCCGCAGGAGAGCGGCTCGGGGCGTGTGTCGGGCGCGTCGGCAATTTCATCGCCGTCGGTCTCAACTATGCGGATCATGCTGTCGAAAGTGGCATGGCAGTTCCGCCCGAACCGGTCCTGTTCAACAAAGCCCCTTCCTGCGTTGTCGGGCCCGATGACACGATCCTCATTCCACGCGGCTCGGAAAAGACCGACTGGGAAGTCGAACTCGCCGTCGTCATCGGCGATCGCGCCTCCTACGTCTCCGAAGCCGACGCGCTCGACTATGTCGCCGGATACTGCATCTGCAACGACATCTCAGAGCGAGCCTACCAGATCGAGCGCAGCGGCCAGTGGATGAAGGGCAAGGGTTGCCCCACCTTCGGGCCGATCGGTCCCTGGCTGGTCACCAAGGACGAGGTGGATACGAGCGATCTCACCATGAAGCTCAGTGTCAATGGTGAACTGGTACAGAACGGCTCATCCGCCACCATGGTCTACAAGATTCCCTTCCTGGTACACTACATCTCGCAATTCATGATCCTGGAACCGGGCGACGTCATCACCACCGGCACCCCGCCCGGTGTCGGCATGGGCATGAAGCCACCGCGCTACCTGAAAGCAGGCGATCGCATGGAAGTCTGCATTGCCGGCCTCGGCATGCAGCGGCAGGTGGTTGCGCAGGGTTAAAGGCACATAACAGCCCCGCACAGCAACTGTGCGGGGCTCTGCAAATGGCAGATCTCACGGTGGCTGCTGCAGTGCCGGCCTGGCATAACGCAGCAGCCCGAACAACCCGATGACGATCATGCCGAAGGCAGCAATCTGCGTTCCCTGTATCGCATCTCCCAGAAACAACGCAGCGAAGATCATCGTGATGGCCGGGGCTGGAACTGTGATTGTGCTGGCCACAGAAACGTCGATATGCTTCATGGCGTTGAACCAGATGGCGAGTTCAAGGTAGTAGGCCAGCCCCATCAACAGGGCAAAAGCCTGAAAAACGGGTGATAGACCGGTGCGCCAGACTTCGCCTGGCTCTTCAAATGTGAGCGCGAGCACGGCAAGGACAAATGTCGATACAATCAGACGCGATGTAGTAACCTGATTGGGAGTGATCGGCGTCGAGACCAAGGTTTCCCGCAGGATAACGTGGGCAATGCTCCAGATCGCCGGCACGGCGAATGCAACGCCGAACCAAGGTGAAAGCCCTGCCGGTCGCCAGGTGCCGTCGGTCGACAGATAGTAGAGTGCAATCAGGAGCAGACCGGTGAATCCGACCTCGGCCAGGCCCTTTCGACGCCCGAGAAACACCGCTTCCAATGTCGCCGCACAGAGCGGATAAGCCTGAAGCGCGAGAGCGGCGTTCGTTGCGCCCACCTTTTCGAACGCCAATACATAGGCCCAGGTGGAAATGCCGAAAAGCGCCCCCGTAAACAATGTGATCCAAAGGATCCGGTTCCTCCTGGCGCGCGACAATGTTGCGCTCATGAGTCCGCGCTCACCGCCGCGCCACTCGCGGATCAATAGTGGCAGCGAAAACAGAAGCTGCCAGATCGAGAGCCAGAGAGCGAAAACCAACGCCCCCGATCCGGGGGGACGGCCGTTCGAGATGACCGGCATCACGCCCAATAGAAGCAGACAAACAAATGCGAGCGCGATGCCGACATGATGCCGGCCGCCGAGATTGCTGGCCATGTTCAAGATTTCCTGTGTCGCGTGGCAGTGCGCCGCCATGCCAGATATCAATGCATATTGCCTTGATACGCTTGCCAATTTATCGATGCAATGAGAACATTGCCTGCATGGCAATATGGAAACCGGTGCTAGACGGTCGACCGGGAACGCGCGCGAAGGCGCTCGTCGATGCGATCGCTGACGATATAAATGCCGGGGTGCTGAAACCGGGTGACAAGTTGCCGCCGCAACGCAACCTCGCATTCGACCTCGGCCTTTCTCCGAACACGGTCATGCGCGCCTACAATGAAGCGCGCAGACGCGGCTATGTGGATGGCGAGGTTGGGCGCGGAACATTCATCCGAATACAGACGAAAACTGAGAGCGCTGGACAAGCCGACGGTCTCATCCGATCGCAAAGCAACGGGCCGATAGATTTCTCACTAAATCTTCCATTTGCAGGAGAGACTGGTGCGCTTCTGGCAGACACGCTGAGAACGATTGCCGGAACCCAGGACATGGCGTCCTATCTCGACCATCAGGATGTGCGAACGCGCCTTCGCCACCAGGGCGCTGGGGCAATGTGGATGGAAAATTTCGGACTGCGCGCAACGGCGGAGGCCACACTGCTGGCGAACGGAGCGCAGCAAGGCATCTTCGCCTCATTGTTGGCCTTGCTTCGGTCCGGCGACACGCTTTTGACCGAGGAACTCGTCTACCCGCCTGTCAAAGCAATCGCCAGGCATCTTGGCGCGCGCATACGCCCGGTAAGCATTGATGAAGAAGGGCTGCTGCCCGATGCCTTGGAATGTGCCTGCAAGGCCACGGCAGCGCGCGTTCTTTACTGCACGCCGACGCTACAAACCCCGACGGCGGCGACAATGAGCGAGGAACGACGGCGACGAATCGCGACCATAGCTCAGACGCATGACCTGACGATTGTCGAAGATGACGTATTCGGCCTGCTTCCAATGCAGCGCCCGGCACCACTGGCCATGTACGCACCGGAGCGAACGGTATTCGTGACAAGCGTTTCGAAGTCGGTCGCGCCAGGTCTTCGTGTTGGTTATGTCCACGCTCCCCCAACATTAACACCCACTATCCGCTCGGTTATCAGCCTGTCCTCCTGGATGCCACCACCACTGATGGCAGAAATCGCAAGCCGCTGGATAGAAGACGGGACTGCTCTCCGACTGAACGAAGGTCAGCGCCTGCACGCCGCCAGGCGGCAAGCGATGGCAAAGGAAGTGCTGCTTGGGCATTCGTTCAAGAGCGATCCGTGCGGCTTTCATCTGTGGCTCACGCTTCCCGATCAGTGTTCGGGAGCAGACGTCCTGCAGACCCTCAGCCGGGCCGGCGTACTTATTCAGCCAGCCGATACCTTTGCGATTGCATCACGAGAACTGGCAGCGATGAGGATCTGCCTAAGCCACGAAAACTCAGACGAACGCGTTGTTGCCGGGCTTCGTCTTGTGCAGGCTGCATTGTCCGGCGATTCTCCGTCAGGTGGCAATTTTATGGTGTAAGGCATGGCAGGCAGCTACGCCCTTGCCACCCGAGGGGCGGTAATCTAGTCGGCTTCCTCTCATCATCGAAGGCAGGAACATTCCCATCCTCCGCCGATGGCGTTTGCCACGAATACGAAAATGCCCTGCGCCATGTCTGATCCGTATTCCTCATTGGCGAAACTGAGAAGCATCGAAATACGCTGCAGACTTGCCACCGATGGCATATGGAAGGAGAGTCTTTTCCGAAGTATGCGTGTGCGGAGGGAACCATGTTCAGGCGGTTCTTACTCTTCTTGGTCGTATCATCGTTGGTACTGTCCGGGTGTCAGTCTGCTCGAATGGATACCTATAGTCAGCGCGACCACCAAGGCGGCAACGACATGGGTCGCGGAAGTTCAGACAACACAGGCGGTTCGCGCTATTGACGTCACGTCCGCGGGCCGTGCAATAAGCTATCACAGTACAGGAGGACCAAGCCGGGCGCCCCCATAAAGACGCATGGGGCGACGCATGGTAGCGGAGGAGGGATTCGAACCCCCGACACAAGGATTATGATTCCTCTGCTCTAACCTACTGAGCTACTCCGCCGCCGGGCGAAACGGGAAACGTTTGCTTTGTTTTCCGTTCGGGACGGGCGGCTTATAAGGTGCCCTTCCCCAAGGTGTCAAGCGCCGTTTCCGGCAAAAAATGCGCGCCCGGGCAAAGGCTTGTGAATTCGCTTCCTCAGGCCGCGGCCGGGCTTGCGAGAATGCGCTTCAGGGCCGCTTCGGCGGCCGCTTCGCGCTCGGAACGGGCGATGAAGCCGCCGCCGAAGACGCGCGCGTCCTCGCCCTCGCCCGAATAGAGCGCGCAGGCCTGGCCGGGCGCTACGCCCGCCTCGCCCTCGGCAAGTTCGACATAGAGTCCCCCCTCGTCGGCATGCAGCATCGCCGGGCGCGGCGGTCGCGTCGAGCGCACCTTGGCATAACAAGAAAAGCCGGCGCCTGCAGTGGCCTCAAGATCGCCGTCCCCGAGCCAGTTGACATCGCGCAGATAGAGCCGGCGTGTCTCCAGCGCCTCTTTCGGCCCGACGATGACCCGGCGTGAGCGCGCATCGAGGTAAACCACATAGAGCGGCTCGCCGGTGGCAATACCGATGCCGCGGCGCTGGCCGATCGTGTAGTGGAGGATGCCCTCGTGCTGGCCAAGCACGCGGCCATCGATGTGCACGATGTCGCCGGCAAGCGCAGCATTCGGCTTCAGCTTCGAAACGATATCGGTGTATTTGCCCTGTGGCACAAAGCAGATGTCCTGGCTGTCGGCCTTCTTAGCGACGACGAGCCCCATTTTCTCGGCAAGCGCCCGCGTCTCGGCCTTGGACAGGTGTCCGAGCGGAAAACGCAGATAGTCGATCTGCTCCTGGGTGGTGGCAAACAGGAAGTAGCTCTGGTCGCGCTCGGCATCGACCGGACGATAGAGCGCGCGCCGGCCGGGGTCCTCCGGCGTCGGATTGGGCCGCGAGCGAATATAGTGGCCGGTCGCAAGCGCGTCGGCGCCGAGTTCCTTTGCAGTCGCCAGAAGATCGGCAAACTTGACCGTCTGGTTGCAGGCCACACACGGTATCGGCGTCTCGCCGGCGATATAGCTCTCGGCAAAGGGATTGATCACGGTCTCGCGAAAGCGCTTTTCGTAATCGAGCACATAATGGGGAATGCCGAGCATCTCGCAGACGCGGCGCGCATCCTCGATATCCTGGCCGGCGCAGCAGGAGCCGGCCCGGTGTACCGCCGCACCGTGGTCGTAGAGCTGCAGCGTGATGCCGAGAACGTCATAACCCTCTCGCTTCAAAAGCCCGGCGACGACGGATGAGTCCACACCGCCCGACATGGCGACGACAACGCGCGTATTTTCTGGCTTCCTGTCGAAATCGAGACTGTTCACGGCTTCCATCCGTTGGCTCTTCCAAAGCGTGCTGCGCGAAATGGAATCACGCGACAAGCTAAAAGTCTTTGCGCTTTGGCATATCGTGTTCAAAACCGCGGCGCACTTTCGGGCGACATGCCTCAGGGCCAACAAGACCTTCGCGGCAGCAATCGCATGCTTCTGTCCGGCGCCTTCAGGGCGCCCGTCGGCCGACATATAGAAACTTGTCGGTTCCGGAGCAAGTGAGGCCGAATCGGCAAGGCTATCCACCCTTTCGAAGCTGAGTGAATAGGGCAGCGCGATGCCGCCTGGCGCATGTTCCCGTCGGCGAGCCGCCGTATTCCGTCAGATCAGCTTCAACCGCATCGCCGAGGCGATCGCCTGCATCCGATTCACAGCACCCAGTTTCTTGGTCGCGGTCTTGAAATAGCTGCTGACCGTATAGGCCGAGATACCGAGGATGATGGCGATCTCGTCGCTGCTCTTTCCGGCGGCGGCCCAGCGCAGGCATTCGATCTCGCGGCTCGACAGCTTCTCGCGCGAGGCCGGGCCAGAGGCAAAAGTCTGCTCCAGGCATTCGAACAATTGCACTGCACCAAAATACAGCGCCGCCACGTCGTCCAGCTCGTGGGGCGCCTGCTTACCGGAAAAGACCACAATGAAAGGCTCTCCCGAGGTCGAGTGCAGCAGAAACGCGATCGATCTTGTCAGGTCGTGTCGTACGGCAAGTTCGGCAACGCCGCTGTCCGGTCCTTTCGCCTTCGGCGCCAGCAGATCCTGGTCGCCATGGACAGGACGTTTCGTCGCCGCTACGTCCGCCACAAGCCGGCTGGCGTGAAACACGCCGAGTTCGTCATAAGCCCGCACCAACTCCGCGGGCCAGTTGCTGACGAGCAGCCGCTCGGAGAAGCTTTGCTTTTCAGCTTCAGGAAAACGCGCCACGAGGAAATAGCTGAGGCCGAAATGGTTGGCGCAGCGCCGCATCAGCTGCAGCACCTCGTAATCCGTCTGTACACGCGCCAGCGCCGTGCCGCTCAGGAACTCTGGCAATCGACCATGCTGCGTCGCTGCGTTGTCAGTATCTCTCATCATCCAAATCCAATGGCCGGAGCGACGACACAACTTGCGACTTGCGACCTGCGCGCGTCCTATCAGAAGCACGTCTGCCGTGGAAATAGTTATTTCTCATGGCTCCCATGCAATTCTTGATAACAGACGAGAAAGTACTGCAACCTGGACAGTGACTGCATCAAAGAAAGATATGATCCGCGGAAGCCGCTCAAATTGTTAGCGAATTGTTACGGCTGGCTTAGCTAATTTTTAAATGTGGCAAACTACAGTGGGGCCACTTGGTCTTGTGTGTATGTAGAGAGTCCTATGACCGAATTGATACGACCCCGGGTAAAGTATGTCATCGGCCCCGATGGCAGCCCATTGACGATCGCCGACCTGCCGCCAGCCAATACGCGGCGCTGGGTGATCCGCCGGAAGGCCGAAGTCGTGGCTGCTGTCCGCGGTGGCCTGCTCAGCCTGGAGGAAGCGTGCGAACGCTATACGCTGACGGTAGAGGAATTCCTGTCCTGGCAGTCTTCCATCAATGATCATGGCCTGGCAGGCCTGCGCACCACGCGCATCCAGCAGTACAGGCACTGATACGCCGTCAGGGCGCTTCGTCATATGTCTCGCGGCCGCTCAATGCGGCCGCAACTGCATCTGGAGCAGGCTCGTCATCATCGCTGAAGCCGCGTAGAACCAAAGGCCCGGCTGCGTGAAGGCAGCCGCCATACCACTGGTCTTGGCCGCCACGATCACCAGCGCGACAAGCATCACATCCATCATCGACCAACGCGCAAGAAGCGGAAGCAGGCGGGCGAGGAGCCGATCGTGCTTGCCGTTCCCCTTGCTGGTCGCCTCAAAAGCAACGCCGATGAGCTTAATCACCGGAAACACGATCGAGAAGAGGCCGACAACAATGGCCAACAGCTGGTTTCCCTGCACCCACAACGAGGCGATGATGCCGAGCAGCGACGGCGTCTCACTGAAAAAGTAGAGTTTTTCGAACAGGACCAGCGGCAGGATCATCCCGAATGCGAGCGACAATGCCGAAAGGACAAGCAGGGCAGGAACGATCAGGGCCATTGCGCGCCTCGAGGTGAATCGGTGCCCATCCATAACACTTTCGTCGGACAAACGTCGTCTCGACCTGCCGGCCGGTGATATCCTTGCCGGAACTGTTAGAACAAATCTGCCAAGCCTGAAGGAGAAGTGACGATGGACATTCGCAGCACGGAAGACGGTTCGCACGGTCGTTACTCGGTCACAGTCGACGGCCACGAGGCGGAAATGACCTATTCCCGGGCTTCAGCGAAGCTGATCATCATCGATCACACAGGTGTTCCCGATGCACTCCGCGGCCGCGGCGTCGGCCAGGCGCTCGCAATCCATGCTGTCGACCAAGCACGTTCCGGCGGTTGGAAGATCATGCCGCTCTGCCCCTTCTTTCGCGCACAAGCGATGCGCCATCCCGAATGGACCGATGTCGTCAATCTCTGACCTATGCCGAGGCCGCGCGCAGACGGGGACCAGGCGTGCCACTGCTGGGCCGCGCCTGCTTCGAAAGCTCCGAATCGAAGTACGCGATCGTTCTGGTCAAGCCCTCGCGCAGTTCGGTTAGCGGCCGCCACCCTAAGGTTTCGCCGGCCCTTGTGATATCCGGCTTGCGGCGCCGCGGATCGTCAACGGGCAGCGGCATATGAAGAACCGTTGACTTTGATCCGGTGATCTCCAGAACAAGCTGCGCAAGTTCTCCTACCGCGAGTTCCGCGGGATTGCCGATATTGACGGGTCCGGCGACATCGGAATGCATGAGCAGATCGATCCCGCGAATGAGATCATCGACATAGCAGAATGAGCGCGTCTGGCTTCCGTCCCCGTAGATGGTGAGCGGGCGTCCGAGGAGAGCCTGGATAATAAAGTTGGAGACGACTCGGCCATCGTCCTCCTGCATGCGCGGCCCATATGTATTGAAAATCCTCGCCATCCTGACCGCTAAGCCGCGCGTACGCCCGAAATCTGTGCAAAGCGATTCCGCAAACCGCTTGCCCTCATCGTAACATGACCGCGGCCCCACCGGATTGACGTTGCCCCAATATTCCTCCGATTGGGGATGCACCTCGGGGTCGCCGTAGATTTCCGAGGTCGAGGCATGAAAAACCCGGGCGTTGTCACGCTCGGCGCGACACAAGACGTTCCAAGTTCCCTGGCTATTCGTCATGGCAGTCGAAACGGGATCAGCTTGATAGTGAACCGGCGACGCCGGACAGGCGAGATTGTAGATTTCCGAGAACACCGGAAGATCGTCCGGAATGCCCGCTTTGATGTCGTGCTGCACGACAGTCAATCGGCCATTGTGCCCGATAGTCGAAAGATTTGAGGCACGGCCGGTTTGAAAGGTATCCAGACAGAATACGTAGTATCCGCGCCCGATCAGGAATTCACATAGGTGAGAGCCGACAAAACCTGCGCCGCCCGTAACAAGGACATTCAGCTTTTTAGCTGAAATTTCTGTGAGCCTCGCGTCATCTGCTTCGGGAACGGGCATTCGGCTCTCCAAATAAATTAAACTGTAAGAATTCGGCCCCTCGGACCGCAAAACAAAATATGAATAAGTTTTAAGACGCAGAGCCCATAAGGCACTAGGCCAACTTTTTGCAAGCATCGAGGCGATCTTTTCAAGCATACCCCAGCACGTCAGAAAGAACGCTGGTCGTTGCCCGACGCCAGAATCTGTCCACGTCCCGTCGCGAGTCATGGATCATGGATTGTTCTTGTTCCAACACAAAAAGCCCCCACGACCGCGGCTTTGCCGGGTCTTGAGGGGCTTTCGAAAAAGAGACCTCCGGCAATTGCCGGCTCGACGCTTCGCCTTAGGCGCGAAGGCGCACCGCGTTATCACGCTCTTCCAGCGCCGCGGCCTTGGCATGCTCGGCTTCCACCTCCTCCAGCGCCAGTTCGGCGGCGTCCTGCTGCACTTTCAATTCGCGAATGGAAACAAGCAGGTTGTCCGCCCGCTGACGGGCAGCCTTGGCGAACGTCGGATAGGCAAAATGGCTCGGATCGGAAATACCGGATTTCTTCTCCTCGATGGCGATCTGGTTTTCCAGTTCCTTCGACATCCGCTCGAACTCGGACATCATCATCTGCAACTGGCTCAACTGCCGCCTTTTCTCTTTCACCTGAAATTCCTTCAGGCGAACAAGGCTCTCACGTGATTTCATACGCAATACTCCCGTGGATAACGAAACCCCGGCACCTGGCGGGCGGCACACGCCGCCAACCTTACAAGCTTAAGGCATGCTTCGCCTGATATTCAGATCGAAGCAGGCCGACATTTTGCCCGTGCGCCGGCTGAACGAGCCGGCCTTAACAAAAAATTTCAGCGATCTTAACGAAACCCTACCGCTGGTAACCTTTCGTTTACGGGCATCGTTAATCATAGGCAGCATGATTTAAGGGTCGGTAAATGCAAAAGCCAAAATGCCGTACGCCTTGTAATCACGAGTCGAAAGAGTCGGTTAGCGCAATTTCCTCACAATGAACGTGAAGAGTGCGCTCTCAATTTTCTACATGAATTCAGGGGCCTGCTAAATTTAATTAACAACTTCGATCCATCTTGCCAGAGTGAATCAGAATTTGTTAACCATTCGGTGGCAGCCTCCAAATCAGGCAACGACTGGATCCGTATCGCGTAGAGGGGCCAGGACACCTTGAGCGGCGGAAAAGGGGACAGAAATGCGGGTACTACTCATCGAAGACGACAGCGCGACGGCGCAGAGCATCGAGTTGATGCTCAAATCCGAAAGTTTCAATGTCTACACGACGGATCTCGGTGAAGAGGGTGTCGATCTCGGCAAGCTCTATGACTACGACATCATCCTGCTGGACCTGAACCTGCCGGACATGTCGGGCTACGAAGTGCTGCGCACGCTGCGCCTGGCCAAAGTCAAAACGCCGATCCTGATCCTCTCCGGCATGGCCGGCATCGAGGACAAGGTGCGCGGCCTCGGTTTCGGCGCAGACGACTACATGACCAAGCCCTTCCACAAGGACGAGCTGGTTGCCCGCATTCACGCTATCGTTCGCCGCTCGAAGGGCCACGCGCAGTCGGTCATCTCCACGGGCGAGCTCATCGTCAACCTCGACGCCAAGACCGTCGAAGTCGGCGGCCAGCGGGTGCACCTGACCGGCAAGGAATACCAGATGCTCGAGCTGCTCTCGCTGCGCAAGGGCACGACGCTGACGAAGGAAATGTTCCTCAACCACCTTTATGGCGGCATGGACGAGCCGGAACTGAAGATCATCGACGTCTTCATCTGCAAGCTGCGCAAGAAGCTCGCAAACGCAGCCGGCGGCGCGAACTACATCGAAACGGTCTGGGGCCGCGGCTACGTGCTGCGCGAGCCGGACGGCGATTATCTCGAATCCGCCTGACCTGTCCCGAGTCGCTCATGTTGCAAAACCCGCCCTCGCCGGCGGGTTTTTTGTTATCCGACTCTGACTCACCCGGTCTCAGCAACCACACAAACTTCACAAACGAAAACGCGGCCGCCCGGACTGGGCGACCGCGTTTTCTTTATCCTGTTTTCCCGTCAGGCTGCGATCGAGAGATTGGCGAAGACCGTGGTGAGGATCTTGCGATCGAACGGCTTCAGCAGGAAGTCGTCCGCGCCGGCGCGTTTGCCCATCATCATCTTCTTCAGGTCGGCCTCGACCACACAGTAGAAGATACGCACGGTGTCGCCTTTCGGCAGCATCCGGATGTTACTGATCAGTTCCAGAGCGCCATCCATCGTAGAGTCTACGATAATCACGTTCGGCAGTTCCGTTTCGCAGCGGACAAGAGCCTCAAGCGAATTCGACGCTTCGAGCACGAGATAATCGAGACCCGATAGAATGCGCTTTCCGACCTTGCGAACAACGTCGGACCCGTCAGCAATCATGATGCGCCGCATAGCCTGCTCCAATTCCACGCTCACATGAGCGGCCAATTATGAAGCAAGTGTAGCCATCCCTGGCAAACAAATGGTTACCGACGTCACATCGACTTCAGGCGGCAGGCACCTTGGCAATGAAGGTGATCTCCTCGGCAGTCGGAACGACCTCCAGTTCCATGCCGGCTTCCTCGGCCAAGAGCACCGTATAGTACGGTTGGATCGTATGGGCGTCGACTGCCTCTTCGAGTTGTCCGGAGAGCATTTCCACGAACTTCGGCGGCACCCGCAACATGCGCCCTTTCACTGTCAGCCGGAATTCGGCATCGAGATCGGGCCGATCGAGCGTAATGTCGATCGAGCCGCCACGCGGAATCGCACCGTAGGCGACGAGGAACAGGTTGAGCAGGAGCTTCACTCGGTTCTTGGCGACGATCGCCCGCGGGCCACTCCAGCTGACTTCGGTCTTCTTCTCGGCTGCAGCGAAGTCGCGCGCCGCCTTTTCCGCCTCGCCCGTGTCGATCGAGGCACCGACGGAGCCCGAGGCGCCGAAGGCGAGCCGGGCGAACTTCAAGCGGACCGAGGCGTTCAACGCGCTGGTGCGGATGAGATCCATGGCATCCTCGTCCGCTCCACCCTCATCGAGCAGTTCCAGCCCGTTGTTGATCGCGCCGACCGGGGAAATGACGTCGTGGCAGACGCGGCTGCACAGAAGGGCTGCGAGGTCGGGACCGCTCAGGGTGAGGTTCGGATTCTTCGCCATCATATTCTCCAACAAGCCCGCATCCGACAGCGGCGCGGTTTGCAACCGTCGGGCGGGCGAATTTCATCAACCGACACTTAACACGCGAAAATTGCGTCGAGCAGGTTCAATTAGAAGTCAGCCATAAAGACACCACATTTGGTAAACCGATTGTTAACACGATCCGGTCAAATTGCCAGGCATGACAACGTCCGAACCACGACAGGGGTAGAGACATGGGTGCTTTGTATTTGACCAGAAGGGCGGCCCTGCTCGCCGCGATCGGGGCCTTTGCTGCACCGGCCGCTTCACACGCCCAGAGCACCAGCGGGTCGCAATACACCGTTCAGGAAATCGTCGACGCCGGCCATGGCTTCTTTGGATCCACCACCGGCGGGCTCGCCAAAGTGGTCGAGCGTGCGTTCGAATCCTACGGTCTGCCGAACGGCTATATCCTCGGCCAGGAGGGATCGGGCGCCTTCGTCGCAGGGCTCACCTATGGCGAAGGTGAGATGAACACGAAGAACGCCGGAAGCCATTCCGTGTTCTGGCAGGGCCCGTCCCTCGGCCTCGACTGGGGCGGCCAGGGCAGCCGCACCATGATGCTCGTCTATAACCTCCCGGACGTGAACGCGCTTTACACCCGCTATGCGGGCATTTCTGGCTCAGCCTACGTTGTCGCCGGTGTCGGCATGACGGTACTGACGGAGCAGAATATGGTCATCGTACCGATCCGCACCGGCATCGGTGCCCGCCTCGGAATCAATGCCGGCTACCTCAAGCTGACACGTAACCCCACCTGGAACCCATTCTGATTCGGCGACTGTGCGCGGAAGTTTACGACCGTAACTGAAATTGTTCGCGGGGACCTGTGCAACGGGGACCCGTCCGCTATAGTGCCAGACGGGGTCTTCCGGGGAACAGGACAAACGTCGTCGTGATTGAGTATGCCCTGCTTTTTGCCTTAGGTTTCCTGGCGGCGACGCTGACGGGACTGCTCGTGGCGCCGGCTATCCAGCGCCGCATCGTCGCCTATACCGAAAATCGCATGAAAGCGACCATGCCGCTCAGCCCGCAGGAGGTGCGCGCACAGACGGATATGGCACGCGCAGCCTTTGCCGCCGAGAACGCTCGTATTTCGCAGAAGCTGGTGCGCGAGCGCGAAAAGAGCACCCATCTTTCGGTCCGGATTGAAGCATCGAAGCGTGACGCAAGCCGGCTTGCCGCCGAAAATGCCGACCTCAAGGCGCAGATCGAGGAAATGAACGTCGATGCCGGCGACCTGCGTTCGGCCCTGCGCTACGAGGACCAGAAGTTTGCACAGCTCAAGTCTCAGTTGGACTCGGCCGAACGCGAGATCCTGCACAAGAAGCGCGACATCGAAATTCTGAATGCCAATCGCGACCTCGTCCAGACCGACTTGAACGACAGCATGATCGTCGGCGCAGCGCGTGAGACAGAGTTGGAGAACCTCAACAGCCGCATAAAAACGCTGCGTCATGAGCGGGAAAAGCTGCTCGAGGGGTTGCGGGCGGCCCAGGCAAGCCTAAAGGAAGCCGGCGTCAAGCTTTCGCGCGAGGAAGGCCGATCCCGCCAGCTTGAAGCAAAGCTCGCACGCGAGGTCAGCCACAGCGCCGGCAAAGATACAGCGATTGGGCGCCGCGACGCCGAAATTACCCGTCTGCGCGACAAATTGAGGGGTATCGTGGCCGATGCAAAGGGACCGGCTCGGATCGCCCGTACCCAGGAGATGAAACCCCTGCTTGCCGCCCCCCCTGCCACACCGCTCATCGAATTCACCAACGGAACAACACCAGCAAACGGGACGAACGGCATGGACATCCCTTCACTTGAGGCGGACGTGCGCGATCGTAGTGCCGCCATTGCGCAGCACCTGGCCCAGCCTCCGTCGCCAGAAGGGGACGCAGCGTTGCGCGAAGAGATCGCCGACATCGCAGCAAAGATGATCGTTTTGACGGATGCCCGCGACGGAACCGCTTCGCCGATTCGCAGTCTGCTGGATCAGAGCGGCCCATCCGTCGATCCCAACCGGCTCAGCCTGGCGAAACGCACCAAGGACATGCTGCCGCCACAAGAGTAGCGCGCAGCCTCGCGGCACCGAAGCCTATCGCACGCGACCGCTGAGAAGCGCCATCTGATAGAGTGCAATCCCGCTTGCGGTGGCAACGTTCAGGCTGTCGAGGCCTGGCCTTTGTGGAATGCGGGCCGTGTGGAAGCGCGACAGGATGGCTTCAGGAAGGCCCTCGCCTTCCGTCCCGGCGACCAGCGCCAGTCGAGGCGAAGCCGCGATCTCCGCAATCGATGCCTCCCCCCGAGGCGACAGCGCCCAGATTGCAAAGCCGGCGTCAGCAAGGCTTCCCAGCAGAGATTGCGCGCCGCCGCCGCGGGCGAATGGAACGCTCAAGGCGGCGCCAACGGAAACGCGGATCGCCTTTCGATACAACGGATCGCAGCAGGTTTCGTCGAGCAGCACCGCGTCCGCCCCAAACGCGGCGGCATTGCGAAAGAGCGACCCCATATTGTCATGATTGGAGATGCCGCAAGCGGCGAGCACCAGGCTTTCCGGGGGAAGCGAGGCGATCAGCGCGGTCGGATCTGACGTGCCCACTCGCCGCCCTATCGCAAGAACGCCCCGATGCATGTCGAAACCGGCGATCGCATTGAAGACGGAGCGGTCTGCCACATAGACGGGAACCTCCGGCGGAAAAGCCGCCAGAATTTCTGCGACCCCGCCAAGCCTGTTCTCAAGCAGCAAGATTGCTTCCGCCCGAAAGTCGCCTTGCTTGGCATGGGCAGCAGCCAACATGCGCAGCACAACGGTGCCTTCGGCGACGAACCGCCCTTCCCGCCCGACCAGGTCACGCTCGCGGATCGCGCGGAAGACCGCGATCCGTGGATCGTCCATGTCGGGAATGCGGATCGGTTCGCCCGCCACGATGCATTACCTGCCGGTCACGTCGATGTCGGCCACGATCCGGCCGGCCGCGATGTCGAACAGGATCGCCTTGCGGGCGCCATCGGCGAATGCGCCATAGAACAGGATCTGTCCGTCCGACTGGGAAACCGACGAGACGGTGAAGCCATCCGGCAATGCGACCGCGCCCGTCAGCGGCCCGTCGCTCGGCACTTCCAGACCAGCGGAAACGCCGCTTTCGGGCTTGCCATCCGTCCGCGTCACCTTGTAGACAATGGCCGCGAGCACCGCCATGAACATGACGAGCATGATGCCGCCCGAAACGAGCTGCAGGCGAACCATCTTGCGACGGACGTTCTCCATGGCCGGATCGAGCGGCTTTTCTTCTTGTTCATCGATCTCGATATTCGACATGAGCGGTAGCGTCTCCGACAGGCAGGACAATCTTTGAATGAGCGACCCCTTTAAACAAGCCGACGACACAAGGAAAGTCCTGACGGCCGGCGAGGATGCCGCAGGGCGCATCGACGCCTGGCTCGCAGAAGCGCTCGGCGGCGAATTCTCGCGCAGCCGGATCAAGGCGCTGATCGAACAGGGCGCCGTCCTGGTCAACGGTGCCGCCGCGACCGAGCCCAAGCGCAAGGTGCACCCCAAGGACGTCGTCGAGATCGGTTTGCCCGAGCCGGAGGATCCCCAGCCGAAGGGTGAGGACATTCCGCTGGAAGTACTCTACGAGGACGACGACCTGATCGTCGTCGTCAAGCCCGCGGGTCTTGTCGTGCATCCGGGCGCCGGCAACTGGACCGGGACGCTCGTCAACGCCCTGATCCACCACTGCGGCACCAGCCTGTCCGGCATCGGCGGCGTGCGCCGGCCTGGCATCGTGCATCGGCTCGACAAGGAAACGAGCGGCGTCATGGTCGCCGCCAAGAACGACACAGCCCACCGCCATCTCTCGGAGCAGTTCGCCGACCACGGTCGCAGCGGCCCGCTGGAGCGCGCCTACCAGGCTGTCGTCTGGGGCCGCCCGAAGCAGCTACGCGGCACGATCGACGCGCCGCTTGGCCGCGCCGGCGACCGTACAAAGCGCGCGGTGAAGCGCGAGGAAAGCGATGATGCGCGCGAGGCTATCACCCATTACGAGGTGGTCGAACGCTATGGCGAAAAGCCGGACGCGACCTGCCTCGCCTCGCTGGTCGAGTGCGAGCTGGAAACCGGCCGCACGCACCAGATCCGTGTCCACATGGCCCATATCGGCCATCCGCTGATTGGCGACCCCGAATACGGCGCCGCCTTCAAGACCAAGGCGAACCTGTTGCCCGAGCAGGCACGCGCGGTGGTGAACGGGTTTCACCGCCAGGCGCTGCACGCCTTCATGCTGCAATTCGAGCATCCGACGACAGGCGAAGTCATGCGCTTCGAGGCCCCTGCGCCAGCGGACCTGGAGACGCTGCTGGAGGCGCTGCGAACGATGGGCTGAGGCTGGCACGCCGACAGCGCTGCCCTTGAAATTCCGGTCCGTCAGCACGAAATATTGTGTTGACCGCACAAGCCGCACAATCATTCCGGTTTTCACCGCTTCGTGAAACGACCGGTGCTTGAACCATTGTTTCGCCACACCTATCTTACACTCTGGCGGGGTCGCCAAGTCCCGCCCCGGAGCATGATCACGAACGGGGATCCGGTCCGGATCAGGCTCCGCTCAAGGCTTGCCTAGAGAGGAAGCCGTACCAAGGAAAGGGGTGCTCGATGGCCCGCAACACATTGCCGTCCGTCACGGCCGGCGAAGGCGGTCTTAACCGCTATCTCGACGAAATCCGCAAATTTCCGATGCTTGAGCCGCAGCAGGAATACATGCTCGCCAAGCGTTACCAGGAACATGACGATCGCAACGCCGCCCATCAGCTGGTGACGAGCCATCTGCGCCTCGTGGCGAAGATTGCCATGGGCTATCGCGGCTATGGCCTGCCGATCGGCGAAGTCATCTCCGAAGGCAATGTCGGCCTGATGCAGGCGGTGAAGAAATTCGATCCCGAGCGCGGTTTCCGCCTGGCCACCTATGCCATGTGGTGGATCAAGGCATCGATCCAGGAATACATCCTGCGCTCCTGGTCGTTGGTGAAGATGGGAACGACTGCCAACCAGAAACGGCTCTTCTTCAACTTGCGCCGGATGAAGGGCAAGATCCAGGCGATCGACGACGGCGACCTGCGGCCCGACCAGGTGGCGGAAATCGCCACCAAGTTGCAGGTTTCCGAAGAGGAAGTCGTGTCGATGAACCGCCGCCTCTCCGGCGACGCCTCGCTGAACGCGCCGATCAAGGCCAGCGAAGGTGACTCCGGACAGTGGCAGGACTGGCTTGTGGATGACCGTGACAGCCAGGAAGAGACGCTGATCGAGCAGGACGAACTGGAGACCCGCCGCGCCATGCTGGCGCGCGCCATGGGCGTTCTCAACGAGCGCGAGCGCCGCATCTTCGAGGCCCGCCGCCTCGCCGAGGATCCGGTCACCCTCGAGGAACTGTCAACCGAGTTCGACATCAGCCGCGAGCGTGTGCGCCAGATCGAGGTCCGTGCCTTTGAGAAGGTGCAGGAAGCCGTTCAGAAGCTTGCCGTCGAACAAGCCAAGTCCGTCCGCACGATTGAGGATGCTTAGGCGTCTCTCCTCGATAACGAAAAACGAAAAAGCCCGGCGCAGGTCCGGGCTTTTCTGTTTCTGTCGCATACCATCACTGGCTGTTTGCTGTTGGTGCCAGAGTCGCCCACGCGCTCATCACAGAGTTGAACACCTCCGCCCCCGTCGTCCCCTTCTCCAGCGTGATCAGGGCGCGCCGGCCGTTGCGGTAGGTGATCGGGATATCGATCCAGTCGCGGCTCTTCAGGAGCTCCGCATTGCGTGTGATCGCATCCGGGAAATCGTTCAGCGCGATCATGTGGAAATCCTCGGTGATCTTGGCGGGAACCGCGATCAGAGGATCACCGCGATCCTGCTCCGTCTGCTTCATGGCCACGCGCTGGACGCTGTCGATGTTACCGCCCTCGAAATTCGGCGGCAGCGCAAAGACGATCTCGACGAGGTGGCTCGCCGGAAGAGACTTGTCGGCATTGCGCCGGATGGTCAGCTGTGCCGTCAAGCCGTTCGAGGGAGCGTTGACTTGCGCACGGATCACAGGCTCCGGCTTGGCATCGCCGCCGGGCGACTCCTCAGCCTTCGACCAGACCACGGTCCCATCGATTGCCGTCGGCGCGGACTGGCCGAGCCGCTCTTCATAAAGGAACATCTTCTGCGAAACGCCGACCGGCGGCTGTTCGGCGGTAGTCGTAGTCTGCGCCGTTCCGGTTGGCGCCACCCCAGCCGCAGCACCAGCCGTAGCCTGGCCGGCCGCAGCTTCGGTTGTTGCGCCCGTGACGGGCGTTCCGACATTCGCAGCGCCGTCAGTCGCCGTTGCAGTTCCGCCCGCAGCCGGAATACCGGTTGCCGTGCCGATCGTTTCGGCAGACGCTACCTCGGTCGTCTGCTCTGCCACGGACTTCCCTTCCTCCGCCGTGGCATCGCCCGCCACGACAGCCGGGCCATCGTCTGACTCCGTACCGTCGGGAAGCAGGCGCTGCGTGAACTTTGTCTTGCCGCTCTCGGCCGAAGCAACCCGCGTCCCCGCCGCCTCGCCTTGACCGTTGCCCGTAGCAACTGCACCGGCATCGCCGTTCGTGCCGCCCGTATCACCGGCAGGGGTTGCTGCGGGAGCGACAAGATCGGCGATCATCCCGTCGACGGTATCGCGGTTGAGCCAATAGGCAGCTCCCGCGCCGCCGATGACGGCGAGTGCCGCTACCGTTGCGCCGATCTTGGCAAAGCTGATTTTGCGCTTGCGCGGCTCGGCCCGGAACGGCCGCTGTCCGTTACGCACTGCCGTCTCGGTCGCGCCGGCGGCCCCTAGTGCATCAGCCGATGCCGCCGGTGTCGCAGCAGCATTCGAACTCGGCTGGTACCCGATCAGGTCCTCGAGATCGCTCCAGGCGTTGTCCTTTGCCTTCTTCTGCTCTGGCGCCGGCGCGCCGGTCGTTGCCTCCTCAGGCCAGCTCCATTCCGGTGCGGTCTCCGCGGCAACCTCATGCGGCGCGACATCCCGCGTTTGCTCTTCTCGGGCGATCACCTCATGGGCTGTCACTTCGTCCGGCTCGGCGTCCGCCGGTTCGTCGCTCCATTCCCACGGCATCGCCTTCGCCGTCGCCGGCGCCTCAGCGGCAGCTTCGGGCGGGGTCACACTCTCAATAGCGTGAACATCGTGGGCCGCGGCAGGCTCACCGTAGTGGGATGCGGTAGCCTGCTCGGCAAAGGCCGTGTGATCGTTGGCAGGATCCTCGACTGGCTCCAGGCCAATGTAAGACGGCCCCTGGTCGTGATCGGCAGCAGCCGCCGCGTCCGGATGGGCCGTTTCGTCATGCGCGGGAGCAACAGCAGGAGGCAGTTCCGCCGCCTCCGGTGTCCAATGCTGCTGCACCTCTGGCTCGGGCTCTGTCGGCTCAGACGCCACCGGCGCGGACTCGATGACGTCCTGAACCGGCTCTGGAACAGCCGTGGGCTCCTGCATCACCTCCCTTTCGGGAACCTCGGATGCAGTAACATGCTCCGGTGGCGGTTCGAGTACCTGAACCGGTTCGGGAACCGGGGGCGTCTTGACCACGGCCGGAGCGCTTTCCTCGACGGAAACTTTCTCTGCCGGCAGCGCCTCGGCATGCTCGCCCTCGACTTCGGAGATGGCGTTTTCGAGCTTGTCGAGCTGACGCTGCACCAGTTCGTCCGACGGACGCGGGTTCATCGCCTCGAGTTGCCGACGCACGGCGCCGCGAGCCTTGTCATAGACCTTGACCCGCATATCCGGAGAATTGTCCGTGAGGCCATCAACGGCCCTACGAATGACTGCTACAAAATCCGCCATAAGAACTTTCTCGTGATCTCCGGCCTTTCGTTGTGCGAATCCAGTCCGGAACAGGTGTCAAATCAAATCTTAGTCCTCGAAGGGATCGGTCACAAGTATGGTGTCTTCGCGCTCGGGGCTGGTCGAAAGCAACGCTACCGGCGCCCCGATCAGTTCTTCGACCTGGCGGACATACTTGATCGCCTGTGCCGGGAGGTCGGCCCATTTGCGAGCGCCGACGGTCGATTCCTTCCAGCCCTCCAGCGTGATGTACTTCGGTACGACGCGTGCCTGCTGGCCCTGGCTCGCCGGCAGATGGTCGATCTCCTGGCCATCAAGCGTGTAACCGACGCAGATTTTCAGTTCGTCCAGGCCGTCGAGCACATCGAGCTTGGTGAGCGCGATGCCGGTGATGCCGTTGGTGGCGACCGACTGGCGCACGAGTGCCGCGTCGAACCAGCCGCAGCGGCGCTTGCGGCCGGTGACAGTGCCGAATTCGCGCCCCTTCTCGCCGAGGAACTGACCGATCTCGTCGGTCAACTCGGTCGGGAACGGACCTTCGCCGACACGGGTCGTGTAGGCCTTGGTGATGCCGAGGATATAGCCGAGCGCGCCCGGCCCCATGCCAGAGCCGGCAGCGGCCTGTCCTGCAACCGTGTTGGAGGAGGTGACATAGGGATAGGTGCCGTGGTCGATATCAAGGAGCGAGCCCTGTGCGCCTTCGAACAGAATACGCGCGCCGCTGCGGCGCTCCTTGTCCAGCATCAGCCAGACGGTGTCGCGGAAGGGCAGCACGCGATCGGCGACCGAGGTCAGTTCCTGCATGATCGTCTCGTGGCTGATCTCCTGCTCGCCGAGACCGCGGCGAAGAGCGTTGTGGTGCGTCAGCAGTCGCTCGACCTTGGCCGAAAGCGTTTCGAGATCGGCGAGATCCATAACGCGGATCGCGCGGCGGCCAACCTTGTCCTCATAGGCCGGGCCGATACCGCGACGCGTCGTGCCAATCTTGATGCCGCCGTTGCTGTTGGCGGCCGCGTCCTCACGGATGCCGTCGAGTTCGCGGTGCAGCGAGAGGATCAGCGTCGCGTTGTCAGCAATGCGCAGGTTGTCGGGCGTAATCGTGACGCCCTGGCCGGCCAGCTTGTCGATTTCGGCGCAAAGGGCATGCGGATCGATGACGACGCCGTTGCCGATCACGGCCATCTTGCCGGGGCGCACGACGCCCGAAGGCAGCAGCGAAAGCTTGTAGCTGGTCCCGTCAATGACCAGGGTATGGCCGGCATTGTGACCGCCCTGGAAACGCACGACGATATCGGCGCGCTCCGAGAGCCAATCGACAATCTTGCCCTTGCCTTCATCGCCCCATTGGGACCCGATCACCACGACATTGGTCATTTCGTCTTTCCTGCTTCTTGCGCGCTTGCTCGCACGCACTTTACAAACCCGCGCATCTATACTGTGTAGTTTTTCCGAAAGCGACCCTGTTATGCGGATGCAACCTGCTTTTTGCGTGGCGGAATCGGCAAATAGGACCTATCTCTGCGCCCGCCTTACCATCCACAACTGCGACGAGCTCCTCGGAAAACGCCTTGACCAGCAAAGCCTATCTCTATCTCTGCGTAACCGCGCTCTTCTGGGGCGCCAATTCCGTCGCCGGCAAGCTCGCGGTCGGCCATGTCAGTCCCATGATGCTGACGACACTCCGCTGGTTAATCGCTCTTTGCGTCATTCTTGCGTTCATGATGCCGCAGGTCAGGCGCGACTGGCAGAAAATCAAGGCGCACTGGCTTCAGCTTTTACTCTATGGCGCATTCGGCTTCACACTGTTCAACGCCCTTCTCTACTCGGCGCTGAAACATACGAGCGCCATCAATGCCGTGATCGAGCAGGCGGGCATACCCATGCTCATCTTCGTCTTCAATTTCGTCCTCTTTCGCATACCCGCCTTACCCGCCCAGATCGTCGGCTTCTCCGTCACGCTGATCGGCGTGCTGGTGACTGCAGCGCACGGCGACTTGACCTCCCTGATGGAGCTGGAGTTCAATTTTGGCGACATGCTCATGATGTTTGCCTGCATCGTCTACGCCGCCTACACCGTATCGCTGCGCTGGAAACCGGTGATGCACTGGCAGAGCTTCATCGCCGCCCCCGTGTTCGGCGCGCTGGTCAGCTCGCTACCATTGCTGTGGTGGGAGGCCAGCATCGGGCAGATGATCGTGCCTGATACGACAGGCTGGATCATCGTTCTCTATGCCGCGATCTTTCCCTCGCTGATGTCGCAAGTTCTGTGGGTGCGCGGCGTCGAAATGATCGGCCCGAACCGCGCCGGCCTGTTCATCAACGCGATCCCCGTCTTCGGCACGCTTCTTTCCGTCCTGCTCATCGGCGAGACCATGCAGATGTTCCATCTCGTGGCGATGTTCCTCGTGCTCGGCGGCATTGCCATCGCGGAATGGGGTCGGCCGAAGCAGAACTGACGACGCTTGCGATCGGTGGTGACCTCTGACATCCGACCTTTGCCGCTGCAGCAAAACTCATTCCCCGATCTGCGGCATGCCGTCATGGTCCCTCGCGCGCTAGACTACGCGGCGGACAAAGGAGACCTCCCATGACGAACTACCGCGAAACGATTGCGCTCAGCCACAAGGGTGCGATGGCGATGCTGTCGGCGGCCGTGAGCCACGCCGAGAAGATCGCTGTGCCGCAATGCATCTTCCTGGTCGACGCCAGCGGCGAGACAATCGCCAGCATCAGGATGGACGGCGCGAAGTATCTGAGCATGCACACCGCCCGGTCCAAGGCCCGCACCGCCGCCTCCATCAACAACCCCACCGGCGCTATGCCAGTCGAGTTCGGCGTCGCCGCCGGTATCGCGTCGCAGGGCGGCGTCACCCACCTCCCCGGCGGACTGCCGATTCGCTTTAGCGGCAAACTCGCGGGCGCAATCGGCGTCGGATCAGGCACCGGCGACCAGGATTTCGAGGTCGCCCGCGCGGCCCTCAGCGCCGTTGGCGCCGACCCCGTCTGATCTTCAAACTCCCCGTCGACTGACCGTCGCCGGGGAGCCCCAGGCGGCGCACGACCGCATTGCTAACGGGCTTCTTCTTGCTAATCCGCAAATTAGGGAGTTTGCGTTTAAGCAAAACTTAGACTTTTGCTGGTCATTACGCACTGTTCCTTGGAGTGCTATGCGTCGATGTAGACGTGCGAAGGCAGCTCTAAAAATCTTGATTTTGCGCGCAATGCCACCCCGAAAGCCAGATGCGGCCTTCGGGAATGCACACGCTGCTTTCCGCGAGGGCTGAAACTTGAAAAACCTCAAGATATCGACACGCATCTACCTGCTGACCGCCTTGGCGCTCTTCTTCATGGCCGCGGCGATGACCTACAAGACGATGGACGCCAATGAGGAAATCTCCGAAGAGCGCCGCGCCATGCTGCAGAACGTGACCGCGATGGCGATCTCCGTCATCGCCGGCTACGAAGAACAGGAAAAAAGGGGCGAACTCACGCGCGAGGAAGCCCAGAAATATGCCATCGCCAACGTCATGGCCATGCGCTTCGGCGAAGGCGGCTATTTCTTTATCAATAGCTTCGACGGCATCATGGTCGGCCACCCGCTGAACAAGGCTCTGGTAGGAACCGACATTACGGGTCTGAAGGACTATAACGGCAAGGCCTTCAACACCGAACTGATCCAGCTCGCCCAGAACCCCGGCCGCGGCTTTGTCGACTACTACTGGGACAAGCCCGGCCAGTCCGAACCGGTCGAAAAGTTCTCCTACATTCAGGGTTTCAAGCCTTGGGGCTGGGGTGTGGGCACGGGCGTCTATGCAGACGACTTGGCAGCGCAGGCACAATCGACTCTGATCGTCACCGTCACCATCACCGTGCTGGCCGGACTGGCAACACTGGCGGCGGCTCTTGCCATCGGCCGCTCGATCAGCCTGCCGATCAACCGGCTGAAGGATGTGATGCTCGAGGTTTCCAAGAACGAGACCCGCTCCGAGGTACCGGACACCGGACGCAAGGATGAAATCGGCGACATGGCCGAAGCGCTGGTGATGCTGCGCAACTCCGTCATCGAACGCAACCAGCTCGAAATCAGCCAGCGCCAGCAGCAGCAGGTTATCGATGACGAGCGCACTGCCTCTGCCGAGCATCAGGCCGCCGTATCCCGCAGCCAGGCTCATGTCGTCGGCCAGATCGGCACAGCCCTTGAAAAGCTCGCCAGTGGCGATCTGACCTTCCACGTCGGCGATCTTGGGCCCGAATACGAAAAGCTCCGCCGCGACTTCAATGGCGCAGTAGATGCCCTGAAGTCGACGATCACCGCTATTGCCGACTCCACCAGCGTCGTCAACAGCAGCGCTGCCGAAATCAACAAGGCCGGCAGCCAATTGTCGCAGCGCACCGAGCAGCAAGCCGCCTCGCTGGAAGAAACCGCCGCTGCCCTCGACGAGATCACGTCCGCGGTGCAGAACTCGACGGTCCGCGCCGAGGAAGCCAAGCGAATGGTCGCTGAGGCCCGCAAGGGCGCATCCGCCTCGAGCGAGGTCGTCCGCAATGCAATCGACGCCATGGGCCGGATCGAGAGTTCGTCCTCCAAGATCGGCGAGATCATCGGCGTGATCGACGACATCGCCTTCCAGACGAACCTGCTGGCGCTCAATGCGGGCGTCGAGGCGGCGCGCGCCGGCGATGCGGGCAAGGGGTTCGCCGTCGTTGCACAGGAAGTGCGCGAACTCGCCCAGCGCTCGGCCAACGCCGCAAAGGAGATCAAGGCTTTGATCAACACCTCCACCACCGAGGTCTCCGCAGGCGTCGATCTTGTGGAAGCGACCGGCACCGCACTGTCCGATATCGAGCGCCGCGTCAACGAGATCAATGATCGCATCGTCGCAATTGCGACTGCCGCCCAGGAACAGTCCGTCGGCCTTCGCGAGATCAACACCGCCATCAACCAGATGGACCAGATGACCCAGCAGAACGCGGCGATGGTGGAGGAAACCTCCGCAGCCAGTCAGACGCTTGCCGGCGAGAGTGCCCAACTCGCGACCCGCATTGCCCAGTTCCAGCTGGAAAACGGTCAACAGCAGAGCTATGCCGTCCGTCGCGCCGCTTAAAGTAGATCCGCACCTCGCAAACGAGCCCGTCCGGCACCGCCGGGCGGGCTTTGCTTTTGATGCGCCAATGCGCCTCGATGGCCGCCAGTTCCATTTCCCGCGATGTTGCGCCATTCTGCCAAACAAAGCAGCAGATGGTGAGCGAGCATGAATTTGACAGCCTGGGTTGTCAGCGAACCGAAGATCGGTACCTTGTCGCAATGCGTCGCCGTCGCTCGCCACTTCGATCAGAACCCGATCGAAAAGACGTTCATCGCCGGGAGAGGCTTTCGCAGGATATTCGATCCTCCGCTCTTTCGGCGTTCGGAACGCGAGCCGAGCCTCATCATCTCATGCGGATTTCGTTCCGAGAAGCGGGTCATGAAGATGAAGGCAGCCTATCGCGGCAGGCCGCTTACGGTTCACCTCCAGGAGCCAATACTCGATGGCTACGGCATGGTTTTTGTGTCACGCCACGACTGGAAGCCCGAATTTGACGGACGACATGACTACTTTCAAATGCTTGGCGTACCGCACCGCTTTACCGCAGAGTTCTGGCAGGAACGGCGACAGGCAGCACGACAGGCGTATGCACCCGATGGCGAAAAAGTGGTTGCCGTGTTCGTTGGCGGGTCGAATGGCGCCTATGAGTACGATGCGGCATCGCACGCTTCAATCGGAGCGGCTGTAAGCGAGCTGGTACGCCACGGCTGGAAGGTGCTGATATCCGTGTCACGCCGTTCCAGCGATGAGACCTTGCAGGCGGTCAACAGGCTTCGTTCGAAAAGCGTGGTCGTTTGGGACAGGGTTAGCCCAAATCCCTACCTGGATTTCGTGTCCGCTGCAGATGCATTTCTGATCGCGAAGGATTCGATCACGATGCCATGCGAGGCACTCTCCACCGGTCGCCCCGTCTTTGCGCTCGATCTCACCCCGACGCCTGGGGAGCGGCTCGAGAAGTTCGAATGGTATCACCGTGACCTGCAGGAAACCCTGCAATTGACTCGGCCGTTTAGAGGCGACGTGACGCCATATGAATACACCCCGCCTTGCGAGACCGAGCGGATAGCGGGCATCGTCAAGGCACACCTTCAGCCCACACACGTCGAAGCGCTGTAGCGCGGTCGGCCGCCACCCCATTCACGCTCACCAGACAAAAAAGAGGCCCGCCCGGTTTCCCGGGCAGGCCCTCTTCTCGTCATGCTTGGGAGGAGACGATATCAGTCGACGTTGAAGGTCAGCTGCTTGGCCTGGCGGATCGCCGGATGGGCGGTGAGCTTGGCAAGCACATCGTCGCCGATTTCGCCGTCGACATAGAGAAGCGCAATCGCGTCGCCGCCTTCCTTCTCGCGGCCGAGCTGGAAGTTGGCGATGTTGACCTTGGCGTCGCCTAGCGTCGTGCCGATGAAGCCGATCATGCCGGGAACGTCGGTGTTGGTGATGTAGACCATGTGGGTGCCGACATCGGCGTCGAGGTTGATGCCCTTGATCTGTATGAAGCGCGGCTTGCCGTCGGAGAAGACGGTGCCGGCGATCGAGCGCGTCTGGTTGGCCGTCTTCACCGTCAGCTTGATGTAACCGTCGAAGACGCCCGACTTGTCGCGCTTGACCTCGGAGAGGATGATCCCCTTCTCCTTGATCATGATCGGCGCCGAGACCATGTTGACATCGGCGACCTGCGGACGGATCAGGCCGGCGAGCACAGCGCTGGTCAGCGCCTTGGTGTTCATCGTCGCGGTCTGGCCATCATAGAGGATCTCGATTTCCTTGATCGCGCTTTCGGTGACCTGGCCGACGAAGGCGCCAAGCACGTCCGCAAGGCGGATGAACGGCTTCAGGATCGGGGCTTCCTCGGCAGTGATCGAGGGCATGTTGATCGCGTTGGAGACCGCACCCTTGACGAGGTAGTCCGACATCTGCTCGGCCACCTGGAGAGCGACGTTCTCCTGGGCTTCCGTCGTCGAAGCGCCGAGGTGCGGCGTGCAGACGACGTTCGGCAGACCGAACAGCGGGCTCTCGGTGGCAGGCTCGACCGCGAATACGTCGAAGCCGGCGCCGGCGACATGACCGGACTTGATGGCCTCGGCGAGTGCTGCCTCATCAACCAGTCCGCCACGGGCGCAGTTGATGATGCGCACGCCCTTCTTGGTCTTCGCCAGGTTTTCCTTGCCGAGAATGCCGCGCGTCTTGTCGGTCATCGGTACGTGCAGCGTGATGAAATCCGCCTTTGCGAGCAGTTCGTCGAGGTCGACCTTGGTGACGCCCATCTCCTCGGCGCGCTCCTTCGACAGGAACGGGTCAAAGGCCAGAACGTGCATGCCGAGGCCGATCGCCTTCTTGCAGACGATGCCGCCGATATTGCCGGCACCGATGACGCCGAGCGTCTTGCCGGTGATCTCGACACCCATGAACTTCGACTTTTCCCACTTGCCGGCCTGCGTGGAAACATCGGCGGCCGGTAGCTGGCGGGCAACGGCGAACATCAGGGCGATCGCGTGCTCGGCTGTCGTGATCGAGTTGCCGAACGGCGTGTTCATGACGATGATGCCGCGGCGCGAGGCGGCCGGGATGTCGACGTTGTCGACGCCGATGCCGGCGCGGCCGATGACCTTGAGGTTGGTCGCCGCCGCGATCAGCTTTTCCGTCGCCTTGGTGGCGGAGCGGATGGCGAGACCGTCATAGTTGCCGATGATCTCGGCGAGCTTTTCCTTGTCCTTGCCAAGCTGTGGCTGGAAATCGACTTCGACGCCGCGGTCGCGGAAGATCTGGACGGCGGTTTCCGACAGTTCATCGGATACGAGTACGCGAGGTGCCATGAAAGGCCTCCTTCATTCGTGCAATAGGATTTTGAGATCGGGGTGACCTCGCCCGAAGGCGGGGCCGGTCGCGCAATCAGGCCGCAGCCTTGGAAAGCGATGCCTTCTGGGTCTCGTAGGCCCAAGTCAGCCAGGGCAGAAGTGCCTGGATGTCGGCGGTGTCGATCGTGGCACCCGCCCAGATGCGAAGGCCGGAGGGCGCATCGCGATAGGCGCCGATATCATAGGCAACGCCTTCCTTCTCGAGGAGAGCTACGATGCCCTTGGCAAACGCGGCCTGCGCGTCGGCGTCGAGTGCCAGCACGTCCTTGTCGGCAATCGTCAGGCAGACGGAGGTGTTGGAACGGGTTTCCGGTACCTTGGCAAGGTTGGCGATCCAGTCGTTGTTCTCGACGAAGTCGAAGATCGCCTCGGCGTTGGCATCGGCCCGCGCCATCAGCGCCTTGAGGCCGCCAATCTGCTTAGCCCAGAGAAGCGCATCGATATAGTCTTCGACGCAAAGCATCGACGGCGTGTTGATCGTCTCGCCCTGGAAGATGCCCTCGATCAGCTTGCCGCCCTTGGTCATGCGGAAGATTTTTGGCAGCGGCCAGGCAGGAACGTAGGATTCCAGACGCTCGACGGCACGCGGAGAAAGGATCAGAACGCCATGCGCGCCCTCGCCTCCCAGCACCTTCTGCCAGGAGAAGGTGACAACGTCGAGCTTGGCGAAATCGAGGTTCTGGGCGAACGCAGCCGAAGTCGCATCGCAGATCGTCAGGCCCTGGCGATCAGCCGGGATGAAGTCGGCATTTGGCACGCGCACGCCAGACGTCGTGCCGTTCCAGGTGAAGACCACATCGCGGTCGAAATCGACGGCGGAAAGGTCGGGAAGTTCGCCATAGGCGGCTTCGAATTTGCGGACGTCGGCGAGCTTGAGCTGCTTGACCACATCGGTGACCCAGCCGGCGCCGAAGCTTTCCCAGGCGAGCATGTCGACGCCGCGCGCCCCGAGCAGCGACCACAAAGCCATTTCGACGGCGCCGGTGTCGGATGCGGGCACGATGCCGATGCGGTAATCGGCCGGAACTTCCAGAACTTCGCGGGTGAGATCGATGGCCTGCTTAAGTTTCGTTTTGCCGACCTTTGCGCGGTGCGAACGACCGAGCGGAGCATCAGCGAGCGCTTCGAGCGACCAACCGGGGCGCTTCGAGCAGGGGCCAGAAGAAAAATGGGTATTGTTCGGACGGATGTCCGGCGGTGTGACGGTCTTCGTCATGATGGCTATCCTCTCAGATAGAAAGCCCTTCGTTGGGGAAGGGTGTCCCGCCGCCGGAAATATGGGAGGGTGCTATCCAAGTCAAGCCGATAATGTCGCGCGAAGGAAAATTCTCGCCGCAAATGGAAGCGGCGCGAGAACCATCCCGCGCCGCGCAATCATCGGTTTAGATTGGCGTTACCAGGTCGTGACGCGGATACCGGCGCGGATCTCGTGCCGCTGGAAGCCCTCGTCATGGGCGTCCGTGCCCGACGCGCCCAGATCCTTTTCAGTGCCGTTGTAGCCGAACATCTTGCCGCCATCGACATCCGAGTAACGATAGCCGACGTCGAGCTTGATGCGGTTTGTCAGGTCATAGGAGGCGCCGGCCATAAGCGCGTAGGTAAAGCGCCAGCTCTCTTCGCCCGGGTTGCGTGTCGTGACGCAACTGACATCGTCGCACGTCACCGTTTTCGCGTCGTCCCACTGAATATTGGTCGAACCGACGCCTGCACCGACATATGGCGTGAAGCCGGCATAGGTGCCTAGGTCGACATAGCCATTCGCCATCACGCTGATGGCGTCGAACCCGGTATCATGGGTGAGATCGCAGCTTCCTCCACCGACCGGGCAGTTGCTGTCGATCTGCGACTCGCCTTCGACGCTTGAGTTGAAGAAATCCACTGTCAGGTCGGTGCGTAAGTAGTTGTTGAACTGGTAACCCATGCCGAAGCCATAGGAAAAGGTGTCGGAAAAGTCCGTGTCATCGACGCTGTTCGACTGCAGGTCATCGAATGAGTCGAAGTAGTGGTACCGCGGCTCGCCGCCGTCGATCCAGCCGGAATAGCCAAGGTCGCCGCGGATGTACCAGCCCTGAGCAACGGCGATCGTTCCCATATCGACTTCCGGTGCCTGGACCACCGGATAAAGCTCACCGCCCGCTTGAGCGCCAGTTGCCGACAGGCCGGCGACCAAAGCGGCACCGAGAATTGTCTTTCGCACGATCATGTCTCGCCCCCACGCGACGGCCACAAGTCGGGCCGGTTAAGTGAAAGCGAGTATTTCAGGGAAGTGTTAAGGCGTGGTTAAGCATGTTTGTTAACCACGCCCACCGGCTAGCAAACGCAGTTGGCTAGGCAGCGGAGGGGGAACAATGCCGTATCGGGCGATGGATGCTGCTGCACTAGAGATCAGTCCGGATCTGCTCGAACGGCCACAGCCGGCCAGCAGTCGCTGCCAAATGACAAAAGCCGCCCGACTGATGCCGGACGGCTTCTAATGCGAAAGCTCGTGACAGCTTACTTGTAGACGACGGGCTCCGCCGGCGGAACGTAAGGCGCTTCGCAGCTGTTGAAGGTGTAGCGCAGGCCGAGGCGGGCCTCGTGGACGTAGAAGCCGTCGTCATCGCCCGGGCCGCCGTTCATGGCATAGCCGAACATGTCGCCGCCGGCGATCTGGCGGAAGCGGTAGCCCGCGTCGGCTGCCCAGTTGCAGGTCAGGTCGACGGACGCACCGGCCATCAGCGCATAGGTGAAGCGCCAGCTGTCCTCGCCGTCATGCTCGACCGAACCATCGCAGTTGCTGGGATCATTGACGTCGCAGGAGGTGTTGCGCAGGCTGCCCCAGTTGACCCGTGTGGCACCGATACCGGCACCGACGTAAGGGGTGATGCCGCCAAAGCCACCGGCGACCCCGCCATAGGTGCCAAGGTCGACATAGGCGTTTGCAAGGAGGCTCAGCGCGTTCCAGGAGGCGCGGTCAGTCGAGACGCAGTCCGCCGCAACGCCGCAGCTGCCGCTGGTCGAACCCTCGAAGTCCGAATCGAACATGTAGTCGAGCGTCACATCGGTGCGGAAGTAGTCATTCCACTGATAACCGACACCGCCGCCGATCACCCAGCTGTCATCGACATCGGCGTCATCGAAGTCTGCATTGAAGCCGCCAGGACCGCCCTGCCAATAACTGGCGCCGCGCAGGTGGTTCCAGGCGTAGCCCACGTCGCCGCGCAGGTACCACCCGCTGGTCGATACGGCCACCGGTGCAGCCGGGGTAATCGGGGCTGGCTCCGGTGCGTAGAGGTCAGCCGCAAACGCCGAAGAGCTCGCAATCAGAGCTGCAAGGGCGGTACTCAATAACATTTTCATGGCCCAACTCCATAAACTGATTATCCGGTGCTGCGGCGACCGCAGGACCAAATTCATCGATCGTCATGGATAATGGGCGGGAAAGGTTAAGTTGCAATTAACTACGAAGCTTTACCCTAGGTATTAACTTTCAGGTAAGGAGTGTGCGCCGGGAGACGTCGATCATCGTCCACAACGATATTCCGTGGCTTGAACCAACTATCCTCGACTACACGTCCACAGCATCAGCTTCTTACGCAAATCCTTGGACCTATAACCGCGTTCTTGGCCGACGGCCCCGGCTGGTTTACCAAGTGAGCTAACTATAATTTCGTTTTCCTATCAAACATCAGATCAGCCACTGTTATTTATTCTGGCCAGAGTTCAGAAACGTTATATCCACCAAATACAATGTACTCAATTTATTACTGCGTAGGAGCCATAGGATCATGAACCCCCTCTTCAAGAGAATACTTCGGAAGGACAAGCTCGCACGCGTTGCCGTGGAGCGCCTGACGGAGCCGCTGCACATCAACGTCGCATCTCTCTTCGTGGCCGTGTTTGGGGGCTTCCGGCGGAAGGTCGATTTCGATCTGGTGATCCGCCCACAATACGCCTTTCCAATCTTGCGCGCGGCCGACCTCGCTAAAGAATGGGGTTACAAGCGTTTGACACTGCTGGAGTTCGGCGTGGCTGCCGGCGCCGGACTTCTCAACATCTGCCGCATCGCCGCGGAGGTTACGAAAGTAACTGGTATCGAATTCCGGGTGGTGGGTTTCGATACCGGTACAGGAATGCCCGAGCCGATTGACTACCGCGACCTGCCGGAAGCCTACGCCGCCGGCGACTTCCCGATGGATGCGGATCGTCTGCGCGCCAGCCTGCCGCCCAATTGCGAACTCATCCTCGGTCCGATCACGGAAACGCTGCCGGAATTCCTGAGCACGGTCGATGCGTCCGCGCCGATCGGATTCGCGTCGGTCGACGTCGATTACTATTCTTCCGCCAAGGACTCTCTGGCCGCCTTCACTGGTGATCCGGAAAAATACTTGCCGCTTGTGCCGATTTATCTCGATGATATCGGCGACATCACCGTCAATCCTTGGGTCGGCGAATGGCTTGCGGTCAACGAGTTCAATGCCGAGAACCCGATGCGAAAGATGGCGCCGTGGAACATGTTGCGCTCACGGCGGATTTGCAAGAACGCTAAATGGATCGAACACATCTATGGCCTGCATGTGCATGACCATGCGTTGCGCACTCCTGGAAGGCAGCTGCGCGCGCGCCGCACCGCCGACAACGAGTTCATTGGCGTCAGCTTCGAAACCGAAGCGGCATAAATAACAAGTCGATCTGCAACGCCTGCGCTTGTCGGTCCGACACGATCATCCCGCCAATACCTGCCACCGCATCGCAAAACTGCAAGACTTACTAAACAAGAGGGCCGCGGTCTGAGACCCCGGCCCTCTTGAATTGACTCGGCGATTTCCACCCGACGGGCGATTGCGGCCTCAGGCGGCGCTGCGCGCCGCACCGATCACCCCGACCAGCTCGTCGACGATGCGCTCGACCTTTGACCGGTCATCACCTTCCGCCATCACGCGGATCAGCGGCTCGGTTCCCGACGGCCGGATCAGCAGTCGGCCGTTCTTGGCAAGCGCGTTTTCCGCATCCGCGATCGCGGCCAGCACTGTTGCGTCCTCCAGCGGCTTGCCGCCGGAAATGCGCACGTTCTTCAGGATCTGCGGCACCGGATCGAAGCGGTGGCAAACCTCGCTGACCGGCTTGCCGCTGCGCTTGACGCAGGCCAGCACCTGCAGCGCAGCCACGAGCCCGTCGCCCGTGGTGCCGAAATCCGAAAGAACGATATGCCCGGACTGCTCGCCGCCGACGTTATAATCGTGCTGGCGCATATGCTCGACCACGTAGCGATCACCGACCTGCGTGCGCTGCAAGCCGAGCTTCTTGCTCTTCAGAAAACGCTCCAGTCCAAGATTGGACATCACGGTCGCAACAAGCCCGCCACCCTTGAGCATGCCGTCGGCAGCCCAGGTCTCGGCAATCACGGCCATCAACTGGTCGCCATCGATCAGCCTGCCGTTCTCGTCGACGATCTGCACGCGGTCCGCGTCGCCATCGAGCGCAATGCCGATGTCGGCGCGCACTTCGTCCACCTTGCGCCGCAAGGCATCCGGATGCGTCGAGCCGCAATCGAGGTTGATGTTGGTTCCGTTCGGCTCTGCCCCGATCGTGACCACTTCGGCGCCAAGCTCCCACAGGGCCGCTGGCGCCACGCGATAGGCCGCACCGTTGGCGCAGTCGATCACGACCCGCAGGCCATGCAGCGTCACATCGCGTGGCAGGGTGCGCTTAGCGTGCTCGATGTAGCGGTCCTGCACACCGTCGATGCGCTTTGCCCGACCGATCTCGTCCGCCTTGGCGAGCTGCGGCACGGCGTCGTTTTCCAGAAGCGCTTCGATCTGCATTTCCAGCTGGTCGGAAAGCTTGTAGCCATCCGGGCCGAAAAGCTTGATCCCATTGTCCTGGAAGGGATTGTGCGAGGCCGAGATCATGACGCCGATATCGGCGCGCAGCGAGCGGGTCAGCATGGCGACGGCCGGCGTCGGGATCGGCCCGAGGACGAAGGCATCGACACCGGCGGCGGTAAAGCCCGCCACCATCGCGTTCTCGAGCATGTAGCCCGAAAGGCGCGTGTCCTTGCCGATGACGACCCGATTGCGATGGGTGCCGCGGCGGAAGATAGTGCCCACCGCGATGCCAACCCGCATCGCAAGGTCGGGCGTCATGGGAAAAACGTTGGACTGGCCGCGGATGCCGTCCGTGCCGAAATAGCGACGCTTCATCTCTTCTCCTAAAATCTCATAGTCAGATATCGCTCCCGCCGGGGCCATGGGCTCGCCTCACTTCGCGCCATATCCATTTTGTGCGCCTTTTGCCACAGAATGAGCACGAGAGCATCTGAAATTGAATCTGATGTCGTTACAGCCCGTTACCAGCACGTCATAAAACAAGACCGGCCGCATTCTGCGGCCGGTCCCATTCTAGATCTTTGTTTGGCGAAATTACTGCGGTTGCGGTTCGAGCCCGCCTTCCGCTTCGCCGCCCTTCTTCTGGCCGGCCTTCGGCACCGCCGAGCCGCGATGCGGCGGGCTGTCGTCGCCAAGGTCGCGCGCCGGCTTTTCGCCGCGTATCAGCGCCTTGATCTCATCGCCGGTCAGCGTCTCGTATTCGAGCAGGCCTTCGGCCAGCGCCACGAACTCGTGGTGCTTCTCGGTGAGGATGCGCTTGGCTTCCGCATAGGCCTCGTCGATCAGGCGGCGGATCTCGTTGTCGATCTTCTGGGCGGTGGACTCCGACACGTTCTTCGACTGCGCCACGGAGTGGCCGAGAAAGACCTCCTGCTGGTTCTCGCCGTAAGCCACCTGGCCGAGCTGGTCGGAGAAGCCCCACTGCGTCACCATCGCACGGGCCAGCTTCGTCGCCTGCTCGATGTCGGAGGACGCGCCGGAGGTGATGTTCTCCTTGCCGAAGGTGATTTCCTCGGCAACACGGCCACCCATCATGATGGCAAGCCGCGAGACCATCCACTTGTAGCTCATCGAATAGCGGTCACCCTCGGGCAACTGCATGACCATGCCGAGCGCACGGCCGCGCGGGATGATGGTCGCCTTGTGCAGCGGATCGGCCATCGGCACGTTCAGCGCCAGGATCGCATGGCCCGCCTCGTGATAGGCCGTCAACTTCTTCTCGGCCTCCGTCATGGCGGACGAGCGGCGTTCCGCGCCCATCATGATCTTGTCCTTGGCGTCTTCGAACTCCTGCATGGTGACTAGACGCTTGTTGCGCCGTGCTGCCATCAGGGCCGACTCGTTGACGAGGTTCATCAGGTCTGCGCCCGAGAAGCCGGGCGTCCCGCGCGCAAGTACCTTGAGGTCGACGTTTGGCGCCAGCGGCACGTTGCGGACGTGTACCTTGAGGATGCGCTCGCGGCCCACGATGTCCGGGTTCGGCACGACGACCTGACGGTCGAAACGGCCGGGGCGCAGCAGTGCCGGGTCGAGAACGTCTGGGCGGTTCGTCGCGGCGATCAGGATGATGCCCTCATTCGCCTCGAAGCCGTCCATCTCGACAAGCAACTGGTTCAACGTCTGTTCGCGCTCGTCGTTGCCGCCGCCAAGGCCAGCACCACGGTGACGACCGACGGCGTCGATTTCGTCGATGAAGATGATGCAGGGCGCGTTCTTCTTCGCCTGCTCGAACATGTCACGGACGCGCGAAGCGCCCACACCGACGAACATCTCGACGAAGTCGGAACCGGAAATGGTGAAGAACGGCACGTTCGCCTCGCCAGCAACCGAGCGTGCCAGCAACGTCTTACCAGTACCCGGAGGGCCGACCAGCAACACGCCGCGCGGGATGCGTCCACCGAGACGCTGGAACTTTTGCGGATCGCGCAAAAATTCGACGATCTCTTCCAGGTCCTGCTTGGCCTCGTCGACGCCGGCGACGTCAGCGAAGGTCACGCGGCCATGCGCCTCCGTCAGAAGCTTGGCCTTGGACTTGCCGAAGCCCATCGCGCCGCGCGAGCCGCCCTGCATCTGGCGCATGAAGAACAGCCAGACACCGAGGATCAGGAGCATCGGCAGAAGCGTGCCGATATAGCTCAAGAAGCTGTTGGACCCGTCGGTTTCCGGGCGCGCATTGATCACGACGTTCTTTGCTTCCATCCGCTCCATCAGAGCATCGTCGATGCTTGGCGCGTAGGTCTGGAACGTCGTGCCGGTTTCCACATAGCTGCCGACAACCTTGTTGCCGGTAATCACAACTTCCTTCACCCGACTGGCGTCAACCTCTTTGAGGAACTGCGAGTAGGGAATGTCCCGCGAGCCGGTCTGCGCCGGGCTCGTCTGGAACATGCTGAAGAGAGCGATCAGCAGGAGCGCTATGATGGCCCACAGGGCGACATTGCGGAAATTTGGATTCATCGGGCTTTCCGGGCACTTTCTCGGCTACAGGGGTTGCGCCGTCTCATTTGCACCTAACATAGGGTCGCACTGCCGCCTTGCCAAGGCAAACCGAACGGCGCCCGGCCGTTTCTGGAATTATCGTTGACAGCTATGGCGGTTTTGCGGTTCCGGCGGAAATTCGCGGGTACGTTGCCCGCCTTATGAACCATCTGGCCCGCTTTTGCCACGGCGCCAGTCGTCGCACCCCTACGGAATTGGCGGGGCCGGATAGGGCGCCCGCCCGAACAGCCCGGCGATCGCTTGCGCAAGCGGCAGATCGAACACCGGAAGGTACCGGTCGTAGGGCGCGAGCACCGGCTCGAGCGCGAAGTGTTCGTCACCCGCCTGTGTATCACCCGCCAGAACGAGCGGGCTGCTGCGCGCCGCGCGCCTGACGACACCCATTGGGACATCGCCCTCCCCGGATCCCAAGGCCGCCTCATCCATTGCGGACCGCACCAGAAGCTCTGTGCCGCTAAGGTTCTGCACCCGCCAGCGACCATCCCAGACGGTTTGGTCGAACGGCGCGACGGTTGCGGGAGCAATGCCGCGATGCTCCCGGTAGAGATACAACCCCTCGCGGCGACGGTCGAACACCACCCTGCCCGCGGTCATCCGCGACAGCCTCCCGCTTGCGAGAAAGACCTTCAACCGGTCTCCGGCATCGGCCTCCAGCAGGTGCGCGCGGCCACCGAGCACCGCGATCACGGCCAGCAGGGCGCGCCAATGCGCCTCATCGTCCATCGCCGACATGATCGCCCGAACAGGCAGCCACGCAAGGTCGGCACCGACGGCCCTGAACTCGCGCGAGAGAAACGCCGCCCCTTCCCGCGCCATCCGGGCTCGCACCTCGGCTGCCGCTTGTCCCGCGCCCTCGGCTGCCTCGCCCCGCAGCGTAGGTTCAGAAGCCCCCTCCACCCGGATGCGGACACGCTCGAAGTTGCGATTGACGTTGCTCGGATCCTCGAGCCAGTCCTGACCAATCCCTTTCAGATAGCCGCGAATGTTAGCCCGCGACGTACCAAGGAGCGGTCGCAGCACCCAATGGGTGCCGAAAAGGAGTGTCGCGGGCGCGATGCCGGCAAGGCCCACGCCATCGCTCCGGCGCGCCTTGCGCATCGCGATTGTCTCGCGCTGGTCGTCGAGATTGTGCGCTGTGACGATCGCATCCGCATCGTGGCTACGCGCGGCTTCTGCCAGCAGCGCATGACGCGCCTCCCGGGCGCGCGCCTGGATACCTGCCTCAGGCTTCGGGCCATCCCAGCGACGCACCACATGCAGAATGCCCCGGCGCGCGCAAAGCGCTGCGACCCAGAGCGCTTCATCGGCGGACCCTGCGCGCAGCGCATGATCGACGGTACAGGCAATGAGAGAAAACCCGGAAAAGCCGCCCGTCTTCAGCGCGTCGTCCAGCGCGAGCAGCAGGCCAACGGAATCGCCGCCACCGGAAACGGCAACGAGCAACCTTGCGGGCTTTTGGAAACTTTTGAGAAAATGGGCGACCGTTTCGTCGATGCCCTGGCTATTGGGGCCGTTCACGACGTCGCTCCGTCGTATCAGCAGCCGAGCCGGCTCTGCTCGCTCGTCACTTTGGTCTTCACGGCCTTAGAGGCGTTCGGGTAGCGCTTGCCAACCTCACGCAGCGTCGCGCAGGCGGTTTCGCGGTTGTCGAGCGCGGCAAGCGACATGCCGAGCTTCAGAAGCATTTCCGGCGCCTTCTTCGACTTGCTGTAGGTCTGGTGCGCGTTCAGGAACGTCTTGGCGGACTCGTTGAAATTTCCCTGCGAATACTGTGCTTCGCCGAGCCAAAAGCTCGCGTCCGCTGCCTTGTCGCCCTCGGGGAAGATGTCGAGATAGTCGCGGAACTCCTTCTCGGCGAGCGCGTAATCACCCGAAAGGACGTGGCCGTAACCAGCCTTGTAGATGTCGTCCGGATTGTCGAGCGAAGCACTTGCCTGTCCGCCGGCCGTCGGCAGGCCGCTGTCGACGTCCGGAAGCGCCCCGCTGCCGATCGAGGCGCTCTCGTTCACGTCTGCCCCGATCTGGTTGCCCTGCTCGTCGAAGCGGATCGAGCCGAGGTTCTGCTCCTGCGGGGCCAGACTGCCGGCGGAGGCCGTGTCGGTCGTGCCCGCGGCGGAAGGATCCGCCGGGAGCTGCGTTTCTGCCGTCTGGCTGGTGTCGGAAGCCTGGCCGAGTGGCTTTTGCAGGGCGCCGCTCTTGCCGGAACCCTTGCCGCTCTCCAGGTCCTGGAAGCGGAATTCGTTGTCTTCCTGGGTCTTGCGCAGTTGCTCCTGCATCTGCAGCAACTGGAAGCTCATCTCTTCGATCCGGCCATTCAGCGAACGGATCTGTTCTTCGAGTTCGCCGATGCGCATGGCTTCGTTGGCCTGCGCCAGCACGACTTCCTTGTTCGCCTTGCCGGTACCCGGCGTCAGGCCATTCACCAGCGCCGAGAGCGGAGACGCGTGCAGCGCGTCCACTGGCCCGGCGATGGCTGCCAAGCCAATCAGGCTTGCCGCGACGATTTTCTTCATATGACTTTGTCCTGTTCGTCCAAATCCGCGCATTTGCGCGCTGCCGCAGGTTTTTCCAAATGCTCCCAAAAAGCAACGGAGTTCGGCCAAAGTGTGATAAAAAACTGCGGCCGTCGGAGCAATCATTCGTTTTCGGCCGCACCCCTTCAAAGCAGAAGGCCCGCCATCGCTGGCAGGCCTTCCGGGTAACTGTCTTCAGCCGACCTGCGCTGATTACATTCCGGCGCCGCCGAGAACGGTAACAGCGCGGCGGTTCTGCGACCAGCAGGAGATGTCGTCGCAGACGGCGACCGGCTTTTCCTTGCCGTAGGAGATCGTCTTCATCCGGTTGGCCGGAACACCGCGGCTGACGAGATACTGCTTGGTAGACGTCGCGCGGCGGGCGCCGAGCGCGAGGTTGTATTCGCGCGTGCCGCGTTCGTCGGCATGGCCTTCGATCGTGATTGCGTAGTTCGGATACTTCTGCAGCCACTGCGCCTGCTTGTCGAGGGTCGCAGCCGCGTCGGCGCGAACCGAAGTGGAGTCGGTGTCGAAGAAGATGCGGTCGCCGACATTGACGGTAAAATCCTGCGTTGAGCCGGGGGTGGCATTGTTCAGGCCGAGGTCGCCGGCGCTGTTGGGCAGGTTCTTCTTGTTGGCGCAGCCAGCGAGAGCAAGACCCATGAACAGGGCAAGCATAGCGGGGTTGCGAGCGAGATTCTGCATGCGGCCAGCGGCCGGGATTTCAATGCGGCTCATGAGCCGGTCTCCTTGCATCAGTTCGATAAGGCTTGGGTTTCAATCAGGGTTGCCAGACTGTAACCGCACGCGGTTAATCGGCTTTCAACGACTATGGTTAACAAATGCTTTCGCAATGATCCTCGTATCCCCGACCTAGAACGACAGACGCCGCCGAATCCCTCGCCGTTCGATGCCTGGTTTACAGGACTTTGAGGCGAGAAAGCGGCGGCGCGGTCACAATTTCGGGGCAACTACTCCAGAAGCGGCGACCAGGCAGGGTCGGAAGCGAAGCCGTTCGTCGGGATCTGCTGCTCGTTGTAGCCGGTCAGGTCGATCGAAAAGAGCTGCGGTCCGCCGCCGCCGGCATTCTGGCGGAAGAACATCAGCACGCGGCCGTTTGGTGCCCAGGTCGGGCCTTCGTTGTGGAAGCCCGATGTCAGGATGCGCTCGCCCGAACCGTCGGTCTTCATCACGCCAATCGAGAATTTGCCGCCTGATTGCTTGGTGAAGGCGATGAGATCGCCGCGCGGCGACCAGACCGGCGTCGAGTACGAACCGTCGCCGAAGGAAATTCGGTTCTGGCCTGAACCGTCGGCGCTCATCACATAGAGCTGCTGGCGCCCGCCGCGGTCGCTTTCGAAGACGATCTGGTTCCCGTCCGGCGAATAGGAGGGGCCGGTGTCGATCGCAGCCGTCGACGTCAGGCGGGTGGTCGTGCGCGAGCGCAGGTCCATGGTGTAGATGTTGGCGTTGCCCTCCTGCTGGAGGCTCATGATCACCCGCTGGCCGTCCGGCGAAAAGCGCGGGGCAAAGGTCATGCCGGGGAAGTTACCGACGACTTCGCGCTGCCCGGTCTCGAGTTGCAGCAGGTAGACCCGCGGCTGCTGGCCCTCGAAGGACATGTAGGTGATTTCCTGGCGGCTCGGCGAGAAGCGCGGCGTCAGGACAAGCTCGTTGGAGTTGGTCAGCGCACGCGCATTGGCGCCGTCCTGGTCCATGATGGCGAGCTGGCGCTTGCGCGCGTTCTTCGGGCCGCTCTCGGCGACATAGACGACGCGGGTGTCGAAGTAGCCCTTCTCACCGGTGATGCGCTCATAGATCGCGTCCGCGATGATATGGGCGACACGCCGCCAGTTCTCCGGCTGGGTGTAGAACTGCTGGCCGGTCATCTGCTGGCCGGCAAACGTGTCCCACAGGCGGAACTCGGCGCGAAGGCGGCTGCCTTCCTGCGCCACACGGCCCGTGACGAGCGCCTGCGCGTTGATGACCTTCCAGTCCTCGAAGCGCGGCGGCTGATCGGGATTGGAGATCTTCTCGATGAAGGCCTGCTTGCTGACCGGGGCGAACAGGCCGGAGCGCTTCAGGTCGGCCGCGATCACGTCGGTGATCTTCTGGCCGAGATCGCCACCGGCGATAAAATCGGTCACCGCGATCGGCAGTGGCTCGACATTGCCCTTGTTGACATTGATTTCGACGAGCGCCATGGCCGGCGACACGGTCGCGGCAAGGCCGGTCAACCCGGCGGCAGAATGGAGAAAAGTGCGTCTCAACATGCTTTCTAGGCCTTCCTAGGGTTCATGCCTTCCGGCATCACATCATTTCGCTCGGATCGAAGTTCACCACGACTTCGCTCCAGGCATCGTATTTGTCTTTCGGCAGCTTATCGAAGGGTGCCGACTTTAGGATCGCGCGGCGCGCACCGCCAGCAAGCGCCCGGCGTGCCGGTTCCGAACCGCCGGTCGCAACGACGTCCGGCTCGCCGATGATATTGCCGTCCTGATCGAGCTGCATGGTCACCTTGATCCGAACTTCGGTCGCGTCCGCCATGCCGGGGATGATCGACCAGTTGTTCTGGATCAGGCCGCGCAGCGCATCCATCTCGCTCATCGACAGCTTCGAGCCGCCGGTCGTCTTCTTGCCGCCGAGCGCGGCGGTTTCCGCCGAGCGCTTCGCGCCGCCGCCCTTGCTTTCGGTCTTGTTGAGAAGGGCAGCCACCTCGTCGGCGTTGAAGTCGCTCTCCTTGGCGGAAGCGGACTTCTTCTGCTCCTTCTTCTTTTCCTCGTTCTTGCGATCCTCGGTCTTGGCTGTCTGCGCTTGAGCGGGCTTCGGCTTCACTTCGGGAACGGGGCCGGTTTCCGGCAACGCTTCGGCTTCCGCGACCTCAGCCGGCGCCTCTTCGGTCGGCTTTTCTTCCGGCTTGGCGTCGGGCTTCACATCCTGCTTCGGCTCGGCCTTCGCCACTTCCGTGGCAGGCGTCGTCGCAGGCTCGGTCTTCTGCACCTCTTCCACCGGCTCCTTCGCCGGCTCGGGGGTCGGAATGGCCTTTTCGGATTTCGGGGGAGCGGCCGCCGTCTCGGCGTTCTGCGGCTTCTTGTCCGGCGTCGGCGGCGTCTTCATGTCGATATCGTTGTCGCCGGCATTTTCGGCATTTTCGACGACATCCTGGCGCTTTGTCGGCACCGGGGCCGACTTCTCCGCCATAGGCGCCTTCTTGTCGCCCTGCTGGATCTGCGTCAGTTCCTCGATCGGCACGATGTCGACCGGCATCGCCTCGACGTCTGCGACGTCGAAACTTTCCGGACTGCCAATCGAGACCAGTGCCAAGGTGAGCACCAGTACATGCAATGCGGCGGATGTGGCGAGGCTGCCCTTCATCGCGGTCTGATCAATTATCCGGTTTCTGCTCGGTGACGAGGCCGATATTCGTGAAGCCCGCCTGCTGGATACGCGACATCACGTCCGCGATTACGCCGTAAGGGGCTGCTCCATCACCGCGAACGAAGATGCGCTCTGTGTAGCCGGTCGTGGCCACTGCTTCGAGCTTGGCCGCGATCTCCTCGACCGGGATCGCCGTTTCCTGCAGGAACACAGCGCCGTCAGCCTTCACCGATACGGTGATGGGTTGGGTTTCGGCGTTGAGCGCCTTGGCAGACGTCTTCGGCAGGTCGAGCGGCACGCCGACGGTCATCATCGGAGCGGCCACCATGAAGATGATGAGGAGCACGAGCATGACGTCGACGAACGGCGTCACGTTGATCTCGCTCATGACGCCCTTGCGACCGCCGCGCCTGCGACGTCCACCGCCGCCCTTTCCTCCACCGACTGACATGCCCATGGCTTCGTCTCCTGCTTAGGCTCGGTCGATCACTGTGCCGCCTGGCGCGGCTGCAGCTTCTCGTCGATCTGGCGCGAAAGGATGGCGGAGAATTCGTCGGCGAAACCTTCCATGCGCCCGGTCAGCTTGCCGGCGTCGGCCATGAACTTGTTGTAGGCGATAACGGCCGGGATAGCGGCCAGAAGGCCGATCGCGGTGGCAAGCAGCGCCTCGGCGATACCGGGCGCCACGACCGCAAGGTTCGTCGACTTCGATCCGGCGATCGCCTGGAACGAGGTCATGATGCCGACGACCGTACCGAAGAGACCGATGAACGGGCCGGCGGAGCCGATGGTCGCAAGCGAGCCGAGACGGGCCTCCAGCGCTTCGGATTCGCGCGCCAGCGTCACGTCCATCGCCCGGTCGATGCGCATCTGCAGGCCGATCGGCGAACGCGCTCCGCGCTCGAAGCTCTTCTTCCATTCGCGCATGGCGGCGACGAACATCGCGCTCATGCCGGAGGTCTGCCGGTCGGAAAGAGTGCGGTAGAGCTCTTCGAGCGACTGCCCGGACCAGAACACCTGCTCGAAGCTGTCGAGCTGCCGGCGGGCTCTGCCGAACGCCAACGTCTTGTCGACGACGATCGCCCAGGTCCAGACCGATGCCGCGATCAGCCCGATCATGACCAGTTTCACGACAAAGCCGGCCTGCATGAAGAGCGACCAGAGGCTCACATCAGCCGTTGCTGCCAAACCTACCTGTTCCATAGACTTCTGTCCCCGAATCCAAACACCCGGCACGGGCCATGGCCATCGCACCGGGTCTTCATCCTTGCCGGGCCGGCATCCGATGGGAGTTTCGGATCTGCCGAGCCGGCTCTTCGCAAACCTTTGGAGCTGGCGGGTCGAATGTGTCCGCAACCGCTCCGCGTTTCCGTCAAGAATGTCCGGTTGATGTCACCGGCTGCCACGCCGATCTAACGCCTTCAACTGCCTTCTTGCCGTCAATTTTGGTTAAAGGATGACGTGCAGTGCACAAAATCCAGTGCTTCGAGTAAGACATCATTATGGTTAAGGGAGTATTACCGGGCGTAACCGAAATCTTGCTCCGGCAGTTTCATGCGCATGGAACCTAACCTTCGCCGGCGCATTTTCCCCGCCGTGGCCCTCACCGCCGGTCCGTCGACGTCACGCGATGAACCGGTGCGAATCACCCACCGTTTGAGGAAATGCAGTTTCGGGCTATAGTTTTTTTCGAAATGCCTGGCCTCACGCAGGAGGTGCAGCATCCGGCGACCTCCGCTCCATCAGGAGACGACGACATGGTTTCTCGGGCAATGTGGAAAGGACAGCTTCGGTTGTCGCTTGTATCGATCCCCGTCGAACTCTACAGCGCCACCAAGTCCGGCGGACGCACCTCGTTCCGGCAGATCCACAAGCCGACGGGCAAGCCGATCCACTACGAGAAGGTGGTCGAGGGGCTGGGTGCGGTGAAGGAGGACGACATCGTCAAGGGCTACGAGCTCGACGACGGCAAGTATGTCCTTCTGCAGCCGAAGGAAATCGACGCAATCAAGCTCGACACGAAAAAGACGCTGGAACTGGTACAGTTCGTAGGCGCCGACGAGATCGGGCCGATGTATTTCGACAAGCCCTATTATCTCATTCCAGCAGACGATCTCGCCGACGACGCCTATCAGGTCGTGCGCGATGCGCTGCGCAAATCCGGCAAGACGGGCATCGGTCAGTTGACGATGCGCGGACGGGAATACCTCGTCGCGGTTCGCCCCTACGAGGACGGCCTGCTGCTCGAAACGCTCCACTACGCCAACGAACTGCAGAAATCCGATCCGCTCTTTGCCGGAATACCGAAGAAGAAAGCCGATAAGGATCTTCTTGATGTCGCCACCCAGTTGATCGAACGCAAGACCGCTCCCTTCGATCCGTCCGCCTTCAAGGACCACTACGAGGATGCGCTCAAGGAACTTGTGCAGCGCAAGATGAAAGGCAAGGCGATCACCCTGGATGAGGCCGCGGAGCGCCGCGCCGCCACCGGCGGCAATGTCGTCGACCTGATGGCCGCGCTAAAGAAGAGCCTCGAAGGCAGCGGCGGCCCGGCAAAGAAAGCCAAGCCGGCCGCCAGCCGCCCGCCCAAATCGGCGTGAGGTCGGCATGGCGACGCCTCACGAAAGCCTCAAGGAGTACAACCGCAAGCGCGATTTTTCGAAGACCACGGAACCAAGGGGCGAGGTTGCGCGCAGGTCGAAGAGCGGTCTCAGCTACCTCATCCAGAAGCACGCCGCGACACGACTGCACTACGACTTCCGACTCGAATTGGACGGCGTGCTGAAAAGCTGGGCTGTGACGCGCGGGCCAAGCCTCGATCCGGAGGACAAGCGCCTCGCCGTGCGCACCGAGGATCATCCGATGGCCTATGGCGACTTCGAGGGGACGATCCCAAAGGGCGAGTATGGTGGCGGCACGGTCATGCTCTGGGACGTCGGCCATTGGGAGCCACTGGAAGACCCGGACGAAGGCTTGAAGGAGGGCAAGCTGAAATTCCGCCTCTACGGCCGCCGCCTCACCGGCAGCTGGACGCTCGTCCGCATGAAGCCGCGCCCGGGCGAGAAGCACGAAAACTGGCTGCTCATCAAGGAGCGCGACGCGGAGGCCTCCAACGACGGTGAGAGCTTGCTGGCGGAAAACGACACAAGCGTCGTCACCCGGCGAACGATGGCGGAAATCGCCGCCGGCAAAGACGAGACGAAGCGGCATGTCTGGCATTCGGACGAACCCGTCTCGGAGAACGTTCGCAAGGGAGCGCTCGCCCCCCTGCCCGGCCGCGTAAAAAAAAACTGAACTCCAAGGCCGCCGGACAGCCCGCCTTCCGCGCCCCGCAACTCGCGACGCTCAGCACCTCCGCGCCCGAGGGTGATGATTGGCTGAACGAAGTGAAGTTCGATGGATACCGCTTGATGGCTTCCATCGGCGGCGGCCTGGTCACCTGCTATACCCGCACTGGCCTCGACTGGACGGAGAAGTTTCCCGGTATCGCCGCAGCGCTCTCAGAACTCGAATGCGACAGCGCGCTCGTCGACGGCGAGGCCGTTGCCGCCAATGGTGAGGGCTCCCAGTTTTCCGCTTTGCAGAAGGCTTTGAAGCACGGTGGAGACACCGTGTTCTACGCCTTCGACCTCCTCCATCTGGACGGCAAGGACATCGGCAAGATGCCGCTCATCGAGCGCAAGGCGTTGCTGAAGTCGCTGCTGGCAGGCTCCGACGGCCGGATCCTGAAGTTCAGTGAGCACGTGCGCGGCCATGCGAGAGAGGTCTACCGCAGCATGTGCGGCGCAGGACAGGAGGGCATCGTCTCCAAGCTGGCCGACGCCTCTTACCGATCGGGCCGGGTCGGCAGCTGGCTGAAGATCAAATGCACGCGCCGGCAGGAGTTCGTCATCGGCGGCTACGCGCCATCGGACAAGCGCGGCCGCCCCTTCGCTTCGATCCTGCTCGGAACATACGAGAACGACCGCCTCGACTACCGTGGCCGCGTCGGCACCGGATTCAGCGACGAAACAATGGCCGAGCTTGCGGCGTTGTTTGCAAAGCGGGTGCGCAAGGCTTCGCCGTTTGCATCGGTGCCGGTCGAATACAGCCGAGGCGCGGTGTGGCTCGAACCGGATCTCGTCGCGGAAATCGACTTCGCCGAGTTCACAGATGACGGCCATGTCCGGCACGGATCGTTCGAAGGATTGCGCAGGGACAAGGAGGCACGAACCGTGGTTCTGGAACAACCGAAGAAGAGCACCGACAACGACGCTAAACAGCCCACCTCTCCGACCGGGCGCGCCGCGCCGAAGACGCGTACGCCGTCAAAGTCAGGGGAAGAAGGCAATATCGTCGCCGGCATCACGATCAGCCATCCCGAGCGCATCCTCTTCAAGGAGGACGATATTACCAAGCTCGATCTGGCCCGATACTACGAGGCAGTCGCCCCAAGGATGCTGCAGTACGCGGCCGATCATCCGGTTTCGCTGCTGCGTTGCCCCAGCGGCGACATTGCTCATTGCTTCTTCCAGAAGCATGCCGGCGACGGCTTTCCGAACGAGATCAAACAGATACCGATCCGGGAATCATCCGGCGAGACCGAGAGTTACATGACGATCACCGATGGGAAGAGCCTCGCCGCCGCCGTGCAGATGGGCACGATGGAGTTCCACATCTGGGGTGCGGCCGCCGACAAGCTGGAACAGCCGGACCGGATGATCTTCGACCTCGATCCGGACGAAAGCCTCGGCTTCGAGACTGTCAAAGACGCCGCGTTCGAACTTCGCGACGTTCTGGATGCGGTCGGGTTAAAGGCTGTTCCGATGGTGACCGGCGGCAAGGGCGTGCACGTCATCGTACCGCTTGCACCAAAGGCGGACTGGGACGACGTCAAGACCTTCGCCAAGGCGCTGTCGCAGCGGCTCGCCGATGCGCGACCCGAGCGTTATGTCACCACCATGTCCAAGGCCAAGCGCAAGGGCAAGATCTTCATCGACTGGCTGCGCAACGAGCGCGGCGCAACCGCCGTCGCGCCCTACTCGACCCGGGCCCGGAAAGGCGGACCAGTGGCCACCCCCGTAAGCTGGGAGGAGTTGTCCGCTCTCGAAGCCGCGAACGCCTTCACGATCCCCGTCGTAATGCTCCGCCTGACAGAGCCCGACCCGTGGTCGGAAACGCGCAAGTGGAAGCAGGCGCTGACTGACCGCATGGTCGCTGCAGTGGTCGGTTAGCATGTCTCCCGAAAGTGCGGACCGGTTTCGGGTCAGTCTTGGACGGCGCCTGCAGTTTCGAGGAACTGCACTGCCAGTCCCTCCGGCAGCCGCCGCGGCCGGCCCTTGGCATTGATGACGGCGATGATCACCTTCGCCGCGATCAAGGGCTGGTCTCCCCGGCGCACTTCCTGCTGGAGCACCATTTTCGCGCCGCCCGCCTTCTCCGTGCGGGTGAGGATCGTCAGGATGTCGTCCATCTTTGCCGGGGCCTTGAAGTCGATTTCCATCCGGTGAACGACGAACATCAGCCCTTCGGTGTCGCCCTCGATCGACAGCGCCCCCTGCTCCACGCCGAGGCAGCGCAGGTAGTCGGTCCGGGCGCGCTCCATGAAATGCAGGTAACGCGCATGATAGACGAAGCCGGAAAAATCCGTGTCTTCATAGTAGACGCGCTGGACCAGCCGATGCCCTTCGGCGGTCAGTTCACCCGACAGGGCGTGATCGAAGTTCGTCATGGTCCAATCCGAAGTGGGAGATTTGCACGGTCTTGTGGAGGAAGAGGAGGACAAAAGCAAGGATTGCACTCCTGTCATATTCCGTCACTATGACCGGGACAGTCTCAACGCGCAGGGGGATTCCCATGGCATCGGCGATGAAGATTGCGGTTCTCGGCGGAGATGGTTTCGTGGGCTGGCCCACGTCCTTGCACCTCTCGAACACCGGTCACGAGATTCATATTCTCGACAATCTCTCACGCCGCTGGATCGACACCGAACTCGGTGTGCAGTCTCTTACGCCGATGGATTCGATACAGGAGCGCACCCGTGTCTGGCATGCAGAAACGGGGCGCCGCATCCATTTCCACCTGATCGACCTTGCCCGTGATTATGAACTTTTGAAGAACTGGCTACGTGAAGAGCGGCCGGACGCCGTGATCCACTTCGCCGAGCAGCGCGCCGCGCCCTATTCGATGAAGAGCGACCGCCACAAGAACTACACGGTCAACAACAACGTCTCCGCCACGCACAACCTCCTCAACGCGCTTGTCGAGACCGGGGTGGATGCCCATCTCGTCCACCTCGGTACCATGGGCGTCTACGGCTATTCCACCGTCGGTGCCGCCATTCCGGAAGGCTACCTGCCGGTGGGCATCGAGACGATGAACGGTCGCACCGTCAGCCAGGAGATCCTCTACCCATCCAATCCCGGCTCGATCTATCACATGACCAAGTGCCTGGATCAGTTGCTGTTCCAGTTCTATGCAAAAAACGACGGGCTCAGGATCACCGACCTGCATCAGGGCATTGTCTGGGGCACCCACACCCGAGAGACGCAGCTACATCCGCAGCTCGTCAACCGCTTCGACTATGATGGCGATTACGGCACGGTCTTGAACCGCTTCCTCATCCAGGCGGCGATCGGCTATCCGCTGACGGTGCACGGCACTGGCGGCCAGACCCGCGCCTTCATCCACATCCAGGATTCGGTTCGCTGCATCGAACTCGCACTGGAGAACCCGCCCGCCCGCAGCACGCGTGTCGAGGTCTTCAACCAGATGACGGAAACTCATCGCGTGCGTGACCTGGCGCAAATGGTGGCGAGCCTCACCGGTAGCGAGATCGCCTGGCTGCCGAACCCGCGCAAGGAAGCGGCTGAAAACGATCTCGTCGTGGACAACGCCAAGTTTCTCGCCCTCGGCCTCGAACCGATCACGCTCGAGAACGGTCTGCTGTCGGAGATCGTCGATGTGGCGAAAAAGTTCGCCTACCGGGTCGACCGCTCGCGCGTGCCGGCCGTATCCGCCTGGACGCGCGACATTGCCGCGACCCTCAACCACGATCCCGAAGGCCGGAGGCTCAAATCGGTTTCATGACGGCAGGAATGCATGACGAAGGCGGCATCAGGCGAAGCGCTCCGGCCGGCGCGCACCAAGCCTATGTGACGCTTGTGACGAATGCCGACTATGCCAAGGGTGCCGTCGCCCTCACGCGATCCCTGCGGCGGACGGGCACGCAAGCCAACATCGTCGTCCTGCACACCCCGGCATTGGGCGATGTCGACCGTCAGGTTCTCGAAGGCTTCGGGTGTCGCCTGGTCGAAGCCGATCTCCTGCCGCTCTCCGAGCAATTCAATGAACGCCACGCCCGGCGTGCGTTGCACACCGCCGCGCCCTTCACGAAGGGTCGAAAGCCGGATTTCCACACACCGCTCGACAACTTCGTGAAGCTGCGCCTGTGGCAGCTGACGGAATACGAGACCTGCGTCTTCATCGATGCGGATGCGATCGTTCTCAGAAACATCGACCGGCTGTTCGCCTATCCCGAATTCTCCGCCGCGCCGAATGTCTATGGGAGCCTGCGCGACTTCCATCGCCTGAACTCGGGTGTGTTCGTCGCACGCCCCAGTGAGACGACCTTTGCCGCGATGCTGTCCCGTCTTGATGTAGCTGACGCCTTCTGGCCGCGCACAGACCAGTCCTTCCTGCAGACTTTCTTCCCGGATTGGCACGGCCTGCCGGTCTTCATGAACATGCTGCAGTATGTCTGGTTCACCCTGCCGGAACTGTGGGACTGGAAGAGCGTTCACGTGCTGCACTACCAGTACGAAAAGCCCTGGGAGGCAAACCATCCAAAGGCGGAGGCGTTGAAGCCGTTGATCGAGCTGTGGCATGCCTTTCACGTTGGCGCGACGATACCCGATATCGCCAGCTTTCCAAATCCCGTCGCTCCGACGGCGTCTGTCACCGTCCCGGTCGGCGGATGACGCGGGTTCTCGTGTCCGGCGGCACCGGCTATGTCGGCCGGTTCATCGTCGAGCATCTGCTCGCGCATGGCTACAAGGTGACGGTCGGCGGAAGGAGCCCACCGCCGCCCGGCTTCTTCTCGAAGGACGTGCCTTTCGTTCCCCTCACCCTAGATCCTGACCTCGACCAGATCGACGCTTTCGAGAGCGTCTACTACTTCGTCCATGCCGCATTCTCGCATGTGCCGGGCAAATACCGGGGCGGCGAGGGCGACGATCCGCAGGGCTTCCGGCGCGCCAATATCGATGGTTCGGTGCGCCTGTTCGAGGCGGCAAGGGACGCCGGCGTGCGCCGCTGCGTGTTTCTTTCCAGCCGCGCCGTCTACGGCGCGCAGTCACCGGGAACGGAGCTCACGGAGGACACGGAGGATTTGCAACCGAAACCGGACACGCTCTACGGCCAGCTGAAACTCGACACCGAGCAAAGCCTGCAGGCGTTGTGTACCCACAGCTTCATTGGCGCCAGCCTGCGGGTGACCGGTGTCTACGGCCCTGCCGGTCCAGGCCGTCAACACAAGTGGCAATCGCTGTTCGATGACTATCGCGCAGGCCGTCTCGTTGTTGTTCGCGCCGGAACCGAGGTCCACGGCGACGACGTGGCAGGCGCGGTCCGGCTGATGCTGGAGGGCGAACCGGCGCGCGTCGCTGGCAAGGTCTTCAACGTCTCCGACGTCCTCGTCGACACGCACGACATCCTGTCGATCGTGCAGGATGCGACCGCCTGTCCGCACTCCTTGCCGCCGCCGGTACCCCTCACGACCTTCAATGCTATGGCGACCGATAAAATCAGGTCGCTCGGCTGGACACCCGGCGGCATGGCGCGGCTCCGTGCAATTGTGACCGGCCTCGCTGCTTCATGATCGCCGAATTACCCAAGCTGCACTTCCTGCTGGAGCAGGGTGCGATGGCTGCGAACGCGTCGCCCCGGCAGCGTGAGCAGTATGGCCTAGCGGGCGTCCTGCCCTCCGCGCCCCGCAACCGCAGGGATGATACCTTGCCTGTGGGTGCGCACGACTGACGGACGGGCCTCGGCAGCTCGCGGCTTTGCCACGAGGTGGCCGGACGGCACATGCCAACGGCTCAGCCGAGCTCGATGACCGTGAGTTCCGGCGGCGAGCCGAAGCGGATTGGCGCAATCGAGCAGCCGAGCCCTCCGGAGATGATGATGTCGCGCCCCTGCTCAACCACGTGCCCGTAGGCATAGCGGTTGCCGTGGGCCGAAGGCACGACGGGTGCATAGCCCAGGAACCGGACCTGGCCACCATGGGTATGGCCGGACAGCGTCAGGCAGACGCGCGACGGCACACGCGGAAAGATGTCCGGTTCGTTCGCGAGCAGGATCACCGGGGCATCGTCCGTCACCTGCGCCAGCGTGCCGTCAAGGTCGTCGAGCCCGACGAAGGATTTGCGGCCCCGTCGCTTACCGGGCCGCAGAGCGAGCTGGTCCTCAAGTCCGGCCAGCCAGAAGGCATGGCCATCCCTTTCCAACCGCCTCGCCGCGTTTGCATGCACCTCGACGCCGACATCCCTCAGCGCGCGATGGCCGAATGTGTCACCACCCCCGGCTCGCTGTGCCGTCAGGTCCTCCCACCAGTCATGGTTGCCCATGATCGCATGGACACCGAGTGGCGCGCGCAGGATCGACATCGCCTTCGACCAGTCTTCGGAGTGAACATAGCCGGTCACCAGGTTCATGCCGGCGGCGTAATCACCCAGAAGCACGATCAGTTCGCCTTCGAGCGCGTTAGCCGCTTCGCAGATCCGACCGATGCGCCGGGCACTCATCCATGGCTCGCAGGCGTGGATGTCGGCGAGCGCGACGATACGCTTCAACCCCTTCGGCCAGTTTGCAGGGCGCAGCCGGTATTCAGCGGTGCGAAGCCTGAGCATCGGCTCGATGCCGAAGGCGTAGCTGCTGGTTGCGAAACCGGTGAAGACGAGGCCACCCAGGGCCTTCAGCAGACCGCGCCGGGTTATCACCTCAATCCTCCTCGGAAAACAGCCGGAACTGCGAGGCCTCCAGATCCTTCGGCGGCTGCAGGCCGAGGTGTTTCCAGGCGTTTGCCGTCAGCACGCGGCCGCGCGGCGTGCGTTGGATGAAGCCCTGCTGGATCATATAGGGCTCGATGATGTCCTCGATCGCGTCGCGTGGCTCGGACAAGCCGGCCGCGATCGTCTCGATGCCGACCGGCCCGCCGGCGAAATTATGCGCGATCATCGAGAGATAGCGCCGGTCGAGCTGGTCGAGCCCCATGTTGTCGACCAAGAGCCGGGTCAGGGCCTCGTCGGCGATTGCCTTCGTTACCGCCTCAGCCTTCGCCACTTCGGCAAAGTCGCGAACACGCCGCAAGAGCCGACCGGCGATACGCGGCGTGCCGCGGGCGCGGCGCGCAATCTCCCGCGCGCCTTCGTCGGTCATGCCAAGTCCCATCAGCCGCGCCCCGCGCCGCACGATCGATTCCAGTTCCTCGACGGTGTAGAAATTCAGTCGCACCGGAATGCCGAAGCGGTCGCGGAGCGGCGTCGTCAAAAGCCCGAGCCGCGTCGTCGCCGCCACGAGCGTAAATTTCGACAGGTCGATCTTCACCGAGCGCGCCGCGGGCCCCTCGCCAATGATCAGGTCGAGCTGGAAATCCTCCATCGCCGGGTAGAGGATTTCCTCGACCGCCGGATTGAGCCGGTGGATCTCGTCGATGAAGAGCACGTCGCGCTCTTCCAGGTTGGTCAGAAGGGCTGCGAGGTCTCCCGCCTTGGCGATCACCGGGCCGGAGGTGGAGCGGAAATTGACCCCCAGCTCCTTGGCCATGATCTGCGCCAGCGTCGTCTTCCCGAGGCCGGGCGGGCCGACGAACAGCACATGGTCCAGCGCCTCGCCGCGGTTCTTCGCCGCCTCGATGAAGATCTTCAGGTTGGCGCGGGCTTCCGCCTGGCCGGTAAAGTCGTCCAGCGTCTGCGGGCGCAGCGCGGCGTCGACGTCTTCGCCGCGCCGTTCGGAAGAAATGAGCCGTGCGGCTTCGGTCATGTCAGAAGTTCCATTCCGGGAATGCGCCTTGCCGCCTTGGCATTAGAAACCCTTATAGCAATACAGCCTGTGCGGTTGCGGAGGGCAACGACGGCATCCGCGCATCCTGCATTCGAACGTGTCAAATCTGCGAGCGCCACTTCCACGCTGTGCTCGTCGTCAAAACAAGGAATCACCGCGCCAGCTCCTTCAACCCGAGGCGGATCAGCTTGGCGCTGTCGGCTCCCTCACCGCCATTCTTCAGGGCCGCCGCCACGGCGTTCGCGGCCTGGTCGCGCGAATAGCCGAGATTGGTCAACGCCGAGACCGCATCGGTGACCGGAGCCGGCGCCATGCCCTCGCCAATCTCCTGCTTCAGGCCGATGGCCTGACCGGCGTCGCCAGCGAAGGCGGGCGCCTTGTTCTTCAGTTCGGTGACGATGCGTACGGCCACCTTCGGACCGACGCCCGGCGCGCGCGAGACGGACGTCTTGTCCTGCAGCGCAATCGCGTTGGCAAGCTCGCCCGGCGTCAGCGTGGACAGCACCGCCAGCGCCACCTTCGAGCCGACGCCCTGAACGCTCTGCAAGAGCCGGAACCACTCGCGTTCCAGAGCGGACAGGAAGCCGAACAGCTTCAACTGATCCTCGCGGACATAGGTCTCGATGAAGAGCACCGCCGCCTCCCCGGCCGAACCCAGCTTCGCAAGCGTCCGCGCCGAGCAGAAGGCAACGTAGCCGACCCCGTGCACGTCCAGCACCACATGGTCATCGCCGATCTCATCGATCGTCCCCTTCAGCTTGCCGATCATCGTGCATTCCTCATTATCGGGGGCCTCGTCATGGGTGGCCGCGTCATGGATGGGTCTCCGGGGTGATCAGTTCGACGGTGGGAAAGTAGGATTGATAGCGGGCTGGATCGCGGGTCAACAGCCTGTGTCTGCGCCACTCGGCATGAGCGCCGATGAGGAAATCGGGAAGCGTCCTCTCTCTCATGCCCCCAGCCAGACGGTAGGCTCTATGTGCCTTGCCCGCCTTGTGCGCAGCCTCGAACGGGAGTTGCTCTCGCCGCAGTTCGAGCCATGAAAGTGCCGATAGAAGTTCCGGTTCGGACAACGGCGAAGCACTCAGTTCAGACCAGACAATGGGATTGACAACGAGGGGGCCATTTCCGATGCAGCTTTTCAGCGCACGGACTGACCATCCTCGCGAAGGCGTCGCGGGGCCGAGAACATCAACGAATACGTTGGTATCAACGAGGGTCGAGATCGTCACGCGGCCCTCGCAGCCATTCCATGTATTCGTCCGTAGTCATGCCGCCGAGGTCCAACGTGCCACAAACTCTTTCGGCCCAATCCTCGAAGCTGCGAATTGCGTCTTCCGTCTTGGCCCTGTCCACGCGCACCAGCAAGGCACCGTCGCGCGAAGGCACGAACTCGACTTCGGAACCTGGCACAATTCCGAGCCTATCTCGTATTTCCTTGGGAATTGTAACCTGACCTTTTTCAGTAACGCGCATTGTAATACCTCACAGGTATTACTTAGAGCCAAACCGAGAACAAGTCAAGAACATGCCCTATCCCGCCAACGCCGCCAGCCTGCCGGTCAAGCTTTGGCGGTTGTGGGCGTGACAGATGGCGATGGCGAGCGCGTCAGCCGCGTCGTTGCCCTTGAATTCCGCCTTCGGCATCAGCACCTTCAGCATCATGTGGATCTGCTGTTTCTCGCCGTGGCCGACCCCAATGACCGCCTTCTTCACCGCGTTCGGCGCATATTCAGCCACCCGCAAGCCGGCGCGTGCCGGCACCAGCATGGCAATCCCGCGCGCCTGCCCCAGCTTCAGCGTCGCCGTCGCGTCCTTGTTGACGAAGGTCTGCTCGACGGCCGCCTCGTCGGGCTGGTAGGCATGCACGATCTCCGCCAGCCCGTCGTGCAGTTGGCAGAGCCGGGAGGCGAGATCCATTTCGCCGTCCGATGTCACCGTGCCCGATGCGACGAAGCGCAGCGAGTTGCCGAGCGTCTCGATGATGCCCCAGCCGGTGCGGCGAAGCCCCGGATCGATGCCGATGATGCGAATCGTGCCCTGCATGGTCGAACCCTAATGAACATGGCGCGACCCTGCCAGCGAAATGTGAACAAAACAAAAACATCCACAAGGGTTCAGGGAGACGTGCGCGCCCGGCTTGGATTTCAGGAAATTGAACCTACATGGGATAAACTTCAAATCCATTCATAGCGAGCCCGCCATGGTCCCTTTCTCGATCCTCGACCTGTCCCCGGTCATCGAAGGCGGCACTGTCGCCCAGTCGCTCGCCAATTCGAGGCGGCTGGCGCAAGCTGCCGAGGAGGAAGGCTACAAGCGTTTCTGGCTGGCCGAACATCACGGCATGCGCGGTATCGCCAGCGCCGCAACCTCCCTGGTCATCCAGCACGTGGCGGCGGGCACGAACAGCATCCGTGTCGGCTCCGGTGGCATCATGCTGCCCAACCATTCGCCGCTCGTGATAGCCGAACAGTTCGGCACGCTGGAGGCCCTGTTTCCCGGGCGCATCGATTTAGGACTCGGCCGCGCGCCCGGCACCGACATGCTGACCGCCCACGCGCTGCGGCGAAATTTGGAAACATCAGCCGAGAATTTTCCGCAGGACGTGGTCGACCTGATGGGGCTTATGGGTCCCGTGCAGCCAAACCAGAAGATCGTCGCCGTGCCCGGGGCCGACAGCAACGTTCCCGTCTGGCTGCTCGGCTCAAGCCACTATTCCGCCCACCTCGCCGGCATGCTTGGCCTGCCCTTCGCCTTTGCCTCGCATTTTGCCCCCGACATGCTGTTCTCGGCCCTGGAGATCTATCGCGAGCGCTTCACGCCCTCGAAATACCTGGATAGCCCCCATGTGATGGTCGGGGTTATGGGGACGGCCGCCGATGCGGATGCCGAAGCAGCTTACCACTTCACCTCCATGCAGCAGTCGTTCGTGCGCTTGCGCCGCGGCGCGCCCAGCACCTTCCCGCCCCCGGTCGAGAGCATGGACGGCCTTTGGAGCGAGCAGGAAAAGATGATGGTCGAGCACACGCTGCAATATGCGGTCGTCGGCGGTCCGCAGACGATCCGCGATCAGATCGCCCGCTTCCTCGACCTCACCAAGGCTGATGAACTGATCATTTCCATGCCGGTGTTCGACATGGACGCGCGGCTAAAGTCGCTGCGTCTGTTTGCCGAAGCGCAGCGGGCGCTGGCCAATGCTGCTTGAATCAAATAGCCCGGCCTTCGTTTCGTGAAGACCGGGCCATTGTCGATTTGAAACTCTGGTTCGGGCTCAGGCCGAAAGCTTGGCTAGCACTTCGTCGGAAACCTCGAAGTTGGAATAGACGTTCTGCACGTCGTCGTCGTCTTCCAGCGTGTCGATGAGCTTCATCAGCGACTGCGCCTTCTCCTCGTCGACCGGCACGGTGTTCTGTGCTTTCCAGATGGCCTTGACGGTCTCGGCCTCGCCGAGCGTCGCTTCGAGCGCCTTGGAGACGTCGCCGATGCTCTCGAAGGCACAGTAAATGGTGTGCTCTTCCTCGTCGGTCTCGACGTCGTCAGCACCTGCCTCGATCGCCGCTTCCATCACCCTGTCGGCGTCGCCGGCGGAGAGCTTGTAGGTGATTTCGCCGACGCGGTCGAAGGAGAAGGAGACCGAGCCGGTTTCGCCGAGCGCGCCGCCGGCCTTGGTGAAGGTCGAGCGGACGGACGATGCGGTGCGGTTGCGGTTGTCGGTCAGCGCCTCGACGATGACGGCAACGCCGCCCGGGCCGTAGCCCTCGTAACGGACTTCCTCGTAGTTCTCCGCATCCCCGCCGGAAGCCTTCTTGATCGCGCGCTCGATGTTGTCCTTCGGCATCGACTGCGCCTTGGCGTTCTGGATCGCCAGACGCAGGCGTGGGTTCATCGCCGGATCGGGCATGCCCGCCTTTGCAGCAACGGTGATTTCGCGTGCGAGCTTGGAGAACATCTTCGAGCGCACCGAATCCTGGCGACCCTTGCGATGCATGATGTTCTTGAACTGTGAATGGCCTGCCATGGCACCCCTTGAGCTGTTTGGCGCGGGCCGTCGAAGAGGCGACCATGCGCTGCGTTCGGTTCGGGAGCGCACCCATCCGCGTCCAGTCCGGCCCGGCGGCTCCGATTTTGGAAAATGGCGCCTTATAGTTTCATTGGCGCGTTCCGTCCAGCAGGGGCGTCAAAAACCTGAAGCCAGGCAGTGGGTCGGCGTGGCGTTTCCCACCGTTTAGACCCCCTTCAGCACCAGGATCAGCGGACGTTGCGGTAGGGTAGCGACGGACACGTCGACCGACGCGACCTCCGAGAGCGAGACGTCGAAGCCATCGTCGAACATGGACAGGAACTGGGCAATCGGCGGCCCGCGACGATGCATCGGTAGGATCAGGGCCGAGCGCAGCCGCTCCACGACATGGCTCATGCTCTGCGGCCCCATCGTCAGCCCGCCGTCGACCGGCACCATCAGCACGTCGAGTCGACCGATCTCCGCATACTGTTTGTCGGTCAATTCGTGATGCAGGTGACCGAGATGGCCGATGCAGAGCCCCGCAACCTCGAAGATGAAGATGGAGTTGCCATTCTCTTCCATCGCTCCGCCCCAGCCGCGAATGTCCGTCGACACGTTGCGGACATAGGTATCGCCGACGACCAGATCATGGCCGGCCGGCCCGCCATCTTCTCGCCAACCGTGCAGCACATGGGCGATATCGGGGTCGGGAGACAGCGTGTAGTGACTGGAATGGGCCTTGTTCATCGTCACAACAGTCGGCAGCGACGGCGGTTCGTACCAGCCGTTGAAGTCGGTGGCGATCCTCACCCCGCCTGGCGTCTCGATAAAAAAGGTCGAGTGCCCGATATAGGTGATCTTCACCGTGCCTTCGATGTGCGCCTGTGCCGTATCCGCTCCCGATAGGCCGGCGAAAACCGCCCGGAGCGGCGCCTGTGCAATCATCTGGCACTGACTGGCGGGCTTTGTGGCGTCCTGTGTGTTCGCAAACGATACGATCAACGTCGACATAAGTAGCACAGTGACGTGCAGGATGGGCCGGAAGAACATCATCGCCGCTCCCAGTATGGTCCAAGGAAACTATGCCTATGCTCACCCGCCACGTCGAGATGAGCCCATTGCCGATGCGATCACGATCCCGTCAGCAGCTGCCACGATCCCCGGAACAATGCCAACCAAGACACGTTCCGGCCTGCATGGAACGAAGAAGGAAAGGAAAATCTCGATGGCAAGTCTCTCGAAAGCCCGCCAGAATCCCAAGGAACAGCTCTTCGACGAAATCGACAGGATCGACGCCGGCATGCTCGGCCTCGAGACCATCCGCATGCACATGCAGCCGATGGCGCCGCATCTCGACCGCGAGACGAACACGATCTGGTTTTTCACCAAGAGCGACACCGATCTTGCCGACGCGATCGGCGAAGGCGCCCGTGCCCACTTCTGCGTCGTTGGCAAGGACCACGACTACCACGCCTGCCTTGCCGGTCCCATAGCGGTGGACAAGGACCACACCAAGATCGACGAATACTGGAACTCCGTCGTGGAAGCCTGGTTCGACCACGGCAAGGACGACCCGACGTTGACCATGCTGGCGATGCGTCTGGACGACGCCGCAATCTGGGCCTCCACGGGCAACACGTTGAAATTCGGCTGGGAGATCGCCAAGGCGAATTTCAGTGCCGGCGAAGAACCGGACGTCGGCGTGCGCACCCATGTGGTGTTTGAAAAAACAGCGGATGAGCAGCGCCAATGGCTGAGCTGACGCACGGGCCACACCCCGTTTTGAGGGGACGGATCAAGCCCAAAACTCCGGTATTGTCTCCGAAAGGCGCGGCCCCAGTCTGAGTGGCGCGATCTTTTCGGCCAACCCCGTGCGATCGGAAATCTCCACCCCGACGCCGCATATGGTGGCAGGGCCCGATGCCGCTTCGAAGCGGCCCTTCGGCATCTTCGAGATAAAGCGATTGAGCGGCTCTTCCTTGTCCATGCCGAGCGATGAATCATAGTCGCCGCACATGCCGGCGTCCGACATGTAGCCCGTCCCTCCGTTCAGGATCTGGCAGTCTGCGGTCGGCACATGGGTATGGGTCCCGACCACAAGGCTCGCGCGGCCGTCGACGAAATGGCCGAAGCACTGCTTCTCGCTCGTCGCCTCGGCGTGGAAATCGAAGATGATCGCATCGGCCTGTTCGCCCAGCGGGCAGGAAGCAAGGATCGCCTCGCCGGCCGTAAAGGGGTCATCCAGTTCCGGGTGCATGAAGACGCGGCCCATGATGTTGGCGACGAGCACGCGGGCACCGTTGCGGGCAAAGAACAGGTTCGATCCGCGACCGGGTGTTCCGGCCGGATAATTGGCGGGCCGCAGGAACTGGTCGTGCCGGCCGGCAAAGGTGACCGCCTCCTTCTGATCCCAGACATGGTTTCCGGTCGTCACCACGTCGGCGCCGGCATTGATCGTCTCCTGGAAGATATCTTCGGTGATGCCGAAGCCGCCGGCGGCGTTCTCACCGTTGACGACGACGAAATCGAGCTTGAGGTCGGAGATCAGGCCCGGCAATCGCTCCCACACCGCGGTCCTGCCGGTCTTGCCCACCATGTCGCCCAGAAAGAGAAAGCGCATCAGTCCTGTCCATCATATCCGTTGAATTTGCGAAAACCGCTCTCGGTCAAAACCGCATCAAGCGCCACGTCGTGCGGTTCGGCTGGCACCGAAGCCACTTCCTGGCAATCGAACGCCACGCCGATCAACCGGGGCGAGCGCCCCTTTGCGCGCAGCCGATCAATCGCCCTGTCGTAGTGGCCGGCACCGTAACCAATCCGATGTCCGCCCGCGTCGAAGGCCGAAAGCGGGACAAGCAGGATGTCCGGATCGAGGAGGATCGCCTCGGGTCCCGGCCCGGTGGTGCCGAAGCCGGTATGAACCAGCGGCGCACCACGCACGAGCTCTCGGAAAACGATCGTCTCGCGGTCGAGCACGACGGGAAGGGATAGCCGTGCGCCGCGTTCGGCAAGCCGCGACATCAGCGGGCGGATGTCGGCCTCAGACCGGATCGGCCAAAAACCTGAGATGACGGCGCCGGGATCGAAATCTATCACCTCGCCGGCATGCTCTGCCATGGCAAGGCTGCCCTCGATACGCTCATCCACCGGCATCTTGTCGCGAAGCGCCAGTTTCTCGTTGCGGAGCGCTGCTTTCGTTTCCTTCGGCGTCACACGGTCTTTCCCGTTTCCTGATCGATCTCATCCCATAGCGCCGGAAAGGCCCTGCACGCAACCGCTCGCAGTGACACTCGGTTCTTTGCTCACCACCAAATAGGTGCAAAATAAAATGAATACAATTTCTGAATGTGTTTCGTTTTGCAACATCCAGTTTCGGCGATCGAGACAGCGTCAACCGCCTGAAACCCCGGCAACAAGCGGCAAAATAGCACAAATCCTTGATAAGGTTTAATAAAGCATTCCCTGAGGTTCGGCTGGGCTGGGGGAGAAAGCCTCTCTATCACCGCCGCCATGTCCACACTCGATTCGCAATCTTCCGGCCCGCTCTGGCAGGCAACGACCGACCTTTCGGCCATCGAGCTGCGTTGCCTGGCTCTCGCCGCCGAGGGGAGGACGCCGGAACAAATCGTACTTGAGACCGACCTGCCACTTCCGCGTGTCGCCGAGGCGCTGACGGCTGCGACGGAAAAGCTGGATGCGCGCAACATCACCTGCGCCATATCGCGCGCCGCCCTGCTAAAACTCATCTAGTACCAGTGGCCGTCAGGCCGCCTGCGCCTCCGCCAGGCGCAGCATCGCAACTGCCGCCCCCTCGTCGGTGATCAGCGTGTTGCAGCCGATACGGTGGATCGTCGCCCGAATGGCCGGCGCCCGATGCGCGCCGCCTGAGACGAGCACGATGTGGTTCGCCTTCTTCACCGTGTCGAGGTCGATCGACATGACGCGGTCACGGATCGGATGGTCGATCGTCCGTCCTTCGGCGTCAAGGAAATTGCACATCGTGTCGCAGACGCAGCCGGCGGCAACCAGTTCGTTCAGCACCGCCGGTGGCAGAAAGCCACGCGAGAGCGAAGTAGAATGAGGTCCGATGTCGCCGCAACTAACGACGGCGATGTCCATGTTCTCGGCGAGATCAAACAGCGGCTTCAGCCCGCATTTCTCGATCAGTCGGCGCTTGGTATCCGCACTATCGACCAGAAGCGGTGCCAGAAAGAGATAGCACTCCGCGCCAAGCTGGCTGGCGATCTGCCAGCTGTATTCGATCGGATTGATGTGGTGCGCCTCGACCACGCCGCCGAGCAGCGACACCACTTTCACGCGCTCGCGCCGGGCGGGACGAAAGCTCGCGAGCGAGGCCGTCAGCGTCCGCCCCCAGCCGACACCGACCGTGCAATCATCGCGGATGACTTCGGTGAGGAACTGCCCGAGCGCCAACCCGACGCCCTTAGCCGTCCCCTCTGCCGTTTCCGCCGCGGGAACGACGATTGCCTCGTCCAGCCCGTATTCCTTTTCCAGCCGCGTCGCCAACTCCACGCAGTCGCCGACGCCCTCGTCGATCCAGATCTGTACCTCGCCGCGCTTGAGCGCCTCGTCCAGCATGCGGATCACCGTGGTGCGACTAATGCCGAGCTTCTCGGCGACGTCCTTCTGCGTCATGCGCTGGTTATAATAGAGCCAGGCCGCGCGAAGGCGCAGCGACGCGCTTTCGGAAATTGCCATGTGCTTGTCACGCCGCAGTTTGACCACTTGCATTCCCCATTCTCATTTCCCTGCCCTCGTCGGGTACGGCGATACCTCTTAGCACGGAACCAAACAAATGCGACATATGATTATCTAGGTAAACAAAAGTGCTTGACATCGGCGCCACCCGGTGACGATAGTCGCCCCATGTTCCGCGCGCTGATAGGTTCGCGGGCAATGCGCGCGCTGATGCAGCGGCGAAGGAGGCTTCGCCCGTAAGGACGGCGCACTATACGGACATCACCAAACGGGATTTCGAACATGACCTCCAAGCTTGAACAACTGCGTGCGATGACGACCGTTGTGGCGGACACCGGCGACATCGAGGCCGTAGCGCGCCTGAAGCCCGTCGACTGCACGACCAATCCAACCATTGTCCTCAAGGCGCTCGGAACTCCGATGTTCGCCGACACCGTCGCCGAGGCGCTGCGCTGGGGCCAGTCTCAAGGCGGCAGCCGCGAAGGCGTGATTGGCGCAGTTGCGGATCGCTTGGCGATTTCCGTCGGCGCCGCACTTGCCGAGCTCGTGCCCGGTCGTGTCTCGACAGAAGTGGACGCCGACCTTTCCTTCGACACGGCGGCTTCGATCGAAAAGGCTCGCGCCATCATCAAGGCCTATGAGGCGCGCGGCATCGGCCGCGAGCACATCCTGATCAAGCTGGCCTCTACCTGGGAAGGCATTCGCGCCGCCGAAGTGTTGCAGAAGGAAGGCATCGACTGCAATCTGACGCTGCTGTTCAACAAGGCCCAGGCGATTGCCTGCGCCGACGCCGGCGCCTTTCTGATCTCACCCTTCGTTGGCCGCATCCTCGACTGGCATGTCAAGGCCGCTGGCAAGACGTTCACGGCCGAAGAGGATCCGGGCGTACTCTCGGTCCGCGCCATCTACGACTACTACAAGTCCAACGGCATCAAGACGATCGTCATGGGCGCCTCCTTCCGCAACACCGGCGAGATAGAGGCACTGGCCGGCTGCGACCGCCTGACGATCAGCCCGCAGTTGCTGGAAGAACTTGAAAAGGCCGAAGGCAAGCTGGAGCGTAGGCTCTCGCCGGAAACTGTCACTCGCGTCGCCCCTATCAAGATTGACGAAAAGACGTTCCGCTGGATGCTGAACGAGGACGCCATGGCGACCGAGAAGCTTTCCGAAGGCATCCGCGCCTTCGCCAAGGACCTCGGCGCGCTGCGCGCGATGATCAACAAGGAGATGAAGGCGGCGGCGTAGGACCGCAATTCCTCGCCAACCTTACGAAGCGGCCGCCTCCGGGCGGCCGCTTCATTTTTTAACCTTCCGGCCGGATGGCACGACCAAACGCGCGCACCACACTCGCAAATTGCAAACACTGATTGTAGCTTGCGGCGGATCGCCATTTTTTTTCGGAGCACGCATGATCAGCCGCCTCATCCAACTTGCCGCTCTACTGGCGGTTCTGCTCCCGGCGGGGTCCCTGTACGCTGAAGATTTGGGCTTTGCCGGCGAATGGAGGCAGATCCATTCCAATGCGGGGCAATGCCCCACATGTCGGATTTCAGTGCAACAGGCCGGATCAACACTGATCATCGACGCGAACAACGGCTGGATGGCGACAGCAGAGGCAGGCGATCAGGGAAACCCTGATCTGGCTCGCGGCGCGGGGTCCTGGAGGAGCGATACGAACAAGACCTACGCGGGTAAAAGCTTCGAACTTCTCCTTGTCCGGAACGACGAGAACCTTCACATGACCATGCACGTGAGGCCCGGCACGGGGGCGGCACGAACCATCAGGGGCATATTCCAGAGAATTCGACAGAATGGCATATAAGGTCGAGCCTGTCCGCTGCTGCCCCCAGCCGAGATCATTGAAATTGAAAAACGAAGCGCGATCCACGACGACCGATGGCGTGTGTACGATCCCGGGTGCCTACAAAGTAGGTGGGCGCCGTGTGTCCGAACCCACGGGTCCGAACAGGGACAGCTCCCTTGAGATCGTGTATGGTATACGGTTGTTTTAAAAGAGAAATTTACCCTCTCTTTTGAAAACGCCGCACGCTTTTGTCCCTACAACTTCGTTGATTTCCGACTCTGTTGGTCCGCGCAGTATCGCAAGCGGTGTCACAATTTCAACCGCTAAATCGCGCTGATCATCGCGCCTTACCCCGCTCTGGCTACGCGTCCTCGATGATCCTTATGAAGTCCTCATAGTCGCACTCGGCATCAAAACTCTCGAAGGCGACAGCACCGTTAATGATGATCCTGTAGCGCTTCAGGTAGACTGTATCGAGCAGGGTATCGACCACATACTTGCCGATATTCGGAGGCGGGACATACTGCGTGGCGACGGTGAAGGGTTCAATCTGGTCTCCCGTCATCGCCACACGGATGCCGGTGCTTGTTCTCTCAATGTTTAAATGGGCTTCCAACAAACTGCCTCTGTTTCGCCTTTGTTTTCATTAGGAAATTCTGCGTAGAATTCCAAATGATTTCAAATTGTGGGGCAGCGCTTAGCAAGAGACGTACCGTCTCCCTCTCACGCTCCCTCTTTGCTCTTCAGAATCCAATCAACGGTGTATTCCGCGTCACGATCATCGCCGTTTCCGAACATGTGCCGATTGGTATGCATGACTTCTTTTGTTTCTTCAGGACTCAATCCAGCCTTGAACAACAGGTCGACGCCAGCATTGGTGTAGTTTATCGAACCCTTCCCAAAGCCTACCGGAACCGCCCAACGGTTCATGATCGATTCAACGCTTACGGTCCCGACGACATCAGCGACCGGAGGGGGTTCCTTCAGGGGCTTCTCTTCGGTGATCGGGTCACGCTCCATGTACGCCATGACATCAAGGAAGACCGGCTGTTCGCCAGACATTACCGTCCCGTCAATGAATAGGTCGCAGCCATAGATCGAGACGGACGGCATGTGAAAGCGCGTCATCATGGTCAGCTTGGTCTTGTCGGCAGTGAAGGCATCGCCGAACCGGTCGCGAATGTCCTTCAGGAGATGCGAAACAATGTGATTATAGCCGTAGGCGGTCACCGGCTGACGAAGAGCCACATCCAAGCGGAAACGCCATTCCCCGGGCTTCGAACTCCATGAATGAGTGATGACGTGCGAGAACGGCAACCATGCGGATAGTTCAGCCGGATCGCGGGTCACATCGTCAAAATCAAGGGTAATGACCTTGGTCGCTTCAATGTTACCCTTGGTCTTGTGGTCGGTCGCCGACTTATAGACGCCTTCGCGGTACAAGACCGACAGTTCCTTCTTGGGCGGGGTGTCCGTCATGGCGAAGTCGCGATTGTCCGCAACCCAATCAGCCCAAGAGCTAAGGACATCATCCCAATGCTTCTTGGTGTCGTAACGATCCATCCACTTGCGGCGGCGGAACCCTTCATAGTCAACCAGTTCCGAAACCGCATTCACACCAGCGCCATGACGGGACTTACCCTTTCGTTCAGCGGCAGTCTTGGCTTGCTTCGGTGCCAAGGCATCAATGCCGGTGTCGAGAAAGACGGGTTCACTGCAACCGGGGATCAGATCGGCAACGAACTTGGCGGCGCGGTAGTCGAAGAAGATCAGATGTACCGGGCGCTTTGAATCCATATCGCGGAACGACGAACGCCCAACAGCCTGATAGGCGCGCTCCAAGCACGTTGCCCGGTCAACTGCCTTCTTATCCAGACCAAAGAACGCCTTCAGGAACGTATACGTCTCTTTGTGCTCATTGCAGGCGGCAAGGAAAATCGCCACATCAACTTCTTTGTAGGAATCCCATCCGCGAGCCGCCGACGAAAGAATCATTGCATTCGGGTCGTTCCACTGGAACTTCTTCACGCCTTTCGGCGGATTGTTCAGAAACACAAGACTCTTGGTATCTTCGGCATATCCCAAATCAGCAAGAAGCTTCCCAACAGCAGCGCACGAACCATCAAACGTAGGCTGATAGTCAATCTGATTATAGGTCGTCTTCGAACAGTTCTTGTTCGTGTGGAAATAGACCGTCGTCGTCGCTGCCTTGTGCTTCAGGTCGCGATACCGAATGCCTTCGTCACCGATGGTCATAATCTGGCGGTGCAGCGAGAATTCAACGCCATAAAAACCCGACCAAATCAGATTCATCAGCGACGAAAGGAAATTGGCACCAAGGATCGTCACCGACGCGAAACGGTCGAAGATGGCAGGCTTCATCATGACATGCAGGGTCAGGGATTGGTCAAATTCGTCCTTGAATTTGCGGTAAATCGTGGTTTCAGCGAACACATCGAAATGCTGATGCCGATTGATTTTATCAATAGCATCAACAGCCGTTTCATTGAGACGTGCGAGCTTTTCGCCATAGTGCATTTCAAGGAATTTTTCGCCTTCATCGGTGATCCGGATTTGAAGATAGCCGTCTACCGGCGTCGGCTGCGATGTCATGTACGAGGCGAGAGAAGCGCGTGATGTGACCGCCCCGGAAAGGAAAATTCGTTCATGAATCGTCGGGATTTCATCCATGAAAAGGTTGTACTCACCAACCCGCTCTGACGTGACACGAGTGACAACCGTCTGATTGCCGATGATGACCTGATACTTCCCGGATTCAATGGCGTCATTCATGATAGAAGTGCATGTCACTGTCGGCTTTTCTTCGTCATATGGGAAGGCATCAGTGTCGATGCGAAGAACGGAAATGCCCTTATTGATCAGATTGGTTTCAATCTCTTGGGCGAGCTTAATCGACTGGATTCCGATGATGCTTTTTCCACTGAAGGGATGCGCTACATGGTGTTCCAGCGAATGCGTCTTGCCGCCACCAATGGCAGGGTCGGCGTAGAAGAAATTGCGGGGTGTCGGCTGGTAGGGGAATGGGGAATTGAAAAACATTGGTCCTTTCTGCTCTTGAGTGACTAAAACGAAAAAAGGTCTTCAGCGACCGGTTGGACATTGCGCTGAAGACCTTTGACCTTTTTCGATTAGTCGAGGCAGAAAGTAGCGGAACGGAACCAGTTGTTTGACCTTCTGGAAGAGAAAACCAAGCGTCCAACCGGTTCCTTTTCCTTGAATTGTATTTAGTAATCCGACATCCGAGGCAGGCAATTCGACGCAATTAGAGACGCGAGAACGCCTGCCGTTGGCGGATATCACGATTTTCGGGAGTGCGCGTATTGTAGACGAACCCCGGGGCTTCGTCAATGGACATGAGGCGTAAGTTACTGAAAAATAACTTGAAATTAAAACGAATTCCATGGTGGCAAGTGCTCAATGGAAGGCGAGCCGGGAACCCAAACTTTCTGCAAAATCTAAAAACCTGCCGGGTGACTTGATAATTTGTGGAACCAAAAAGGGGCGTAGGGGTGCAAATCCCGGGAGGTCAGGCGCAAAATGTCTGCCGACATCGCCGCTGGATTGATTGAACAACGGCGGCATGGTTATGGATGGTCAAGCCTCGCTTCGCGAGTGGGCTTCGCCCATCGAGTAGGCTTCCTTTCGTCTTCGACTCGGTGTCGGCTGGTATGAGAACTGGCGAATCGCAACCCTTCCTGCTGGTATGAGACGGGATGTTCTCGTCTTTAATTTGCGATGTCACGACTCCCTATAGGAATCTTATAGAGTAATGTGACAAGGGAAATATCCTGTTCTTAGACCAGCCGCCCCGCCATCGGTAATGGTCATCGTTGTCTATCCAATCAACTTGTTAAATCCAGTTAAATGGGCGAAGCCCATGCGCGAAGCGCATTGTGACCATTGGCAGTTAATCCCTAATCGAACCACTGCCGATCCTGTCCCCTGTCATTGCCGCTCGATGTCGCCCGGTTATGGCGTCTCGATTGCCGGTTCATTATGAGCACACTTCCCCTGAACCACTCGACATCAATCGGCATCGCCCGGTATTCCAGCAGCATTGACGGTTCAGCAAGGATGGTTTACATCTGATTTCAAGTAAACCGATCTGAACTAAACCGAAAGGGATTTCACATGCTGGCAAGGATGTATCTTAGAGCATCGACCGACGAACAGGACGCAACGCGAGCACGACAGGAACTTGAAGACTTTGCAGCCGAACGCGGCTTGACGATTGTCGCGACCTATATCGAGAACGAAAGCGGGGCGAAGTTGCAGCGCCCGGAACTGTTCCGCCTTCTGTCCGATAGCCGCCCGGGCGATGTCCTGCTGATCGAACAGGTTGACCGCCTGTCGAGGTTGACCGAAGCCGACTGGCAAAAGCTTCTTGCGGAAATCGAGACCAAGGAAGTTCGCATTGTCGCTGGCGATCTGCCTACATCGTGGATGCTCGCCAGCCCAACGGACGCATTCACCGGGCGCATGTTCAAAGCCATCAACGGCATGCTTCTTGACGTGCTCGCTGCCGTCGCCCGCAAGGACTACGATGACCGTAGACGGCGACAGGCACAAGGGCAGGCACGCGCTAAAGCCGAAGGGCGATACAAGGGTAAGCAGGAAGACGTGAAGCGGAACAAGGGCATTGAAGACATGCTGAAGGAAGGCAAGTCCTACACCCAAATACAGGACGTTACGAAGGCTTCCCGGGCGACCGTGGCGAAGATTGCCAAGCGGATGAAGGATCGCGCTACAGAAGCCGCCTGAACCTGCCTGTATCGAGCCATATCAACGGGGCAGCGCCGAAAGGTGCCGCCCCTTTTTCATGCCCAATGCTCGGGTTCTGTTCTGTTGCAAAAATCCAACACTGTTTGGGTGGAATTTCCGGGGCAGTGTGAGCGCCGAGGTGCAAAACGTCACAATGGCAAGATCAATCGCAAGAATGCCTACCGTCGATGCCAATCATTCCTTGAATGCCTCGTAGGTGACATATAGGTCAGAGTCTATCGGCTCCACGAATACGTCGACGCGCATAAGAAACGTCATTGCTCCACTATCGACACAATAGTGCCCGGTAGCATTGTCGCTCTTTGTGCCTCTCCAAGTTACTCTCTTCGATATTTTGGCAGAAGCAGGGGAATCATCTCTTTTTTTTAGGTCAAAACATACACCGTAGGAGCAGTAAAAGCCACTACATAGGTTTCCCCAGACGACTCTATTTTCACCCAAATAAACCAATGTCTTCACTGGAACAGTCTCAACAGCCAATGCTTGCGCAGCCAATGAGGTTCCGATCAGAATTCCAGATGATAAAGCTATAAAAGTGTTCGGTTTCATTTTGGCGCTTCATCCATCATCCGTTGAATTCGTTCTGCCTCCCGTCCTTCTTTCTCAAGTTCGTCTAAAGTAGCCACGGCACTATCGTGTATATTCTGCGCTTGTTGCATATTTTCTTGCATTCTCGCTATTATGGCATCGGCATCTTTTCCTAAATTGCTGTCAAGTAGTTTTGCCTCGGTAGCCAAATTTATCACGTCTTGCGATAGCTTTTTCATTTCTGGTGTTCGATCTATAGCGTTCCTATTGTCCTGATACTTGTCGGTTGGGCTATTAATATTTCCCTGATTGCCAGCCACGAATGTGATTGCGACGTCTTTTGCTTTCGCTGCTTGATCAAATAGTTCTTTCGCCTTTTTCTCGCGAAGAGATTTTGCGGCTTCAACCGCCCTTTCTACTTGTCTAATCGACGTTAATACGAATTCGTAGTCCAGAATCTGTATGTGAGGTCGCCTGTCGAAAATGACGCCAGCGTTGGGCAGTTGAGGAGTTGGGGGGATGGATTTAAACATATTTTCAGCGTCTGCTTTCGCAACATCTCTTTTGTCTGACTGCTTTAAATATGCTTCGATCTCTTCGCGTCTCTTCACTATGCATTGGTGAATCGTTTCGCAGTATGGGCGGTCCCTATCCCCCACCAAAAGGTGCCATTCCATGCTCGGTACGCTAATTCTTCGGATTTGGGCCTCGATTTCATTTTGGGTCAGCTGCGGATTGATATTGGCTGCACATTTTATAATTGCAGCTCTTATTAGCAGATCGCTATAGGCTACAAGTACATCCGTTGATTTTATCTCCGTGTTAATATTACCGCGCATTGCGTCTATCGAGTCCGAAAAATTTTGCGTGTAGTCTCCAATATGGGCTTCATTAAGTCCAGACCTGCCCGCTGTATAAAGAAGGTTTGATAAGCTTGTCTTTACCTCCTCTCCAATTATAGCGGCTGATCCAACAGCGGAACATTGAATCGCTGTAGCTCCAGACGAAATATTATCAGATAATATTTTATTTACTGTTTGGAGATATAATAATACGCTCTGGTCGATAAGTGGTTGCGCTTGCTTGAGCGTTTCCAAAAGAGCCTTTGAAACATCTTCCGGCAGTTGATCCAATAACTCTTTCGTCCCTTTGTCTAATCCAATTGAGATCGCATGGGAGATGACAGGAAAGCTAAAAAAGAAAGTGGAGAATATAAGGACGAATAGTTTTGCTTGCAGCCTACTTGGATGCATCTAACCCTCCCTCATATTATTAATAATAGCTACATTAGCATTAATGCAGCTATCAGCAAGTGCGAAACGTGTCGGGCTTGAACTCTTCATAGTTTGCCGAGATGCAGGCGATAGGTTCAAAACCTCCATTTTCATCGATTTTTAGGGTGTTGCGAGGGGCAATATAAATTGAGTTGCCGTTGCTCGACAAAAGAAAAGGGACGCTTCGATTGTCCTTTCGCATCAGTCATTCAATCAAAATCTACTAATGTTCAAAAGCGAGTATCAACACCATTGCGCTATTTTGGCGCGAAATTGGAGGATGCTCGATGCGCTATCGAAAGTTTCGCCAGCAGCAGCGTTCATTGATCAGGCAGGCACCCGGCATATTCGTTTTAGGTGGGCTTGCTGTAGCCGGGGCAGTTTATTCGGCTGACACCGGTATGATGTCATCTGTTGGTGCGCTTGCCAAAGGTTGCGACGTCAAGGGCAATATCAGCCTGAATGGCGGCGCACGCATTTATCATATGCCGGGACAGGAAGACTACGCGGCGACGAGGATCAGCCTGCAATACGGGGAACGGTGGTTCTGCACCGAAGCTGAAGCCGTTGCTGCCGGCTGGCGGAAGGCGAGGAATTAGGGACTTCATTTCTGGCAAATGGCGTCCATTTTCGTTTTGACGTTGCGTCGCAGGTCCGGATTGCCCGGGGTTTTGATAGCATCAATGAAGCGGTTGAACTCTTCGACAAGCCCTTGATGAAACGCATTCCGATTGATTCGGATTAGACCTTCGGAGAATTCCAACACCTTGCCGGAAATGCCAACCGCAATGAAGTCTGTGCTACCGCTGTGATGCAGGGCGCACCGTCCATTTTCATAAAGCTTGGTGGATTGGGCTTCTCTATCAGCCTCTACCGGCACGCTGTCTTGAAATGGCTTCCATGCGGGTAGAAAGCTTCGAAAGAGTTTTTTGCTTTCCCCATTGTGATCGGGGAGACCTTTGCGGAATCCTTCAATTGTCTCAATCACAAGGAAATCCAACGCGAGGATCGCAAAACCGTATGTGCGCCGGGATTTGCCTTCTTCTGCCTCTATCAGCGATTTAGCCGGTTCCAGAAAGCGCCCTTCAATCCGGTCTTTGAGAATGTCAGCCGCTTTCGTCCATTGCTTTTCATCGGGCTTGTCCGGATCGAGGTTCAGGTTTTGCCAATGTTGAGCCGTGTAGTTCGGACTAATCCATTGGCTTTTTGGACTCGGTTTCGTTTCCATACATCTCCCCGCTGCATAGGAGATCGGCACTCTATCCGAACGGGAACGAATGAGAAGAGCTTACCGGACATCATCCGACCTGAAAGACGAATAGCCCGGTCACGAGCAACGCCAGAAGCGCGGCAACAATTGGCAGGCGCACGACGTCGATCCTTGCAAATTGCATACGTTTTTGAGTTTCCGTATGGCAGAGGCAACACTCGTAGCGTTTGCTCAAATTTTACCAACTCAACCTAAGAAGGCATACGGTCTGAGTACTAGGGGGAGCGATTGTATGGCGAGAGAAATCTCAATTTCATTGAAGCTTGTGTATCGTGGCGGAGACGCGGATAAGGGACGCCTCGACCTCTATGATGGAGCGGACTCTATATTTGGCTTCGCTAAAGCCTTACAGATTGCAACCCATGCCTTTGTGAAAGAGTCCATTGCAAAGACCGCACCGTCAATGAAGGGGGCAAGAATCTATATGCAGCCCCCAGCGGCGGGGTCATTCATAGAACCGATTCAGGCTGTGATTTCTGACCCAACATTTATGGCTGGTGTTGGTACTGGCGTCGTGACAAACGCATTTTATGACTTCCTCAAAATAGCCTTGGGGCGTGCAGCGGGTTTGGTATTCGAACCAGAAACCCCCACCGTCAAACGGCGCCTTGAGAAGGATGAACCATTTTTCGATGAGTTAGCTGATGTCTTAGAGGGACCGCTAAGAGAAGCTCACCGTACAATCGAAGAGTCCGGCGGTACTGTTTCTATTGATCGGCCCCGCTCAACGTTATTAACCTTTGACCATGAAACATTGGATTGGGTGAAAACACGAGAAGAGGATGAAGCTTCGGCTTTCAGACTCGGGACCGTAACGCGCTTCAATATTCTTTCCCACAACGGTAGGATGTTCGACAAAACAGAAAATAGAACTATTCCATTTAAGCGAGGAGAGACACTAAACGGATCGTCGGTACTTTTGCTTAGTAAGTCTCTTGATGACGCCAACAATAGGCTTCCGGGGCTGCTAGAGTTTCAAGTGAAGCCCGTGCGCTCCGCGAGGGGAGTAATCAAGCGATTCATTTTATCCTCGTGCCGGAAACCAGGTTCGTTGGGTCCCGCGCATTCTCTTTAGTGCACGCCACGTGAGTGTGGACTAACTCTTCCAAATTCGCGCCGCTACATGCCGACCGTTGACATGTTCATTTTTTTTCCCACAATTGAGGGATGAAAAATGAACATGGGGTCGATTCGCGTGGCTGTCGTTGTGAAGACTTTTCCCGAGATGGTAAGCCGACTGGAAGTGAAGCGAACTTCTAGAGAGGCGCTTTTGGAGGTGGTTGACGCCGTTGTTGCGGCACGAGCCGATAGCACAGACTATGATCCTTATGGAACGCCAGGATGGCGCGGCTGGCAGATGGGCACGCGTCGATGCCGCGAGATGCACGTCGGCTTGGATGGTTGGGTGAAGGATGACGCAGATCAGGTCCCATCGATTGTAAATCGCGAGATCGGTCTTCGGATCATTGTCTGTAATACCGACGACGGTACTTGCGTAGATGATCCTTCACGCAGTGGCCCCCAAAATCGGTCAAAAAAAGGGGCAGCAACAGATCGTGCGGTCAGTGGCAACCAAGGCTCCTTTCTAGATATTCTGGAAGCGTCGGTTTCTGAGAATGTTGTTGCGATAGCGTCGAAGCGGAAATCGCCTCCGCCCATCGTTACCTATTATCTTTGCGTATTTGCTGACGGTGATGACATCCGGGCTGAACTCTCTTGCCCCTCTTCCGTGAACAGTGGGTATTTTGAGCATTTCAGCGAGCGGATATTTATTCTAGGAGGAGAGGCAGAGCCACCCCTACCTGTGCGTCGAAAGAAAGACGACAATGACGATGGTTCGGACTATCCGATAACCGTCAAGAGAAAATGAGATGAAGCCATTCAATGCCACTCGGCTTAGCATCGCCCGACAAAGGCGATTGCTGAACAAAAAAGGATTCGCGGACCTGATTGGTGTTACGGCACAAACCGTGACTCGTTGGGAACTTGGAGCCGTTATTCCAACTGCTGAAAACATTACAGCTTTTTCAAAGGCTTTAGGTTTTCCCGAAACCTTTTTCTATGGGGCAGATTTAGGCATTGCCAGCCCAGAGTTAGTTAGTTTCCGAAGCCAAAAGGCGATGACTGCAGCGGTAAGAGACGCCGCCCTTGCGGCGGGGTCTATTGGATTTTTGATTTCAGATTGGGTTGATCAACGATTTGAACTGTCAGAAATTCACGTACCGGACCTGTCCGCATTGGACCCCGAAACTGCCGCGATAATGTTACGCCAGCAGTGGTCCATCGGGGAACAACCAATTTCCAATATGATCCACCTTCTTGAATCAAATGGTGTTCGCGTGTTTTCGCTCGCCGAAAATTCCACACGCGTGAATGCATTTTCGTTGTGGCGCGACGAAAAGCCGTATGTGTTCCTAAATACGATGAAAACTGCGGAGAGCAGTCGATTTGATGCTGCCCACGAACTGGGACACCTAGTCCTGCATCAGGATGGAAAGACCACCGGGCGAAAGGCGGAGGAGGAGGCTAACCAGTTTGCATCGGCGCTCCTCATGCCTCGCGCTGATCTCCTAGCCCACGGGATGCGTACTATATCTTCCTTGAACCAGCTTATCACCGCTAAAAAAAGGTGGAAGGTGTCGGTCGCGGCACTGAGCTATCGAATCCACAAGCTCGGATATATTTCAGACTGGAAATATCGGGATTTCTGCATTCAAATCGCAACCCGATTTAAACGATCAGAGCCAGACGGCATTGAAAGAGAACAATCTGTGGTGTGGCGCAGAGTCATGCGATCACTGTGGGCGGAGAAGGTCACACAGTTCGATATTGCACGAGAACTAGATGTGCCCGTTGAGGAGATTGACACTCTAGTGTTTGGTATCGTCAACCAACCGCTGGCTGCCATACCGACGCAACGCAGTACTCTGAAGCTTGTTTCAGGGTAATCGCGATGGTGAACGCAATATAGCATAGTCGCTGTCCGTGTTTACATTAAATGGATAACTAATCCTGTCGGGTGCGCTGCTCGACTGATTTATGCCATTTCTTGAAAGGCTGAATGGTTGTGAGATCGAGGCCCTCATAACGGATGGACCGTATTCCGTCGTTCAATGCTGAAAGTCCGTATCCCTCTCCGTACACACCACGACTTCCCTTTTGCGCATGCCCCTGGAGCTGATCCATGATTGCACTGTCAACTCGGCTGTCGCGGCAAGCTTGTTCAAACGAATGCCTGAGTGAGTGCCAAACTTTCTTTTTTCCCTTGATACCGGCAACATTCAGCAACCTGTTGAACATTTTGGACGCGTGCCGATGTCGCTGAATGGCAGGTCCAATTTCGATGTCCGGAAATAGCCTTTCCCGCTCGGCGACGGTCGCGACAAATTCCAAGAACCCAAGGCTTATAAGGCTCGGATGAACCGGAATGCGACGGACGGAAGCTTCGTTCTTTACTCGTTTGCCAGTACGCTCTTCGTTGTCATTGTTGATGTCGATAAACCAGATGTCGCGCTCACAGCCAACGTCCTCGCGGTAAAGCTGGACTGCTTCCATCAGCCTTGCGCCAGAGAAAATCGCCAATAACGGCACCCAAAAGCGTCCGGTATGGTGCATGGCGACCGGCCCCGGCTTAAGCCATTCGTTTTCACACTTTACGCCAGTGAATACGGGCTGCTGAAACAGCCTCCGTAGATCAGCAATGTTGAGGTTCAGCCTCTTCGATCGCTTATCACCTCCCGCCGAGGGGGGAGGAATCAAAGGCTGCACGACGTTTGACAAGCTCGCATCGTAGTGGGCTATTGCCCACTCGTACACGATGGACGCGGCGGTCATAATTTGGCGGACGCTCTCAACCGAGAGCCCCGGCATCCCCATCGATCTAGCCCGTTTGGCGATCTCAACCTTGTTCAGGTTCTCGAATTCCCTCTTGACGCGCGCGTTCGGTGGCAAGGCTGAAAGCGTTTGCTTCAGGAAGCGCATGTCGCTTTGTGAGTAGGCGTTCAAGGGCTTGTCGCCGATGATTTCCACGAACTGCCGAATTTGAGCGTAGCGTGCGATCTCGGTTTTGGCTGTCCATCCTTTTTCCTTTCCGACATCGGCAAAACACTCTTTGGCGATATTGGACATGAGAGGCAGACCATTCACTCCGAACCCATGAGCTACGGCAGGAGCGACCGCCATAGAAGGCTCCACAGCGGGCTCCGCGACCTTAAGCGTATTCGGCGAGGGAATAGGTGCGGGCTCCTGCTGCCAAGCCTCCAGAGCCTTCATTTCGGCGGCAATCATAACCTTGATCAAGGCGGCGCGATCTGGAGCGCTGATGTCTGGCGCGAGACGTGAGGCGGTAGCGTCATAGCTTGCGAAATTCCCCACCGCCCTTGCCAGCCTGATCGCAGCGAGACGTTGCTTGGTTCGTTGGCGATGGACAATGTCGAGGATCGCCAGCACATCGCCTTCCGCTGCGAGGCGGTCGAGATGCGGGCGGTCAACGTCGCAAGTGTCGAGACCGTGCAGATAAGCCCGCAAGTCCGCATGCGCCGCCTTGAAAGCCCCTGTCCTCACCGCGAACTCTTCCGCCTCAACGTCTTTGGCGAACTCAGACGCAACTCTCTTGACGTCAATCCTGCTCGGCTTTGACCCTGCGCCCGCCATCGCGGTCATTGCGCCATTCTTCAGACGTTCCGCATGCTCTCGCCGGAGCGTGGCGAACACTCCATCAACTTCCACGATGATGGCAGGCAACCGACGCACCGCTTCGCGCAAGTCTCGCGTGCCCAACGACCTTTGCGCAATTTGCCTGCCATACAATTGTCGGATGTCAGCGGGGACTTTAACCCGGTGGTAAAAGTAGCCGTTCGAGTGCAGATAAAGGCGGTATTGAATTGACATGTCTCGACCGGTCAATTTTGACACCGGTGTGAAAATCGGTGTCAAAAGTTTCGATACGAGCCGAAAACATTGAAATCAAAGGAATTGAAGCGCGATCCACGACGACCGATGGCGTGTGTACGATCCCGGGTGCCTACAAAGTAGGTGGGCGCCGTATATCCAGACCCACGGGTCCAGTCAGGGACAGCTCCCTTGAGATCGTGTATGGCCCCGGGGATTGTGATTACCTGTCGGGAAGCGCAGACCGCATCTTAGATATAGGACGAAAGTCGGCCATCCGCCAGCGCGATTTCGATCGGTTCGCGGCTATATTGCCTGGATAATCATTCTATGCAGCCGGTGCCTTGCGAATTCCGCGTCGGCGGCCCGAGGCGACACAGACCCGCCAGTTGGCGTGACTGCGAAGCAAGAAGCGCCCGAACAACAAAACCACTACGGCCGGCCCGCTTAATTGACTGCCGGCCGGCCCGTAAGCTTCGCCGTCATCCCCTGAATCTGGTTCGTCAGTTCGCCGAGCGCCTGGGCGATGGCCTCCTCGTCGCGCGACACGCCCGCCATGACGCTTTCCCGGCCTCGCCGCAATTCCTCGGCCTCGACCTCCAGCGCCCCTAGCCGCCGCGTGATTTCACTGAGTTCGTCCATCACCATGATGCCAGCCATGACGGTGAGGCGCAGGTCACCGATCTCGCCGAACTGGCTCTTGAGATGCCCCACATAGCGATCGAAGCCCGAGGCAAGGTCGGTCAGGTGATCTTCCTGCCCCTCCTCGCAGGCCATCCGATAGGCCTTGCCGTCAATCAATACCGTTACTTGCGCCATCGGGGATTCCCGTATTTCTGGAGGGTATCGTTGCGCGCGGCCGTCAGCGGTCGAGCACCGCCCTGATCGTTTCCATAGCAGTCACCAGCCGGCGGGAGACCTCGCGATTGACCTCCTCGAGGCGGTTCGCCCGGAATTCCGACTGATCCAGTTCCTGAGCCAGACGGGAGCGGTCGGTATTGACGCGGCGAACCTCGTTCTCGATTTCGCCGTGATCCCGCTCACGGTCGAAGCGCATCTCCAGCGCGTTGTCGAGGCTCGTCAAAGCCTTACGCAACTGTTCGATCGCCGTTTTGACTGTCTCTCCTGCCGCCATAACGCCTTCACCGGCACGTTAAAGTGTAAGGGGCGAATCGCTGTGCATGCCGCCTGCTTCAAGTTCTTGACACTATTCAACACTGAGCGCCACCGTCAACCGCGCGACAAAGCGGGGCGTAGGTTCGGCTGTGGATGAGGTTTTTGCAATGCAACAGATCGGTCGCGACCCAGCCTTCCGGCCCTGCCTTTTCTGCCGGCAAAATTGCCGCAAAAGGCGGCGATAGCGGCTCAATTCGTTGACTCCCGCACCGCACCTGCTATGTGTCAGCCGCTCTCTGCCCGGTGACCGAAATGGCGCCGGCCCCGACACCCCGATTGATTTGGAACAGTCATGATCTCTCGCGAAAAACACGACCGGATGGCGAACGCTATTCGCTTCCTCTCCATGGATGCCGTGGAGAAGGCAAATTCCGGCCACCCCGGCCTGCCGATGGGTGCTGCGGACATCGCAACGGTCCTTTTCACCCGCTTCATGACCTTCGATCCGAAGGCGCCGTCCTGGCCGAACCGCGACCGTTTCGTGCTGTCGGCCGGCCACGGCTCGATGCTGCTCTATTCGCTCCTCTACCTCACCGGCTATGAGGACATCACGATCGACGAGATCAAGAACTTCCGTCAGCTGGGCGCCAAGACCGCCGGCCATCCTGAGTACGGCCACGCCGCCGGCATCGAGACGACGACCGGTCCGCTCGGCCAGGGCATTGCCAACGCCGTCGGCATGGCGATCGCCGAGCGCAAACTGCGTGACGAATTCGGTTCCGACCTGATGGAGCACTACACCTATGTGCTCGCCGGCGACGGCTGCCTCATGGAAGGCATCAGCCAGGAAGCGATCTCGCTCGCCGGTCACCTGAAGCTGAACAAGCTCATCGTCTTCTGGGACGACAACAACATCTCGATCGACGGCCCGATCTCGATCGCCGACAGCACCGACCAGCACGCCCGCTTCCGTGCCTCCGGCTGGAACACCATCGCCGTCGACGGCCATGATCCGGACGCAATCGCGGCCGCCATCGAACAGGCGCAGAAGTCCGACAAGCCGACCATGATCGCCTGCAAGACGACGATCGGTTTCGGCGCGCCCAACAAGGCCGGCACCCACAAGGTTCACGGCTCGCCGCTCGGCGCCGACGAGATCGCCGCCACCCGTAAGGCGCTGAACTGGGAATCCGAAGCCTTCGTCGTTCCCTCCGACGTGCTGGACGCGTGGCGTCTCGCCGGCCTGCGCTCCACCAAGGCGCATAAGGAGTGGGAAGCCCGCCTGGAAAGCACCGAGGCCGAGAAGAAGGCGCAGTTCACCCGCCGCTTCGCCGGCAAGCTCGAAAGCGGCCTGAATTCGGCGATTCTCGACTATAAGAAGAAGCTGGCCGAAACCAAGCCTTCGCCAGCAACTCGCAAGGCCTCCGAGGATGCGCTCGAAGTCATCAACGGCGTCTTGAAGGAAACGATCGGCGGCTCGGCCGACCTGACCGGTTCCAACAACACCAAGACCAGCCAGACCGCCTCGATCACGCCTGACGACTTCTCCGGCCGCTACATCCACTGGGGCGTGCGCGAGCACGGCATGGCGGCTGCGATGAACGGCATGGCGCTGCACGGCGGCCTGATCCCGTATTCCGGCGGCTTCCTGATCTTCTCGGACTACTGCCGTCCGTCGATCCGTCTGGCCGCGCTGATGGGCATCCGCGTCATCCACGTCCTGACCCATGACTCGATCGGTCTTGGCGAAGACGGCCCGACGCACCAGCCGGTCGAGCACATGGCAGCACTTCGCGCCATCCCGAACCTGTTGATGTTCCGCCCGGCCGACGCCACCGAGACGGCCGAGTGCTGGCAGCTGGCGCTTGAAAACAAGCACCGTCCGTCCGGCCTGGCGCTGACGCGCCAGAACCTGATGGCCGTGCGCACCGAGTTCGAGGAGCAGAACCTCTGCGCCAAGGGGGCCTACGACCTGATCTCCGCCGCCGACGCCAAGGTGACGATCTTCGCCACTGGCTCTGAGGTCGAGATCGCCGTTAAGGCCTGCGAGACGTTGACAGCCCAGGGCATCTCCACCCGGGTCGTATCCGTCCCCTGCTTCGAGTTGTTCTACGAGCAGCCGGAAGAGTACCAGAAGGCGATCATCGGCAATTCGCCGGTCAAGATCGCCGTCGAGGCCGGTATCCGCCAGGGCTGGGACCACATCATCGGCTCTGACGGCACCTTCATCGGCATGAGCACCTTCGGCGCCTCCGGTCCCTACAAGGAACTCTACAAGCATTTCGGCATCACGCCCGAAGCGGTGGTCGCCGCAGCGGAAGCCAAGCTGGCCTGATCTTCGGCCGGCGCGCATAACCTGCGCGCCGGCCTTTTTGCATACCAACGTTTGACAGGGAGAGACCTGAAATGACCGTAAAAGTTGCCATCAATGGCTTCGGCCGCATCGGCCGCAACGTGCTTCGCGCCATCATCGAATCCGGCCGCACCGACATCGAAGTCGTCGCGCTGAACGACCTCGGCCCGGTCGAGACCAACGCTCACCTGCTCCGCTACGACTCGGTCCACGGCAAGTTCCCACACACCGTCACCGTCGATGGCGACACCATCAACGTCGGCCGCGGCCCGATCCGCGTCACCGCCATCCGCGACCCGAAGGAACTGCCCTGGGGCGACGTGGACATCGCGCTGGAATGCACCGGCCTCTTCACGACCAAGGAAAAGGCATCCGCTCACCTTGCCAATGGCTCCAAGCGCGTCATCGTCTCGGCTCCGTGCGACAACGCTGACAAGACGATCGTCTACGGCGTCAACCACAACACGCTGACCAAGGACGATCTGGTCATCTCCAACGCGTCCTGCACGACGAACTGCCTGGCGCCGGTTGCCTACGTGCTCGACAAGGCCTTCGGCATCGAGAAGGGCTACATGACGACGGTTCATTCCTACACGGGTGACCAGCCGACCCTCGACACCATGCACAAGGACCTCTACCGGGCCCGCGCCGCAGCGCTGTCGATGATCCCGACCTCCACCGGTGCGGCCAAGGCCGTCGGTCTCGTACTGCCGCAACTGAAAGGCAAGCTCGACGGTTCGGCGATCCGCGTGCCGACCCCGAACGTCTCGGTCGTCGACCTGAAGTTCGTGCCGAAGCGCAACGTCACGGCTGACGAAGTCAATGCTGCCATCAAGGCCGCCGCCGAAGGCGAGCTGAAGGGCATCCTCGACTACGTCACCGGCCCGCTCGTCTCGATCGACTTTAACCACGACAGCCATTCGTCGAGCTTCGCCGCCGACCAGACCAAGGTGCTGGACGGCAACCTCGTCCGCGTCCTCTCCTGGTACGACAACGAGTGGGGCTTCTCGAACCGCATGTCGGACACGGCTGTCGCGCTCGGCAAGCTGATCTAGGCACGACAAAGGGCACCCGGGCAGCGATGTCCGGGTGTCGATGACAAAAACGCTCGGTACGGAGGCGCAACCTATCCTCCCGTCACCCCGAATGTCCTGCCGTTTGGATTGAAGGCAGGATATGCAAAATTCATATTTATGAGCGCAGACCTTGCGCGTTCGGCGCGCGGCGCTTCAGGCCCAGAATTCGAGGAGCGGTGCCATGACCTTCAAGACCCTAGACGACCTCAACGACATCACGGGCAAGCGCGTTCTCGTCCGCGTCGACCTCAATGTTCCCGTCAAGGACGGCAAGGTCACCGACGCCACCCGCATCGAGCGCGTCGCTCCCACCATCCTCGAACTGTCGAAGAAGGGTGCAAAGGTCGTCCTGCTCGCCCATTTCGGTCGCCCGAAGGGTGAAGTGGTCGCAGACCAGTCGCTCGCCCAGATCGTCCCGGCCGTCAAGGACGTGCTCGGCCAGCCGGTCGCCGTCGGTGTAGACTGCATCGGCGACAAGGCGAAGGCTGCCATCGACGCGCTGAAGGACGGCGGCATCCTGCTTCTGGAAAACACCCGCTTCCACAAGGGTGAGGAAAAGAACGATCCCGCGTTCACCAAGGCGCTCGCCGCCAACGGCGACATCTACGTCAACGACGCCTTCTCCGCCGCCCACCGTGCGCACGCCTCCACCGAAGGCCTTGCCCACCTGCTTCCGGCCTATGCCGGCCGCACCATGCAGGCCGAGCTTGAGGCGCTGGAAAAGGGCCTCGGCAATCCGAAGCGCCCAGTTGTGGCCATCGTCGGCGGCGCCAAGGTTTCCACCAAGATCGACCTCCTGATGAATCTGGTGAAGAAGGTCGATGCGCTCGTCATCGGCGGCGGTATGGCCAACACCTTCCTTGCCGCCCGCGGCACCAATGTCGGCAAGTCGCTCTGCGAACACGACCTCGCCGACACCGCCAAGCAGATCATGATCGAGGCTGCTACCGCCGGCTGCGCCATCATCCTGCCGGAAGACGGCGTCATCGCTCGGGAGTTCAAGGCGGGTGCCGACAACGAGACCGTTGCGATCGATGCAATCCCCGCCGACGCCATGGTGTTGGATGTCGGCCCGAAGTCGGTCGAGGCGGTGAACGCCTGGATTTCGCGCGCCTCGACGCTCGTGTGGAACGGCCCGCTCGGCGCCTTCGAAATCGCCCCCTTCGACGCGGCGACAGTTGCCGCTGCCAAGCACGCAGCGGCCCGCACGAAGGAAGGCGTGCTGATCTCGGTTGCCGGCGGCGGCGACACGGTAGCAGCCCTCAACCACGCCGGCGTTGCCGACGACTTCACCTATGTTTCGACCGCCGGCGGCGCCTTCCTCGAATGGATGGAAGGAAAGCCACTACCGGGCGTCGACGTCCTGCAGCAGAAGTAGGTTTCGGCTCGCTCTCAACAGTTCCGTCATTCCGTCCTCGGAACAAACCCGAGGACGGAAGCTCCTGTCTCCGTCATCCGGCCTTGAGCCGGGTTCCAGCCCGCGCCGCATCTGCGGCGCGAAGGACTCTTTCGCACTCAACGACTTGAGTGCGCTGGATGCCGGATCGCGTCCGGCATGACGGAGGAAAGGCCGAAGCCTCTCGCTAACGCCTGCCTCGCATCGCCCTTAAACAAGCACCTCTCTCTGCCCCCTCCACCCAATGGAGTGGGCCATTGTCGTTGACGCGGCCGATTGCCTGCCTGAAAATGTCCAAAACAGTAGTAAGGGCACTTGCTGCCCTTGAGGAGAAAAGAAGCAAAAAGCGCACACTTCGGGAGGAAGGCATGAAGGAAAGACTGGAAGACATTGCCGCCGCCATGGTCGCACCCGGCAAGGGGCTGCTCGCCGCCGACGAATCCACCGCCACCATCAAGAAGCGCCTCGACAGCATTGGGGTGGAATCCACCGAGACCTCCCGCCGGGACTATCGCCAGATGCTGTTTACCGCCGACGAGGCGATGCGTTCCTACATCTCTGGCGTCATCCTCTACGAGGAAACCTTGTTCCAGAAGACCGACGACGGCCGGCCGCTTGTCGAGATTATCAGGGCCGCAGGCGCGGTTCCCGGCATCAAGGTTGATGCCGGCGCGAAGCCCATGGCGAACTTCCCCGGGGAAACGATCACCGAGGGTCTTGATGGTCTGCGCGACCGGCTGGCAAAATACTATGAGGCTGGTGCACGCTTTGCCAAATGGCGCGCCGTCGTCGCCATCTCCGATACGCTGCCGAGCTACGGCGCGATCAAGGCCAATTCTCAGGCGCTCGCCCGCTACGCCGCCCTCTGCCAGGAGGCCGGCATCGTGCCGATCGTCGAGCCGGAGGTGCTGATGGACGGCGAACCGGGCACGCATACGATCGAACGTTCGCAGGAAGTGACCGAGGAAACCCTGCGCATCACGTTCGAGGAACTGGCCGACCAGCGCGTCCGTCTCGAAGGCATGATCCTGAAGCCCTCCATGGTCATCGACGGCAAGAAGGCTCGCAAGGCGTCCGTCCAGGAAGTCGCGGAGCGAACCGTCCGCGTGCTGAAACGCACCGTCCCCGCCGCCGTGCCCGGCATTGCCTTCCTTTCCGGCGGGCAGTCGACGGAAGAGGCGACCGCGCATCTTTCGGCCATCAACGCCATCGGCAGCCTGCCCTGGCGCGTCACTTTCTCCTATGGCCGCGCGCTGCAGGCCGAGGCGCTCGCCGCCTGGAGCGGCAAGCCGGAGAACGTCGCCGCCGGGCAGCGCGCCTTCATCCACCGTGCGAAGATGTGCAGCCTCGCGGCAAAAGGCGAGTGGAAGAAGGAACTGGAACAGGCAGCGTGATTTCGACAGGCCCGTCGTCAAACTGGCGAGATGCGTAAGCCGACCCTTGCGCTTCTGTTTCTTCGACCTACATCTCTGTTATCGTCAACGAACAGAAAGGAAGGTGATCCAATGTCTAATGAGATTTCGGACCTCGTGACGGCAATGGGAATTGTGGTGGCAGCAACGAGGCAGCCCTCGTTCTGAAGTCCTCACCTTCCTCGGACCCATCGGTCCGGGCCTATCACAGGGCCAAACCTCATGGAGGGCCGCCGAAGGGTGGCCCTCTTTGATTCCTGTGGGACAGTCTGAACCATTTCGCCGACTCGACGGCGCGTCACGCTGTGGCCGGTAAGATGCCACGACATGCCCAAGCCACGGCAGAAAATGACCTCGGGCCGTCGCTCTCGCCCGCCTCGTAGGCGGCCCTTACGGCAGCGTCAACCAATGTCCGCCGCGCCCCGTCGAGTGCAGCAACGTACTTTCCGAGCGGACCTTCGCCGGCAGCGATAGGGTCCCAATAGTCTTCGAAAGACTGATATTCCATCCGGATCAGCAGTGAAGTTTCCTCCACGTCCGCGAGTCCGTGCGCGATGAAGCTGTGTTTCATTTCACCGGGCCGCATCATCGGCTGAAAGCAATACTGGCGTCGCAACAGTTGCGCCGTCTCGTCCAGCATTGCCAACGTATCCCACATCAGCCGCATGCCCGGCATGCCGCCAAAGTGATCCCATACGGTCGCAGCCACCACCCCGCCCGGCCGCACGACCCTGCACATCTCGGCAAGAGCCCTATCGGCCTCGGGCACGAAATGAAGAACAAGCAGCGCCATCGCCCGATCAAAGTACCGATCCGGGAATGGAAGCGCGCAGGCGTCTGCCTGCTGAACGGTGATCCGGGAATTCGTGTTGCGCCGTTTCGCCTCTTCGACGAAGACCGGCGAGTAGTCGACGGCTACGATCTCCTCGAGGTCCGCTGCCTTCGCAAGGGCAAACGTCAGGCTTCCTGTCCCGCAGCCAACATCAAGCACCCGCTCTCCGTCCGCCAACCCTGCAAAGTCAATCAGTAGCGGCGCGAGCTTCTTGCTCCAGCGCCCCATCAGCTTCTCATAGCCGTCCGCACTGTTGACGTTGAAACTCGACGGCATCGCAGTCTTGTCTCCAGCGAAGTTCAGATTGTAGGCCACGCCAGATACGTTGCCAAGCGACACGCGCTGGCTGCGGCTTCTATCGAAATCAAAGCAAAGCGCCGTGGCGAGACCATTTCCCGCCACGGCAATCCCCGGCTACCGGGCCAGGAATTCCACGAGCACCCGATCGAACTCAGTGCTCTCCTCCAGTTGCGGTGTGTGCGCGCTTCTTTCGAAGAGCCGCACCGTCAAGTCACGCGCAAAATCCCGATGGGCGTTCCATGTTTCTGCGGGGGCGACGAGATAGTCGAAGCGTCCGAGTGCCAGGAGCACCGGTGCACTGATCCCCGCCAGCAAGGCTTCCGTATCCAGATCGCGGAAGGTCTCGCCCCACAACCTGTCGAAGATCGGCATGTTGACGTGAACGCCCTCCCAGAGCGGTCGAGCATCGAACCGCGGATCGAACCAGCTCCGCGCGCCCAACCGGATGCACATGTGGATGAAGCGTCCCTGCGGATCTGCCGCGATATCTGCAGGCAATTGCGCCATGTCGGCATCGAAGATGCGCTTGCGTTCGGGCGCGGCCAGTTCCTGCCACAGTTGCTCGGCCACCGCCATGTGATGCGGCGCGTGGCTCGGCCCGGTTGCAACCGCAACCGTCCGCCCGACCCTCTCGGGGTAGGCGCGCGCATATTCGAGCGCCATGTAACCGTGGCCGGAGTGCCCGAGTATATCGACCCGATCCAGGCCGAGATAAGCCCGAAACCGATCGACATCTTGCACGATCCGAGACAGTTCGGCGTCTGCCGGAGTCACCTCACGGTGGCATCTGGCAAAGCCGCGGTGGTCGAAGAAGATCAGGCGAAAATGATCGCGCAGAGCGGCCGAAAAGGTTCGAGGATAGTAAACCGCGCTGCCAACCACGAGCAGCGGCGGACCTTGGCCCTCGATCCGATACTGCAGGTCGAAGCCGTCGACAGAAAAGGCACCGCGCTCCGCTTTGCCGGCGTCAAAAGAATTCATCATAGGATTACTCCATCTCTGCGCCTTGCGGCGCTTGTTCCGTTGCGATTGCATTTGAGAAGGACGCAACAAGGCGGCCGGTAAGCCGGCGTGTCGATGCACATCACTTCATCGATGAGCTTCGCTAACGGATCAGACGCATGAGATGGTCCCTAATCTGGCGCAGGCGCGGTCGCGCCCTCACTGCGTGTAGCATCAGGCGATAAACCTGTAAAGGTTGCCGAATAGCGGGCAGGTCATCTCAAACGTTGCCTCGGAAATCAGATGGACACACCAAAACTTGGGGCGGAAGAGTGACGAACGGGTTGCAGCCGCGTCAGCAAGTGAAGCTTCCGGACGTCATCCCTTCACTTTCGAACGACGCCAATTTCTTCCCCGGCCGGAAGAAGTCCTAGTGCTATACGTTCATGGTGAACAATGAGGATGCACCGGCCGGGCGCCCCGCTGGCGCTATCGACTGGGCCGGCCTCGCCAACAGCTTCTACTGGTCGATCGGAAGTGCGGCATCGGCGGCTCTGGGCAACGCAGATATTTCCCTTCGGTGATGGCCGAGACCACGGTGGGTACCCACGCGGTAGTGGTCAGGGGCTCTTTCGTTGTCACTGTGCGACTTGGGACGCTGCCGACATCAACTCCTCGGGGCTCAACGGCCGGCAAACATTCCGACCTTGGTCGTCGGCTTCCGTGAAGCTCCAGCGCACCACGCCATCGCGATCGAGCAGGAAATGACCGACAAGCTGCATGTGGCCGGACAAGCTCACCTGTTGATCGGCGCTTGTGAATTCGTAGCGGTCCTTCTCATTGAGAAAGTCACCTGCCGCGGGCGGGTTCATCGGTTCGGGCAATTCTGGCCGATCGACCCGCATTGCCGTGACTACGTCCATTCCGACCTTATGTGGCCAATCGGTCTCATCCTGTGTGAACTCGAGGATGGGCAGGCCGAAGGCGCGATTCGAAACCCGCTCCGGATCGGACGCAGCAAGAAGCTCGGGTATCGGCTGGTAACGAAAATAGAGTCGCGCGCGTTCGACCGGGGTGTTTACCACAGCCAGCGACTCGATACCTTTCTCGCGCAAGGTCGGAGTGAGCTGCGCCATCGCTGCGACATAGCGCCGGCAGAATGGACAGTGCAGGCCTCGAAACAAACCGATGAGAAGCGGGCTGCGGCCGCGGAAATCATCAAGAGCGATCTTCCCCTCACTTGAGATCGCATCAAGCACGAAATTCGGAGCGCGGTCACCCGGTCGTAGCGGACGGTCGACATAGTGCACAGTCATAGGCACCCCTCCTCGCTGCAGGGAGGTCAGGAAAAGCAGCAGCACAAGTCCTTGGATATCGGGCCTACGTTGGGCGGCATGCCCAGTTCCAGGGGCAAATCGTGCTCGGCCTTTCCGATGCTGCCGAGCTTGAGACTGAGCGTTGCAGTGCCTGACCTCTCGTCTTGGCACACTGGCTGGATCAGCCTGAGAATGAACCCACGTCGGACTATGAGCAAGCAGTAAAGATGGTTGACACGACGCTGTTCGCCGGCTGTCTCTTCTGCGATTTTGCGACGATGACGATGAGGGAAACTGTTAGTCCCCTGGCCATTTGCCCACGATAAGGGTTCGCCGACATCGTCCGGGCCTAGATCAACCGCGGCGTCATCGCCTGTCCGGCGAAATGGCGCGGCGGACTTCCTCGGATGGCCTTGATATTGCCACTGGTCTCTCAGGGGCGGATCAGCACTGTCAGCATCATCAGCGCGATTGCGCCGACGGCGATCTTCCAGAAGTCCCGGCGGCGGCGCAGGCCGGGCAGCCCGATCGGGCGCAGCAGATGGAGCGCCATGACAGCCAGGAGAAGGAGCGGAAGAACTTTCGACATGATCTGTTCCCTTTTGTCGCTTCCTGTCACAACGCGGACACTTTTCCAAGTCGTGGGTTGGCATTGCGACGGCGCGACGCTCAGACTTGATTCTTTTCAAGATTTGGCTTTGGAAGTCATGCGCTTGTCGGCATAGTCGTTCCGGTCGCAGGCTTCAGGGATATTCGATGCGAAAAAACCTTCTCTCCGTCTTCGCGCTTCTCCTCGGCACCCTGTTCCTCTTCCTCGGAAATGGCCTTCACGGCCTGCTGCTACCGGTACGTGGCGCCCTCGAGGGCTATGCGACCACACTTCTCGGCCTACTCGGCACATCCTGGGCGAGCGGCTTCGTCCTTGGCTGCCTGCTGGCGCCCAAGGTCGTCAAGCGAATCGGCCATGTACGGGCCTTTTCCGGCTTTGCCTCACTGATCGCCATCATCGCGCTTCTGACCGGCATCCTCGTCGATCCGATCTGGTGGGTGGCGCTGCGCGCCGTCACCGGCTTCTCGATCGCCGGCACCTCGATGATCATTGAGAGTTGGCTGAACGAGCGGGCGACGAATGAAAGCCGCGGCGCGATCTTCTCGCTCTACATCGCCATCACCCTGTTCGGCGTCGTCGGCGGCCAGATGATGGTGCCACTCGGCGATATCGGAACCCCCATCCTCTTCATGGTCGCGGGCATCCTATATTGCCTGGCCATGTTGCCGACGACACTCTCGACGGCCGCCTCCCCCCAACCCCTGAAGCAAGTCCGGCTCGACATTCCCGCCCTGTTTCGCACCTCGCCGGTGGCCTGTGTCGGTATCGTGCTGATCGGGATCGCCAATGGCGCCTTCGGCACGCTCGGTGCCGTCTTTGGCGCCGAAGCCGGACTGACCGCAAGCACGATCGCGCTGATGATGAGCGTCACCATCTTTGCCGGCGCCGTCATGCAGTTGCCGGCCGGCCGAGTGTCCGACCGGGTCGACCGCCGCTACGTGCTGGCCGCGCTCTCAGCCGTCGCAGCCGTCTCCGGGCTTTTCATGTTCCTGCTGCAGCCCGCCTCGGTCACTCCGCTTTTGATCGTCATCGCCCTTTATGGCGCAGCGGCGAATGCTCTCTACCCGATCGCCGTCAGCCATGCGAACGACTTCGCAAGCCCGGAAGACTTCGTCAAAGTCTCCGGCGGCCTGCTGCTGCTTTACGGCATCGGCACGATCATCGGCCCGACGCTCGGCGGCCCTGTCATGTCGACGACCGGCCCGTATGCCCTCTTCCTCGTAACCTTTGCCGCGCACCTTTTGATCACGCTCTACGCGATTTTCCGCAGCCGCCGCCGCGCCGCCCTTCCCGCCAGCGCGCGCGAGGCCTATACAAATCCCGGCACGCTGACGACGCCGGAAAGCCTGCGCCTCTCCCCGCGCGCGAGCCATAACGGTCACGATACGGGTTCGCACCCGACGACGGAGGATGGAAGATGAGCATCTCTGACGACGACAGGCCGATCAGAAAGGTGGCACACGAGATCGGCTGCGATCTGTCGCTGCTTTCGGTGGACGAACTGGCAAGCCGCATCACGCTCCTGAAAGAAGAGATCGCACGCTTGGAGGAGGAAAAGACCCGAAAAGGCGCCAGCCGCTCGGCGGCAGAGAGTCTGTTTCGTTAAGAATTCTGCTTCGGCTGAAGCAATTGACACGAGTTCGGCGATACAGTTAACCGGCCATTAAGCGTCATCAGCTATTAATCGCATATCCGGACTTTTCCGGATTCAGACATTTTCGCCGCTTGGGGAATGGGTCTGATTTTCTCCCTGTTTTACCTTGAGAGCCGCTATCCGCGGCTCTTTTTTTGTCTCCTATCCACCCGCCTCACGGTGTTGTACAGAATTGTGGAGATTAACCTTTCCTTAAGATCGTTCTTGCGCGGAATGGGCTATCAGATCATTCTGCCTGCACGAGAATTGTGATCGCGTTAAACAGGAAAATGGGGCCATGTCGGAAAGAGGATTGAACACCGTCAGCTTCGCTGGCCACGTCGCAACGTCGTCGCAGTTCAAGAACCTCTACGCAGAGGGCATGGGACTGGTCGAGGAGACGGCGAGCTATCTAGACGGCCAGGGCCGCCAGGCCGCCAAGGTCCTGCCGCGCATGGCCTCCGTCCTCTACGCCGCCGAATCGATGCGCCTGACGACCCGGCTGATGCAGATGGCCTCCTGGCTGCTGCTGCAGCGCGCCGTCAACAATGGCGAGATGACGCGCGACCAGGTGCTTTCGGAAAAGAGCAAGGTGCGCCTCGACGGCTTCAACGTCGATCGTGCAGCCCCCGGCTGGAACGAGCTGCCGGAATCCTTCCGCGACCTCATCGAACGCTCGCTGCGCCTGCAGAACCGCGTCGCCCTGCTCGACCGCGAAATGTATCGCCCGCAGGATGTCCAGACCTTCGTGCCGGACAATCAGAATAGCGTCCAAGCACAGATCAACTTGCTGCAGACAGCCTTTGGCAACAACTGAAGGTACATTTCGGCGCACACATCATGACCCGGCCCCCAGGCCGGGTTTTTTGTTGCTAAGCACGTCTCGGTAATTTCTGATTCACTTGCAGGCAACAAAAAAGCCCGGGACAGCCCGGGCTTCGAAAATCGCGACAGCGGATCGGCTTAGAGGCCGAGGCCTTCGAAGCGCTTCTTGAACTTGGAAACGCGGCCGGCGCGGTCCATGAGCTGCTGGTTGCCGCCGGTCCAGGCCGGGTGCGACTTCGGGTCGATTTCGAGGTTCATGACCGCGCCTTCCGAACCCCAGGTCGAACGGGTCTCGTACTCGGTACCGTCGGTCATGACGACCTTGATGGTGTGGTAGTCGGGATGGATATCAGCCTTCATGACAATCTTCCTGCATGTTCCGGAGACCATTTGTCGCAATCGGTTGCGGCAACCGGGTCAAAGACGTAAATGAAGCCGCGACCGATTAGGCCAGCGGCTTCCCAATTCGATGGCGAGCCTATACATGAAGGCCGGCGGGATAACAAGAGCCGAAAGATAATTCGTGCCGCAACGTACCGGAAAATGAGGTAGACGTGAGCAAAAAGACCCAAGCCGGCGCGGAGCGCAAGACCGAACGCAAGTCCCTCCGGCCGCTTGCAGCGCTTCTCCCCTATCTTGCCCGCTATCGCGGCCTCGTCGCCGGCGCGCTCGTCGCGCTCGTCGCAGCAGCGGTCACGACGCTGGCGCTCCCGATGGCCGTGCGCCGCATGATCGACCACGGCTTTTCCGAGTCCGACGCCGGCTTCATCGATACCTATTTCATGATGCTTGCGGCGCTGGCAATCCTCCTCGCCCTTGCCAGTGCGTTCCGCTATTTCTTCGTCATCACGCTCGGAGAGCGGATCGTCTCGGATCTGCGCCGCGAAGTGTTCGACCACGTGACCCGCCTGTCCCCGGCGTTCTTTGACCAGAACCAGTCCGGCGAGATCGTCTCGCGGCTGACGGCGGATACGACGCAAATTAAATCCGCCGTCGGAGCGACGGCGTCGGTTGCGCTGCGCAACCTGATCCTGTGTCTCGGCGCCATCGTGATGATGATCTATACGAGCCCCAAGCTCTCGAGCCTCGTCCTTGCAGCGATCCCGATCATTGTCTTCCCCCTCGTCGCCTTCGGTCGCTCGGTGCGTCGCCGCTCACGGCAGGCGCAGGACACGCTTGCCTCCGCCTCCGCCTATGCCGGCGAGGCGATCGGAGCAGCGCGCACCGTTCAGGCCTTTAATGCCGAACAATCCGCACGCGACCGTTTCGGCAACGCCGTGGAAGCCGCCTTCTGCGCGGCCCGCTCTGCGATCCTCGCCCGCTCGCTGCTGACCGGCTTTGCCATCGCCATGGTGTTTGGCAGTGTCGTGGCGGTCCTGTGGTTCGGCGCGCAGGACGTGCTTTCCGGCCACATCTCGGCCGGCACGCTCGGCCAGTTCCTACTCTACTCGGTCTTTGCCGCAGGCAGCCTCGGCTCGCTCTCGGAAGTCTGGGGCGAGCTGTCGCAGGCAGCAGGCGCTGCGGAGCGCCTGACGGAGCTCCTGGACGAGAAGCCGGCGATCACAGCACCCGCGCACCCGGTTGCCCTCCCCGTGCCAGCCCGCGGCGCGCTCGACTTTTCCGACGTTCATTTCGCCTATCCCTCGCGCCCCGGCTATCGCAGCCTCAATGGCCTGACGTTCTCCATCAAGCCCGGCGAGACGGTCGCCGTCGTCGGCCCCTCCGGCGCCGGCAAGAGCACGATCCTGTCGCTGATCCTACGCTTCTACGATCCGGTCAGCGGCGTAGTGAAGCTGGATGGCGTCGATCTCTGCGCGGCCGATCCGGAAGAAATCCGCAGCCGCATCGCCATCGTGCCGCAGGACGTGACGATCTTCGCCTCCACCGTCGCTGACAACATCGCCTTCGGCATGCCGGGCGCATCGCCCGAGAAAGTACGCGCCGCCGCAAAGGCTGCACAGGCGGAAGAGTTCATCAACCGACTGGACAACGGCTTTGACACCATGGTCGGCGAGCGCGGCATCACGCTTTCAGGCGGCCAGCGGCAGCGCATCGCGATCGCGCGGGCGATCCTGAAGGACGCCCCGCTGCTTCTGCTCGACGAAGCGACGTCGGCGCTCGACGCCGAAAGCGAGAAGCTCGTGCAGAAGGCGCTGGACGGGCTGATGGGCCATCGCACCACAATCGTCATCGCCCACCGGCTCGCGACCGTGCTGAAAGCCGATCGCATCCTGGTCATGGATCACGGCCGCATCGTCGAGGAAGGCACGCACCAGTCGCTCATCCGCCAGGGTGGGCTCTATGCCAAGCTTGCGCGGCTGCAGTTCGACCACGGTGCGGAGGAGTTTTCCGCTGCCGGGCAGTAGCTAGCCTCTAGGCACAGGCGCTGCGGCCGGCGACACGCCCGGAAAAGATGCAGCCGCCGAGGAAGGTTCCCTCGAGCGCGTTGTAGCCGTGCAGCCCGCCGCCGCCGAAACCTGCCACCTCACCGGCGGCATAGAGACCCGGCACCGGCTTGCCTGAGGTTTCCAGCACGCGCGCAGACAGATCGGTCTGCAAGCCGCCGAGCGTCTTGCGCGTCAAAAGGTTGAGGCGCACGGCGATCAGCGGTCCCGCCTTCGGGTCGAGGATGCGGTGTGGCTTGGCGGTACGCATCAGCCGATCGCCGAGATAGCCGCGCGCTCCGCGAATGGCCGTCACCTGCGCGTCCTTGGAGAAGGCGTTCTCCACCTCCCGGTCACGCGCCTCGATCTGGGCGCGAATGTGGGCTGCGTCGAGCCGCGCTTCTCCCGTGAGCCCGTTCATGGCCGCCACCAGATCATCGAGGTTGTCGCGGACGACGAAATCCTCGCCCTTGTCCATGAACGATTGCACCGGGCCGGGCGGGTTCTTGCCGAGCCGCTTCAGGAGCAGGCGGATATTCTTGCCGGTCAGATCCGGGTTTTGTTCCGAGCCTGACAGCGCGAACTCCTTCTTGATGATCGCCTTCGTCAGGATGAACCAGCTGTAGTCGTGTCCCGTCGCCTTGATCGCCTTCAGCGTCCCGAGCGTGTCGAAGCCCGGCATGGCGGGCGCAGCAAAACGGTTGCCATCCGCATCGAACCAGAGCGAAGACGGCCCCGGAAGAATGCGGATGCCGTGGTTCGGCCAGATGGGATCCCAGTTGCGCAAGCCTTCGGCGTAATGCCACATGCGGTCGCTGTTGATGACCGAGCCGTTGGCCTCCTGGGCAATCGCAAGCATCCGTCCGTCGACATGATGCGGCACGCCACTGACCATCGTGGTCGGCGGCACGCCAAGCCGCTCCACCGGCCAGTTCCGTCGCACCAGTTCATGGTTGCCGCCGATCCCGCCTGATGTCACGACGACGGCATCCGCCGAGATGGAAAAGGAACCAACAGCCTCCCGCGAACTCTTCTGGCCGCGCTCGACGGGATCCGCCGTAAGGACGGACCCCTCCGCTCCGACGACGGCGCCGTTCTTCGTCATGAGCCGGTCGACCTGATGGCGAAAGCGGAAGGAAAGCCGACCCTTGGCCTCCGCCTCCCGCACCCGGCGGATGAAGGGTGCAAGCACCGCGGGTCCGGTTCCCCAGGTCACGTGGAACCGCGGAACGGAATTGCCATGCCCGGATGCAAGGCTGCCGCCGCGTTCCGCCCAGCCGACCACAGGAAACCAGCGCATGCCCTGCGCATGCAGCCAGGCGCGCTTTTCACCGGCAGCGAAATCGAGATAGGCCTCCGCCCAAAGCCGCGGCCAATGGTCCTCAGGGCGATCGAATTGGGCCGACCCGTGCCAATCCTGGTGAGCAAGCTCGCGGCTGTCGCGAATACGCATGCGCCTCTGTTCGGGACTGTCTACGAAGAACAGCCCGCCCAGCGACCAGAACGCCTGCCCGCCGAGGTTCTGCTCTCCCTCCTGATCGACAACCGTTACCCGCAGGCCCCGTTCCACCGCCTCCGCCGCGGCAACGAGGCCTGCCAGCCCCGCGCCGATCACCAGCACATCGCAATCCATCCATGCCCTCCCAAGCACTTCCCCAGCGTGAAGTTACGCATACGTCAGCGTAAGGGCAATGCGGAAATACGGTGCTGGCGGAATCACATCGGTGCCCGCTTGTCCCGCCCAAGGGAGTCATGGTTCGTTTTCAGATGGCGTTGGCCGCACAAAGAAATGTGTGCGGCCGAAAGAACAACTGGCCCCCGCAGCCCAGCCGCCTTGTTACTTCTCCGTCAGCTTCAGCTCGATGCGCCTGTTCGTGGCGCGGGCCTGGTCGCTGTCGCTCGGGGTCAGTGGCTGGAATTCGCCGAAGCCGGCGGCGACGAGGCGATCGGCGGGTACGCCTTGCGAAATCAGAAACTTGACGACGGATGTCGCACGCGCCGAGGAGAGCTCCCAGTTATCAGCATATCGCCCCGTTCCCGAAAGGGGAACGTTGTCGGTGTGGCCGTCGACCCGCAGCACCCAGTTGATCTCCGGCGGGATCTCCTTGGCGAGATCAAGCAGTGCGGTCGCAAGCTTGGCCATTTCCGTCTGGCCATCGGGGTTCAGTTCGCTGCTGCCGGAGGGAAAGAGTACTTCCGACTGGAACACGAAGCGGTCGCCGACAATTCGGATGTTTTCACGGTCCGACAGGATTTCCCGCAGGCGTCCGAAGAAGTCGGACCGATAGCGGTTCAGTTCCTGAACGCGCTGGGCAAGCGCGACGTTGAGACGCCGACCGAGATCGGTGATCTTGGCCTGCGATGCCTGGTCTTTGGCTTCAGAGGCTTGCAGCGCGCCTTCGACCGCGGCGATCTGGCTTCGAAGGGCCGCAATTTGCTGGTTGAGCAGCTCGATCTGGCTCATCGCGCGGGCGCTCACCTGCTTCTCTGCGTCAAGCGATTCGTTGAGAGAGGAAATCTGTGTGTTGGCGGCTTCCGAGGCGCCGGCACCCTGGGTCAGCATTTGCTGCAACCGCGACCGCTCTCCCTCCGACTCGGCAAGCGAGGCCTGAAGGTTGACCAGCGTATCCTCGAGATCCTGCTTGCCGCTCTTCTCCAGCGCCAGAAGCTGTGTCAGCTCGTTGACCTGACTCGTCAGTCGATCGAGCACCTCGTCCTTGCCAGTGATCTCACGGCTCAGGAAAAATTGCGCGAGCACGAAGACGCAAAGCAGGAACATGATCGCGAGCAGCAGCGTCGAAAGCGCATCGACGAAGCCCGGCCAGTAGTCGACGACCCGGTGCGAACGACGGTTGCGTGCAAGCGCCATGGGTCACTCGCCCCCGGCCTGGTCGTTCAGGCGCTCTTTGTCATGCCCCCTGTCGGAAGACCGTTCGCCCTTGAGATCGCTTGTCCGCGCCGCCAGCCGGTCGAGCGTACGGCGCAGGGCCTTGGCCTCGTCCTGTTGCGCCTCGATCCAGTCGCGCAGCATCTGCTGTTCGCTGCGCATGTTCTTGACGAGCCCCTGAATACCTTCCGCAAGGCTCGCCATGGCTGCCGTAGAGCGGCTGTGCCCACCATCCTGAGCAAGCTTCAGGATCTGGTCGGCGAGTGCCTTGACATCCGCCGCGTCGCCGCTGTCTACCGCCAGAACCGGTGAAAGCTCCGAGGAAACGTCCGTAACGGACGACAGCCAGTTTTCAAGCTCCATGTAAAAGCGGTTCTGCGCGCGCCCGGCCTGGAGATCTAGGAAGCCGAGAATCAACGAGCCGGAGAGACCGAACAGCGAGGTAGAAAAGGCGGTCCCCATGCCGGAAAGCGGCGCGGACAATCCGTCTTTCAGGGCGGTAAGCACGTCGTTTGCCGTTCCGGCACCGGCGTCGAGCGACTGGATGACGGTGTTGATCGAGCCGATCGTGCCGAGCAGCCCCCAGAAGGTGCCGAGCAGGCCGAGGAAGACCAGCAAACCGATGAGATAGCGCGAGGTGTCGCGCGATTCATCCAGGCGAGTCGCGATCGAATCAAGGATCGAGCGCAGTGCTGTCGTCGAGATCGCGACCGAATGATGCTTGCCGATCAGCGCACGCATCGGCGCAAGCAGGACGGGATCGCGACCGACCTTCTCGGCGCTGCCGGCGGCACGGAACGAGTTGAACCAACGCACCTCCGGCCGGAGCGAAAGCACATGACTGAAAACGAGCAGGATGCCGATCAGCAAAACGCCGATTATCAGGCCGTTGAGGCCGGGGTTGCTGACAAAGGCGGAATGTGCCTGACGAAACAGAATTGCCGCCACGAAACCGACGATGATCAGGAAGATCACCATGGTCCAGAAGAACGGCATCGGACTCGACAGTTTGTGGGGATAGTCTTCCCCGATCTCGGCCGGCCCCTCCCAACCCGACAGCGCCAGCTTTGCCATAATCCCCGCATCTCCTGCTTCACGACGATGAAAGCCTAGAGGAAGATTGCGCCGAATTGAAGAGGTTGCCCGTCACCTTACGCTGCACAGTGCACAGCAATCCTCGGCGCAGCGGTTTCCGCCGCCCGAGGCCACCCGGGCGGCGCCGCACGCCAACGGCACCGCAAATGCTATAACGCACCGCCCGCTGGGGGCGGTCGATCTTGCCCTATCGCGTCGGGACCGGACGGTGCAGGACTTCGGAAAGCGCCCTGTGGATGTGCTCGTTGCCGGCCACGACGGTGCCCGTTTCGAGCATGGCGTTGCCGCCATTGAGATCGCTGACGAAGCCACCGGCCTCGCGGATCAGGAGAATTCCAGCTGCGATGTCCCATGCCGAAAGGTCGCGCTCCCAGAAGCCGTCGAAGCGGCCGGCGGCGACAAAGGCGAGATCGAGGGCAGCAGCTCCCATCCGTCGGATACCAGCTGCTTCGCCCATGGTGTGACGCAGCTCGACCAGGAACTTGCCGTGATTGCCGCGCCCCAGGTGCGGCACACCGCAGCCGATCACGCAGTCCGACAGCTCCTTGCGCGCAGCCACGCGCAGGCGACGGTCGTTGAGGAAGGCGCCGCCGCCCTTTTCAGCGGTATAAAGCTCGTCGGTCGCCGGATTGAGCACGACGGCAGCGACGATCTCGCCATTGCGTTCCAGCGCGATCGACGAGGCGAAGCAGGGAATACCGTGCAGGAAGTTGGTCGTACCGTCGAGCGGGTCCACGATCCAGCGGTGCGCGCCGTCGGTACCCTTGATCTCCTCGCTCTCTTCGCCAAGGAAACCATAAGTCGGCCGCGCCTTGAGGAGCTCCTCGCGGATCAGCTTCTCGGCCTTGCGGTCCGCCTGGGAAACATAGTCGCCCGGCCCCTTCAGCGAGACCTGCAGGTTCTGCACCTCGCCAAAATCACGGGCGAGTGACTTGCCGGCCTTGAAGGCGGCTTGAACCATCACGTTGAGAAGAGCTGAGCGAGCCATCGGGGCTTGTCCTTGTCAGATGTCCGGCGGGCAACCACGTCTCGGTTGCCTCGACCGGCGGATATCGGTGTCAATCGGCGCGGCGAAGATAGGTGATTTCGTTGGTATCGACGAGAACGCGTTCGCCCGCCTCGATGAAAGGCGGAACGAGCACACGTACGCCGTTTTCCAGGATGGCCGGCTTGTAGGACGACGCCGCCGTCTGTCCCTTCACCACCGGATCGGCTTCAGCGACCGCAAGTACCACCTGGTCGGGCAATGAGACGCCGATCGGCTTGTCGTCGTAGAGCTGGACCGTGACCATCATCCCGTCCTGCAGGAAGGCGGCGCGGTCGCCGACGAATTCCTTCTGCAGTTCGAGCTGGTCATAGGTGTCGACATCCATGAAGACGAGCCCCTCGCCCTGCTCGAACAGGAACTGGAAGTCCTTCTTCTCGAGTTCGACGCGCTCGACTGTCTCCGACGAGCGGAACCGCTCGTTGAGCTTGGTGCCGTCGATCAGGTTCTTCAACTCGACCTGGTTGAAGGCCCCGCCCTTGCCGGGCTTGACGGTGTTGCACTTTACCGCCGCCCATAGACCGCCATTGTGTTCGATCAAATTGCCCGGCTTGATTTCGCTGCCGCTGATTTTCATGAGAGTTCCGTAGAGAGTTTTCCGGCTCCGCGCAATCGACAGGATCGGGAACCGGAATGAGCGGCCTCAAGACCACAAATCCCTTCAAAGTTCAAGTCTAGCAAGAGGTGTCCAGCCATTCGCCGGGCGCAGGGCTCTGCTGGTCAGTGCCGGCGGAACTTGTTGGCGGCAGCGATAGCCGCCTTCTGCTGCTCGTCGGTCAGGCCGAGATAAAAGTCCTCCAGCCCATCGTCGTTCAGTCCGGCGCGGCGCGACAGGACGAACCACTTCCCCGCCTCGATGGGGTCCGATTTTGTTCCGAGCGCATTGATGTAGAGATAGGCCAGCCGGTTCTGCGCCACGACGTTGCCCGCGTCTGCCGCCCGCTTCAGCCAGTTGAAGCCCGCCTCATAGTCCTTTTCGCCGGCAACGCCGTTGACGAGCCAGATGCCAAGATCGAGCTGGGCGGTGTCATATCCGGCACGTGCTGCACGTAGCAGCCATTCGCGCGCGCGCTTCATCTTCTCCGGCGGCAAGCCCTCGAGATTGGTGTAGATCTGCGACAGAGCATATTGCGCATCCGCAATACCCTGCTCGGCCGCCTTCTCATAGTAGGGTATCGCGGCGCGAAGCCCCTTCTCGCCGGGCGTGTCGGCGACGAGGATCTGGCCGTAGTTGAACTGTGCCGAAGGGTTTCCGGCGTCCGCCGCCTTCTTCATGTATTCGTCGGCCTTCTTGCGGTCACGCGGAACGCTCCGCCCCTCGATCAACAACAGCGCATACTTGAACATGCCTGCCGGGTCACCGCCTTTTGCCGCCTCCCCGTACCAGAAAGTCGCCTCCTTGCGGTCGCGCTTGACGCCGAGTCCCTGGTCGAAAAGCTGGGCCACCAAAGTCTGGGCGGCGGCATCGCCGGCCTGCGCACGCGGCAGAGCGAGTTCCATCGCGGTCAGATAGAAGCCGCGCTGGTAGGCGCCATAGGCTTCATCCACCTTGCCGGTATAAGCCTTTTCCGAAGGCAGATCAGGCAGGGGAGCCCCCATACGATCGAGAACGGTCAGCCCCTCCGAAGGCGCCTGCAAACCCTTCTCCTTGCCCGCATCATTTGCGCCCTTGGCGGAGATGCGGTTCGCCGAACTGGCACCATCGACCGGCGCAAGGAGACGGGATGTGCGTTCATCGGGAGCCGGCTCGTCGAGAGCATCAGCGTTGTCATCACCGCCCATCGGTGGCGCGGAAGCCTTCGGAGCCTCGACAGGCGCTGATCCGGTCTGAGGCGTGACGCCGGGCGGGGTGGCCGGCGCCGCCTTGTCGGCTTCACCGCTGGTGGCGTTTGCCTTATCGGCGTCCGATGCGCTGGCCTTGCCGTTCTCGGCTGCGCCGGCCGGCAGTTGCTGGGTAACGTTCTGCTTCGGCGCTTCCTCCGCGTGCGCCAGCGGCACACCGGCGCAAAGCGCGCAGCACAGAAATGTAGACAGCCGCAACGGCCAAAGATCGGAAGCCCTCGTCATGCGTTCGCCTTTAATCCTCGAACCGTGGCGCTTTTTCGTCAAGCAGCGCATTGACTGTGGCGACCACCTGCGCGGCATTCTGGGGTTCGGCAAACACAGCCTGGCAAAGCGCGACAAACTCGGCTCCAGTTTCCGCCACGGCGAGCGCGGATTGCGGATCGGTGCCGCCCATGACCACGCACGGAACCTCCACCATGGACGCCCACCATTCGGCCAGCGCGAGGTTTTTCGGATGCGCCTCTGGCTTGATGTCGCCGCCGACCTTGCCGAAGAAGATATAGTCCGGTGCAAGGTCGCCCATTCCCAGCGCCCCATGTCGGTCCTTGGCGTTTCCGCCGCCGACAATGAGCTTCGGCGAATGTTTCTCCATCGCCTCCGCCAACGCATCGAAACCGCCGGCAATATGAATGCCGTCGGCCTTGGCGCGTCCGGCGACACGCGTGTCCCCTTCGATCAGGGCTGCGGCACCGGCTTTCTGGACCACCGGCACCAGCGCTTCGGCATGCTTCTGGAAGAGGCCATCCTCAAGCCCGTATTGGGGCAGCACCACCGATGCGACGTCCCCGCCGCGCAGCGCATCTTCCAGCATCGTCTGGCGCGCGGCGATGTCATTGCCCTCAGGCAAGATCAACATGAGGCGGCAGCGGTTCTCGGTTCCAGTCATCGAACTTCCATTTCGTCTGAATTCTCTGCGGAAGGCGTGGGCCCACTCGCAATGTCCTGCCAAAGCCGATAGACCGGTTGCACAAACGGATCAATCGCCCGCATGTCCATCGACCCCAGCATCTACTTCGCCGCTGTCCCCGCCGTCATCCTAGTAGGGCTCACCAAGGGCGGGTTGGGCGAGGCGCTGGCGCTGATGGGCGTGCCCATCCTTGCCATGGCGGTTCCCCCCGTGCAAGCCGCCGCGATACTGTTGCCGATTCTCGTGGCAAGCGATGTGGTCTCGCTCTGGATCTGGCGCAAGCACAACGACCGGCGCACGCTTCAATTCCTGTTGCCCGGCGGCATCCTCGGCATCGCGCTCGGCTGGGCGACCTCGGCCTATGTTCAGCGCGACGCGCTGCGCCTGATCATCGGCGCAATCACCATCTTCTTCGCGCTACGTTACTTCTACATCCAATGGCGCATCCGGCGCGGCATCGTCGCTGCCCCGAAGCACCAGCGGGTCGGCCCGGCAGCCTTTTTCGGCACGCTTGCCGGGTACGGCAGCTTCGTCGCCCATGCCGGCGGCGCGCCGTTTCAGGTCTACGCCCTGCCGCTGAAGCTCCCGCCGCGCGACTATACCGGGGCGGCGGTGCGCTACTTCGCCATCCTGAACGCGGTCAAGCTCGCCCCTTATTTCGCACTGGGACAACTCGACACGACCAACCTGACGATCTCCGCAACGCTTGCCCCCCTCGCCATGGCGGCCACCGCAATCGGCGGCTATCTGGTCAAGCGTATGAAGCCCGAAGTGTTCTACCCGTTCATGTATACGATGGCGCTCATGGCCGGCCTTAAGCTTGCCTATGACGGGATTGCGTCACTGGTGTAGGCCGGGTGCACCGCCCACATTTCATGCGGCAGCGCACAAAACGCTTGTCGTTCGTTCCGCCATGCCGTAGCTTTTTTCCATGGTGACCCCGGATCCTTTCGCTGCGATTGCCGACCCGAACCGCCGGTTTTTGCTGGAGGAATTGCGGCGCGCGCCGAAGACGGTCAACGAGCTGTCGCAGGGTTTGCCGATCAGCCGCCCTGCCGTTTCACAACACCTGAAGGCCCTCCTGGATTGCAATCTCGTCAGCGTGACCTCCAAGGGCACGCGCCGTGTCTACGCGATCAATTCGGCAGGGTTCAACCGGCTCAATTTCTGGCTCGATCAATTTTGGAGCTGAGCAGTCCGACACAACCCAACTGCCCTCAGCCAACATCAGCCACATCAAACAAAATATCCCGGTGGCCTCGCGGCAACCGGGACATAAAGTTGGCTTTGGAAGCCTTTCAGCTCGCCTTTGTCATGTCTTACCACGACGGGGCGCGGCACCCCAATTCAACTGCTCTTTGGAAAAACTCCTGTCCAATCAATTCGTTGACGAGCGCAGTCTCTCGATCTCGTCCTTGATGCGCAGCTTCCGTCGCTTGATGTCGGCGATAATCTCGTCCTCCGAAGACGGGCGGGTCATCGCTTCGTGAAGCTCTTCTTCAAGGGCGAAGTGCTTCTTTTCAAGCGTGGCAAGGTGAGCCTCAATCGACATGTGACAGTTCCTTCCATTTGTTCGCACCCGGACGCTTTCGCGTCTGGTGTCCAGGCTGCAACAGGCGGAGTTTGCCATGCCATTTTTCATTTGTCGAAGGTGAAAACGTCGCGGAGTATAACTTCCCGTAGACCCTCATTTCGTGATAGGAGCAGCGTTCTTACTGAATGCGAATGGCGGACATAGCGCGCCATCGTTAGGGATGGGGAATGAAAGCATGGCAGACCAGGAACAGGCGGAACTGCGATTGGCAATGGCCCGGCTGCGCCAGGAACACGAGGATTACGACGCTGCCATCAATGCCATGATCCAGGTAGGCTGCGACGCCTTGCGAGTGCAGCGCATGAAGAAGAAGAAGCTCGTGATCAAGGACCGGATCTCCAAGATCGAGGACCAGATCATTCCCGATATCATCGCCTGAAACGGAAAGCGCAGTGAAGACACCGCAAACGCCCCCCGTCGCCATTGTCATGGGTAGCCAATCCGACTGGGAGACGATGAAGAACGCCGCCGATACGCTGGATGCACTGGAAGTGGACTACGAGGCGCGAATCGTCTCCGCCCACCGCACCCCGGATCGGCTGTACCAATTTGCCAAGAACGCTCGCTCGGAGGGTTTCAAGGTCATCATCGCAGGCGCCGGTGGCGCTGCGCATCTGCCGGGCATGATCGCCGCAATGACGTCGCTGCCGGTCTTCGGCGTCCCCGTCCAGTCCAAGGCTCTTTCCGGCCAGGACAGCCTGCTTTCGATCGTGCAGATGCCAGCCGGCATCCCAGTTGGCACGCTCGCCATCGGCAAGGCGGGCGCCGTCAACGCCGCTCTGCTTGCGACAGCCGTCCTCGCCCTCTCCGATCCGGAACTCGCGCTTCGGCTCGACGAATGGCGTGAGAACCAGAGCGCATCGGTGGCCGACTACCCGGTGGATGGCCCGCTATGAGCGTCGGTACGATCGGAATCATCGGCGGCGGACAGCTTGGCCGCATGCTTGCCATCGCGGCCGCACGACTGGGCATCCGCACCATCATTCTTGAGCCGCAGGCCGATTGCCCGGCGGCGCAAGTGGCCAATGCCCAGATCGTCGCGGCCTATGACGATCCGGCTGCGCTCGAGGAGCTGGCGGAGCGCTGCGACGTCGTCACTTACGAATTTGAAAACGTCCCGGTTGTCGCCGCCGAGCGACTGGTGCAGTCGGTGCCGGTGTTCCCTCCGCCCAAGGCGCTGGAGGTTTCGCAGGACCGCTTAGTGGAAAAGCAGTTCCTCAACGAATGCGGGATCGCGACCGCCCCGTTTGCCGCCGTCGACAGCCAGGCGGATCTGGAAACAGGGCTGGACTCTTTCGGAGGCATTGGCGTCGTGAAGACCCGGCGTCTGGGCTATGACGGCAAGGGTCAACGGATGTTCCGTTCGCCGGTCGAAGACAGGAGCGGCGCTTTCGAAGCGCTCGGTTCCGTGCCGCTCATCCTTGAGGGATTGATCGCCTTCGAACGGGAGATCTCGATCATTGCCGCCCGCGCGCAGGACGGGACGATCGTTTGTTACGACCCGGCCGAGAACGTCCATCGCGACGGTATATTGCACACCTCCACGGTGCCGGCCGCCATCCACGAGGCGACTGCGGATCAGGCAAGGCGGGCCGCGCGCGCCATTCTCGACCGACTGGGTTACGCCGGCGTCATCGGCGTCGAGTTCTTCGTGCTCGGCGACGGCCAACTGGTGGCAAACGAAATGGCGCCGCGGGTGCACAATTCCGGTCACTGGACGGAAGCAGCCTGCGTCATCTCGCAGTTCGAACAGCACATGCGCGCCGTTGCAGGCCTGCCGCTCGGCGACGGCCGCCGCCATTCAGACTGCGTAATGCAGAACCTGATTGGCGATGACATTGCAAACGTACCGGCCTGGCTCAAGACACCGGATGTGCTCGTGCACCTCTACGGCAAGAGTGAGTCGCGCCCCGGCCGCAAGATGGGCCATGTGACGGAACTGCGCTGAGAAATACGCTACGGCGCGCCGTGGAAATCGCGGGGCGCGGACGCCAAAACGCCCGCCAAACGGTTGACAGGAACCGGATGAGCAGTTACACGAACGCCAACCTGAGAGCGCGCCCTAAATGGCGCGTTTTTAATTGACAAGATTTCGGGCGGATTCTTTTCGTCCCCAGCATCGCGGATCAAAGAAATGAAGATCAAGAATTCGCTCAAGTCGCTCAAGACCCGTCATCGCGAAAACCGTCTGGTTCGCCGCAAGGGCCGCATCTACATCATCAACAAGTCGAACCCGCGCTTCAAGGCCCGCCAGGGTTGAGCGCAGGCTTTTCTGCCTGTCGAAAGATAGCAGTTTGCTTTCAAGCGCATGCGGTTTAGCATAACCGCATGCGCTTTTTCGTTTTCTACGCCATCTTGTCGATGCTTGTGCCCAGCACGGCCTTCGCCCAGGATTCGCAAGCCGTCGCAACGCCAGAGAACCAACCGGTTTTCACGACCCCTGCGGAGCGGCTGAACACGCTTTTTGCCGAATTGAAGCACGAAGGTGACCCGGACAAGGCAAAGCTGATCTCCGACAGCATAAGGGCGGAGTGGCGCGATTCCGGCAGCGCTACAGTCAACCTGCTGATGCAGCAGGCAGACAAGGCGATGGCGGACAACAAGGACACCGCCGCATTCGACTATCTTGACGAAGTCATCCAGCTTTCCCCGGGCTATGTCGAAGGCTGGAACCAGCGCGCCACACTGCACTACAAGCTCGGCAACTACCGGAAGTCGATGTCTGACATCAACCGCGTGCTTGCCATCGAACCGCGCCATTTCGGCGCCATCGCGGGCATGGCGATGATTCTCACGAGCTATGGCCGCGACGAGCTGGCGCTCGAGGCCTGGGAGCGTTTTCTGGACATCTACCCCTCCGAGCGAAGGGCACAGAAAGCGCTGGGCGACATCGCCGAGAAGCTGGCGGGAAGCCGCACCTGAGTCGCAGTGTGAAGGTCTCGCAACATATTGCGTAATGGTGCGGGGCCGGAAAAATCGAATGGCGGGCCTAAGCCCGCCTAGCAAAAAATCATCACAGAGCGACCCTGCTTAGACGCCGCTGGCGCCGTCCGAGCCAATATAGGCAATACGCAGCATGTTTGTTGCGCCGGGCGTTCCCAGCGGGACGCCCGCGGATATGATGATGCGGTCGCCCGGCTTGCCGAAGCCTTCCGACACGGTGACACGGCAGGCGCGATTGACCATGTCGTCGAGATCGGTGGCGTCGCCGGTGACGACGCAATGCAGGCCCCAGACGACGGAAAGGCGGCGCGCCGTCTCGATGATCGGCGACAGAGCCAGAACGGGCACTTCGGGCCGCTCACGGGCAGCACGCAAGCCGGTGGTGCCGGACGAGGTGTAGCAGATGATGGCCGACAGGTTCAGCGTTTCGGCGATCTGTCGCGCGGCGAGTGAGATCGCATCCGCGCCCGTCGCCTCCGGCGGGGTGCGCTGGGCGTTGATGATGCCCGGATAGTGCGGATCGCGCTCGACCTTGCTCGCGATGGACGCCATGGTCGAGACCGCTTCGACAGGATACTCGCCCGACGCGGATTCGGCAGACAGCATGATGGCGTCGGCGCCTTCAAACACGGCCGTCGCGACGTCGGACACCTCCGCACGGGTCGGCACCGGCGAGGAGATCATCGATTCCAGCATCTGCGTGGCAACGACCACCGGCTTGCCGGCGCGCCGGCAGGCACGGGTCAACTGCTTCTGCAGGCCGGGCACAGCCTCCAGCGGCATTTCCACGCCGAGGTCACCGCGGGCGACCATCAGCGCATCGGACAGCTCGATGATCTCGTCGATGCGTTCGATGGCCTGCGGCTTTTCGATCTTCGACATGAGGCCCACACGACCCCGCGCGACCTTGCGCACCTCGGCCAAGTCCTCCGGCCGCTGGATGAAGGAGAGCGCCACCCAGTCGACGCTGCCGGTCGACAGAACCGCATCGAGGTCCGCCCGGTCCTTCTCGGTCAGGGCACCGACAGGCAACAGCGTATCGGGCAGGCTGACGCCCTTGCGGTCGGAGATTTTCGTACCGGCGATCACCGTGCAGACGATCTTCTTGCCGTCCGTCTGCTCGGCCCGCAGATGCAGCTTGCCGTCGTCGATCAGCAGGCGATGGCCCGGCTTGACGGCCTGGAGGATTTCCGGATGCGGCAGGAAGACCCGCTTGCTATCGCCAAGCTCCTCGTTGCTGTCGAGCGTGAAGGTCTGGCCTGCGACGAGATCGGCCTTGCCGTCCTTGAACTTACCGACGCGCAGCTTCGGGCCCTGGAGATCTGCGAGAATGCCGATAGGACGGCCGCAACGCGCTTCCACGGAGCGAATGCGGCTGATCAGTGTGCGCATCAGGTCGTGGCTGGCATGGCTCATGTTGATGCGGAAAAGATCTGCCCCGGCCTCATGCAGCTTCTGGATCATCTCTTCCTCGGCGGAAGCCGGTCCGAGCGTCGCGAGGATCTTTACTCTTCTATTCCGCTTCATCAATTCTGGCTTTCTTGCGTCCCTGGTGTATCGGAGAGCTGGACCATCCAGCTTCCCTGACGGCCGGTGTCGTACTCCTTGAATCCCATCCGCTGGAAGCCGCGGGCGAAACAATCGTCAACGCCGGTGATCTTGAATTCGTTCTCGGCGACGCACATGTTGACCTCACCGGTCCAGCGGCCGCCGCGCGCGGCATCCTCGGCATAAAGGTAGTAGTAGCGCGACTGCAGCTCGCCTTCGATCAGCGTGGCGCAAGTCGTTGCCGGAACCTGCCACCAGCCTTCCGTGATCCAGCCCTCCGAGGCGCGATAGCCGATCGCGACGCCGACGAGGTTCTGGGTGCCGTTGCACACGCGGAAGTCTGCCCGAGCGGAGCCGGGCGCTGCCAGTGAAAAAAAGGCAGCGGCGGCTAGAAGGCCCAAAAAGGAAAGGCCGGATCCCAGGCGAAGGGGATGGGGGCGAGCTTGAATTGACACGGCTTCCAATGGAACTCCGTTGATTTGGTCACGCGCTTTCTTGCGACGGCGGAGAACGAATGTCAACGCAACTCTAATCGATTACACCGCCCCGAACCCCGTCCTCCCCTGCTCCCGGTAGCGTTGTGGCGCGCGGCGTCTTGCGATTGCCTGGCCGGCATGCCATCAAACCAGGAACATTCCACGCGCCCCGCGAGTTTGCATGCAGCCCGAGCAGCCGCACGACAGCCCCTTTGAAATCATCGCCGGCGATTCGAGCATCGGCCTCGTCCTCCTCGCTGATCATGCGACAAATCGCTTGCCGGTGAAATACGGGCGGCTTGGTCTGCCGGAAAGCGCGTTTGCCCGTCACATCTCCTACGACATCGGCATCGAGGAGCTGACACGTCAGCTCGCCGCCCACCTTGGCGTGCCTGCAGTGATGAGCAGGTTCTCGCGCCTGCTGATTGATCCCAATCGCGGCGAGGACGACCCGACGCTCATCATGAGGATCTCCGACGGGGCAATCATTCCCGGCAACCATCCGATATCGGAAGATGAATGGCAGCATAGACTGGAGGCCTATCATCGTCCCTATCACAGCGCGGTGTCGCAGGTGATCGGGAACGTGGCCGCTGCGTCGGGTAAGGCACCTCTCGTCATCTCGCTGCATTCGTTCACGCCAGCTTGGAAGGGAGTGCCGCGCCCGTGGCACATAACCGTGCTTTGGGACAGCGACCACCGCGCGGTACACCCGCTGCTTTCCGCCCTCGGCGGGATTCCCGGTGTCGCCACCGCCGACAACGAGCCCTATGACGGGGCGTTGCGCGGCGACACGATGTACCGGCATTGCATGACCGCAGGCATCCCGCATGCGCTGATCGAGGTGCGGCAGGACGAGATCGCAGACGGGGCCGGCATCGCGCTATGGGCTTCTCGGCTTGCCCCGATCCTTTCCGACTTGAACGCCGACGACCGCCTGCACACCTATCAGACATTCGCATCCCGCACCGGACCTTACTGACCGGAACGAGAGCGCACATTAGACCGGTCCGACTTGCGTCTCGATACGCATCGCGTGCCGGAGAGGAGACGACAATGATGGAACTGAGCGATGAACAGCGCACGGCCTTCGAGGCTGCGGCCTTCCGGCGGCTGGTCGCACATCTGCGCGAGCGCAGCGACGTGCAGAACATCGACCTGATGAACCTCGCCGGCTTCTGCCGCAACTGCCTTTCCAACTGGTATCGAGATGCCGCAAACGAGGCCGGCGTGGCCATGGACAAGGAACAGTCGCGGGAAATCGTCTACGGAATGCCCTACGACACCTGGCGCACGCTGCATCAGAAGGAAGCCAGCGCCGACCAGATGGCGGCCTTCGAAATCAACAAGCCGAAGGAATAGTGGGGGAAACTGGTATAAGCGGCAAAAATCACTGTCCCACGTCCCGCGGGTCTTGATCTCGCCCGAACTTCGCGGCAGATCACAGCCACCTATTTAAATTTCATTCCCCCAACGAGGAGAAGACTATGTCCGATGCTCACGGCGTCGCCCGCGACCAGCTTCGTGCCTTCATCGAGCGGATCGAGCGCCTGGAAGAAGAAAAGAAGACGATCGCCGACGATATCAAGGATGTCTACGGCGAAGCCAAGGGTACCGGCTTCGACACCAAGATCCTGCGCAAGGTCATCCAGATCCGCAAGCAGGACAAGGACGAGCGCATGGAACAGGAAGCAATCCTGGACACCTATCTCCAGGCACTCGGCATGATCGATCTGCCGCCGGACGCCGAGTAAGGCACAACAAATTCTACTAACGAAAAACCCGCGAAACCAAGTTTCGCGGGTTTTCTTTTGACTGCCGACGCCAAATGGTCAGTTCGTTTCGGAGAACTTGCGCACTTCCATGAAATTGACGGCGTTCCCGCTGAAACGACCCGGATCGATCGCAGCCGATTCCTGCTGGAAACCGGCCATGTAGACGGTCGTCGGAGCCGCCCGCAGCGTACGGCTAACGAACCGCGGCGCCTTGACCGGCTTCGACAGCGTCTCGACGCGTCCCTGCGCCAGTGCCCACTGCGAGATAATATTGTCGTTCAGCTTGGGCTCGGTGCGGATGGCACCGCGTGCGGCCGCTTCGGCGTCTTTCTTCTTCGGACGACCGCCCTTGGTGGGAACGTCGCTCGGCTGGACGTCGAATGCGGTCAACCCATTCTGCGAACGGTTCGCGCTGGCGGGGTGCGGTACGAGTGCTGCAAGCTCGACAGGCTCGTCTTCAACCATTTCTTCGCTTGGGTCAGCGAGTGCCACCCTTGTCGCGGCCTCGGCGGAGAGGCCATCCTCACGCTCTGCTTCGGCAACCGCAGCTATGCTGGCAGCCCCTTGCTGATCCGGAATGCCGACATCTGCCGCGGCAACGGCCAGGAGCGCCGCGTCATCACCGGGACGAGAGCCAGGAACCGGGACAAGGCCAAAATCTGCTTCTTCGAGCGCACCGGCGGAAGCCGTCATCAAGCCCTCGTCAGCTTCACCGGGGAGCTGGCGCTTACCCAGAAGCGCCGGCACGGGGATCTTGTAGCCGCCAAGATCGGCGAACTGATTGTTCTGCTGTTCGCCCGCCGGCGAAAGCGCCGCGTCGAGTGCAGCAGTATTGTTCGCGGCCGGGGAAACAAGGGCCAGCTCGGTTGCGCCCGGTGCGCCGTTCTCCTTGAAGGCAGGGCGGACCAGCGGTACTGGCGCGTTCAGCTCGGCAATCTCCGTTTCCGTGATCACCGGTCTTGCTTCAGGTGTCACGTCGCTCGGCTGGCTGGCGGCAACACCGGGCAGCTCGCCGGCTTCCTCGCTTGCCGAGGCGCGCGCGGCAGGCTTGGCCTCTTCCAGCGGTTCGGCGCTGGCGATTGCAGTGGGTTCTTCGTCCTCGTCGCCGCCTCCGCCAAAGAGAGCCGCCAGGAAGTTCCTCTTCTTGCCGGAACCTGCCTGGTCGGGCGATCCGCCGCCCGCAACCTGCACCACATCGGCACCGACGCGACGCTTGTAGTCGGCGACCGCCTGCTGGAAGCCAGGCAGCGGCTTGCCGTCCGAAGGCACGTGCATGGTCTTGCCGTCCGGGAACAGGCCTACGAGTTCCTGCCGGCTCATGCGCGGCCAGGCACGGACGCTGCCGACGTCCATGTGAACGAAGGGCGAACCGGAATTAGGGTAGTAGCCGACACCGCCTACCTGGAACTTCATGCCGATCTCGCGCACTTTCTTCAGCTTCACGTCGGGAATGTAGAAGTCCATCGCCTTGCCGAGCATGTGCTGGCTCTTCTTCGCAACACCCTTGGAGCGCGAGCGCAGCATCGAGTTGGTGGCCGGTGAACGGTAGGCGGAGACGACGTTGATATAACCGCGCGAACCACTCTTCTGGTAGACTTCCCAGACGAGATCGAAAAGGCGCGGGTCCATCTTCGTCGGCTCGTTGCGGCGCCAGTCACGAAGGAAACGGTTCAGCTGCTGGAGGCCCTTCTGATCATAGCGACCGTTGCGCTTGAAGGTGATCTCCGCCTTTTCATTGGTGTGGACGTAATAGAGTTTCAGCGAACGCGTTCCGGAGGCAGCATCTGTCGCGGAGGGAACCATGGCGGGGACGACGAGCGAAACGGTCATCGCAGCGATGGTCAAAATCCTGGGGGCCTTCGCGAGCGCCGCTTTGCACATGGCAAGAGCGCTGGCTCCCCGGAGCGTCATCGATCCAATAATGTCTGCCAACTCTATCCCCGTCTTACAGACAATAGGTGTGTCCCTGAATTCTCAGATGACCACCAATTGCGGTAACAGCATGGCAAATTCGCCACAGTCTCCAATACGCCCCAAACATAGTGAACGATCCACTAATAAGGGGTGAACGGCAACGGGAAAAACACGAGAAGCCTGAGAAATCAACCGAAATCAGGCGGCTTCCTTCAATGGGTTTTCAGGATCGATACCATAATCTTTCAGCTTTCGATAAAGCGTCGACCGACCAATGCCTAGTTTCCGAGCAACCTGACTCATCTGGCCATGGTAAAACTTCAAGGCAAAACGGATGAGTTCTTCCTCGACATCGGCCAACCGGCGCACCTGCCCGCCGCGATCCACGCTCGCAATCGTGTTTTCGCTTGCGGCCGGCGGCAGTGATTCGGCCGTCTCGCGTGGGCGAAAGTCGGGATAGACAGAAGGCAGCTCGCTTTCCACGGCCTTGACGGACATCGGCGCAGTTGCGGCCTCCCAGGACACGGTGCCAGCTTCAGTCAGCGTGTAGCCCGGCACCTGCGTCGCGATCTGCGGGAAATCGGACGCCTGCAGTTCAGGCCCCTGTGCCAGGACAACCGCGCGGAAAATCGCGTTCTCCAACTGCCGTATGTTGCCCGGCCAATCGAAGGCGGTCAGCAATGCCATGGCGGCCGAAGATAGCGTCAGCGGCGTGGCAAGCTTCTGTTCGCCGGCGAAGCGTTCGACGAAGGAGCGGACGAGGACTGGAATGTCCTCCTTACGCTTGCGAAGTGCGGGAATGGTTATAGGGAAGACGTTCAGGCGATAGTAGAGGTCCTCGCGGAACCGCCCTTCCTTCACCTCCGTGATCAGGTCCTTGTTGGTGGCCGAGATCAGCCGGACATTGACCTTCTGTGGAGTGCGGGCGCCCACCGTTTCGATCTCGCCCTGCTGGACGGCACGCAACAGCTTGACCTGGACTTCGAGCGGCAGGTCGCCGATCTCGTCGAGGAAGATCGTTCCGCCATCGGCCTCGGCAAATTTGCCGATATGCCGCTCCGTCGCGCCGGTGAAGGCGCCCTTCTCATGGCCGAACAGGATGCTTTCGACGAGATTGTGCGGGATCGCTCCGCAGTTGACGGTGACGAAGGGCTTGTGCGCGCGGTCGCTTGCCGCCTGGATGGCGCGCGCCACCATTTCCTTGCCGACACCGGACTCACCTTCGATGACGACGGGAATGTTGGACTGCGCGGCCCGGCGGGCGAGGTCGATGACGCGCAGCATTTCCTGGCTTGCCGATACGATGTCCTCGAACTGGACGGCTTCGCTGCGATTGCGACGGCTCGGCCGGCCGCGATGATCCCGCTGCTCCAGCTTCAGCGCGTTGTCGATCGCGACACCGAGGCGCTCAGGCGAGACCGGCTTGACGACGAAATCGAACGCACCGGCACGCATGGCGATTACGACGGTCTCCAGCCCGCCCTGCCCCGTCTGCACGATCACCGGAATCGTGCTCTCGCGTTCAGCGAGCGCGTCGAGAAAGGCCGATCCGTTCATTTCCGGCATCATCAGGTCGAGCAGGATCACACTGATCAGGCCGCCCTTGCGGTCGAGCACTTCCAGGCCGACGCGGCCGTTCTCGGCCATGTGCGCCACATGGCCGTTGCGCTCGATCATGTTCTTTAGAAGCCTGCGCTGGACAGGATCATCATCGACAACAAGAATGTGGGCCGTCATTGGAACCTCCTCGCCGCGCGTCATGCGCAGTGTTGGCACAACTATACAGTTGGACCTTCGCACGAAGGGTTGAACATGCCGTTTTGAGAAAGGCTTGCATTTTAACCAATGGCGACGCAAGCAAGTGCGCTGCAATCACAGACGAGGCTTCCGATGTCCGCTTTGAACGTTTCGCCCGCAATCCACCACGCAACGGCCACGGCCGGCGCGATCACCGGTGACCTCGGCGACCTGCCGAACTGGAACCTGGCCGATCTCTATGCCTCGCCGACGGCACAGGAGTTCCTCGCCGACCTGGAACGGGGCATGACCGACGCGATCGCTTTCGAGGCTCGGTGGAAGGGTAAGCTCGAACAGGCCGCAGGCAAGACCGGAGCGGAAGGCATCGGCGCGGCGGTGAAGGAATTCGAGGGGCTGGAAGACCTTCTGGGCCGTGTCGCTTCCTACGCCGGCCTGACCTACTTCTCCAACACGACCGACCCGGCAAACGGCAAGCTCTACGGCGACGTGCAGGCGAAGATCACCGACATCTCCGCCCATCTCCTGTTTTTCTCCTTGGAAATGAACAGGATAGAAGACGCACGCCTCGCCGAAAGCCTGGAACGTGACACACTCGCCGCACATTACCGCCCCTGGATCGAGGACCTGCGCAAGGACAAGCCGCACCAACTTGACGATCGCACCGAACAACTCTTCCTGGAAAAATCCATGACAGGCGCGGCCGCCTGGAACCGCCTGTTCGATGAGACAATGGCGTCGCTACGCTACACGATCGACGGCGAGGAAATGCCGCTGGAAGTCGCGCTCAACCTGCTGCAGGACGTGGATGGCGAGACCCGCAAGAAAGCCGCGATGGCGCTGGCCAAGACCTTCAAGGAAAACATCCGCACTTTCGCGCTGATCACCAACACGCTCGCCAAGGACAAGGAGATCTCCGACCGCTGGCGGAGTTTCGAGGATATCGCCGACAGCCGGCACCTAGCCAATCGCGTCGAGCGCGAGGTGGTCGACGCACTGGCCGCGGCAGTGCGCGATGCCTATCCGCGCCTTTCGCACCGCTACTACTCCATGAAGGCGAAATGGCTCGGAATGGAACAGATGGAATTTTGGGACCGCAACGCGCCGCTGCCGGAGACGCCGAACGCGCTGATCCCCTGGAGCGACGCGAAGGACACCGTGCTTTCGGCCTACCGTGCCTTCGCGCCGGAAATGGCGGCGATCGCCGGCCGCTTCTTCGATGAAAACTGGATCGACGCACCGGTGCGTCCCGGTAAGGCACCCGGCGCATTCGCCCACCCGACCGTTCCCTCCGCGCACCCCTACGTGCTGGTCAACTACATGGGCAAGCCGCGCGACGTGATGACGCTGGCCCACGAACTCGGCCACGGCGTCCACCAGGTGCTGGCCGGCAGCCAGGGTGCGCTGATGGCCTCCACGCCGCTGACACTGGCAGAGACGGCATCGGTCTTCGGCGAAATGCTGACCTTCCGCAGCCTTCTCGACCAGACGAAGGACAAACGCGAGCGCAAGGCGATGCTGGCCCAGAAGGTCGAGGACATGATCAACACGGTCGTGCGCCAGATCGCCTTCTACGAGTTCGAGCGCAAGGTACACACCGCCCGCAAGGAGGGCGAACTGACTGCCGACCAGATCGGTGAGCTGTGGCTGTCGGTGCAGTCCGCAAGCCTCGGCCCGGCGATCCGCATCTCGGAGGGATACGAGACCTATTGGGCCTATATTCCCCACTTCATCCATTCGCCCTTCTACGTCTACGCCTATGCCTTTGGCGATTGCCTGGTGAACTCGCTCTATGCCGTCTATCAGCAGGCCGAAAGCGGCTTCCAGGAGAAGTATTTCGAGATGCTCAAGGCCGGCGGAACCAAGCACCATTCCGACCTCTTGCAGCCGTTCGGCCTCAATGCCGCCGATCCGTCGTTCTGGAGCAAGGGCCTGTCGATGATCGAAGGGCTCATCGATGAGTTGGAAGCGCTTGATAAGGCGCCCTGATTCACCTGCCGAGAACCGATGAGATGACCGATCGCGAACGCTTTGTGCTCCTTCGGGACGACCGCAAGGACCGGACGACGGTCTTCGCCAGGCCCTCCCTCATGGTCACCGTGCGGCAGCGATCGGAATTCGAGCCGGCGTTCCGCGCGCTGCAGGCGGCGCACGACCAAGGCAAGTGGATCGCCGGCTTCATCAGCTACGAGGCCGGCCATCTTTTCGAACCGAAGCTTGCACCCTATACGATCGACGGTCGCGAAACGCCGCTGATGAGCTTCGGCATCTTCGACGCGCCTGCCGACAACCATCCACTGGCGTTGCCGAAGCAACGCGTCGAGAACGAGCCCTTCGTCACCGAGCCGAGGGCCGAGTGGGATCTCGAAGCCTATCGCCGGCGCTTCGACCGGCTGCATCGCCACCTGCGCGAAGGCGACTGCTACCAGGCGAACCTGACGATGCCGATCCGTGCTCGTTGGAACGGCGATTCTGTCGCCGCCTTCTGGTCGCTGATCGAGCGCCAACCGGTCAAGTACGGTGCCCTCGTCTCGCTCGACGGGCCGATCCTGTTGTCGCGCTCGCCGGAGCTGTTCTTCCGCGTCGACAAGGACGGCTGGATCGAGACACATCCGATGAAGGGGACCGCACCACGGGGGGCCAACGCAGCCGAGGACGCGGAGATCGTCGCTGCGATGCTGGCCGATCCCAAGTCGCAGGCGGAAAACCGGATGATCGTCGATCTCTTGCGCAACGACATCTCGCGGGTCACGGAGGTCGGCACGCTGGAAGTACCGAAGCTCTTTGCCATCGAGACCTACCCGACCGTGCACCAGATGGTCAGCCACGTGCGGGCAAAGCTCGTGCCGGACATCTCGATCCGCGACATCTTTGCCGCCCTCTTCCCCTGCGGCTCGATCACCGGCGCGCCGAAAATGCGGGCGATGGAGATCCTGCACGACCTCGAAGCCGGCCCGCGCGACGCCTATTGCGGCGCAATCGGCATGATCGCACCCGACGGGACGATGCAATTCAACGTAGCGATCCGCACGCTGTCGCTGTTCGACGGCGGCGAGGCCATCTTCAATGTTGGCGGCGGCATCGTTTTCGACTCAACGGCCGAGGCGGAGTACGAGGAGTGCCTGCTGAAGGCCCGTTTCGCCGTGGGGGACCAATGGATATCTCGCTGATCGAGACGCTGCGCTGGGAACCAGGAGACGGGTTTGTCCGGCTGGACCGGCATCTGGCACGCTTACAGCGGTCGGCCGAAGCATTGAGCATGGTCGGCGCAGGTGGGGCTGAACGGGCTTTGACGAAAGCGGTCACGGCGCCTCCCCTTCCCACTCCCTCGCCGGAAGTGGAAGCCTCGCCATTGCGCGTCCGCCTCGAACTCTTCGCCGACGGCCGAATCGAGGTGACGACAGCGCCGTTCAAACCGCTTGCCGCCGACGCCCGCTGGACCGTGAAGGTTGCGACGACACGCCTTTCGTCCACCGATCCCCTGCTGCGCCACAAGACGTCGCGCCGCGCCGCCTACGAAGCCGCGCGCGCCGAGTTCCCGGCAGTCGATGCCGACGAAGTTGTCCTCCTCAACGAACGCGGGGAAGCCTGTGAAGGCACGATCACCTCGATCTTCCTCGACGACGGCACCGGCATCATGAAGACACCGCCGCTGGCCTGCGGTCTGCTGGCGGGCGTGCTACGCGAGGAACTGCTCGAAACCGGCCGCGCCACGGAGCAACCTCTGCAGGTCGAGGACTTGCGACGCCATCCCTTTTACGTCGGCAATTCGCTGCGCGGCCTGATCCCTGCGAGACTTGCATGAACCTTCCGCTCTATACCCCCTATGACGGTTCCGCCCGGCTCTTCACCATCGGTCTTGGCGCACTCGACCCGGATCGCTGGATCGAACCCGACGGCGAGATCGAGCGCTATCTGACGGAAAAGGACCGCGTCCTCGGACTTCATCGCCCCAACGTCTTCGTCGCGGAGAGCGATACGCAGGCGGCGCAGGCCGAGGTGCTAGCGCTAGTCTCCGACTTCGTCCTGCGACGGCACCCTGAGCATTATCAGCAGGATGGCGGTACAGTCTCGGTTTCAGGACGCCGGATTCGACTTGACGATGCCAACCAACCCCCGCTTCTGACGGCCGGTTCGCTTGTTCAGGACGATCTCGTCATTATGCGCCGCCGCGACAGCGGCTGGCACCTCGTTGCGGGCTATGTCGCCTTCCCCTCCTCCTGGTCGCTGCCGGAGAAATTCGGCCGGCGCATGGAGGATATTCACGCGCCCGTGCCCGGTTTCGGTGATGGGACCCGAAATGCAGGCCTGATCAACCGCATGTTCGACAACCTGCAGGCCGATAGGCCCGTATTCCGCTTCAACTGGTCGATCAATCCGGATGCGGACTTGTACTACCCGGCCTCCAAGGCCCACGGCGCCCTGCCCGCCGGTCATGATCTGTCGCTGGAAAGAACCTTTGCCCGCGACGAGCGTCAGACGCTGCGGCGATTGCCCGTCTCCGGCGACATCCTGTTCACCATCCGCATCTACAACGATCCGCTTGCTGTGGTTCGCAGCCTGCCCAATGCGTCCGAGGTCGCCGCGACCTTCGCCGATCAACTGGAGGAGCTGACCGATCCTCAGGCCGAATATAAAGGGCTCGTCGACAAGCGCGCTGAACTCGCACACCAGCTCCGGATGATCGGCACCGGTTGACAAGTAAACGCGACGCTTCGTGCCCACTTTATTGTGACCGAATTCTGTGCTCTAGGCATTTTCATGCTGAAGACAGGGCCGCTGGCCCTCCTTTTCGCGAATCACGCGCGCACTCCCGAAGGAGATCGAAGGAAAATGGCAGACACCACATACCCGATTCATGGCGAAATTACAGGTCCGATCGTCATGATCGGTTTCGGCTCTATCGGCCGCGGCACGCTGCCGCTGATCGAACGGCACTTCAAGTATGACAAGAACCGACTGATCGTCATCGAGCCGCGCAAGGACGCAGCCGACGACGAGATCTACGCCCGCCATGGTGTTCGCCATATCACCGAGTTCGTGACGAAGGACAACTACAAGGAACTGCTGAAGCCGCTGATCAAGGAAGGCGGCGGACAGGCTTTCGTCGTCAACCTCTCGGTCGATACCGGTTCGGTCGACCTGATGAGGTTCTGCCGCAAGCACGACACGCTCTACATCGACACCGTCATTGAGCCCTGGCTCGGCTTCTACTTCGACAAGAACATGAAGAATGCGGACCGCACCAACTACGCGCTTCGCGAGACACTGCGCAAGGAAAAGGCGAAGAACCCGGGCGGCACGACGGCCGTCTCCACCTGCGGCGCCAATCCGGGCATGGTCTCCTGGTTCGTCAAGGAAGCGCTGGTCAACCTCGCAGGCGATCTCGGTATCAAGCATGACGTGCCTGCGCAGGACGACCGCGAAGGCTGGGCCAAGCTGATGAAGAAGGTCGGCGTCAAGGGCATCCATATCGCTGAACGCGACACCCAGCGTACCAAGCGGCCGAAGCCGCTGGACACTTTCTGGAACACCTGGTCGGTGGAAGGCTTCATCTCCGAAGGCCTCCAGCCGGCCGAACTCGGCTGGGGCACCCACGAGAACTGGATGCCGAAGAACGCCAGAAAGCAAAAGAAGGGCTGCAAGGCTGCGATCTACCTGGAGCAGCCCGGCGCCAACACGCGCGTGCGCACCTGGTGCCCGACACCGGGCCCGCAATACGGTTTCCTCGTCACCCATAACGAGTCGATTTCGATCGCCGACTTCTTCACCGTTCGCGGCAAGGACGGCGAAGTCGTCTACCGTCCGACCTGCCACTACGCCTACCACCCCTCCAACGATGCCGTGCTCTCGCTGCACGAAATGTTCGGCAACGGCGGCAATGCGCAGCCGGTGCACCACGTCCTCGACGAGGATGAACTTGTTGACGGTCTCGATGAACTCGGCGTGCTGCTCTACGGCCACGACAAGAATGCCTACTGGTACGGCTCGCGCCTGTCGCTGGAGGAAACCCGCCGCATCGCCCCCTACCAGAACGCGACGGGTATGCAGGTGACTTCCGCAGTTCTCGCCGGCATGGCCTGGGCGCTTGAGAATCCGAGGGCCGGCATCGTCGAAACCGACGAGATGGACTACCAGCGTTGCCTGGAAGTCCAGCGCCCCTATCTCGGCCCGATCGAAGGTCACTACACCGACTGGACCCCGCTCGACGGCCGCCCGGGCCTCTTCCCCGAGGATCTCGACACGAAGGATCCTTGGCAGTTCCGCAACATCCTGTTTCGCTGATTCTCAGTGTAACAAGCCACTATCTGGAACGCCCGCGGCAAGCCGCGGGCGTCTCGTTTTGGGACGGATAACGTTTCGCCAGCGGGGCCTTTCTCTTGCATTCACCGGCCGATCACGGCATGGTCTGGCAATATTTTCAACGCCGTATCATTGGGCAAGGCTACGGAGACCTCTATGAAACCCTTGATCTTTGCTACCCTTCTGGCAGCGGCTGCGACGCTCGCCGCCTGCCAGTCGTCGCGCGCGCCGGCCTCAGCACCGGTGGCTCAAGCGCCGCAGGGCGTGGAAGGATCATGGATTGACACAAACGGTCTGGTTTCAACCTTCAACGCCGGCCAGTTTGCAACGAAGACGACGGACACCAACACGACGATGGCAACCGGCACTTACGTTACCCAGCCCGGCGGCCTGATCGAGATCAGCCTCTACTCCAACATTTCCAAGACGGCCTCGAAGGCGAACTGCTCGCTCGTTACGCCGCGCCAGCTGAACTGCACCTCAGGTTCGGGTGCCCAGTTCACGCTCAGCCGGCAGGGTTGAGCCTCCACCAATGAAGCGAAGCATCGTGGTTTCGCTTGATGCTCAACGGCTCGGGGCGCCCGCGTTCAATGCGCGAGCGTCAGATTCTTCGCGCAGCAGGGCAAAGATCGCCGTATCCCACCGCTCTGCGCCGACCTTGACCGACGATCGCCGCACACCCTCCTCAACGAAGCCGAGCCGCCTGTAAGTCGCGATCGCGGCAGCGTTGAACGTGTAGACATACAGTTCCAGCCGCTCCATCGCGGCCTGCTCGAACACGCGGCCGACGACCTGGCGCAGAAACGGCAGGGCCAAGCCCTTGCCGCGAAAGGCGGGGCTCACCGCCACCCGGGCAAGCCGTCCAATGCCATGACGCCAATCGAGTACGACTTGCGCATGGGCTGCCACCGCCTCCCCCGCAACACCCGTAAACATCCATCGCCCGGGCGTGTCGCCCTCGGTCTCCTGCTGCATCGCGGCGAATTGTGCCGGATCGAGTGGATAACGGACATCAGGCCCGCCCCATTGGACCGCCGATGCCTCGTCCGGGAACCAGGTGCAGATCACATCGAAATCGCCAGGTGCGTAGGGGCGGATCAGAACGGTCATTGTTCCTCGCAGGAATAAATGTGTGGCGTTGCCTATTCTGGTTGATGTGTCTTTATTTCATCCCGGTCTGTGACTGCAACGCAAGGACTTCCGCGGCCGTAAGATGCCGCGCGTTGCCTTTGGGAAGGTCACCGAGGAGCAGATCGCCGATCGCCACCCGGATCAGACGCAGGACTTCCAGACCGAGCACCTCGATAATCCGGCGGATCTGGCGGTTCTTGCCCTCGTCGAGTTCCACCTCCAGCCAGCAGTTCTTGTCACCGGAGCGCAGCACGCGGACAGCGGATGCCTGCAGCATCTCGCCATCGTGGACCACGCCGGACATCATCCGCTGCAAATCCTCATCGCTCGGCGCGCCGCGAACCTGCACGTGGTAGAGCTTGCCAACATGTGTGTCCGGATCCAGCAGGCGCTGGGCGAAGGCCGTATCGTTGGTAAAGAGAAGCAGTCCTTCGCTCGCCTTGTCCAGCCGCCCGACGGGCGAAACAAAGGGCAAGTTCAAATCCTTCAGGCAATCGAAAACTGTCGGGCGCCCTTCCGGATCGGTACGCGTCGTGACCAGGCCGCGGGGCTTGTTCAGCGCCAGATAAACCTTGTCGTTGGCCTCGAGCACCTCGCCATCCAGCTCGATCCGGTCCCGCGCGGGATCGACCCAGGTGTTCGGATCAACCACCTTGCGCCCGTTGACGCGAGCGCGGCCAGCCGCGATGAAAGCCTCGGCCTGCGTGCGCGAGCAGATACCGAGCTTCGAGAAAGCGCGCTGCAAGGTGACATTTCCGGTGTTGCGGGGACTCTTGCCGCGCACTTCAGTCGCTCCAGCTATGACGATCGGCGCTGTCGGCAGCGCCGAAGGACGAGGTGCGACAGCTACCGCCGGACGTCGGACTAGCAGATCGCACCCTGCCCGTCCATCTCGCCCGGGCGGCTGCGTCCGCCGCTCGCCTTAACCGTCTTCAAAGTCCATTTCGCGGCTTGCGGTTTTCCCTCTTGAAGTTGTCTGGATGTAGTGGAAGCATCGCTCGCGCAGAAGACGAGTCCGCCCACCCATGAAGGGTTGAGAAGCGGTCATTCCGCCTGACGAGGAGAACACGTCCATGAATTCAGTCCGCATCGGTCTGCTGACCGCTTCCCTGCTTGCCCTTTCCGGGGGAACCGCTTTCGCAGACTATGAACTCGACATCCTGCACATCAACGACCTGCATTCCCGCATCGAACCGATCAACAAGTTCGATTCCACCTGCTCGGCGGAAGAGGAAGGCAAGAACGAGTGCTTCGGCGGCGTTGCCCGCCTCAAGACCGCGATCGACGCGCAGCGCCAGGCACTTTCCGGCAAGAACGTGCTGCTGCTGAACGCCGGTGACAATTTTCAGGGATCACTCTTCTACACGACCTACAAGGGCACGGCCGAGGCAGAATTCCTGAACCTGATGAAGTTCGACTTAATGACCGTCGGCAACCACGAGTTCGACGACAGCGAGGACGGGCTTGCCGCGTTCCTCGACAAGGTCCAGTTCCCTGTGGTGACAGCGAACGTCGCAGCCGGCGCAAGCTCCAAGCTCGGCGACCGGGTGAAGCCGTTCATCGTGCTCGATGTCGGCGGCCAGAAAATCGGCATTGTCGGCGCGGTTGCGAACGACACAGACGAGATCTCCTCGCCCGGCCCGAACGTGCTGATCGGCAACGACGTGGCAGACATCACGGCGGCGGTCGCCGAAGTGAAGAAGCAGGGCGTCGACAAGATCATCGCGCTGACCCATGTCGGCTACCCGCGCGACCTCGCAGCCATAGCGAAGATCCCGGATGTCGACGTGGTCGTCGGCGGTCACTCGCACAGCCTTCTTTCCAACACCGACGAGAAGGCCGAAGGGCCCTACCCGACGATGGTTGACAATCCGGGCGGCTACAAGGTCCCGGTGGTTCAGGCCGGCGCCTATACGAAGTATCTCGGCAATCTGAAGATCGTGTTCGACGACAAGGGCGTCGTCAAGGAAGCCAAGGGCGATCCGATCCTGCTCGATTCCAGCTTCAAGCCGGACGAAGCGGTCGTCGCCCGCGTCAAGGAGCTTGCGGGGCCGATCGAGGAACTGAAGGCCAAGATCGTCGCCGAGACGGCCGGCCCGATCGATGGTTCGCGCGAGACCTGCCGCGCCGGTGAATGCCAGATGGGCAACCTCGTTGCCGATGCCCTCCTGGATCGCACGAAGAGCCAGGGCGTAACCGCCGCCATCACCAACGGCGGTGGCTTGCGCGCGTCGATCGATGGCGGTCCGGTGTCAATGGGCGAAGTGGTGACGGTGCTGCCGTTCCAGAACACGGTCTCCACCTTCCAACTCAAGGGCGCTGATCTCGTTACAGCGCTTGAAAACGGACTGAGCCAGATCGAGGAGGGCGGCGGCCGCTTCCCGCAGGTCGCTGGGATGAAGTTCTCCTTCGACAAGTCGAAGCCCGCCGGCAGCCGCGTCGTCGCCGTCGAGATGAAGGAAGGCGACGCCTTCGTACCGCTCGATCCGGCCAAGACCTATACGCTCGCGTCCAACAACTACATGCGCGCCGGCGGTGACGGCTACAAGATCTTCGCGACCGGAGCGTCGAACGCCTATGACTACGGGCCGACGCTCGACCAGGTCGTGGCCGATTATCTCGCGGCCAATCGCCCTTACAAGCCTTACATCGACGGCCGCATTACAGCGGTCGCGAGCACCGCAGCGTCGACCGAGGCTCCCACCGGCGTCGGAAGCGCCTCCACAGGCGGCACCCAAACCAGCGCGAGTGGCGGCTCGACCAAGCACGTCATCGTCCGCGGCGATACGCTTTGGGACATCGCCAAGTCGGCCTATGGCGAGGGCCACCTCTGGAAGAAGATTTCCGAGGCCAATGGCAATCCGGAGCCGCGCGCGCTCGTGATCGGCTCGGAGCTTCAGGTCCCGGCCAAGTAAAAGGACAATTTGTCTCCACATATCCGCCGGTTCGGGCTTTCCCGGACCGGCATTTCTTTTTAGAACGCTTGCAGAGTTGATGGTCGACAATTTTGGCCATCCGGATAATGAGCCCGAACAGGACCGAACATGCAAACCGCCGCCGAAAAGCCCGCCGACCACCCGTTCGTAAAGCACGGAAAAGTTGGCGTCCTGCTCGTCAATCTCGGGACCCCCGATGGAACCGACTACCGCTCGATGCGGCGCTACCTGAAGGAGTTCTTGACGGACAAACGCGTGATCGAATGGCCGAAGATTGCCTGGTATCCCATCCTGTTCGGCATCGTGCTCAACACCCGCCCCGGCAAGGTCGGCAAGGCCTATGAGCTGATCTGGAACAAGGAGAAGAACGAGAGTTTTCTGCGTACCTACACGCGCAATCAGGCTGAACTCATGGCGCAGTCCCTCGCCGATCATCCGCAGATCGTTGTGGATTGGGCCATGCGGTACGGTCAGCCCTCCGTCGCCTCGCGCATGGAGCATCTGCAGAAGGAGGGGTGTGAGCGCATCCTCGTCTTCCCGCTCTATCCGCAGTACGCCGCAGCCACGACCGCCACCGTCAACGACAAGGCCTTCGAGGCGCTCCTGAAGATGCGCTGGCAGCCGGCCATTCGCACGGTACCGCCCTATCACGACGATCCGGCCTACATCGAAGCCCTCGCGACCTCGATCACCCGGCATCTCGCCGGCCTCGACTGGGAGCCGGAGGTGGTTCTGACCTCCTTCCACGGCATTCCCAAGAGCTACTTCGACAAGGGCGACCCCTACTACTGCCAGTGCCAGAAGACCGCGCGCCTCCTGCGCGACAGGCTTGGCTGGTCGAAGGAAAAGCTGCAGGTTACATTCCAGTCACGCTTCGGCCCGGAGGAATGGCTGCAGCCCTACACCGACAAGACGGTCGAAAAGCTGGCGCAGGATGGCGTGAAGCGCATCGCCGTGATCAATCCGGGGTTCGTATCGGACTGTCTGGAAACGCTCGAGGAAATTGCCGGTGAGGCGGCGGAGAGTTTCCTCCACAACGGCGGTGAGAAATTCACCCACATCCCCTGCCTCAACGACAGCCCAGAAGGGATGGCGGTGCTGGAGAAGGTCGTTCGCCGCGAGCTTGGCGGCTGGATCTGATCCGTCGGCGGGTCTGGCTGCGTCGCGTGCGGCGAGATGCCAGCACAATCTTTCCGGGCGCCTCAAATTGCGCTGGCCTTGCCCGGCGGATTGCGTAGAGTGACGCCATAAAACATTGAATCTGCGGATGATCTGACTGGAGAATCGCTTCGGCGGGATTTTCCGCGAGTGGAGGGCTGCATGCCGTTGGATGGGTTGGACGTTGCCGTAATCGCACTGGTGATCCTGGTCATCTGGCTGATATTTGCCGGGATCAAGACGGTGCCGCAGGGCTATCGCTACACGGTGGAGCGCTTCGGCCGCTACACCGGAACGCTGGAGCCGGGTCTCAATTTCATTATTCCGTTCTTCGACAAGATCGGCGCAAAAATGAATGTGATGGAACAGGTGCTCGAAGTGCCGACGCAGGAGGTGATCACGCGCGACAATGCCAGCGTCGCCTCCGATGCCGTCGCCTTCTACCAGGTGCTCAACGCCGCCCAGGCAGCCTATCAGGTCGCCCAGCTTGAACACGCGATCATGAACCTGACGATGACCAACATCCGCTCCGTCATGGGCTCGATGGACCTCGACGAGTTGCTATCCAATCGCGACAAGATCAACGAGAGGCTCCTGCACGTCGTCGATGAAGCCGCAAGCCCGTGGGGCGTGAAGATTACGCGCGTGGAGATCAAGGACATCGCCCCGCCCAAGGACCTGGTCGACGCCATGGCGCGGCAGATGAAGGCGGAGCGCGAAAAGCGCGCGCAAGTACTGGAGGCCGAGGGCTCCCGCAACGCCCAGATTCTCCGCGCCGAGGGCGCCAAGCAATCGGCGATCCTGCAGGCAGAGGGGCAGCGCGAGGCTGCCTTCCGCGAGGCCGAGGCGCGCGAACGCCTTGCCGAGGCAGAGGCCAAGGCAACGAAAATGGTGTCCGAGGCGATCGCCGCTGGAAACGTGCAGGCGGTCAACTACTTCGTCGCGCAGAAATATACCGAAGCGTTGGCGAGTGTCGGTACGGCTCCAAATTCAAAGGTCGTGCTGATGCCGATGGAGGCGTCCTCACTGATCGGCTCGCTCGGCGGCATCGGCGCGATCGCCCGGGAAGTATTCGGCGATGGCCCGACGCCGGCGCCGGCCCGAGCGCGCCAGTCGACGCCGGCTGCAGGCGGCACCGCCCGCAACCCGTTCGACACGACACAGCGGGAAAGCTGAGCCATGATCGCCCGCATCGCAGCAGAACTGGGACCCTGGGCCTGGTGGGTGCTCGGCATCGTGCTCCTGATCCTCGAAGTGCTGATGCCTGGCGTATTTCTCGTCTGGATCGGTGTTGCAGCCGTCATCACCGGCGCGCTCTCACTTCTGTTGTGGGAGGCCAGCTGGTGGACCTGGCAGGTGCAGTGGCTTGTCTTTGCCGCACTGTCGGTCGCGGCCGTTCTCGTCGGCCGGCGCCTCGTGCTCTCGAATGCGCAACGAACCGATGAGCCTTTCCTCAATCAGCGCGCCCAGGGCCTCGTCGGGCGCACCGCCACGCTCGAACAGCCGATCTCGGAGGGGCGCGGACGCATTCGCCTCGACGATACGATGTGGAGTGTCCAGGGGCCGGACCTCCCGATCGGGACGCGCGTGCGGGTGGTGGCGAGTTCGGGAAGGGACCTGACCGTCGAGCCGGTATAGGCAAAAAAGTCGCGCCGCGGCCCGTGCCGGGCGGGATCAGGAAGCAACGTCGAAGCGCCGAATACGTCGTGCTCAGGCCACCCCGATACGAAGCAAGTCGTGGAAGTGGACGATGCCTACCGGCTCAGACGTCTCATCCGTGACGATCAGCGCCGAGATATTGTGCTGATTCAATAGACCAAGCGCAGCGGTCGCCAGCGTCGTCGGGCGCACCGTCTTGGGCGTGCGCGTCATGACCTCGTCCACGTTCAGCTCGGCGAGATTGCGCGACAGGTTACGGGCGATGTCGCCGTCGGTAACGATACCGACAAGCTTGCCGTCATCGTTGACAACGCCCACGCAACCGTAGTGCTTCTGCGAAAGCAAAAGCACGGCAGCCGGCATGGATGTGCCGAGCGGTACGAGCGGCATGTTCTCGCCGCTGTGCATGATGTCGCCGACATGGGTGAGGCTGGCTCCCAGCTTGCCGCCCGGATGGAAGGTTTTGAAGTCGGTGGCGGTGAAGCCGCGCGCTTCCAGGAGTGCCACCGCAAGCGCATCGCCGATCGCGAGTTGCATCAGCGTCGAGGTGGTGGGAGCGAGCCCGTGCGGGCAGGCTTCCTGCTCCTTGGGGAGCAAAAGGACAATATCGGATTCGCGCGCCAGCGCGGATCGCTCGCCGGACGTAATCGAAACAAGCGGGATCGAGAAACGGCGGGTGTAGGAGACGATCCCCTGCAATTCCGAACTTTCACCGCTCCAGGACATGGCGAGAACCACGTCGTCCGAGGAGATCATGCCGAGATCGCCATGATTGGCTTCGACAGGATGGACGAAGAAGGCCGGCGTTCCGGTGGACGCAAAGGAAGCTGCAAGCTTGGAACCGATGTGTCCGGACTTGCCAATGCCTGTGACGATCACGCGCCCCTTAATGCCGCCGACCAGACGCACGGCATCGCAAAACGGGTCGTGCAATGGGCCGGAAAGCGCACGCGACAAGGCATCCAGGCCGGCGCGTTCGGTTTCAACGGTGCGAATTGCAGACGCGATTGCGCCGCTGCTTTCAACGAGTGCTAGCTTTCTGTTCATCGCGTCTCGTTAGCGCTTTTATTTTTCCATGTCCATGCACCGTCACAACCGCCCCGGTAAATTAGCTGCCGCGCCGGAAACCAAACGTTAACCACGAGACTTTACGTTCAGTTAGGAATTCGACGAATGCTGCGAAAGTCATGCCACAGCCGCACAGCAAATCCAAACGGGCGCGTCCAGCCCCGCTGCCGCGCCTCGTGGCAGGCTTACTGCTAGCCAGCACGATGTTGGCCGGCTGGCCTGTGCTTGCGCAGGAGGCACAGACGCCCGCTCCGGAGGCGGATTCGGCAGCGGCGGATGAGCTACGAAATCCGTTCGGTAACAACAAGGCCAGCGCTGCACCACAGCCAATTCCGGACGATGCGCCCGCCGCGATCGGCCGGACCATACCAGCCGCGCCTGTCAATTCGCTAGAGACGGACAATTCCGGATTGGCCACGCCGGATCTTGGCCGGCAGAATTTGCCTAATCCCTCGATCGACGGACTTCGGACAGCGGCCGCCCCGTGGACGGATGAACCGCCCGGTGTCCGCCTGGGCACGTTCATTCTGAGGCCCTCGATTGCGCAAGGGGTCGGTTACGAACGCACGAAGACCGGCGACGACGTTCAGACCCGCTCTTTTTCGACGACGACGTTGCGTGGCACCGTGGTCTCTGACTGGTCGCTGCACCAGTTGACGATCAACGGCGCAGGAACATTCGAAAAGAATTTCACCGACAGCAACAACACGGAGCCGGAAGCCCTCATCGACGCCGACCTGAGGCTCGATCTTTCTGCCGACACCACTGTCAATCTGATTGCCGGATACAGTCTCGAGCGGGAGGACGCAGCAGATCCGAACGCAATCATGGATGCCGATCGCCAATCGGCCGTGCAGAACTTCGGAGGCGGCGCCCGCATCCAGCGCGATTTCGGGTTGATCCGCGGTACGCTCGGGGCAACGATCGACCGCACGACCTATGGCGCTGTCGAGCTTTCCGATGGCTCGGAGCTGTCGCAGAGCGACCGCAACAACAACGAAGGTGTCCTGACCGGCCGGATCGGCTACGAGATCTCGCCGGCGCTCATCCCCTTCATCGAGGCGTCCGCCGGTCGTGTTCACTATGACGACGCGCGAGATTCAGCAGGCTTCGCGCGTTCCGGCGACGTTTACGCCGCCCGCACAGGCGTTGAACTCGACCTTGGCGAAAAGCTGCGCGGCGAGTTCGCCATTGGCTATGACCGCGAGACCTATGACGATGAGAGACTGAAGACCATCAATGCCTTCAGCGTCGATGGATCAGTCGACTGGTCTCCGCAACGCGGCACGAACGTCAATCTCGGCCTGCGAACCTCAATCGAACCATCCACCACGCCGGGTGAAAGCGGATACGTCTCCTACCTTGCGAGTGCAGATATCACGCATGAGATGCGCAACAATCTCGTCGCGCGACTGATTAGTTCTTATGAGTGGCGCGATTTCCCGACGTCCTCCGCATCGAACCAGAACGTCTATATCATAGGCACGGGGCTGACTTGGGGCCTGAACCGCTACCTGGCGCTGAGCGGTGATGTCTCGTACGAACTGACGAAACCGGAAACCGGCGCGGATACTGGTGTCACGCGCGCCGGCCTTGGCTTGGTACTGCGCCGCTGACGTCGGACCGAAGACTGCCGCCAATCAGATGCCAGACAGCAAGGCGCAGCCCCAAAGCCAATCTGTGACTTTGGGGGCCGCGGGTCGGATTACCTGAGACTCTTGAGCAATGCCAGCAACGGCTCTTCAACTGCAGGCCGGATGTCGGCGCGCGCAAGGGCGAAGGCGACATTGGCGAGGATGAACCCGTCCTTGGCGCCGCAGTCATATGTCTCGCCGCGGAAGCGGTAGGCGGCGAACGGCTGTTCCTTCAGCAGCTTCACCATCGCATCCGTCAGCTGGATCTCGTTCCCGGCACCGCGCTCCTGCGTTGCGAGGATTGAAAAGATCTCCGGCTGGAGAATATAGCGGCCGTTGATGAAGAAGTTCGACGGAGCGGTACCCGGCGCCGGCTTTTCGACCATTTGCGTGATTCGATGACCATTGCCGACCTCGCCGCCGATGCCGACGATGCCGTATTTGTGCGCCTGGTCCGGCGCGCATTCTTCGACGGCGATCACATTGCCGCCATCGTGCTCGTAGAGTTCGACCATCCCTGCAAGGCAGCCTTTCGGCGCCTTCATGATCATGTCGGGCAGCAGCAGCGCGAACGGCTCGTTGCCGACGAGATCGCGCGCACACCAGACAGCATGACCGAGGCCCAGCGGTTCTTGCTGGCGGGTAAAGCTGGTGGAACCTGCGACCGGCAGAATGCTCTCCAAAAGCGTGAGTTCAGCTGCCTTGTTGCGCTGGCGCAGCGTCTGCTCCAGTTCGACCTGGATATCGAAATAATCCTCGATGACAGCCTTGCTGCGCCCGGTGACGAAGATCAGGTGCTCGATCCCCGCTTCCAGCGCCTCATCGACCACATACTGGATCACCGGCTTGTCGACGACGGTCAGCATTTCCTTCGGCACGGCCTTTGTAGCAGGCAAAAATCGTGTCCCGAGCCCCGCGACCGGGAACACTGCTTTGCGAACCTTGCGTTTTTCAGCCATCATAAACCTCTTGAGTGGCCTCCGTTCATCGGAGGCGCGTTTCCCGCATTAGTTTCAATTTGCTATCAATTTGCAAAGAGAGACGTAGGTGGAATTCCATGGTAAAGAATTTGTTGACTTCATGTCTGTAGGCTGAGCTTTCCACCGGAAGCTTAATGCTCCGCCCGATCGATAGTTCGAAAGACGGAACCAACGACCGATGTACAAGCTTAGCAAGTCAAGGCTACTCCGCCCCGCTCTCGCCATGTTCGTCTCCGCAACTCTCCTCGCTTCGCCGACCGCCGCATGGGCCGACGCAGGCTTCCAGAAATGGATCGCCAATTTCTACGCTACAGCGGCAAAGAGCGGCATAACCAAGGCGACCTACAAGAAAGCGTTCTCCGGGGTCAAGACACCGGACCCGGAGGTGCTGGAGAAGGCGGCCTACCAGCCGGAATTCAAGCACAAGATCTGGGACTACCTCGATTCTCGTGTGAACCCATACACGGTCAGAATCGGCCAGGAAATGGGGAAGAAGCACGCGCGCACGCTTGCTGTGCTGGAAAAACATTACGGCGTCGATCGCAACATCCTGCTCGCCATCTGGTCGATGGAAACGAACTACGGCGCCGTCCTCGCCAAGGACGAAAAGCTGCACTACGTGCCGCGCGCCCTTGCAACCCTTGCCTATGCCGATCAGAAGCGTGCCAAATTTGCGCGCACCCAGCTCATCGCAGCCTTGAAGATCCTCCAGAACGGCGATATCCCGGCGTCGGAGATGACCGGGTCCTGGGCCGGAGCCATGGGGCACACCCAATTTATCCCGTCGAGCTACCTCCTCTATGCGGTCGACGCGGACGGAAACGGCCACCGCGACATCTGGAATTCGGTGCCGGACGCACTGGCAACGGCAGCAAACCTCCTGCACAAGAACGGCTGGCAGCCGGGCAAGACCTGGGGCTATGAAGTCGTCACGCCGAATGGCGGCAGCGCCTATGAAGGCCAGACGAAAACGCTCGCGCAGTGGCAGAAGCTCGGCTTCCTCCGCCCTGGCAGCAAAGGATTCAAGAACGGCGGCGACCGTGCGGAACTGCTGATGCCGGGCGGCGCCAACGGGCCAGCCTTCCTGATGACGCGCAACTTCTTCGTCATCAAGCGCTACAACGCCTCCAATTCCTATGCGATGGGCGTCGGAATGCTTGCCGACCAGATCGCCGGCTATGGCGGCGTGAAACAGCGCTGGCCGCGGCCTGAAGGCACGCTCGACATCGCCGAGAAATTCGAGTTGCAGTCGCGACTAAAGGAACTCGGCTACTATGAGGGCGAGGTAGACGGCAATCTCGGATCCGGTTCCAAGGCAGCCATTCAAGCGGTCCAGAGCCGTCTCGGCCTGACGACAGACGGCCAACCGAGCACATCGCTGCTCAACGCGCTGCGAAAGTAATTCTTGCGGGCATCGCCAGCCGCACATTCGGGCGCCCTGCGGCGCCCGAATCGTATCGCGGGCTTTCCCGAACGCGATCAATTTGCCATCATCATGCCATGACGGCGTCGGAGCATCATTCCGACCAAACAGGATCCTGACTGCGCATGGGACGATTTCGCCGAGTGGCACTGTTATTGACCTGTCTGGCGGTCGCCGTGCCGCCAGCGGCGATCTATTCGGATGCCATAGCGCAGGAGCGCGTCCAGCGCCGCACCGTCCTTGACCTTCTCTTCGGCGGCTTCGGATTCGGACGCCGGGCGCAGCAGCGACCACAGACCTACCAGCAACGCCAGCAACCGCGCCGTTTGCAGGCAAGGCCCGAGAAACCGAAAACCAAGAAGAAGGTGCCGGCGGCCATTGCCGTTCCCGAGCCGGTCGTGGTGGCGAAGCTTCCGGACGCGCGCAAGGTGCTAGTTGTCGGCGATTTTGTCGCCAGTGGCATCGGCGACGGCCTGGCGGAGGCATTCACGGAGATCCCTGGCGTTATGATCGAGGCACGCACGAACGGCTCTTCCGGCCTCGTGCGACAGGACTACTACAACTGGCAAACCGAGCTTCCGGCCCTGATCGATGAAATCAAACCGGCGGCCGTGGTGGTGAGCCTCGGCGCCAACGACCGGCAGATGATGGCGATCGGCGGGCCGAAGGAAAAATTCCGAAGTGAAGCCTGGACGAAGGAATACGAGCAGCGCGTCGCCAATCTCTCCTCGTATGTGAGGGCAAGGAACGTGCCGCTCTTATGGGTCGGCATGCCCGCCTTCCAGACTGCTTCGATGACGGCCGATATGTCGGCCTTCAACACGATTTTTCGCGGCGCTGTCGAGAAAACCGGCGGCACCTTTGTCGACATCTGGGACGGCTTCGTCGACGAGGACGGCAAGTTCGTCGTGACCGGCTCCGATATCAACGGCCAGCAGGTCCGTCTGCGCGGTTCCGACGGCGTATCGATGACGAAGGCCGGCAAGCGAAAGTTGGCCTTCTATGTCGAGAAGGAAATCCGGCGGATCCTCGGAGACGCCATGACGGTCGATGGGCAGAGACAGGGTGGTGAGGCCGTATCGGATCTGGTCGTCACCGCCCCGACCGACGCTGCCGATATCGTCCGAACCCAGCCGATCAGCCTGACCGATCCGGCACTCGACGGCGGCACAGTCCTCCTCGGTGGCTCCGCACTCGACAAGGGCAGCGGCCGCAGCCCGCGTGACCGAATGATCGAAAAGGGCGAGTTTGCGTCGGCACCGGAAGGGCGCGTGGACGACTTCCGGATGAACAAGCTGCGACCAGCGATCGGCATCCAGCAGAATTCAGCGAATCGGGAATAGAACAGCATGGAAAACACAAGGCCCGAGCCAACGGCTGCCGAGGCTCGCTCGACATTTCTCGCCGTCGAGCCGCAGCTTTACGTTACCAATATCGAAGCGTCTTGCGACTACTATAGCGAGAAGCTTGGTTTCACCGTCGCCTTCCTCTACGGCGATCCGCCCTACTACGGACAGGTCTATCGCGACGGCGTTCAGTTAAACCTGCGGCAGGTTGAACGCTTGCCGTTCGACAGCGACTTTCGGGCAAGAGAAATCGATGCTCTCTCGGCAACGATCGTCGTCGAGGACGTTGCCGCGCTCTATGCCGAATACGAGGCGACCGGCGCCAATTTTCACCAGAAACTGCAGATCGAGGAATGGGGCACGAAGACGATCATCGTCAGCGATCCCGATGGCAACCTGATCGCGTTTGCAAGTTAAGCGTCGCGGCCGCAACGCACTGTTACAGCCCTTCATTTTCCTCGAACAACGACCAAACCGATCCGTCATGCCGGACTTGATCCGGCATCCAGCCCGCTCAAGTCCTTGAGCGAATAAACTCAACTGCGCCGCAGACGCGGCGCGGCTGGATCCCGGCTCGCCGGGATGACGAGAGACGACCTGAGCCGGTTCAGCGCGGCAGCGTGGTCGAGCCCATTAGCGCCTCATCGATCGCGCGTGCGGCCTGGCGGCCTTCGCGGATCGCCCAGACGACCAGCGACTGGCCGCGGCGGATGTCGCCGGCAGTCCAGAGCTTGTCGACCGAGGTCTTGTAGTCGCGGTCGTTGGCGACGACGTTCGAGGAACCGCGCTTGTCGGTGTTGATCGCCAGCGTCTCGCCGAGGTCCTTGACCACGCTGTTGGTGAAGGGGCCGCGGAAACCGATGGCGATGAAGGCGAGGTCGGCCTTGATGATGAACTCGGTGCCGGCGACCGGCTTGCGGCGCTCGTCCACCTGGCAGCACTTGACGCCCGTCAGAACGCCGTCCTCGCCGACGAATTCGAGCGTGCCGACCTGGAACTCGCGGATCGCGCCTTCGGCCTGCGAGGAGGAAGTGCGCATCTTCGTCGCCCAGAACGGCCAGACGGCGAGCTTGTCCTCCTTTTCCGGCGGCTGCGGACGGATATCGAGCTGGGTTACTTTCACCGCGCCCTGACGGAACGCAGTGCCCACACAGTCAGACGCGGTATCGCCGCCGCCGACGACCACGATGTGCTTGCCACCAGCGAGGATCGGATCGGATGGCCAGCCGACGCTGTCGACGTTCTCGCGGCCGATGCGGCGGTTCTGCTGGACGAGATAGGGCATGGCGTCATGCACGCCAAGGAGATCGACGCCGGGAATACCCGCGTCGCGCGGGGTTTCAGAACCGCCGCAGTAGAGCACGGCATCGAAGGTGGCGAAAAGCTCGTCCATCGTCTTGTCGACGCCGACATTGACGCCGCAATGGAAGGTGACGCCCTCGCCGCGCATCTGCTCGACGCGGCGGTCGATGAAGTTCTTCTCCATCTTGAAATCCGGGATACCGTAGCGCAGCAGGCCGCCGGGCTTGGACTCGCGCTCGAACAAATGGACCTCATGGCCGGCGCGGGCGAGCTGCTGGGCAGCCGCCATGCCGGCGGGGCCGGAGCCGATGACGGCGACCTTCTTGCCGGTGTGGACCGTTGCCGGCTGCGGCACGATGTAGCCCATCTCATAGGCCTTGTCGGCGATCGCCTGTTCGACGGTCTTGATGGCGACCGGCGTGTCCTCGAGGTTCAGCGTGCACGCCTCCTCGCAGGGTGCGGGGCAGACGCGGCCGGTGAACTCCGGGAAGTTGTTGGTCGAATGCAGGTTGCGGATCGCCAGTTCCCAGTTGCCGTTGTAGACCAGATCGTTCCAGTCCGGGATCTGGTTATGAACAGGACATCCCGTCGGACCGTGGCAATAGGGAATGCCGCAGTCCATGCAGCGCGCTGCCTGCTTTTGAACTTCCTGGTCCGACATGGGAATCGTGAATTCGCGGAAGTGGCGAATGCGATCCGACGCCGGCTGGTACTTCGCAACCTGCCGATCGATTTCCATGAAACCTGTAACCTTACCCATTTTCAGTTCCTGATCTAAGCGTGTCTCAACATGCGCCCTCAAGGCGCGTGGAATGGCCCCTGATCGGCTGCGACCAGGGGCACGCATGCGGGGGCCGGGTTACTCGGCCGCTTCCGCCATATTCATGCGCTCCATCTCCTCGAGCGCGCGCCGGTATTCGACCGGCATGACCTTGCGGAACTTCGGACGGTAGTCCGCCCAATGGTCCAGAATGTCTTTCGCGCGTTTCGAGCCCGTGTAGTGCAGGTGGTTGGAAATGAGCTGGTACAGGCGCTCCTCGTCGTGCCGCGTCATGTCGCCGGAAACGTCCACCATGCCCTTGTGCATGATGTCGCCGCCGTGATGATGCAGCTTCTCGAGCATGTCGTCTTCTTCCGGCACCGGCTGTAGCTCGACCATGGCCATGTTGCAGCGGCGGGCGAAATCGCCTTCCTCGTCCAGCACGTAGGCGACGCCGCCCGACATGCCGGCCGCGAAGTTTCGGCCGGTCTGGCCGATGACGACGACGACGCCGCCGGTCATGTACTCGCAGCCGTGGTCGCCCACGCCCTCGACGACGGCGACCGCACCGGAGTTGCGCACGGCGAAGCGTTCGCCGGCGACGCCGTTGAAGTAGCATTCGCCCGCGATCGCACCATAGAGCACGGTGTTGCCGACGATGATCGATTCATGCGCCACGGTCTTGGCGTTCTCCGGCGGACGGACGACGACGCGGCCGCCCGAAAGACCCTTGGCGACATAGTCGTTGCCGGCTCCGACAAGATCGAAGGTGATGCCGCGCGCCAGGAAGGCGGCAAACGACTGGCCGGCCGTGCCGTTGAGGCGCACGGTGATCGTGTCGTCCTTCAGGCCCTTGTGACCGTAGCGCTTGGCGACTTCGCCCGAGAGCATCGCGCCGGCCGAGCGGTCGACGTTCTTGATGTCGACCTCGTATGCGACAGGCGTCTTGTCTGAGAGAGCCGGTTTGGCCTTTTCGATCAGCGTGCGATCGAGAACGTCCTCGATCGGGTGGTTCTGCCGCTCGGTCCAGTAGGTCGCCTGCTTCGGCGCATCGATCTTGTGGAAGATGCGGCTGAAGTCGAGGCCCTGCGACTTCCAGTGGCTGATCAGTCGCTCCTTTTCGAGCAGTTCGGAGGCACCGATGATCTCGTCGAGCTTGCGCACGCCGAGCGAGGCGAGGATTTCGCGCACCTCTTCGGCGACGAAGAAGAAGTAGTTGACGACGTGCTCCGGCGCACCCTTGAAGCGCTTGCGCAGCACCGGATCCTGGGTGGCGACGCCGACCGGACAGGTGTTCAGGTGGCACTTGCGCATCATGATGCAGCCGGCCGCAATCAGCGGTGCTGTGGCGAAGCCGAACTCGTCGGCCCCGAGCAGCGCGCCGATGATGACGTCACGGCCGGTCTTCAGGCCGCCGTCGACCTGTAGTGCCACGCGCGAGCGCAGGCCGTTGAGGACCAGCGTCTGGTGCGTTTCGGCCAGGCCGATTTCCCACGGCGAACCCGCGTGCTTCAGCGAGGTCAGCGGCGAGGCGCCGGTGCCGCCGTCGAAGCCGGCGACAGTGATGTGGTCGGCACGCGCCTTGGCAACGCCCGCCGCAACCGTGCCGACGCCGACTTCGGAGACGAGCTTGACCGAGATGTCGGCCTCCGGATTGACGTTCTTCAGGTCGTAGATCAGCTGTGCCAGATCTTCGATCGAGTAGATGTCATGGTGCGGCGGCGGCGAGATCAGGCCGACGCCCGGCGTCGAGTGACGGGTCTTGGCGATCGTCGCATCGACCTTGTGGCCGGGCAGCTGGCCGCCTTCGCCGGGCTTGGCGCCCTGTGCCACCTTGATCTGCAGCATGTCGGCGTTGACCAGGTACTCGGTGGTGACGCCGAAGCGGCCCGAGGCGACCTGCTTGATCGCCGAGCGCTCCGGGTTGGCTGACCCGTCGGCCAGCGGCGTGTAGCGGTCGGCTTCCTCGCCGCCCTCGCCGGTGTTCGACTTGCCGCCGATCCGGTTCATGGCGATGGCGAGCGTCGTATGCGCCTCTCTGGAGATCGACCCGAACGACATCGCGCCGGTGGAGAAGCGTTTGACGATCTCGGACGCTGGTTCGACTTCCTCGACGGAAATCGGCTTCTTGCCCCAGGCCGCCGCGTCCTTGACCGAAAACAGGCCGCGGATCGTGTTCATGCGCAGCGACGAGGTGTTCACCAGCTGGGAGAACTCCTTGTAGCGGTCCTGCGCATTGCCGCGCACCGCATGCTGGAGCGAGGCGACGACGTCGGGCGTCCACGCGTGATCCTCGCCGCGCATGCGGTAGGCATATTCACCGCCGATATCGAGCGTGTTGGCCAGGATCGGATCGCGGCCGAAGGCAGCCTTGTGGCGGGCGACCGTCTCCTTGGCGATCTCTTCGAGGCCGATGCCCTCGATTGTCGTTGCCGTGCCGAAGAAATACTTGTCGACCAGCTCCGAGGAAAGGCCGATCGCGTCGAAGATCTGCGCGCCGCAATAGGACTGGTAGGTCGAGATGCCCATCTTGGACATGACCTTCAGGATGCCCTTTCCGACCGCCTTGATGTAGCGATAGACGATCTCGTCTCCATCGACCTCCTTCGGAAACTCGCCGCGCTTGTGCATGTCGGTGAGGGTGTCGAAGGCAAGGTAGGGATTGATCGCCTCGGCGCCGTAGCCGGCGAGCAGGCAGAAATGGTGCACTTCACGCGGTTCGCCCGTTTCGACGACGAGGCCGACCGAGGTGCGCAGGCCCTTGCGGATCAGGTGGTGATGCACGGCGGCCGTCGCCAGCAGCGCCGGGATCGCGACGCGGTCCGGACCGATCTGGCGGTCGGAGAGCACGATGATGTTGTAGCCGCCCTTGACTGCCGCTTCCGCCCGTTCGCAGAGGCGATCGAGCATTTCCAGCATCGCTTCCGCGCCACGCGTGACGTCATAGGTGAAATCGAGCGTTTTGGTGTCGAAGCGGTCCTCGGTGTGGCCGATCGAGCGGATCTTTTCCAGGTCGCCGTTGGTCAGGATCGGCTGGCGGACCTCCATGCGTTTCGCATGCGCCGCACCGAGGTGATCGAGGATGTTCGGGCGCGGGCCGATGAACGAAACGAGGCTCATCACCAGTTCCTCGCGGATCGGGTCGATCGGCGGGTTGGTGACCTGGGCGAAGTTCTGCTTGAAATAGGTGTAGAGCAGCTTCGTCTTGTCCGACATGGCTGAGATCGGCGTGTCCGTGCCCATCGAGCCGATCGCTTCCTGGCCGGTGGTCGCCATCGGCGACATCAGCAGCCTGGTGTCCTCCAGCGTGTAGCCGAAAGCCTGCTGGCGATCGAGCAGAGAGACGTCGCGGCGAAGCGCGCGCGGCTCGACCGGGCGCAGGTCCTCGAGGATCAGTTGGGTGTGATCCAGCCACTCGCGATAGGGATGCTTGGCGGCAAGCTCGTGCTTCACCTCTTCGTCGGAGATGATGCAACCCTTCTCCATGTCGATCAGCAGCATCTTGCCCGGCTGCAGGCGCCACTTCTTGACGATGCTTTCTTCGTTCACGGGCAGCGTGCCAGCTTCCGACGCAAGGATGACACGGTCATCGTCGGTGACGAGATAGCGGGCCGGACGCAGGCCGTTGCGGTCAAGCGTCGCGCCGATCTGCTTGCCGTCGGTGAAGGCGACGGCTGCAGGACCGTCCCACGGTTCCATCAGGGCTGCGTGATACTCGTAGAATGCCTTGCGCTCGGGCGACATCAGCTGGTTGCCTGCCCATGCTTCCGGGATCAGCATCATGACTGCATGGGCCATCGAGTAACCGCCGCGGATCAGAAATTCGAGCGCGTTGTCGAAACAGGCCGTATCCGACTGGCCTTCATAGGAGATCGGCCAGAGCTTGGAAATGTCGTCGCCGAACAGCGGCGAAGAGACCGAGGCCTGACGGGCCGCCATCCAGTTGACGTTGCCGCGCAGCGTGTTGATCTCCCCGTTGTGGGCGACCATGCGGTAGGGGTGTGCCAGCTTCCAGGACGGGAAGGTATTGGTCGAAAAGCGCTGGTGCACGAGGGCAACGGCGGATTCGAAGCGCGGGTCGGCGAGGTCCTTGTAGTAGGCGCCGACCTGGTAGGCCAGGAACATGCCCTTGTAGACGATCGTCGACGACGACAGCGACACCGGATAGAAGCCGCTCTCCTCGCCCTTGTATTCGTCATAGATGCGGTTGGAGATCACCTTGCGCAGGGTGAACAGCCGACGCTCGAATTCCGGCGTCGTCGCAGCGTTCCGCCCGGCGCCGATGAAGACCTGCACATGGCGCGGCTCGGTGGCGACGATGTCGGGTGCCTTGGAGAGCGAGGAATTGTCGACCGGCACGTCGCGATAGCCGAGCAGGTGCTGGCCTTCCTCGGCCACGACATCCTTGATGACGCTCTTGAAGTACTCAACGAGCTTTTCGTCCTGCGGCATGAAGATATGGCCGACGGCATATTCGCCGGCCTTCGGCAAGGTAATACCTTGCTTGGCCATTTCCTCGCGGAAGAAGCGGTCGGGGATCTGCACCAGTATACCCGCGCCATCGCCCATCAGCGGATCGGCGCCGACGGCACCGCGGTGCGTCAGGTTTTCCAGCATGAACAGACCGTCCTTGACGATCTGATGCGACTTCTTGCCCTTCAGGTGGGCGACGAAGCCGACGCCGCAGGCGTCATGCTCGTTTTTCGGATCATAGAGGCCCTGTTTTATCGGATGACCGGTTCGTCGCGTCGTCGTCGTTTTGGCGCCCGTCGCAACCGTCTGCGCCCGGTTCGAACCAAAACTCGTCGACGCGAAATCCACCATCGTCATCCCTCCTGTGGCCCGAGCTGCGGGCAGGGTTCCGCCCGCGCGCCAGCCGGAAAGCGTCCTCGCATCCGGCCCCACGGGCGTCATCGTTGCATGAACCGGATCGAGCGGCAAATAGAAGGTCCGGCCGACCAGGCAAGCGTCAGCGACCGTTGAAAAGTGCAAAGCGCGACCGTTCATTCGGTGAACGGCGTTACTTGCGCCATCAGCCGGACACCTCCGAAAGAGAGGTGTGGGGCGTTGTTTCGGTCCTCTGACCGAAATAGGACAGCATGACTGTCCTATTTCGTAGGCTCTATGCCAGAAACGGATTTGGACCGCAAGGCCATGTTGCTAAAATAATAGCACTCCGAGACGAAAAATTGCCAACCAATATGGCCTTTTGAAATTTAATTACGAGATTTCGAACTAAAATTTCATTTCATTTCAAAATGATCGATTTGCCGCCAGAGCCGATTGATCGGAGCGCGCGCTGGATTATCGTCCGAGTCGACCACGCAATTGAGCCGGAAACGAGAATTTTCGTATGTATTTTGCCTCCGACAACTGGGCAGGCGCCCATCCTGACATCGCACGCAGTCTCTCCGCGGCCGCCGACGGATACGCCAAGGCCTATGGCGCCAGCGAGCTCGACAAAAAGGTCGAGCGAACCTTCAGTGAGATCTTCGAACGCGACGTGGCCGTCTTTTTCGTCGGCACCGGCACGGCTGCCAATTCGCTGGCGCTTGCCAGCTACAACCGCCCCGGGGGGCAGGTTTTCTGCCACGCCGAGGCACACGTGAACGTGGACGAGTGCAACGCGCCCGAATTCTTTTCCGCCGGCTCGAAGCTCGTGCCCATTGATGGCGCGCGTGGAAAGATGCCGGCTGAGGCGTTGGCTGCGGCGCTCGCCCGCTTCTCACCGGAAAATGTCCATGGCGGTCAGCCCGTTGCCGTCACCATAACGCAGGCAACGGAGGCCGGCACCGTCTACGAACTGGACGAGATTGCCGCGATCGCCGACGTTGCGCACCGGAAGAAGCTGCCGCTACATATGGACGGTGCACGCTTTGCCAATGCGCTCGTCACCCTCGGCGCAACGCCTGCGGAAATGACCTGGAAGCGCGGCGTCGATATCCTTTCCTTCGGCGGCACGAAGAACGGCTGCTGGTGTGCGGAAGCGCTGGTGCTTTTCGATCCCGGCCGCGCGCATGAGATGCACTTTCTGCGCAAGCGCTCCGCCCAGCTTTTCTCGAAATCGCGCTTCATCGCCGCCCAGTTCGACGCCTATTTCCACGACGGCCTGTGGTTGGAACTTGCCGGCCATTCCAACGCGATGGCCGCAGGACTGGCCGCCGGGATTGCGCAGGCAAAGACCGCCCGGCTCGCCTGGCCGACCGGATCGAACGAGGTTTTTGCGATCCTGCGCAATGCCACGATGCAATCGCTGCGGGACAAGGGCGCAGTCTTCTACGACTGGCCCGCGCCGCTTGGCATCAAGGAAACGATGGCCGAAGACGAAACGATGGTCCGCCTCGTCACCAGCTTTGCCACCCGACCCGAGGACGTGGAACGCTTCCTGTCGCTGTGTGTTTGAGCAAACGAGAACCGTCGCCAGAAGGCGTTGGTCGCCCTTGCGGAACGTTCTCCTTCCGTCACCCCGGCATTGAGCCGGGATCCAGCTGCGCCGCGTCTGCGGTGCTGAAGAGTCTTTTGCGCTCAAGGACTTGAGCGCGCTGGATTCCGGATCAAGCCCGGCATGACGGACCAATTTGGCGCTGATCGTAATGAAAGATCGGAGCAGGCTTTGGCGACAAACGCAAAACGGCGCCCTTACGGGCGCCGTCGATATTCACTTACTGCCGGCGATCGTCAGACGGTCTGCGCCTCGATCTGCTTGGCATCACGCGCGACCGAGGTGATCTCAATCTTGCGCGGCTTGGCTGCCTCCGGAATCTCGCGGACGAGATCGATGTGGAGCAGGCCGTTCTTCAGCTGCGCGCCGCGGATCTCCACATGATCGGCGAGCTGGAAGCGGCGCTCGAAGGCGCGCTTGGCAATGCCGCGGTGGAGAAACTGCGCCTGATCGCCGGTCTCGTCGGCTTTTTCACCCTTGATGGTCAGTACGTGCTCGCGTGCCTCAATCGAAAGCTCGCTTTCATCGAAGCCGGCAACCGCCATGGTGATGCGATAGGCATTTTCGCCGGTGCGCTCGATGTTGTAGGGCGGATAGGTCGGGCTCTGGTCCGGCTGGCCAAGGCTGTCGAGCATCGTGAACAGACGATCAAAGCCGACGGTGGAACGGTAAAGGGGAGAGAAATCGACGTGACGCATGGTGTCCTCCTTTGAGCGACGAATTGCTGTCATAGAAGCCAGAACCCGATTTCAAAGGTCCTGACCCGGTTAATTTCGGACACGCACCCCTATCTGGCGGTGCGAACCCTTCAGCGGACCCTTCCGGCGCCCGCAGTGACGAGATGGGGATCGCAAAGCACGGCTTCAAGACCCCTTTTTCGTTGATTCGGCTGACAACACTTGAATGGCCGATGAACGCACATTTCGGGTTCCGTTCAGCCGCCCTCAACTATAGCGGGATCATCGGAAGCCTGATCTTCCGTGACCGGGGTGCTACGTCCCTTCTGCTCCGGTCAAATTCGCCGGCACGTGCTGCGATGCGCCCCCGCGTCCCGCACGGCCGGCTTTTTTCTTTGACGCGCCACCGTGTAGCACCTACGCTTCATGCACCAACGCTTGCAGAGCCTTCCCGAATATGGACGAAATTCTCTACGCCACGCCCGACAATCCCGTTCCCGGCAACCATTTCGCCGGCTTTTTCGAAGGCAAGGGCGGCGTGAAGAATCGCTATGCGGTCTTCCGTTCGGCAATGCCGGAAGCCAAGGGCACCGTTGTGCTCCTGCAGGGACGTAACGAGTCGATCGAGAAGTATTTCGAGACCATCAATGAGCTGACGGCACGTGGCCTGTGGGTCGCCACCTTCGACTGGCGTGGTCAGGGTGGATCCGGCCGCATGTTGCGTGACGCCAGACGCGGGCATGTGGCCCGGTTCTCGGACTACGAAGCCGATCTCAGCCGGTTCCTCGAACAGATCGTGCTCCCAGACACTCGCCTTCCGTTCTTCATCGTCGCGCACTCCATGGGAGCGCTCGTAGCGCTATCGCAGGCGCCACAGCTTGAAAGCCGCATCGACCGCATGGTGCTCGCGGCACCATTCCTCGCCCTGGCCGGCCAGGTGATGAGCCAGCGCTCGATTTCCGCCATCGCCAATGCGGCGAGCTTCTTCCAGCTGGGCGCCCGAACCTTCCGCGGGGACGCACCGACAACGTCCTTCGAGGGAAACGTCCTGACTAGCGACCGGCGCCGTTTCAGCCGCAACCTGGCGATCTGCTCTACCCATCCGGAGATCGCGATAGGCCCGCCCACGGCGCGCTGGCTGAAGGAAACGCTCGGTGCGATCGGCCGTGTCTCGCGCCAGGAACACCTGACACGGATACGCATCCCGACCCTGGTGCTGTGCCCAACGCTGGATCCCATCGTCCCACGCTCAGTTCTGAATGCGATCGCCCACAAGTTTCGCGCCGGCCGCCTCATAGAGATCGACGGGGCACGGCATGAAGTCTTCCATGAGGCCGACCGCTATCGGGCGCAGGCGATGGCCGCGATCGACGCTTTCATCCCCGGCAGCCAGGCCGAACATACTGCTCTCGGCGCCTGACGCGCGGTCGCGAAGTTACTGGGCTTAGCAAGCGACCGCACCGGCCCTTGCCTACGCGATCGCCGGCACCGCCGTCGAGTTGTCACACACTAAGGCAGCGCAACGGGAGCGGCTGAAAACCCGTTCAACCCTGCAGGATTGCGATCGCTTGTTCGTAGACGGCACGGCTACCGGCCGCGATGATACTGCCGCCCATTTCGGCCGGGCCGCCGTCCCACGCCGTGATGACACCGCCCGCCTGCTCGATGACGGGTATAAGCCCGCCGACGTCATAGGCCTTTAGGCCGGATTCGATCACAAGGTCGACATGGCCAGCGGCAAGGAGCGCGTAGGCGTAGCAATCGACGCCGTACCGGAATAACCGTACTTTATCCTGTACCGCGTCATAGCGTGTCCGGTCCTCACCGATGAAAAGATGCGGCGAGGTGGTGTACATGATCGCATCGGCCAGATGTTCGCAAGGACGTGTCGACAGCACGCGGTTCCCCTCTGGCCCCTTGTAGCTCGACTTGTTGCCGTCAGCGAAATAACGCTCCCCAGTGAAGGGTTGGTCGATGAGTCCCATCACCGCCTTGCCATTGCGATAGAGGCCGATGAGCGTGCCCCAGACCGGCAATCCCGAGATGAAGGCCCGTGTGCCGTCGATCGGATCGATGACCCAGACGTACTCACGGTCCAGCCCGATCGAACCGTGCTCTTCCCCGAGGATCCCGTGGCCGGGAAAGCGCTCAGTGATCAAAGCACGGATAGCAGCTTCCGCCGCGCGGTCGCCTTCGGTCACGGGATCGAACCCCTTTGCCTCCTTGTTCACCACGTCAGCGCCAACGCGAAAGCGCGGCAGGGTCTCCGCCTTGGCGGCATCGGCGAGCTGGTCGAAAAAGGCGCGGTCGGGAAGCATGGCAATCTCATGAAAGGGGAAGGTACGCGTTTCAATAGAGCAATGCGGGGGAAAACGGAACCGGATTGCGTCACGATCAGATATCGACCGAGATTGTTCGGCCGGCAAATATTGCCATGTACGGCAAATCTTCGCGTGCTTGACAATTGTGCAATGCAATATTACCGTTTCGTCACAGTCATTTCTGACTGTAAATACCCTCCTTGGGTGTTTCCTCCCTCGACTTGACCGCGCGTTGAGCGCGGTTTTTTTTGGCCGCCAGGAAACCCGCTCATCACAGTCCAGGGTAGTGTCACTCGGCAGCGAGCGCGCTGTCGGAGGCATATTTGTCGACATAGCCTGCGAATTCCGAAAGCGCCCGCGTAATTCCAGCCCGCACGGATTCGAACTCCGGCTTCTTTTCCAAGGTCGTCTCGTCCACGTAAAGCGCCCGGTTGACCTCGATCTGCAGGGCGTGCAGTCCCTTGGCAGGGCGTCCGTAATGCTCGGTAATGAAGCCACCCGCATAGGGCTTGTTGCGCGCCACAATGAAGCCCATGTCCTCGAACAGCCGCACGAGCGTGCGCGAAAGATCTCCGGCAGCACTTGTCCCGTAGCGATCACCGATGATGAAGTCCGGCCGCGTCCCGCCGGCGACACGGATATTGCCCGGCATGGAGTGGCAATCGACCAAAACGGAGAAGCCGAACTTCAGGTGAGTCTGCACGATCAGGCTGCGCAAGCAGGCATGATAGGGCTTGTAGATGTTTTCGACCCGCTCCAGCGCCTCCCCCACCGGCATGCGCCGCTGGTAGATCTCCATGTTCTCGGCAACGATGCGCGGAATCGTCCCCAGACCGCCGGCGACCCGCATCGAGCTCACGTTCGCGTAGGGCGGAAGGGATCCTTCGAACATGCGGGGATCGAGTTCATAAGGTTCGCGGTTCACATCGAGGAAGGCACGGGGGAAATGCGCAAGGAGAAAGGGGGCACCAAGGCCGGGTGCAGCGTGGAAGAGCTCATCGACATAATGATCCTCCGATCTGCGGATAGAGAGCGCATCCAGTCGCGAATCACGGACGAATCCCTGTGGATAGGCGCGACCGCTGTGGGGGGAGTTGAACACCAGGGGAATGGTCTGCGAAACCGGCTCCAGCACCTCGAAGAGGCCGTTTTCACTGAGTTCCGGCGCCATTGCGGTCCTTTACCATGTAACAAAATCGCGATGTCTAGTATGTTGCCAGCGGCGGGCTTGCGTGTCCATAGTCACAACAACGAGCAGCGAATCGCTGTTTGCATCCATTCACTGGATGTTTACCAGAATCGTTTTTCGTATCAGAACCGCCGCACAGGCAAGACAACCAGCAGTAACGGCCCCCAGTAACATGAGTTTCAAGATCCTCCTCGCCGAAGATGACAACGATATGCGCCGATTCCTCGTGAAGGCGCTGGAGAAGGCCGGCTACAAGGTCATGTCCTACGACAACGGCGCAAGCGCCTATGACCGGCTGCGCGAAGAGCCCTTCTCCCTCCTCCTGACCGATATCGTCATGCCGGAAATGGACGGCATCGAGCTTGCGCGCCGGGCTACCGAGCTCGATCCGGACCTGAAGGTCATGTTCATCACCGGCTTTGCCGCTGTGGCGCTCAATCCGGACTCCAAGGCGCCCAAGGATGCCAAGGTCCTGTCCAAACCGTTCCACCTGCGCGACCTCGTCGACGAGGTCAACAAGATGCTCGCAGCCTGACGCACGAGCCGCATCCCATCGGATAGAAACGCTCAGCCGTTGCGCGCCCATGGCGCGCAAGCGTGCGCCAAACGCTGCCGCCGCCCCAATCCGGCGATCCCCCAATCCGGTGTTTTGTCTGCGCTAACGCGACAAGCACCACGTGCGCGCCACCTTCACTGACGGGCGAGCAACAGCACGACGTACGCGACAACCGTCATCAGCAATCCCCGGAAGGCGAAGCGGACCATGCGGTACTTGTTGATCGCAAGCTGTGACATCGCGTCGGCATTTTCCAGATACTGCCCGAATAGATAGGCCATATCGCCCGTTTCACTGGCGTCGACGAGTCGATCGCGCTGGCCCGACCACGCACCCCAAAACAGTGACGTGCCGCTGTCCACTCGCCGCGGCAGGACGACAAGGATGGCGCATATGATTGTAAAAACGATCGAAATCGCAAGGAAAACGGAAACCAGTCCCCATAGATGATTGTTGTTTTCGTAGCGAGCGAGGTTGAATACGCCCTGCCCCTCGGCAGACCACATCAGGAAGGCGAGCATAAAAGTAAATATATATGCCGCCTTCTGATCTGCCGACTTCACCTGATCGTAAAATACGTCATTCACCTTCTTAACATGATTGAAATGCTCAAGAGAAAATTCCTGTCTTTTGACGTTTTTCTCACCGACTTCCTTCTCCAAGGTAAATCCAGCATTTGCCATGAACTAACATCCCTTCGTTTAGTGTGTTTCCCTGTTAATACAGCCGCCGGCAAAAGCAAGTGTACCGCTGGGGCGCGCTTGACATTTCCGCAACGGCTGTCAGTTCTTGCGCCAATGAAAACACGGACCGGATTGAAGACAATTGCGGCATTGCCGCTGATCACCGCTTGGGCGCTGACAGCCGCCCATGGCGAGCCAGTTCCGCGTGCAGCCCCGGCCGCAGGCTCGGTCATCGCACGCAAGTCGGGTGAGGAAGTCCGCTTTTTTGACGTTTCCAGCTGGCACCACGTCAACCTCAACCAGGACCTCCTGACGGGCGACGAATTGCGCACAAACGCCACCGGGCAGCTTGCCGTGCTTTTCGCCGACAACACCCAGGTTCGCCTGGGACGCAACTCCACCATGCTGGTCAGGCAGATGGCCGCATCCGGCGACACCGTGCTCGACCTTCAAAGCGGCACCATCTGGGCGCGCGCCCAGCGCGGCGGTCAAGGGCTGAAGATCGAGACGCCGGCCGCGGCAGCCGCCATCCGCGGCACCGACTGGTCGCTGTCCGTCGAGGGCGACAAGACCTCGCTCGTCGTGCTCGAGGGCAGCGTCGAACTGGCAAACGAGCTCGGCAGCGTGCGGGTCGGTCAGGGCGAGGCTGCCGTCGCGCGCATCGGCCAGGCGCCGCAGAAGGTCATCATCGTCAGTTCCGACGACCGCGAACAGATGCTGTTCTATCTGTCCCTGCGCGACGCCTTCTCCTTCATGCCCGCCTCAACGTCGACAGTGCAGGACATGCGCCGGGCGATCGACCGCATCGAGGCCGAGCCGGAACCGAGCCGCAGCGCCGAGGATTGGCTGACGCTTGCCGAGGCCCAGCTTTCGCTCGAGGGCCGACAGCAGGCGCAGGCCTCACTCGACCGGGCCAGGACGATGAAGCTGTCCACCGCGCAGCGTGCGCGGGCCGATTTCCTCGACGGGCTCATTGCCGGATCGGAACGTCGCTTCGACGAGGCGGCGCGCCTTTTCGCTCGCGCTCGCCCCGGACTGGACGCGAAGCGCGGCAGCGTTGCCGACTTTGGCGGCTTCTTCGCTCGCGCAATGGTCAACCCCGACCGGTTGGAGAAGGCGCCCCGTCACGCAACCGGGCCCTATGGCGCTGTCTCCAAGGCCTATGCCGCGGGCTTTCTGGAAAACATCCGCGCCGCTATCGACATCATCAAACAGGCCGAGAAGGACTATCCGGACGACCCATCGCTTCCCGCCTACCGCGCCGCATTTGCGATGCTTATCAACGATCGCGAGCAAATCAAGGAAGGGATGGCGCGTTCGCTTGCGCTGGACCCCGCCCAACCGATGGCGCTTCTTGTCCGGGCTCGCTACCGCGCTGATATCGATGGAAACGTCGACGCGGCGATTGCCGACCTGAACGCCGCCCTTGAGGTTGCGCCGGGCTCAAGTGACCTGTGGAACGATCTCGGGCTCGCCCAGTCGGTGCGCGGTGACGTGCAGTCGGCAGAGAAGGCGTTGAAGCGAGCGATCGAACTCGACCCCGAGGGAGCCGTCGCGCGCGCCAATCTCGCGATCGTCTACCTCGATCAGGACCGCGTGCGAGAGGCCAAGCGCGAGATCGACACCGTCATGGCGCTCGACCCCGGCTTCGACCTCGCACTGGTAGCGCGCGGACGATATCACCTCGCGATGGGGGAACTGGACAAGGCAACGCAGGACCTCCTGGCAGGCACGGTCGCCAATCCCGCCTATTCGCAGGGCCAACTCCTCCTCGCCATAGCCCAACAGGAGCAGGGCAATCGGGAAGCCGCGCGCCAGGCATTGGACAATGCCGACCGTCTGGATCCGAACGATCCTGTCATCCCGTCGTTCAGGGCAAGCGTCGCAATCGATGAATACGATTCGGACGGCGCCATTGCTGCTGCGCAGGAATATCTGCGTCGGCTGCGCGCGACCGGAGGCGAGCACGCGGCCATCAGCTTCAACCATGACGCCGGCTCGACGCTCAACAACGCCTTCCGCCTGCAGGGCCTGAACGCCTGGGGCCAGTATTACGGCGACATCACCTTCGATCCGTTCACCGGGACGTCCTATATCGACCAGACGTTGCACGGCAGCGTCAACCCGTTCCTGAACAACTACCTTTACGGCAATGACGGGATCGAGCCGACGCAGAACAAATCAACCTTCTCGTCCTTCATGCAGGGGCTGCTATACGACCCGCATATGCTGGCCGGCCCTTCGGCCAGGCCCTATTACGTCCGCTATCCCTTCGCCGAAGTCGAACTCGGCTACGGTCTTTCGACCTATAACGGCGACTCGCGGCCGATCTACGAGGGCAGTTGGCAGAGCTTTACCAACCTGCCCTTTCCGGTCAGCACACTGGCCAGTCTCCAATGGGTAAAGACGCCGTTCTCCGGCACCACCCCCCTGATCATCGATGGCGATTATGACGGAGAGACGCAGCTGGTCGGCGGCACCGGCTACATCACCGCAACACCGACCCCGGACGACCGCTTCGTCGCCTATGGCCAGCATTTCGACAGCCGGTTCGACCAGACCTTCTCTCCTACCCCGATCGGGCGCGACGAAAGACTGAAGTCGACCGATGCCGGCATCGGCTGGAGCCACACTTTCAGCTTCGAGAACGTGGTCAATGCGGCGTTCTTCTATAGCGACACCGACAGCGACGGCGCTGTCACCATCGACAGCGCTGCTGCGACAGACGACTCGCGCCAGAAGAGCTACATCGGTGCACTCAACCACACGATTGCCACGGGCGACCTTGCCTGGCGATACGGGGTGGAAGGCGGAGTCGTCGACTATCGCTTTGGGCAATCCCTGGATATCGGGGGCGTTCCGGTAGCCTCAGGCGCTGCCAAATACTCGGTCGACTACGGACGCCTCTATGTCGACGTCCTGCACGATATCAGCAGTACGCTACGCGCAGAGTACGGGCTCTTCGGCACCTATGCCGACGGGGACCTCGTGGAGACGCGCGGCATCGACCCCCGCGCCGGCATCGCCTACTCGCCATCGGACGGCCAATGGCTGCGCGCCGCCTATATCGGCCAAAGCTACGACTTCGACATCAACACGCTCGCTCCGGTCAGCACCGTCGGCCTTCAGGCGAACCAGACAGGTCTGGCGATCAATGGAGACACCGACACCATTGCCGCGCGGTGGGATTCAGAATGGAACGATTGGCTGTTCACCGCCGTCGATCTCCAGCACCAGGACCTCAAAAATTTCTCGGTCAGCTACCCCACACTTTGGCCCGCACCGATTTTTGGCGACACTGTGGGACTGGAAGACGGTCGGATCGACCGCGCAAGCGTAACCTCGAACATCCATATCGGCCACGGCTTTGGCCTCTCTGGGACACTCGCCTACATCGATTCAGAAAACCAGGATTCGGGCAGCCCGGATGAAGGACGTTCATTGCCGTTCGTGCCGGACTGGGCTGGGCAGGTCGCCCTCACCTGGGTCAACGAGGCGAATGTCAAGGGGACCATAGCGGCCAATTACATCGGCAAACGGCTGGGGAACGGCACGACCTTGGGCATCCCCCCGCAGGAACTCGACGCCTACTGGACGCTCGACGCCGCCGTTACGTGGGAACCATTCGACAAGCGGTTCGAGCTGAACCTCGCCGCCTTCAACCTGCTCGACGACGATTTCGAGGTTGCGACCGGTGTGCCGGGCTGGGGGCGTAGCTTCAAGGGCACCGTCAAGGTTCGCTTTTGATGGAAGGTGCTCCCCGCGCATCTTCCGCAAGAGGCGTGAACGGCACGCCGAAGATCAGCCGCAAGCTGCGACTGATCCTGCTGACGATCGCCACCATCCTCATCGTCTCAGCGCTCACGCGCTTTCCCTTCTGGTCGCTGCAGGAACTCAGAAGCTTCGACTATCTCTCCACGTTCGACGATCCCGCCCCGCCCGTCGACAGTCCGATCGTTGTTGCGATCGACGAGCCATCGCTTGCCGAAATCAACGTGCAGTGGCCCTGGCCGCGCGACATCCATGCCAGGCTGATCGCGGCATTGCGGGCCGCAGGCGCCAAGGCGATCGGCCTCGACATCATCTTCGCCGAGCCGTCCACACCGGAGCGGGACGCAGCGCTTGCCGAAGTTCTCGGCCCCGACGTCGTACTTGCCGGTGACGAGAGCGTGATCGTCACGCCGCAAGCCGAGCAACTCGTGCGAACCACGCCGCTTCCACTCTTTACCGACGCCGGCGCCGTCACCGGCATGGCCTCGATCACGCTTAGCGGAGACGGCACCTTCCGCGAGCTGCCGCGTTACGAGGACGGCCTCGCCCGGCAGATCGCGCGCACCGCAGGCCGACCCGACGCTTTGCCGCCGGGCGACTGGCTGATGCAGTCCTATGGCCCTGCCCGCAGCTACCCGACGGTGTCCTATTACCAGGCGCTCGACCCTGAAAACTTCCTGCCGAAGGATTTCTTTCGCGATCGCGTCGTCATCGTCGGCCTGAGCCTGCAGAATGCGCCGGAAATCAACCACGGCGGCGCCGATGCCTTCGCAACCCCCTATACCGTCCACACCGGCCGCCTCGTGGCAGGCGTGGAAATCCAGGCGACGATCTTCGACAATATCACGCACGGCAGCGCCATCCGGCGGGCGGAGACGCCATTCGTACTGGGCGGTGTCGCGCTGGCAGCCCTGCTCGCCGCCCTCACCGTCTGGCGCTCGACCGGCTGGCAGACTGCGGCGGTCACGCTCGGCGTAACACTCGCACTTGCAGCGATCAGTTATCTCCTGATCCGCCATGCCCATCTCTTCGTCTCGCCGCTCGGCCCCGCGCTCGCCTTCGTCTCCGTGGCGATCGGCCAGGCCGCCTTCGACTATGCCGACGAGCGGCGCAACCGCAAGCAGATCACGCGCGCCTTCTCGCGGTACCTGTCGCCGGCGCTGGTCGAGCGGCTCGCCCGCGACCCCTCGCAACTGCGGCTCGGCGGCGAACGGCGCACGCTCTCCATCCTCTTCTGCGACGTGCGCGGCTTCACCACCATCGCCGAGACGATGAAGGATGACCCAGAACAGCTGACGACGCTGATCAATCGCCTTCTTACGCCGCTTTCGGATATCGTCCTCGGTCACGGCGGCACGATCGACAAGTACATCGGCGACTGCCTGATGGCCTTCTGGAACGCGCCGCTCGACGACGAGGATCACGCCAACCATGCGGTGGCCGCGGCAATCGACATGCTGGCGCGGATGGAGACGCTGAATGTCGAACTGAAGCGCGAGGCGGCCGAGCGCGGCGCGGTCTACCATCAGCTCCGCATCGGCGTCGGCATCAACACCGGCGATTGCGTCGTTGGAAACATGGGCTCCTCCCAGCGCTTCGACTATTCGGTCTTGGGCGACTCAGTGAACCTCGCCTCGCGTCTCGAAGGCGCTTCGAAGAACTACGGCGTGCCGCTTCTGATCGGCGAAGGAACCGCCCTTCTGGCCGACCATTTCACCAGCCTCGAACTGGATCGCATCACCGTGAAGGGACGCACCGTCGCCTCGCCGATCTTTACCGCCCTTGCCGCCGTGCCGGCTGATATCGCAACCAAGCACAAGCGGTTCATCACGGCCCGCTATGCCGGCACGCTTCAGGCGGAAGACGCGCTGTTCGTTGATTTGACCGCGGCGCTGCCGGCCCTTTCGAACTATTACGAAATGGTACGTTCCGAACTCGCAAACAGCGGCGCCTGAGCTACGCTCCAAATTTCGTCACGGCGAGCGATGAAAAGCGGCGCCCCGCCCGTCCTATTCCTGGAACAGGCCGCCACTCGTCCCATCCTCTTGAACCGTATCCAGACGGACACGACCGTCGGTTGACATCTCCAGCCGAAGTCTCAAGAGTGGCGTGAGCTTGGCAGCGTTTGGAGGACTTGGGTCTATGCGTGCGTTCATCGGTTTCTCCGCATTTTTCCTTGCCATTGTAGCAAGCGTACTTCCTGCTCAAGCAGCAGAGACAAAGCGCTCGATCGTCGTCACGGAAGACGGTGATTATTTCGGCTTCGACCTGCGCACCGTGCAGAACGTCACGCTGGACCAGTGCAAGACCAACTGCATTGACGACATGTCCTGCCGCGCCTTCACCTACAATCCGAAGGTCAAATGGTGCTTCCTGAAGACCGACTACAATCAGTTGACCAGTTCCCCGGGCGCGGTCGCCGGCAAGATCGCGCTGACCGATGGCGAGCCCGACATCGGCGCCGCCCCCTCGCTCAGCTTCATTTCCGAGGGGATGGAACAGGAAGCACGCGCGCTGAAGTCCGGGCTGGCGCTTCTCAGCACGCAGGAAGGCCAGGGGGCCGAGAGCCTCGCTTCGCTTGGTCGTATCGAGATATCGTCCGGCCGCGTTTCAGAAGCGCTCGACGCTTACAAGGGCGCCCTTTCTCTGGCTCCCGACGACCGCTTTCTCTGGATCGAAATGGCGCAGACCGCCGCGCAGGCCACGGACAACTCTTACCTCACCGGCCAGGGGCCGCTCGCCGCGCTGAATGCCTACTGGCTGACGCGCACCACTTCCGGCCGGGCGCAAGCGCTGTCCGTGCTCGCAGAGACGCTGGACAAGTCAGCCAATTATCGCGCCGGCATTAATGCCTACAAGGCGAGCCTTGCGCTCTTTGAGGATCCGGCCGTACGTGCCGCCTATCTCGATCTGAAGGCGCGCCAGGGTTTTCGCATTGTTCAGCACACTATCGACAACGACAGCGTGAGCCCACGCGCCTGCGTGCAGTTCTCCGAACCGCTGGTCAAATTCGGCGCGGATTATGCGAGTTTCGTAACGCTCGACGGCAAGGCACCGAAGGGCGTCGAGGCAAAGGACAACCAGATCTGCGTGGAAGGCCTCAACCATGGCCAGCGCTACAAGCTCGCCTTTCGTTCGGGCCTGCCCTCCTCGGTCGAGGAAAGCCTCGAAGCGTCGGCAGAGCTCGATATCTATGTGCAGGATCGCAGCCCGACCGTTCGCTTTACCGGCGACAGCTTCGTGCTGCCGAGCACCGCGCGCCGCGGCATTCCGCTGGTCTCGGTCAACACCGACAGCGCCGACCTGAAGCTCTATCGTGTGGGCGACCGCAACATAGCCTCGCTCCTGACTGGTTCCCAGTTCCTCACCCAGCTCGATGGTTACGGGGCTGGCCGTATCGAGAGTGAAATCGGCGAGCTCGTCTGGCAGGGCCAGATCGAGATGCAGCGCGACTTGAACAAGGACGTTGTGACCTCGTTCCCGGTCGACGAAGCGTTGCCGCAACGCCAGCCCGGCATCTACGTGCTGACAGCACAAGCCTCGACCGGCCCAAAACGCGACTGGGATGCAAAGGCAACGCAGTGGTTCCTCGTTTCCGACATCGGGCTATCGACCTTTGCCGGCACTGACGGCCTCCATGTCTTTGCCCGTGCCCTCAGCAGCGCCAAACCCATGGCGGGGGTCGAACTGCAACTCCTCGCCCGCAACAATGAAATTCTCGGAACGGCGACGACCGATGCCGATGGCCGGGCGACGTTTACCGCCGGCCTGATGCGCGGCACGGCGGCAATGATGCCGGCGGTGCTGACAGCGCGAAACGGCACGTCGGACTATGTCTTCCTCGACATGACCCGTGCCGGATTCGACCTGTCCGACCGCGGCGTGATTGGACGCGCAGCGCCCGGCGCGATCGACATCTTCGCCTGGACCGAGCGCGGCATCTACCGCGCCGGCGAGACGGTGCATGCGGCGGCCCTTGCCCGCGACGTGGAAGCCACGGCGGTCGAGGGGCTGCCGCTGACCTTCGTCTTTACCCGTCCGGACGGCGTCGAGGACCGGCGCATTGTTAGCAATGACAGCAAGCTCGGCGGGCACACCGTAGACTACGCCGTCCAGCCGAATGCCATGCGCGGCACCTGGACGATGCAGATCTACACTGATCCCAAGGCACCGGCGATCGGTGAAAAGACGTTCCTGGTCGACGACTTCATGCCCGATCGCACCGAGTTCGACCTGACGAGCGCCGCCAAGGAGATCGTCGGAGGGACGCCGGTCGCAATCAATGTGGATGGTCGTTATCTCTATGGCGCGCCCGCGGCCGGCCTCGACATCGAGGGTGACATCGCACTCGAGCCGACCCGCGAGAGCGAGCTCTTCAAAGGCTACGTATTCGGTCTCGCCGACGAGGAGGCGATGGAGGAAAACCGCGTGCCGTTCGAGGGGTTGCAGCCACTCGACGAAGACGGCAAGGCTACCTTCGACGTGGACGTGAGCGATCGCCCCGCCACGACACAGCTTTTGAACGCCGACATTACGATCCGCATGAGCGAGGCCGGCGGTCGCGCCGTCGAGCGTTCGCTGACGCTGCCTGTCAGGTCCGAGGGACCGATGATCGGCATCCGCCCGGCAGCAGCGGGCGATGTGCCGGAAAATTCCATTGCCCGCTTCCATGTGATCATCGCCAGCCCCGACGGGAAGAAGCAGGCGATGAACGGCCTGCCCTGGAAGCTGCTCAGCGTCCAGCGCGACTACCAATGGTACCGAGACGGCAGCTCCTGGCGTTACGAGCCCGTTCTTTCGACCAAGCAGGTCGAGGCCGGCGTGATCGACGTCAGCGAAAACGGTGCCGATATATCGGTTCCCGTCACCTGGGGCCGCTACCGGCTGGAAGTGGAGAGCGCGGAAGCCGACGGCCCCGCGACAAGCATCGAATTCGACGCCGGCTGGTATGTCGAGGCGACCTCGACGGAAACCCCGGACGCACTCGAAATCGCCCTCGACAAGGAAAGCTACAAGATCGGTGAGACCGCCAGGCTCAAGGTCTCTTCCCGCTATGCCGGCGTACTCCTTGTCACCAACGGAACGGAAAACCTGATCTCGGCCAGTACCGCAGCACTTGGGGCTGAAGGCGGCGAAGTCGAGATACCTGTCACCGCCGAGTGGGGGGCTGGCGCCTATGTGACCGCCACGCTCTATCGCCCGGGCGACGCGCAGCAAAGCCGCATGCCGATGCGCTCCATTGGCGTCAAATGGCTTAAGGTCGACCCGGCGGAGCGCAAGCTCGCTGTGAGCCTCGACGTCCCGGAAAAGATGCTGCCGCGCCAGCCGCTCGACATTTCGGTCTCGGTTACGGGGGCTGGCGCCCACGAGGAAGCCTATGTCACGGTCGCCGCCGTCGACGTCGGCATTCTCAACCTGACCCGTTACGAAGCACCCGATCCGGACGGCTGGTATTACGGTCAGCGCCGCCTTGGCCTCGAAATCCGCGACCTTTACGGACGGCTGATTGACGGCTCGCTCGGCGCGACGGGACGGCTTCGCACCGGCGGTGACGGCGGGCAGACGGCCCTTGAGGGCAGTCCGCCGACGCAAAAACTCGTCGCCTTCTTCTCCGGCCCGGTGAAGCTCGATGCGGAAGGCAAGGCGAAAGTCTCCTTCGACATCCCGCAGTTCAACGGCACCGCCCGCGTGATGGCCGTCGCCTGGTCGAAGGACGGAGTCGGCCACGGCGCGGCCGACGTGATCATCCGCGACCCGGTTGTCATCACCGCCAGCCTGCCCAAGTTCCTGGCACCCGGGGACCGCGCGAACCTGCGGCTCGACATTGCCAACACCGATGCCCCCGCCGGCGACTACCAGCTTGCGATCACCCACAACAAGTCCGTCATGGTCGAACAGACCGGCCCCGCGCAAACCGTGCGGCTCGAGGCCGGCGGCAAGGCTGACCTGACACTGCCGTTGATCGGCGGCGAGGTCGGCAGCGGCGTCGTCACCGTCGCCCTGTCGGATGGCACCGGCCAGACCTGGGAGCAGTCGCTCGACATTCCCGTCCGCCCGGCAACCCTGCCGATCACGACCCGGCGCGTGCTCGAGCTTGCCGCCGGCGGCAGCATCACGATCGACGACCAGCTCTTGGCCGACAGCATCCTCGGCAACGCTTCGGTCGCGCTCAACGTTTCACGCTCCGGCGCCTTCGATGTTCCCGCCATGCTGATGACGCTCGACCGCTACCCCTACGGCTGCGCCGAGCAGACGACCAGCCGCGCCCTGCCGCTGCTCTATCTCAGCGAACTGTCGAAGGATTCGGGACTACCCGATGACGAGGAAACGAAGAAGCGGGTGCAGGAGGCGATCTATCGCGTGCTCTCCTACCAGTCTTCTTCCGGCAGCTTCGGCCTTTGGGGACCTGGCTACGGCGACCTTTGGCTCGACGCCTATATCAGCGACTTCCTGACGCGGGCGCGCGAGCAGAAGTTCGAGGTGCCCGAGCAGGCAATGGTGCAGGCACTGGACAATCTGCAGAACGCACTCTCCTATGACAATAACGTGCAGGAGCGCGGCAACGAGATCGCCTATGCGCTCTATGTCCTGGCGCGCAACCGCAAAGCAGCGATCAGCGACCTGCGCTACTACGCCGACACGCGTCTTTCCGAATTCCCGACCCCGCTTGCCAAGGCCCATATCGCAGCGGCCCTCGGACTCTACGGCGATGCGCAACGCTCCGCGCAGATTTTCAAGGATTCGCTGCGCATGTCGACGGACGTCACCAATGTCAGCCTGGCGCGCTCCGACTATGGATCGGCTCTGCGTGACGGTGCGGCCGTGTTGGCACTGGCAGCCGAGAGCCGCCCGGTTCCCGCGATCATCCCGGAGCTTGCGAAGTTCGTCGCCAGCGAGTGGGAACACAAGGCTTACACCAGCACCCAGGAACAGACTTGGATGCTGCTCGCCGCCCGCGCGATCATGGATGAGGACGACTCGCTGAAGCTGGAAGTGAACGGCGCCGACCATAGCGGCCGCTACGCCGCTCGCATGGGCGGCGAGGACCTGCTGCACAAGCCCGTCACCGTCGTAAACCGCGGCAACGAGCGCGTCGCGACCGTGCTGACCACGGTCGCAGCCCCTGCCCAGCCGCTGCCGGCCGGTGGCGACGGCTATGCGATAGAACGCAGCTACTACACGCTCGACGGTCAGCCTGCGACCATCTCCGAGGCTCGCCAGAACGAGCGCTACGTCGTCGTGCTCAAGGTGACGGAGAACAATTCCTGGCGATCACGCGTGCTGATCACCGACCTTTTGCCGGCTGGCCTGGAAATCGACAATCCAAGCCTTGTCAGCAGCGCCGACCTCTCCAATTTCGAATGGGTCGGCGAGGTCGAGGCGGCGCACACCGAATTCCGCAGCGACCGCTTCGTCGCTGCCTTCGACCGCTCGGGCGGCAGCGGTGACGGCATCACGCTCGCCTATGTCGTGCGCGCGGTGACGCCGGGTACCTACGACCACCCGGCTGCATCCGTCGAAGACATGTACCGGCCGCAGTTCTCGGCCCGCACGGCGACGGGCCGGATGCAGGTGCTGGCGGAGTAGGAGAGGAAGCCGTGTCCCGGCTGCGCAAGGGCTTTGTTGCTCTCATGGGCAGTGCAGTGCTCTGCACCGCACTGCTGCACGGGCTTGAGCGCGCCGACGAGGCCTTTCCGCCGCCTATCGAAAAGGCGAAGGAGGTTTCGCGCGAAGTGGTTGATGCGGACGGGCGTTTGCTGCGCGCCTTCGCAACGCCAGAGGGCCTCTGGCGGCTGCAGACGAAGGCCGCGGATGTCGATCCGCAGTTCGTGCGCATGCTGCTCGCCTATGAGGACCAGCGCTTCTTCGAGCACAGGGGCATCGACCCGCTGGCGCTACTGCGCGCTGCCGGCCAGTTTCTCGGCAATGGCCGGATCGTCTCCGGCGCCTCGACGCTTTCGATGCAGGTTGCCCGCCTGATCGAGCCGCGCGAGAGCCGTTCGGTGCTGGCGAAGCTGAAACAGATCGCCCGCGCGATCCAGATCGAACGGCGGCTGTCCAAGGCGGAAATCCTCGACCTTTACCTGACCCACGCGCCTTACGGCGGCAATCTCGAGGGTGTGCGCGCGGCAAGCCTTTCCTATTTCGGCAAAGAGCCGAAGCGGCTTTCGGTCGCCGAAGCCGCCCTTCTCGTCGCCCTGCCGCAACTGCCCGAACGCCGCCGTCCGGATCGTTTCCCCAAGGAAGCCGAAGCGGCACGCGCACGTGTCCTGACCCGCATGGCCGTCTCCACCGTCATCGGCGAAGGCGAGGCGGAGCGGGCGTCAGCGGAAAAAATTGCAGCGCGGCGGCTGCAGCTTCCGGCACTCGCCCCGCACCTTTCTGAGCTTGCCCTGCGCCGTGCGCCCGATCGTCAGCGTCACGAGACGACGATCAATCGGGACATGCAACAGGCGCTGGAGACGGTCGCCCGCGACGCCGCCGCGCGGCTCGGCCCAAAACTGTCTGTCGCCATGGTGATGGCGGATGCGAGGACCGGCGCAATCGTCGGCGAGGTCGGTTCGGCCGACTATTTCGACGCGACCCGCTCCGGATGGATCGACATGACGCGCCAACTCCGCTCGCCAGGGTCTGCGCTGAAGCCCTTCATCTATGGCCTCGCCTTCGAGGAAGGGCTGGTGGCGCAGGAGACGATCGTGGAAGACCGACCGGCCGATTTCTTCGGCTACCGGCCCCGTAATTTCGACATGAGCTATCAGGGCGATGTCAGTGTCAGACAGGCGTTGCAGCTTTCACTCAACGTGCCGGCCGTGCGGTTGCTCGACGCCGTCGGCCCGACGCGGCTGATGGTGCGGATGCGCCGCGCCGACGTTCGGCTCGCGCTTCCGGCCGGCGAAGCGCCGGGACTGGCAATCGGCCTCGGTGGCGCCGGCATCAAGCTGCGCGATCTCGTTCAGCTCTACGCCGCGCTCGCCAACCAGGGCAAGATCGTGCGGCTCGGCGACGGTGTCGACCGGGCGCCTGAGGTCGTGGTCGGCGATCCCCTGCTCGATCCGGCTGCCATCTGGAACGTGACGGACACGCTTTCCGCCGTTCTACCGCCGCGCGGCAACCGTCGCCTCGGCATCGCCTACAAGACCGGCACGAGCTACGGCTATCGCGATGCCTGGTCGGTCGGCTACGACGGCCGCCACGTGCTCGGCGTCTGGGTCGGCCGCGCCGACAATGCCGCCGTGCCCGGTCTGACCGGTTACGAAGCCGCCGCCCCGATCCTGTTCGAGGCCTTTTCCAAATCCGGCGTCGCGATCACACCCTTGCCAAAAGCTCCAGCCGGCGCAGTGCGGATCGCGCAGTCCGAACTGCCGATCGGGCTTCGCCGCTTCTCACGCACATCCAGCGGCCTCGTCTCCGCCACCGCCCGCGAGCCGGCACCGCAGATCGTCTATCCGCCGGAAGGGGCGCATGTGGAACTCGGCGCACGAAACGGCAGCGACATCGCGCCGCTCGCGCTAAAACTACAGGGCGGCCGCGCGCCGTTCCGCTGGCTGGCCAATGGCCGGATGCTGCCCGAAAGCTCGCGCCGACGCACGACGCAATGGATGCCGGACGGCGCCGGCTATTCGACGCTGACCGTGATCGATGCGGTGGGTAGGGCGGCAAGCGTGCGGGTGTTCGTGGAGTAGCGTGGGCGACGTAGTGCTCCCGGTCGGCATGAGGCCCCATTGAGGGTCAGCACTCTCACGCATCCAGTCGCCACTGGAAGTTCTGGACGACCAATCCGGGATCGGCTGGGACCTGACCCGAACGACAGCTTGTGGGGCCCTAGCGGACGGGTTCCAGCATTTTCCAGCGACTGAGAGTCCAATTGATCCTAAGCGTGGGGCGCGCGCACAAAAAAACAATTGAGGTACAAAACCATTCGATCTAACTTACGACCGATTGCATAACGCAACCAGACTCGTGAGGATATGTCATTGAGGAAAGGAAGTGGGTATGGCTAAGCTCGTGTTCGGAATGAATCAGTCTCTGGACGGTTACGTCGATCATATGGAGTTTGGGCCAAGCCCCACGCTCTTCCGCCACTTCATCGAGGAGGCTCAAGGGCAGGCGGGCAGTGTGTACGGCCGCCAAATGTATGAGGTCATGCGTTACTGGGACGACGATCATCCTGAATGGGATGCAGAGGAACAGGCCTTCGCGGCGGCGTGGCGAAAGCAGCCGAAATGGGTCGTCTCGCGCTCGTTGAAGTTTGTCGGCCCCAACGCCAGGCTTGTTGAGGATGATCTTGAGGGCGCGATCCGCAAGTTGAAGGCCGAGCGCGACGGAGAGATCGAAGTGGCTGGCCCAGCCTTGGCGCAAAGCCTCACCGAACTTGGCTTGATCGATGAGTATCGAATCTACCTGCACCCTGTCGTGCTTGGTCACGGCAAGCCATATTTCGCCGGACCTCGGCCGCCGCTCCGCCTTATGACACATGATCGGATTGGCGAGGATGTGATCAGGTTGACCTACGTCCCTGTTTGATCCCGCGACACGCGGCAGTCTCCCGACCGCTCGAAGTCGGCCATTGTTCTCGCTATCGAGACAGCTGAGGCGCGACTACTGCCCTCTCAATGCCGACCGCGATGCATTTGTTGCCGCGCTCGTTGAGGCTAAGCGCGTAAAGCCGCCACACGGAAGCTTCTGGCCGCAATTGGCCCAAGGTGACGGGTGCCGACTTACCGCGATCGGCAATAGCGTGGCCTTAGTCCTTGATTTCAATCTGAGCTTCGTGGGCGGCAGCAATGAACGCAATCCTTGCCTCCTCGGGCGTCTTCTTGCCCTTGATCGCCGCCTCAATGACAAGCAGGGCCCGGTTCAGCGCTTCGCCATCGTCAATCGGCCAATCTTCAATGAGAGCCCATGAGGCCTGTTGGATGTTGCTTATGGTCGTGAATTTGCCCGGTGCTTCCAGCGCCAAAGTCACACCTTTGTTCCAGTTACTGCTCACAGATTGGGCTCCAAAAACACGATTCGGAAAACTCTTAGCATCGATCTACACATGATGAGATGGTGTCGGCGACTGTTATCCAGCGCGCTGACGACTGGCGCCCTTCAAAATGCTGGGAGAATTGGGTTGCCGTCGGCGTCGAACTGTTCTTCGTAGACGAACAAGGCAGGCGCGCCGCCGGTGTGTATGAATAGAATCCGGTCGTCGGACTTGAAGGAGCCGCGGCGCACGTCGGCGATCAGTGCAGCCATCGTCTTGCTTGTATAGACGGGATCGACGACTACGCCTTCCAGTCGGGCACACAACGACAAGGCTTCGAGCGAAGCTGAGTTCGGAAGGCCGTAGCCCGGCCGATAGAACCCATCGTCGATGACGATGTCAGCCAGGGCCTGATCATCGACGCCTACCAACTCAGCAGTCTGCGCGGCGAGATGCCGGACAATCTCGCCTTGCTCGGGAGCGTCACGGGCGATTGAAACGCCCACGAGCTTGCTAGGCAAGCGTGCCAACGCCGTACCGACGACAAGACCCGCATGGGTTCCAGCCGACCCCGATGTGACATAAATGTGGCTGAACGGAGCTTCAGCACTTTGCGAAGCAATTTCGAGGGCTGCGGAAACGTAGCCCAGGCAGCCGATGGGGTTCGAACCGCCAACCGGAATCAGATAAGGTTTCCTGCCTTTCCTTTGATGGGTATCCACCCTCGACGCAAACGCCTCTTCGATCGGAACTTCGGCGCCGACAACGTCGACGCGAGCACCAAAAAGGTGATCCAGAAACTTGTTCGAAGAGTGGGCATACGCTTCCGAGCGACCCCGCACCTCGTCTTTCAGCACCAAGTGGCAGTCAATCCCAAGACGCGCGCAAGCTGCCGCCGTCAGGCGAGCATGATTCGACTGCAGCGCGCCTGTGGTCATGATCAAGTCACATCCGCTCGCTCGCGCGTCGGCGATCAAGTATTCGAGCTTGCGGAGTTTGTTTCCACCCAAGCCCAGGCTTCCGATGTCGTCGCGCTTTGCGAAGATTTGCGGCCCTACCAGGTAGTCGGAAAGGCGGTCCCAACGCTCGATGGGCGTGGGCCATTGGGAAAGGGAAACTTTCGGAAATGCATCGAACTTCGTCATATCTTTCCTACAGTCATTCCTGAAAACACATCACACGATCTCGGGGCCGGCAGGCGGATGCGCGCTTCCCCTCTCGTCGTGGGTGACGGGTAGAGCACGGACCGTTACGGTGATCCAGCAGCGTCACTTCCCTCGGGGCTGCTTATTCCGGTTCCTCCGCCGCCAGCCGCAGCAGCACCGCGCCCTCACTGACCTGATCGCCCGGCGCGACGGGAACAGCCTCGACCACGCCGTCGCGCGGGGCGGCAAGCACCAGTTCCATCTTCATCGCCTCCATGGTCACGAGCGGATCGCCCTTGGCCACGGTCGACCCTTCAGCAACCGAGAGAAGGCGCACCAGACCGGGCATCGGCGCAGCCAGCACGTCGCCCCCCGCCTCCTCCTCGTCATGCAGCCCGGCTGTTTCCTCGCTATGGAAGACGTGGCTCGCCCCTTCGGCAAAGAGCGTGATCGACCGGCCGTCGCGGACGACGACAGCCTCCATCACCCGGTCGCCGAAATCGGCAAGAACCGCGCCGTCGCCGTTCGTGGAAAGCAGCGTGAGCGACAGGTGCCCTTCACCGATCGCAACCTCAAACCGGCGGCCCGCCGCGGGCGCCACGCGAAACTCCGATGTCTTTCCCTCGTGCTCGACGAACACCGACTGCCAGGCCTTTTCCCACAGGCGGAAGCCGCGCAGGCTGCTCCAGGGGTCGCGATCGTCGGTCGGATCGAGCAGGCCGAGGGCGGCGGTCGCCGCCAGCGCCTGTGCATGCGCTGCCGCCGGTGGGTTCGGCAGCAGCGTCGCCGCCTCCCGGTCGATCAGGCCGGTGTCGACATCGCCGGCAGCGAAATGCGGCTCGCGGCACAGTCTGCCGAGGAAGCCTGTATTGGTCGTCAGGCCAGCGATCCGGCATCGATCGAGCGCCCCGGCAAGCCGGCCGAGCGCCTCGGTCCGGTCCGCGCCATGCGCAATGACCTTGGCGATCATCGGATCATAGAAGGCGGTGATCTCGTCACCGGCGCGCACGCCCGAATCGACACGAACGTCCGTCGGCACTTCGAAACGAACCAGCCGGCCGGTCGCAGGCAAGAAGTCGCGCGCAGGGTTTTCCGCATAGATGCGGGCCTCGAACGCCCAACCGTTGATGGCGAATTCTTCCTGTTTCATAGGCAGCGGCTCGCCGGATGCGACCCGCAACTGCCATTCGACCAGATCAAGGCCGGTGATCGCCTCCGTTACGGGGTGTTCGACCTGCAGGCGTGTATTCATTTCCATGAAAAAGAAGCGATCGGCCCGCAGCCCGTCTGAAACGTCGGCGATGAACTCCACCGTGCCTGCACCGCTGTAGCCGATCGCCTGTGCCGCGCGCACCGCCGCGGTCCCCATGGCCTCACGCATCTCCGCGCTCATGCCCGGCGCTGGTGCCTCCTCGATGACCTTCTGATGTCGGCGCTGGGCCGAGCAGTCGCGCTCGAACAGATGCACGACGTTGCCGTGGTTGTCGCCGAACACCTGCACCTCGATATGGCGCGGCTTGGCCATGTATTTTTCGACCAGAACGCGTCCATCGCCAAAAGAGGCTTCTGCCTCGCGCCGTGCGCTGGCAAGGGCGGCGGCAAAATCCCGCGCCCGCTCGACCCGGCGCATGCCCTTGCCGCCACCACCGGCGCGCGCCTTGATCAGCACCGGATAGCCGATGGCATCGGCCTGCGAGGCGAGGAATGCCTGTTCCTGCTCCTCGCCGTGATAGCCGGGCACGACCGGAACACCCGCCTCCTCCATCAGCGCCTTGGCGGCATCCTTCAGTCCCATGGCGCGGATCGCCTTTGCCGAGGGGCCGATGAAGACGAGGCCCGCCGCTTCCACCGCCTCGACGAAGCCCGCGTTTTCCGACAGGAAGCCATAGCCGGGATGCACGGCTTCGGCACCGCTTGCTTTGCAGGCGGCAATGATTGCGTCAGCGTCGAGATAGCTCCGCGCCGCTTCAGCCAGCCCAACACGAAGGGCCTCATCAGCCATCGCCACATGCAGCGCGCCGCGGTCCGAATCCGAATAGACGGCGACGGTGGAGATGCCGAGCTTGCGGGCCGTCCGGATGACCCGGCAGGCAATTTCGCCGCGATTGGCGATCAGGATCTTCTTGAACATCGTCTCTCCCGGTTATTGCGCGGCGACCGCTTCCACTTCGAGCAGCCACCGATCGTCGAAGATGCCGCAGATCACGACTGTCAGCGCTGGGGCGATGCTGCCTAAAAACTCGCTGCGGATCTCGCGGTTTTGCGTCGCATACTGCCGGTCGGCGAGATACGTCGTCACCTTGACCAGGTCGGACTTCTCCATGCCGGCTGCCTTCAATTGCGCCTCGACGTTGCGCCACACCTGACGCGCCTGCGCCTCGAAGCCATCCGGCACCTTGTCGTCGGTATCAACAGGGATCTGCCCGCTGATCAGCACCAACTGACGATATTCATCGAGCTTGACCGCCTGAGAATAGCCGCCATGCGGGTCCGGTGCGTTCTTCGCGTTGATGTTTTCCCGTTTCATGGCCATCCTCCAGGCGTTGGATCACATGCGGAACAGGCCGAACCGTGTCGGTTCGATGGGGGCATTGAGGGTGGCCGAAAGTGAGAGCCCAAGCACATCACGCGCCTTGCGCGGATCGACGATGCCGTCGTCCCACAGCCGGGCCGAGGCGTAGAGCGGATGGCTCTGTCGCTCGAACATCTCGATCGTCGGCCGCTTGAACTCGGCCTCTTCCTCAGCCGACCAGCTTTGCCCGCTGCGCTCGATCCCCTCGCGCCGCACTGTCGCCAGCACGCCCGCTGCCTGTTCGCCGCCCATCACCGCGATGCGGCTGTTCGGCCAGGTCCAGAGGAAGCGCGGCGAATAGGCCCGCCCGCACATGCCGTAGTTACCGGCCCCGTAGGAACCGCCGATCAGCATGGTGATCTTCGGCACGCTGGTCGTCGCCACCGCCGTCACCAGCTTGGCGCCGTGCTTGGCAATGCCGTCAGCCTCGTATTTCCGCCCGACCATGAAGCCGGTGATGTTCTGCAGAAAGACGAGCGGCACAGAGCGTTGTGAGCAAAGCTCGATGAAATGCGCCCCCTTCAGCGCCGCTTCCGAAAACAGCACGCCGTTGTTCGCCAAAATGCCGACCGGCATGCCGTGGATGGCGGCGAAGCCGCAGACGAGCGTCGTGCCGAAGCGCGCCTTGAACTCGTCGAAGCGCGAGCCGTCGACGATGCGTGCGATCACCTCACGCACGTCATAAGGGATCTTCGTGTCCGAAGGCACGATACCGAGCAGTTCCTCGGGATCGTACAGCGGCGCCTCGCCCTCGCCTTTTTCGGGAAGCGGGGCCTTGCGGCCGTTGAGATTGGCGGCGATGCGCCGGGCGATCGCTAGCGCATGCCGGTCGTCGCGCGCCAGATGATCCGCAACGCCGGAAAGCCTGGTGTGCACGTCGCCGCCGCCGAGGTCCTCGGCGCTCACGACTTCTCCGGTCGCCGCCTTCACCAGCGGCGGTCCGGCCAGGAAGATCGTCCCCTGGTTCTGCACGATCACCGTCTCGTCGCTCATCGCCGGAACATAGGCGCCGCCCGCGGTGCAACTGCCCATAACGACGGCGATCTGCGCAATACCCTTCGACGACATCTGCGCCTGATTGTAGAAGATGCGGCCGAAATGATCGCGGTCGGGGAAGACCTCGTCCTGGTTCGGCAGGTTGGCGCCGCCGGAATCGACGAGATAGATGCAGGGCAGCCGGTTTGCTTCCGCGATCTCCTGCGCACGGAGGTGCTTCTTCACCGTAATCGGATAATAGGTGCCGCCCTTCACCGTCGCATCGTTGCAGACGATCATGCACTCCTGGCCGGAGACACGGCCGATGCCCGCGATCAGGCCGCCGCCGGGCGAGGCCCCATCATAGAGGCCATGCCCGGCCGTCAGACCGATTTCCAGAAAGGCCGAGCCGGGGTCGAGCAACTGCGCCACCCGGTCGCGCGGCAAGAGCTTGCCGCGTCCGAGGTGGCGCTCCCGCGCCTTGGCGCCGCCGCCCTCGAAGGCGACGTTTGCGGCGGCCTCAGCGGTCGCGATCGCCGAAAGCATCGCCTGCCGGTTGGCGGCGAAGGCTTCGCTGCGCGGCGAAATGTTGGAATGCAGGACCGCCATTATGCCGTTTCCCCGAAAATCTCGCGGCCTATCAGCATGCGCCTGATCTCGGAGGTACCTGCACCGATTTCATAGAGCTTGGCGTCGCGCAGCAGGCGCCCTGTCGGATAGTCATTGATGTAGCCGTTGCCGCCGAGCGCCTGGATCGCCTGCAGCGCCTGCTGCGTGGCCTGCTCGGCCGCATAGAGGATGCAACCGGCCGCGTCCTTACGGGTCGTCTCGCCGCGATCGCAGGCCGCCGCCACCGCATAGACATAGGCACGCGCCGAATTGAGTGCGACATACATGTCGGCCACCTTGCCCTGCAGGAACTGGAACTCGCCGATGGGACGCTCGAACTGCTTGCGTTCGTGCACGTAGGGAACGACGACATCGAGGCAGGCGGCCATGATGCCGAGTGGACCGCCGGACAGCACCACGCGCTCATAGTCGAGGCCGGACATCAAGACGTTGACGCCGCGCCCCTCCCCGCCAAGGATGTTTTCCGCCGGAACGTCGCAGTTCTCAAAGACAAGCTCGCAGGTGTTGGAGCCGCGCATGCCGAGCTTGTCGAGCTTTTGCGCGGTGGAGAAGCCCTTGAAGCCCTTCTCGACCAGGAAGGCGGTGATGCCGCGCGGGCCGGCGTCCGGATCGGTCTTGGCGTAGACGACCAGCACGTCGGCGTCCGGGCCATTGGTGATCCACATCTTGTTGCCGTTCAAGATATAACGGTCGCCCCGCTTCTCCGCCCGCAACTTCATCGACACGACGTCGGATCCCGCTCCCGGCTCAGACATGGCAAGTGCACCGACATGTTCGCCGGCAATCAGCTTCGGCAAGTATTTTGCCCGCTGGCCATCCGTGCCGTTGCGCATGATCTGGTTGACGCAGAGATTGGAATGAGCGCCGTAAGAGAGGCCCACCGAGGCCGAGGCACGGCTGATCTCCTCCATCGCCACGCAATGGGCGACATAACCCATGCCCGCCCCGCCATAGTCCTCCGAAGCCGTGATCCCGAGCAGGCCGAGATCGCCCATCTGCTGCCAGAGCGACAGAGGAAAGGCATTGTTCCGGTCGATGTCACTCGCGATCGGCGCGATCCGTTCTGCGGCAAACCGGCGCACGCTGTTGCGCAGCGTCTCAATCTCCTCGCCAAGCCCGAAGTTCATTCCGGCAGTATACATAGTCAGATCCCTCCACTGCGACGCCTGACACCCGTCGCGATTTTTTTGATTCCGCACTTCAGGTCTTTGTTCTTGCGCATGTTTTTTCTTGAAGCCTGTCTCCCTTTTGGGAGATTTGCATTGAGAGCGAGCGGAACGGTGCATGACGTGTTGCAGAAGGGCACGGCGCTGACTGCTACGAATGATGCTGCGCCTGCGCCCTGAGATGCAAATTTCACGAATCCGGCAACGCTCCTCCAATGCGCCAATAGAAGACAGCGTGCCATTTTCCGGCAAAGAGTGCGATCCCCATTTTATCCCAAGGGCTTTCCGCGCCGCAAAGCACCGGAATTCCAGGCTTGGGGAAAATCCCCGGGCGACGGCGAAAAAAGCTTCACAAAAGCTATTGACGCCGCGCGGGCATTTGTGGTCTATGCGCCCACATCGGATGGGCGTGTAGCTCAGCGGGAGAGCACTACGTTGACATCGTAGGGGTCACAGGTTCAATCCCTGTCACGCCCACCATCCAAGTTTCTGATTTGAAAGGCCTTTCGCGAAAGCGAGAGGCCTTTTTCTCGTTGTAGCGGCAAGGCTCGCGAGCCTGGAAAGCGCATGGCTTCGCGATCCCCGACCCCATGCTGGCTCCACCCTCCCCTTCGACGGGAGTAACCCAGCATTCATGACGCTTCTTCTTCGCCGCACGCCCTTTCCACGCGGAACCTCTTTCTTACACCTCAGGTAGCAAACCGCGAATATAACCATGCAGCCAAACGTAGGGACCTCAGCACTTAAACGAGGATATTACAGATGGCATTGCAAGTTTTCGCATCCGACTTCATCGGCGCCGGCCTTCGCATTGATCTTAGCACGACGGATGACCTCTATGTCGGCCCTGCTGCTACGATCGCCCGAACCGACGCCGCAAGTTACACGGACTTCACAATCGTCGGTACCGGTAGCAACCACCGTCTAGATGTCGCCGGCACTATTCTCGGCGGGGGAATCGCAATCGAGATCGGCGATGCGGCGGCTGACGCCGGCAACGTAGTGAACATCGCGGTCGGCGGCAACGTGCGGAGCTATCGTTCGGACGCCATCGGGATTCAAATGAATGGGAGCTGGAACGTGCTTACCAACGCCGGCGATATTTGGGCGCAAGGCTTGGGCGTAGTCATGTACTCCTATGATGCCACGACCGCGAAAATCACAAACAGCGGCACGATCGCGTCGGAAAAAACCGGAATAGTCAGGTACAATTCTCCTCACGTCAATGGAACCATTTCCGTGATGAACAGCGGGATCATCTCCGGAGCATGGAACTCGTACGATGGACGAGATGACGTCGCCGCAAAAGACCTTGTGACCAATACCGGCCGAATGATCGGGAACGTCAGTCTCGGCGGCGGCGATGACATCTACAACGGCACAAACGGCCGGCTGTCCGGTGATGTGATCGGTGGACATGGCAATGATGAAATCCGTGGCGGCGTCGACGATGAAGTTCTCCATGGCGGAGAGGGCAGCGACAGACTTTATGGCGGAAGCGGCAACGACACACTCAACGGCGACACGGACAAGGATCTCCTGGATGGGGGCGTCGGCGCTGACACCCTGTCCGGTGGCTTGGGAGATGATACCTATGTCGTCGACAATCCCGGTGACAAAGTGACGGAAAACGCCGACGAGGGCACCGACCTCGTCCAGGCTGCGATCAGCCACACCCTTGGGGTCAACGTCGAAAATCTGACGTTGACCGGCACGGTGAAGATCAACGGCACCGGCAACAGCCTGGCAAACGTCCTCTTCGGCAATGCCGCCGACAACGTGCTCGATGGCAAGGCCGGCGCCGACAAGATGCAGGGCGGTAAGGGCAACGACACCTATATCGTCGACAACCTGGCCGACGCTGTGGCGGAGAAGGCGAACGAAGGCGTCGATCTCGTCAAGGCATCCGTCAACGCCACGCTTTCGGTCAATGTCGAAAACCTGACGTTGACAGGAACGGGCAACATCAACGGCACCGGCAATGCCCTTGCCAACGTCATCAAGGGGACCACCGGCATCAACACGCTGAAGGGCAAAGCCGGAAACGACATGCTTTATGGCGGCACCGGTGCGGACAAGCTCTATGGCGGGCTGGGTGCCGATACCTTCGTCTTCATGTCGGCAACCGACTCCACGGTCGCTTCGTCCGGTCGCGACACGATTTACGATTTCAGCCGCGCGCAAGGCGACAAGATCAATCTCAAGGCGATCGACGCCAGCACGAAATCCGGCGGCGACCAAGCCTTCACCTTCATTGGCGCGGAGAAGTTCCACAAGAAGGCCGGAGAACTGCGCTTCGAGAAGAAGTCCGGCGACACATTCATCCAGGGCGACGTGAACGGCGATGGAAAGGCCGACTTCTCGATCGTGCTCGACCTCAGCCTTACGATGAGCAAATCGGACTTTATCCTCTGAGCCGACGCCGGCGGTCGCATCTGAGGGATAGCAAACGCCGGTTTCTGACGTGGCGCGCGGTTCCAAAGCCGCGTCCCGCTGATCGCCATTGGCGACCTTTCGGCTACGTGCGGAGTCGGCTGGAATTGATGCCGGCCTTTTGCCTGCCCCCTTATCGACATTCGCTTTGAACCGGTTGACGAAAGGCTGCCATTCGCGTTTCAAGGGACAGCGGGATACCGCGCCCCTTTGTCCTTTCCCACAAGGCCACCGAGATGAAGTCCTTGAAGCCAGGCCCCTCCGGCAACCGTCCTGAAGACCAGTTTCACGAGGCGATGCTGGCCCTTTACGACACCTGCGCCATGCTGGGCTTCCGGCCGGTGCTATTCCGCCGTTACGTCATTCTGAACGGTGGCGTCGCCGCGGCGAAGGAGCTTGTCTTCAAGCCCGGAACCACCGGCCTCGAACGGTTGATCGACCTCGGAAAGCCGGAGCTTTCGATGGAGGCGACGATGCTACTTGAAAAATTCCAGCCGCTCTTTTCTGCCGGCGAACTCAAAGAGGCGCGTGAACGCCTGGCAAGCGCCAATCGCTCCCGCTCGCGCGGCCGCCTGACCGCAAGTCCGACGCCCCGGTAGCTCCTTAAAAAACCCGCGGCAAGCCGGGGTGGCAGGTTCGGTATCGGCACAAGGTGTCCGACACAACGCAATACTACATGCAGTTGCGTCAGGACGCCTTGGGCCGATCTTGCCTGCGTGCATGATCCCTCAGCGCCTCAGGCGCAAAGCCGATCCAGGGCAACCACCGGGCGCCGCAGCCCGCGAAGCGCGTCATCACGCCCCTGCGAACGGGCTTCGGCGACTATCACGGCAATCGTTTCGGTAATGATACGGCAGCAATCCGGCGACATCGCCGGCAGCATGAAACTCGGGTCTGTGGCCTGCATTCTCGTGAGGGTCGTGCCAAGCAGCGCCCCCCATTCCTCCGGCGTTCGTGCCATGGAATTCCCCTTTTGAAGCGTAGTTTTTTGGCTGAGTTATGTGCTTATGCGCGCATATATACACAATCATACACATAATTCCACAAAAATGTGGGAAGATGACAGATAAGGCACGACTTCCTTGCGCAAGGAATCCGCAGGATACTCGCCGACAAGCATCAAGGACTTTCCCATGAAAAATAGAGTGCAACAGAATAGACGCCTCGGCCACCGACGCCTTTCGATTTATTGAAATGAAATCATGCGCTTGAATATCAAGGCAAAAGAGACGGCGCCAAAACTCGCTTCCAGTCCTCCTGCACCAGCTGAAGACAAAATATCCCACACCCGTGAGAGTTAAAGTGAGCTTTGTAGAGTATTGGCCGCGTGCATCAGCATTGCACGTCGATCACTGCTTTTTCGCTTCGGCCTTCGTTTCTTGGGCCTGATCGAAGACCAATCCAGTATCCGGCCCCGCACCGAGCAGTTGCTCCTGCGGCGTCAGCGTCAAAAGGTCGATCGGCGTTGCAACGGTTGTCGCGGCGATCCTGCCGATGCCGCCTGCCGTTCCCGCGACGACTGCGGTAATACCTTCCCCGAGTGAGACATCGGAGTCCGTCAGCGTCTGACCATTCACGAGCCGGTTGCCGATCAGCTTCACGATCTCCGGACTCTCGGCGAATTTGCCGTGGTTCAGACTGTCTTCCGACTTCACCTTGGTCAGGTCGACGACCGTGATGCCTGCCTTCTCGAACTGGGCGCGGTAGGGCTCCTCGGCGGGATTGACTTGGCCAAGGCGCTGCACGTCTCCCGAAATGAACCGCGACAAGGCCAATGCCTTGTCGTCCTGCGAAACGAAGATCGTGATATTCGGTTTCTTCTCACCGAGATCAGACCACTGGCGTGCAAACACATCGATGTCGATATCCGGCGAAGCGAGAACGACGTTTTCGATCTTCGCCGCGACGCGTCCGTCGCGGATCGCCATCTGTCGAAGCGCTTCCATCGCAAGCCAGGTGCCCATCGAGTGGGCAAGGATGGTAATATCCTTGACCCCCTTTTCCTGCTCCAGCACCTTCAAGAGCCGCTCCAGGCCGGTGCGCGAGTAGTTTGTGCTTTCCTTGTCGTAGTTGTAGTCGAACACCTTGGCGCGCGAGGGCCAGGTAAACAGGATTGGTGTCACCACAGCACCCGAATCGTGCACGATCTGGGCAAATCGGAACACGGCGTCTTCGTAGCGGTTGTTGAAACCGTGCACGAACACCATCACGTGACCGTCCTTGTTGTGGACGCGGAACCACTCTTCACCGCCCTCGAGGGATTCCAATTGCCGCACCTTCGTGACGGCGAAGTCCTTTTCCGGATCGGGCGGCAATTTCTTCGGCCATTGCACCTGGCCCGCCTTGCGCTTGCTGTCAGGCGGTATCGAGACGGCGAGTTCGGTCAGGTAGGGACGGGCGCTGCGTTCACCGGAAAAGAGCGTGTTGGGATCGCCCGACGGCAAGCGCGTGGTGGCAATCAGCATGTCAACGGTGGACGTTCCCGCAACGGGGGAAGTTAGCGCGATCGGGGCCATGTAACCCTTTTTGCCGCCACATGCGGCCAGCGCCACCGAAAGCGACAGGACCACTGCTATACGCCATACACTTCGCATCCGGCCCACCTCTGACAGTGCGGCGCGCTAGCGCCCCTCCCCGAAACGAGTCCGCCTGCAAGCTCCCCGCAAGACGGCCCGCTTTTCTTAGGAAAGGTTTAACCAGCAAAATCGAGGCAGGCAATCGGTTATCGTAAGCAAACAGCGTCGAGCAGGTACGCAAGCCGGGAATTGCGACCCAGGCGCCACAGATGATTGCGGGGCACAAGGCCATGCCCCACAAAGGTCATCTCTTCGCTCTTACCACTCCGCGACGCTACCGTCGGCGTGGCGCCAGACCGGGTTGCGCCAGCGGTGTCCTTCCTTGGCGCGCTCGATCACATAAGCCTCGTCCACCTCGATGCCGAGACCGGGACCCTGCGGGATTGAAACGAAGCCGTCCGCATAGTGAAACACCTCCTTGTTGGAGATGTAGTCGAGGATATCATTGCCCTGGTTGTAGTGGATACCGAGGCTCTGCTCCTGGATGAAGGCATTGTGGGAGACAGCATCGACCTGCAGGCACGCGGCAAGCGCAATCGGCCCGAGCGGGCAATGCGGTGCCAGCGCCACGTCATAGGCCTCGGCCATCGCGGCGATCTTGCGGCATTCGGTGATGCCGCCGGCGTGGCTGAGGTCCGGCTGGATGATGTCGACATAGCCGTCCGACAGCACAGACTTAAAATCCCAGCGCGAATAAAGGCGTTCGCCGAGCGCGATCGGCGTCGAGCAGTGGTTGGCGATCTCCTTCAGTGTCTCGCGATTCTCGGAGAGCACCGGCTCCTCGATGAACATCAGCTTGTAAGGCTCGAGTTCCTTCGCCAGCACCTTTGCCATCGGCTTGTGCACGCGGCCGTGGAAGTCGACACCGATGCCGATATGCGGGCCGATCGCCTCGCGGATGGTGGCGATTGTCTCCACCGCCTTCTCCACCTTGTCCCAGGCATCGACGATCTGCATCTCCTCGCAGCCGTTGAGCTTGATCGCCTTGAACCCGCGGGCAACGACCTCCCTGGCGTTGTTGGCGACGTCGGAGGGGCGGTCGCCGCCGATCCAGGAATAGACCTTGATGCGGTCGCGGCACTGGCCGCCGAGCAACTGGTGGATCGGCTGGCCATAGGCCTTGCCCTTGATGTCCCACAGCGCCTGGTCGATGCCGGCAAGTGCGGACATGTGGACCGCACCGCCGCGATAGAAGCCGCCGCGATACATCACCTGCCAGTGGTCCTCGATCAGCATCGGGTCCCTGCCGACGAGATAGTCGGCGAGCTCGTGCACGGCGGCTTCCACCGTCAGCGCCCTGCCCTCGACGACTGGCTCGCCCCAGCCGACGATGCCTTCATCGGTCTCGATTTTCAGAAACAGCCAGCGCGGCGGAACGACAAAGGTGGTGAGCTTGGTGATCTTCATGGTCTTCAGGTCCGTTTGGAGATGATCTTCGTGATTGGGAGCGAGGTGGGCCAACCGTTGCGGTCAGGGTGTGTCCGCCTGGCCGCGCTTTCGCATCGCCGGCGCGAGGTCGCGCGCGGCATGGTCGAGCATCCTGTGCGCGCAGGCACGCGCGGTGTGCCCATCGCGCATGCGCAGCGCTTCGACGAGTTCGCGGTGGATGGCGAGCGCCTCGTCGCGCTTGTCGACGGCCTCGTTGGAGCGATGCAACGAGTACATCAGCGCCGCGTGGATGATGGAGGAAAGCTGGCGAAAAACCTGGTTGTGGCTGGCTTTCAGCAGGATCTCATGAAATTGCACGTCGGCACGGGTAAAGGCCTCCGTATTCCGGCCTGCATTGCGCATCCGGGCCCAGGCGTTCTCCAGATCGGCGATCTCCTGAACAGTCGCGCGCTCGGCGGCAAGCTCAGCCGCGACCGGCTCGACCGTGCGCCGTGTCTCCAGGATACAGCCGAGCAGGTCGAGGTCCTGTATGCGCGGCCCCATCCATTCAAGGATCTGCGGATCGAGGATGTTCCATTCCTCCTTCTCGCACACCACCGTGCCGATGCGCGGGCGGCCGTAGACCAGCCCCTTGGCCGCAAGGACCTTCAGTGATTCCCGGATGACCGTGCGACTGACCCCGTAGAGCTCACAAAGGTCGTTTTCCGTCGGAAGCACGCTGCCGACGGGATAGTGCTCGGAACAGATGTCGAGACCAATGGCGGCAATAACGCTCTTCTGCACGCGCGGCCGTTTGGACTGCTGCGCCTCGCCCGCCGCCTTACCCTCGCCGCCACCTTGTCCGCTCGTCGTGTCCATCCCGCTTCCGCCGGCTTGTTCGCTTCGGTCGCATCCTGTCAGAGCTTTATTCATCATACAATATCCACCCAATGTATGATGAATAAAGCCGAATGGGGTTCCGGGGTGAGCTTGCGGTGCATTCAATCATAATTGACTTTTGCCGACATTGTGCATAATGCGCTCATCCCGTGCCGCAGGAGTTCAGCCATGCTTGCCGAAATGCCAGCCGCCCTCGTCCTCAATCCGAAAGACAATGTCGGTGTGGTTCCTGCCAATCTCGACGCAGGGCGCCCGCTGGTGAACGGTGCCGTCGCGGCTGAGCGCATACCACGCGGCCACAAGGTGGCGCTGGCGCCGATCGCCGAGGGGGCACCGGTGCTGAAATACGGCCAGATCATCGGCTATGCGACGCGGGCGATCATGCCCGGTGAGCACGTCCACCTGCAGAATCTTGCGATCCACGACGTCGCACAGAAGCATGAATTCTGCGTCGACAATGCCCCACCGGTCATGGTCCCGGAAGCCGAGCGCCGCACCTTCGACGGCTATGACCGCGGCAACGGCCGCATCGGCACGCGCAACTACATCGGCATCCTCTCCACCGTGAACTGTTCCGCCACCGTCTCGCGCTACGTCGCCGAGCACTATGCGCGAAAGTTCCGCGAGGCCGGCCACAACAACATCGACGGCGTCGTCGCGCTGACCTATGGCGGCGGCTGCGCGCTGAACCTGAAATCCGAAGGCGGCCGCATCCTCACCCGCACGTTCAAGGGCTATGCGAGAAACCCGAATTTCGGCGGCATCCTGATGATCGGACTCGGCTGCGAAACGTTCCAGTACGGCCCGCTGGTCGAGGAAGCGGGACTGAAGGAAGGCAAGACCTTCCGCACCATGATGATCCAGAACCACGGCGGCACGCGCAAGACGATCGAGGCGGCCTGCGAGATGATCGACGACATGCTGCCGGACGTAGGCGCCATCCGCCGCACGCCGCAGCCGCTCTCCGGCATCAAGCTGGCGCTCGAATGCGGCGGCTCGGATGGCTATTCCGGCATTTCCGCCAATCCGGCGCTCGGCATCGCCTCTGATATGCTGGTGAAGGAAGGCGCGACGACCGTGCTCTCCGAAACGCCGGAGATTTACGGCGCCGAGCACCTTTTAACCCGTCGCGCCGCGCGGCCGGAAGTCGCCGAGAAACTGCTGTCGCGCATTGACTGGTGGCGCGAATACACGGCCAAGAACGACGCCGAACTGAACAACAACCCCTCGCACGGCAACAAGGCGGGCGGGCTGACGACGATCCTGGAAAAGTCGCTTGGCGCGGTCGCCAAAGGCGGCTCGATGCCGCTGAATGCCGTCTATGAGTATGCGGAAGAAGTAAAGGAAAGCGGCTTCGTCTTCATGGACACGCCCGGTTACGACCCCGCCGCCGTCACCGGCCAGATCGCCGGCGGCTGCAACCTCGTCGCCTTCACCACTGGCCGCGGCTCAGTCTCCGGCTACAAGCCGGCCCCGTGCATCAAGATCGCCACCAACACGCCGATGTACGAGCACATCAAGGAAGACATGGACATCAACTGCGGCACAATCGTCGACGGCACCGAGACGATCGAGCAGGCCGGCCGCCGCATCTTCGACTTCGTCATCGAGACCGCGTCGGGCCGGAAGACGGCGAGCGAGGCGTTTGACTATGGCGACAACGAATTCGTGCCCTGGCAGGTGGGGGCGATTACGTGAGGGGGTGGGCGGCAATGCCAGAGCGCTACTGCAGCCCCCGGCCAAACATCAGCCTACGAATATGCAGCCAAGCTCAAATCGCCCCGCCCGCCGGCGGCGTACTTGACAGTCCAGATGGTACGGCGTTCCGTGGATCGACGTGGTAGGAATTTGGCACGCTCGGCTGATGCCTGCCTTCCACGTCACAAGAGGGAGGAAGCGATGCCGACGATCATTGCCCACCACAACATCACAAAGGGCACGGAACATTGGCTCAACTCGCCGAAGCGCACCGAGCTTTTTGGTCAACTTGGCATAAAGAGCATTCGAACGTTTGTTGATCCGCAGGATCCGACCCGGGTTGCCATTCTCATGGACGTCCCGGACATGGACGCCCTCGCAAAGGCCATGCAGAGCGAGGCTGCGGCCGATGCGATGGCTTTTGACGGCGTGGTGCCGGACTCCCTGGTGATCCTGGTCGAGTCGTGAGGTCTTTGCTGGTTTGGTGCTGCGATCTTCGCGGTCTCAAGTCCACATCCGCACAGAACCGGGCGGCTGATGATGCTGGCGCATCGCGCGGGCGCTTCGGTTTTTAGCCCCGAAGCATCCCCCAAGGAAATCTGTAGGATGCAGGTGGCTGAACGGCCACCCGCATCTCCGGTCTGCTAATTCCCCGGCTTATTCTTGATTGCGGCATCGATCTGCTTCTTCACAGCATCAAGATTGAAGGACGCCGGATCTTGCATCGGCGGATAGTCGACCGCCGTAAGAGCGAGCTTGGCAACCTCTTGCTGCACGCTCACAAACCGCCAAAACTCGCGAGCGAAAAAATCATTCATGTATCCCCCGCCCAGATCATTGAGGCTCTGCTGAGCAATGGAGGGAGTCCGTTCAAACGGATCCTGCCGGATGTTGACCATTGTGGGCATGTCCGTCGTCACCTTCTGTCCCGGCCAGCCCTGTGGCTGCTGGTAGAACTGGAACTTGAAGTTGTCGATCCGCACCGCGCCCAATTGCGGGCCACCGAAGTAGAAGAATTCATGCCGGGCTGACGGCCCGTTTCCCATCAACAGATCCATCTGGTTGTAACCGTCGAGATGGTTCTTGTAGGTCCGGTCGCCAAGCTGCACGCCCTTGAGCAATTGCTGCGCGATGTTCGGGTTGCCGCCGGCGGCAACAAGCGTCGGGAACCAATCGAGCGCTGAGAAGATCCCGTTCTCGACCGTGCCGGCCTTGACCTTGCCCGGCCAGCGGATAATCGCCGGAGCCCGGAAGCCGCCCTCCATGACGGTGCCCTTGGTGCCCTTGAACGGCGTCATGCCGCCATCGGGCCAGGTGAACACCTCGGCGCCGTTGTCGGTGGTGAAGATGACGATGGTGTTGTCGGTCTCGCCGGCGTCGTCGATGCAGTTCAGGATGGCACCGACGCTATCGTCGAGTTGTGCCATGCCGGCTTCCTCAAGCCCGTAGTTGGTGTCGCTGTTCATGAGAGCCTGGTACTTCGGTGACAGGAAGGTCCAGACGTGCATGCGCGTCGTATTGTGCCACACGAAGAAGGGCTTGCCGGCCGTCTTCGCCTTGTCCATGAAATCGCACGAAGCCTTCACCAGCACTTCGTCGAAGGTGCCCATGTCGTATTTTGCCTTGGGCGTGATGTCGTGCATGTTCGGCACGTTGGTCATGTCCGGATACGGCGCGAGCGGCCCCTCGTCGATAATCCGCTGCTTGCCGATCTTGCCCCAGCGCGGCATCTCGGTCGTGTCATCGGTGTCCGTTGCATAGCTGTGCACCAGGTTTCTGGGCCCAACCTTGTCACGATACGACTGGTCGTTCGGGAACGAATACCAGTAGGGGTCCGACATCGCGTCGAGGTGATAGAGGTAACCGAAGAACTCGTCGAAGCCGTGCAGCGTCGGCAGGTACTTGTTGAGGTCGCCGAGGTGGTTCTTGCCGAACTGCCCGGTCGCGTACCCCTGTTCTTTCAGGGCAGAGGCGATGGTTGCCGCCTTGTCCGGCATCCCGACATCCGCGCCGGCCTGTCCGACCGTCGTCAATCCTGTCCGCAAAGGTATTTCACCGGTAATGAAACTTGCACGGCCGGCCGTGCAACTCGCCTCCGCGTAGTAGTCGGTAAACATCAATCCTTCCGAGGCCAACCGGTCGAGGTTCGGCGTCTTTCCGGACATGATGCCGCGGTGGTAGGCGCCGATGTTGAACCACCCGATGTCGTCGCCCATGATGACAACGATGTTCGGCTTAGGTTCTTGAGCGGGCGCTGGCGTGTTCAAGGCAAAGGCGAATGTGGATGATAACAGTCCAAAGCAAATATTACGCAAGGCACTCATGTTTTCACCCTCCTCAAAGGTTCGCATACGCATGGTGTCTTGCGCATGCCAAAGAACGCGAAATGAAGAGAAACTGTGGAATGCTGAGTCCGCTTAGGTCCGCTCCTGCGGTAGCCGAACTTTACTGCTCCGGCACAGCGTATTTACCATGAAACCCTGCCCGACAGCCAGCGCCCCGTGCATGACGCGAGGTAAATGACCGCATTCGGGAGCACGCGGAAACCATACCGGGAGGGCAAAGCTGAACGATAACAACGCTTGCGAACGGGAACGCCTCCAAGAGAATCCGCTGAAACAGCGTTGAACGTTGGTGCGCGTTTTCCCGATTATGTTTGATCAAGAGCATGTTCAATTCGATTATTAGAAGATAGACAAGCGATCAAACGGAGCAATCATGCAACACCTGCGAAACGGAAAGAGTATCTGGCTGGCGCTTGTCGCAGCGCTCTTTCTTGTCTTGCAGATTGCCAACGGGGCGGGTGCGGCCAATCAAGTCGCCTTGGATGCCTACGGCAATCCTTTGTGTGTCAACAGCTCGGACCACCACACCGAAAATACTGCTCCCTCTTCCGACCACTCCGGAACGCTAAAGTGCTGCACACTCGCTTGTGGCGCATTTGCAGACATCGCCTTCTCGGGAAGGCTGACCTATGCGTTTGAGAGATTGCTCTCCGGTCACAGCGAACTGATTGTCACACGAGCGGACCTTCAACTCCGTCAGCTCGACGAATTCCAGGGAAGCCCACGAGCGCCTCCCCGACTGAGCTGAGAACACGCGACTGCTCGTCAATCCCCATTCATATCCGGACAGACCGCCCGACACCTCTCAGGCGAAGATGCCGGCATTTTATCAGGCCCCGCGCCGTCAGATCATCGCCAGCTGAAGCAGCAGGCGACATGGAGAAACAAATGTTCAAGAAGTTCATCGCGACCGCAACCATCCTGGCGCTCGGAAGCAGCGCAGCGCTGGCGCACGTTTCCTTGCAGGTCAAAGAAGCGCCGGTCGGCGCAAGCTACAAGGCAATCCTGCAGGTGCCGCATGGTTGCGAGGGTAAACCCACCACGACGGTTCGCATTCAGATCCCCGAGGGCGTCATTGCAATCAAACCGCAACCGAAGGCCGGCTGGACCCTGGAGAAGGTGAAGGGGTCATATGCAAAGTCCTATGACTACTACGGCACTCCGACCAGCGAAGGCGTGAAGGAAGTCATCTGGAGCGGCGGCAGCCTCGCCGACGACGAGTATGACGAGTTCGCACTGCGGGTCTTTCTGACAACCGACCTGAAAGCAGGTGAGACCCTGTATTTCCCGGTTGTACAGGAGTGCCCGGATGGCATGGCTGAACGGTGGATTGAAATTCCGGCGGCCGGTCAATCTGCCGACGATCTCGAATTGCCGGCTCCGGGGTTGAAACTGCTTGAAAAAGCCTCCGGACATTGAGCCAATGAGCCGACGTCCGCGTTGGCTTTCAATCTCACATCGGGACTAGGCAGTGAGCAAGGTCAGAACCATCCAATCTGCTTTCATTGGTCGAGCAGCGATGGCTGTCCTGGCCTTGCTCTTCCTGGCAACGACGGCCCTGGCCCACGCTTCGTTGACGGCCAGCGAACCGCGCGACGGTGCCGTAATCGCAACAGCCCCGGCAAAGTTCGCGCTGTCATTCAGCGAGCCGGTGTCGCCGTTGGCATTGAGACTGATCGAGCCGGATGGTTCGCCGGTCGAACTCGAGCGATTCAAACTCCGTGATCGTACCGTTGAAATAGAGCTGCCGCCCGACCTTTCCGCCGGCACGCACGTGCTTACGTGGCGCGTTGTCTCTGAAGACGGGCATCCGGTGGGTGGCTCGGTGGTTTTCTCCGTCGGCGCGCCCAGCAAGTCCGCTCCTGATGCGGCAACGGTCGACTGGACGGTAAGGGCCGCCATCTGGGTGAGCCGCATCGCCATGTATGCTGGGCTGTTCTTCGGCATTGGTGGCGTCTTCGCCGCCAACTGGCTCCTTCGCGATGCGCGGGTGGCGCGCCGATTCAACGCTGCAATGCTCGGGACCGGACTTGTCGGGACCGCGCTTTCCGCCGGACTGCAAGGACTGGATGCGCTGGGCAGGCCGCTACCCTACCTCCTCGATCCGCTGGTGTGGTCGACTGGACTGTCAACGAGCTTCGGGAGAACCGTGCTCGCCATGACCGTGGCGCTTGTACTGGCAGCATTTTCACTGCATCCGCGCCTGGCGAGAGGAACGTCACTCCTTGCGCTGGTCACAGGTTCGCTGGCTTTGTCGCTCAGCGGACATGCCAGTGCCGCTGAACCGCAATGGCTGATGCGGCCGAGCGTTTTTCTCCATGCGTTGGCCATTTCGATCTGGGTCGGAGCCTTGGTGCCGCTTGCCAAAGCGCTTCACGCCGGTCATCCGGCTGGGGCCAAGGCCCTCCATCGCTTCTCCGCACTCATCCCTTCAGTAGTTTCAATTCTCGTGGTTGCGGGCATCGCACTCGCAGTCGTGCAGGTGGGAGGACTGCCGGCCCTTTTCAGCACAGCCTATGGCTATGCGCTTCTCGTCAAGCTTGCTCTGGCGATGCTTCTTTTCGCACTGGCAGCATTCAATCGATGGGCACTGACGGGTCACGCCGAAGCCGGTGACAAAAGCGCGGTCCGGGCGCTTGTGCGTTCGATCACCGCTGAAATTCTTCTGGTGCTAATGGTACTCGGCGTGGCAGCGGCGTGGCGCTTCACCCCGCCACCACGAACGCTTGCAATTGCGGCGGCTCAACCTGCATCGGTCCATCTGCATGGTAGCCGGGCAATGGCGGAAGTGACGATTGCCCGTGGACAGGCTGAAGCGGCGGAAGCTTCTGCCTTCGTGATGGGTGCTGACTTCGCCCCGCTCGACGCGAAGGAGGTCACTTTCGTCTTCGCCAATCCCTCGGTCGGCATCGAGCAAATCAAACGGAAGGCACGCAAGCTACCGAACGGGTCATGGGACGTCTCCGATCTCCTCCTGCCGCTTCCCGGTGTGTGGAGAATTCGGCTGGACATACTGATCAGTGATTTCGAGATCGAGCGAATTGAAAGTGAGATCGATATCAAATAGCTGAGGGCCACCACCTGCTAGGTTCGCCTCAAACCGGCGCCATGCCCGCACCTTCCTTCGCCACGTTGCTCAGTGCCCGATATCGTGGGCATACACCGGAACTTCCGGCCGATGCGTGCGGCGAAACTCCGCCACCCGCCCGATCACCTTCGGCAGCGAGATCGCGATGTGGTGGCGCAGCGCCTCCGCCGTCCGATCGATGTCGCCGGCTTCGAGGGCTGCAAACACCACCAGATGCTCCGCAATGAACGGCTCGTCCCTCGGCATGACATGCGAGACGCCCATGATGTGCTTGCTGACGTTGAGCATGAATCGGGCGCGGCGCAGCGCGATCAGGACCTCGCGGTTGGGGCAATGGCCGAGAAGGGTGATGTGCAGGTCGGTCTCCATGCCGTCCATCTCCTCGATCGACAGATCGGGGTAGCCGGCAAGCGCGCGCTTGAGGCGGTCGGTCATCGCCGCCCGCTCGTCCGGCGAGATGAAGGGGAATGCCTGCCTCAACGCCACCGGCTCCAGCGCCACGCGGATGTCGTGCAGGTCGCGCATGCGCTTTTCGTCGAGCGGCACCACCGTCCAGCGCATCCGCTCGTCCTTCTCGACGATGCCGAGGCTTTCGAGCCTTGTCAGCGCATCGCGCGCCACCTGCCGGCCGACACCCTTGGCGCGCGCCAGTTCCACCTCGTTGATGCGGTGGCGGCCGAAGACGGAGAGATGCACCATCTCCCGCTCCAGCCCCTCATAGATCCCCTCCCAGGCCGGCGCCTTGCGCAGCGTCTGCGCCTCCTCGCCATCACCGAACATGTCTGGTGTCAGCATCAGTCGCAGCGGCGCCCCCCTGCCCTGCCCGACGACGAAGCCGCGCCCCTCGAAGCGGCGGATTGCGCCGGCCGCTTCGAGCAATGCAAAGGCCTGGCGAACCGGCGTGCGCGTCGAGGAAAAGATGCCGGCGACATGGCCTTCGAGCAGCAGCGCGCCCTTCGGCAGGCGACCGGCGGCGATCGCCTCGGCAAGCGCGTCACGGATGCGCAAATAGAGCGGGCTGCTTTCGGCCGCGTCCGCGATATCCGCCCGTTTCCTTGCCATCTTCACCCAACCTCGTTGCGCGGCGCACAGTCTCACAAATGCATCCTGTCGACAACGATCATTGATCCGCCCGCAGCGACAGGAAATTCCGCGTTTGACCGCAAATAATGTCATTCCTTTCGTGACGCGGCGGGGGATTTGAGGTAGGGAACCCCTGACAACGGCAGGAATGGCGTAAGTCGCACCGCATAGCCATGCCCGACAGCCATTCCGTGCCCCTTGGAAGTGAGGAACCATCGATGCCAGCCTATCGCTCCCGAACCACCACCCACGGCCGCAACATGGCCGGTGCCCGCGGCCTTTGGCGCGCGACCGGCATGAAGGATTCGGATTTCGGCAAGCCGATTATCGCGGTGGTGAACTCGTTTACTCAGTTCGTGCCCGGCCACGTGCACCTGAAAGACCTCGGCCAGTTGGTCGCCCGCGAGATCGAGGCGGCCGGGGGCGTCGCCAAGGAATTCAACACGATCGCCGTCGACGACGGCATCGCCATGGGCCATGACGGCATGCTCTATTCGCTGCCGAGCCGCGAGATCATCGCCGACTCGGTCGAATACATGGTCAATGCGCATTGCGCCGACGCCATGGTCTGCATCTCCAACTGCGACAAGATCACGCCCGGCATGCTGAATGCCGCCATGCGCCTCAACATCCCGTCCGTCTTCGTCTCCGGCGGTCCGATGGAGGCCGGCAAGGTCGTGCTGCACGGCAAGACGCATGCGCTCGACCTCGTCGATGCAATGGTCGCAGCCGCCGACGACACGATGTCCGACGAAGACGTCAAGGCTATCGAACGCTCCGCCTGCCCGACCTGCGGCTCGTGCTCGGGCATGTTCACCGCCAACTCGATGAACTGTCTGACCGAAGCGCTCGGCCTGTCGCTCCCCGGCAACGGCTCGACGCTCGCCACCCATGGCGACCGCAAGCGCCTGTTCGTCGAAGCCGGCCACCTGATCGTCGATCTCGCCCGCCGTTACTACGAGCAGGAAGACGAGAGCGTGCTGCCGCGCAACGTCGCCAACCGCAAGGCCTTCGAGAACGCGATGTCCCTGGATATTGCTATGGGCGGCTCGACCAACACCGTGCTGCACATCCTGGCTGCGGCCTATGAAGGCGGGATCGACTTCACCCTGGACGACATCAACAACCTCTCCCGCAAGGTACCCTGCCTCTCCAAGGTCGCCCCTGCGAAGGCCGACGTGCACATGGAAGACGTCCACCGCGCCGGCGGCATCATGCGCATCCTTGGCGAGCTCGACCGTGGCGGCCTGATCCATCGCGGCAGCCCGACCGTGCACGCCGCAACGCTTGGCGATGCCATCGACCGCTGGGACATCACCCGCACCAACAGCGAAACGGTCCGCACCTTCTTCCGCGCCGCCCCCGGCGGTATCCCGACCCAGGTAGCCTTCTCGCAGGAAGCGCGCTGGGACGAGCTCGACACTGACGGCGAAAACGGCGTGATCCGCTCGGTCGAGCACCCCTTCTCCAAGGACGGCGGCCTTGCAGTCTTGAAGGGCAACATCGCGCTCGACGGCTGCATCGTGAAGACGGCCGGCGTCGATGAATCGATCCTGAAGTTCACCGGCCCCGCCGTCGTCTTCGAAAGCCAGGATGCGGCGGTCAAAGGCATTCTCGGCGGCGAAGTGAAGGCCGGCGATGTCGTCGTCATCCGCTACGAGGGCCCGAAGGGCGGTCCCGGCATGCAGGAAATGCTCTATCCGACGAGCTACCTGAAGTCGAAGGGTCTCGGCAAGGCCTGCGCGCTCGTCACCGACGGCCGCTTCTCCGGCGGCACCTCGGGGCTGTCGATCGGCCACGCTTCACCGGAAGCCGCCCAGGGTGGCGCGATCGGCTTGGTGCGCCAGGGCGATATCATCGAGATCGACATCCCGAACCGCACGATCAATCTTGCTGTGTCGGAAGCCGAACTCGCTGCCCGCCGCACCGAACAGGACAAGCTCGGCTGGAAGCCGGCGCAGCCGCGCAAGCGCAACGTCACCACCGCGCTAAAGGCTTACGCCGCCTTTGCCTCATCCGCCGATCTCGGCGCGGTGCGCATCCTGCCGGAATAGGCGTCGCTGCGATTTCAGACCGCTTTGGGGGGCAGCTGATGAGAACTCAGCTGCCCTCAGGCCGCTGAAGAACCGCCAATCTTCATGAATTGCCATTTTTTTCCGTCACCCCGGACTTGATCCGGGGGTCCAGCAGCACCGCGTCTGCGGTAAGAGTCTTTTGTGCTCAAGGACTTGAGCACTGGATGCCGATCAGGTCCGGCATGACGGAGCCATTGAAGCCGCCCGCAGCGCAGGAGACCTTCAGCCCGCGCCTCTCTCAAGCATGATCCCGTGGCGACCGACGAAATCCACCATCGCGCGGTCCTCGACCTGGGACAGCTGGATGTTTCGGATCGTGGTGGTCATCCGCTCGGTGATCACTTGGTGGGTCAGCGTATAGATCGCCCCGCGCGCCAGCTTTGCCGCAAATTCCTCTTCCGACTTGCTGTAGTAGTGGTTCAGCTGCAGAAAGCTGTTGGAGTAGAAGCCCGGCTGTTCGCGATCCTTGCCCGCCGCCCGCCTGCCGGCGTCATTGCAGCTTACGTTGCCGTATGATCGCGTCTGGAAGCTGTGAACACTGGCCTGAGTCACTTCGCACGGATCGACAATGCATTTGAAGTTGCTCGCATGCTTCAGCCGGCTCATCGGATCGGCGCTACGCATCGTGTAGCTCATGGCAACCGGCGCATCCGGCTTCGTCGTGTGCCCGCTGGTGCCGAACATGTGCCACGGCAAGGAGACATTCGGAAAGCCGCCGGTCGCGGCGAGCGCTTCCTCGATGGTCGACCCTTGTCGCGGCAGCAGGAATTCATCGGCGTCGATGAAGGCCATGTACCGATATTTGCCGCCGTAACTCTGTATGGCGTGGGCGAAGGCTACGACCTGCCAGTCGATTAGCCGGTTCAGCTTCGAGGCGACCACCCCACCGGCCCATGGCAGAAGGGTGAAGGCTTCAGGGGGCAGGGTGCGGCGGATTTCAGCCACCGTTTCGTCCGTCGACCCGTGATCGTAGAGGATGAAATGGCGGATGCCGACCGCCCGGTGGAAGCGCAGCCATTCGGCAATATACGCTTCCTCGTTCTTGACACAGGCCACGATGGCGATGCCATGCCGGCCGGGCCTCGGAGTCGGGGGATTGAGCGAAAGAGCGATGATGCCTTTCTTCTTCCTCCAAGGGAGCCACTTCATGCCTTGGCCTCGGCGGACGGCTGTAGGCTGCCCGCGCAATTCGACGAGCATATGCATTCAAAATTCATGGTTACCTGAGAAAATGTTGTTGGCCGAATTGGATTGCATCAGCGGTCAAGAGGAATACGGCCCTCGTGCCTGAAGTCGCCTTCCCGGTTGATTGATCCGGCATTTCAACCGCACCGTCAATCATTTCCGTGCCGTTTGAGTCGCCGCCGCGGGTGCCGGGCTGCGCCTGGGTCGAAATAACCATATATGCAAGCGCGACCTGCGCGATCCGTTTAAGCAGCAGATCTGCGCCTGAGCCGCAACCCGTCACGAAAATTCAGGGTCAGAAGGACTATGTTCAGCGCGCCGGCGCAAAGCTCCAGCACCTGCACGGCGTAGAAAGTTGAGCCGAAGTCGGCGCTGACGGCCAACTGTCGCAAAAACAGCGCACAGGGGACAAGCACAAGCATCCCGTTGAGCGCAATGATCGGCATGCGCCTGCGCTTGGCGACCACGGCCGGATGCTTCCATTTCGCCCCGAGGCGAAAGCCGCTGAAGCCTGTCAGCGCAAGTGCCGGGATCAGCACCAGCAATCCCCATGGAATTGTGCGTTTAACAGATTGGACAATTTCCAAGGTTCCCAAGCTTTCGGCCAGCACTGTCGACAGCCAAAAGGAGAGGATCGTCGCAAGTGCCAAGGCACCTGCAATCGGGTGGAGCTTTTTCATCGCTGATGTCCTTATGCAGATCTGGCGGATGGACGATTGGCGCCCAGTTCTGCGATTAGCTGTGAAAGACTACCGATTGCCGCCTCCATCTGTGCGGCATCCATGTCGGTCGCCAGTTCTGAGGCAAGGCCATTCCAGCGATCAATGATCGCCGCATAGGCATTCTCGCCTGGCACTGTCAGGCGTACCAGCCTCGAGCGCTTGTGATGCGGATTGTCTTCGACCGCGATCATGCCCTGCCGCGCAAGTTCGTCGATCAACCGCTGAACCGCCTGGCGCGTCAGCCCCATATTGCGCGCGATCTGCGGGACGGTAAGTGGCAGGCCGGCGAGCGCCACAGCACCCATTACCTGCCAGCGCGCGCTGGACAGACCGAAGGGAGCGGTCAGCAGATCGCCAGCAGCGATCAGCGCGCCGTTGGCGCGAAAGACCGTCAAAGCGAGTGTCGTCAGCATATTCGATTTGCTACTCATAATGACAATATATTGTCATGATGACATGATATTGTCAATATGAGCGAGCGTACGCGTACTGGCCCACATCTCGCGAGCCATATCAGCTACAGTTTCCCGTTGTGTGCCGATGTCCCGTGACCGGATTTTTTTCGCCGGAACGTCGGAACAATGCCTTGTACTTCGTCTTCAGGCAGAGGGGTCCACTTTTGACACGGGCGAAGAACGTTGATATCAACCAATTCAGTCGGAATGCCCCGTGATAGACCCGTGATAGAGGAGTTACGAGCATGAGACCAAACCACGAAGTCGTCTCCCAGGAGGAGTGGCTGAAGGCACGTACGGCCCTTCTGTCCCTCGAGAAGGAAGAGACCAAACTGCGCGACAAGGTGCGCGCCGAACGACTGACGCTGCCCTGGGTCAAGGTCGACAAGAGCTATACCTTTGACACGCCCACCGGAAAGAAGTCGTTGGCCGATCTGTTCGACGGTCGCAGCCAGTTGATGATCTACCACTTCATGTTCGGCCCGGACTGGGAAGCAGGCTGCCCCGGCTGCTCCTTCGTGGCCGATCATATCGACGGCATGCTGCCGCACCTGAACCATCACGACGTCACCTTTATCTGCGTTTCCCGCGCGCCGCTGGACAAGATCGAGGTCTACAAGAAGCGGATGGGCTGGAAGTTCCCGTGGTACTCGTCCTACGGCAGCGACTTCAACTTCGACTACCACGTCTCCTTTACCAAGGAGGCGCTTGCGCGCGGCAAGGTCAATTACAACTACCGTGAAACCGCATCGGAAGACGCCCATGACGAACTGCCCGGCATGAGCGCTTTCAGCCGCGATGAGGACGGCAACGTCTATCATACCTATTCCGAGTACGCCCGCGGCGGCGAGGAGATCCTGAGCACCCTGATGGTCCTAGACCGCGCACCGAAGGGGCGCAACGAAACCGGCACCCTGAGTTTCGTCAAGCGGCATGACGAATACGAAGATGGTCCCAAGGCGCACTGCAGCTAATCGAATGAGTGCCTGATCCGGCTGTCGTCTGCCCATGGTTGACTACAGCCGGTGCCGTTCTACCTACACCCTGTCCCTTACGATTTGATCCAACCTGGAGGAAGCCATGTCCAACCAAGGAAAATTCGTCTGGTATGAGCTGATGACTTCGGACACCGCGGCGGCCGAGCGCTTCTACAAGTCCGTCGTCGGCTGGGCCGCCAAGGATGCCGGCATGCCGGACATGACGTACACGATCTTCTCTGCCGGTGATCGGATGGTCGCCGGCCTCATGACGATGCCACAAGAGGCCGAGGGAATGCCGCCAGGCTGGATCGGCTACATCTACGCCGATAACGTCAATGCGACCGCGAAGGAGGTTGCTGCGAAGGGCGGCAAGGTGCATCGCCAGCCGGACGACATTCCGGGCGTCGGCCGATTTGCCGTGGTCGGCGATCCGACCGGTGCGGTATTCTGCCTGTTCAGCTCGACCGGCGAAGAGGGATCGGACGTGGATCGGCAGGCGCCGGGCCAGGTGGGCTGGCACGAACTAATGGCCGGCGACCTGAACACTGCCTGGACCTTCTATGCGTCGCTCTTCGGCTGGGAAAAGGACCAGGCGCTCGACATGGGCGAAATGGGCACCTACCAGCTCTTTAAGATCAACGGCCAGACGACAGGCGGCATGATGACGAAGCCGAAGGACCTGCCGGCACCGCCCTATTGGGGCTACTACTTCAACGTCGAGGCGATCGATGCCGCCATCGAGCGTGTCAATGCCGGCGGCGGCAAGGTCGTCATGGGGCCGATGGAGGTTCCCGGCGGGAGCTGGATCATCAACGGTGTCGACCCTCAGGGCGCACACTTCTCGCTGGTCGCGCCGAAGCGCTAGGTCATTGGGCCCAGGAGCTAACAACCTGATCTCGCCCCTCGATGGTGGCCCGAGCCATCACGAGGGGCGCTGCGCATGTCGATCCGAATCGGTTGCCAACATCCGAAGACAACAAAGACGGCATCCGGCAGTTGCGCCGCATTTCATGGCGGTGTCCCGTTTCCATACAGGGAGGCGCGCGTACAAAAGCCTGCAATTCCAGCATCGATACGCTTTCGATCAAATTGTAAGGACTACCGAAACGGGAAAATAATTTTTCCACGCTACCGTCAGCCCAACATTATGATGATGGGGTGGCGACAGATGAAACTGGCAACGGAAAAGCAGGGTATCCTTTCCCGCCTGGCAAGGGACCGTCGTGGTAACTTTGGCTTCATGACAGCGATCTTGCTGCCGGTGCTCCTGGGCGCCGGCGGCATCTCGATCGATGTTACGAAAATGATGATGGTGAAGACACGGCTGCAGGATGCAGTCGATTCAGCCGCATTGGCGGCCGCTTCGGCATTGGCGGACAATCGTGACACGAACGTCAGTGAAGACGACAAGATTAAAGCAGCCAAGTTGTTGGCTCTGGAATTCCTGCAGACGCAGCTAAACGACGGCAGCCTCTTGGGCGAGGAAGCCGCGACCGAGGAACAGAAGCAGGAACAGAAACTCGCGCTTGCATCGGCTACCACCATAGAAATCCCGCCCCCCGTTAAGAGTGGAACGGGCAAGACGTTCGTGGTGAACATCTCGACCAGCACCACCATGGCCCTGAACCCGCTTACACGCCTCCTCGTCAAGGACAAGGCGACGCTAAAAGCGAGCACAAAGGCAGAGAGCGCAAGAGAGCTGGGCTCGATTTCAATGTATCTGGTGCTGGACAAGTCCGGATCGATGAAGGCACCAACCGACCAGCTGAAGGATGAGGACGAAAAGGACACGCTGAGTTGTGACAAATATAATGACAATGGCCAGCGAATCGCGACCAATCAGATACCATGCTACTTCCAGAAGATAGAATACTTAAAGGTGTCAGCGCGCGGCATGTTCAATTATTTCAGGACGCTGGAAAACTACGATAAATTCGTCCGCGTTGGCACGGTATCTTACAACAATAAAATGGGTAAGGCATACAACCTGTCCTGGGGCGTAAATGACGCCGAGACACAGGTAGACGGGCTTGTAGCCGGAGACGGAACCAGCTCAACCGCCGCGATGCAAAAAGCCTATGACAAATTGAAGGATCCGCTCGAGGACAAAGCGCACATCGACAGAGGCCATGCCGCACCAACAAAATACATAGTGTTCATGACTGACGGCAACAACAACAACAGCTATGACGACGTCAAAACCGCGCAAATCTGCGAGGATGCGAAGAATATAGACAAGATATATATCTTCACAATTGCATTCATGGCTCCGGAGAACGGCCGAATATTGCTTGAAAATTGCTCGAAAGGGAATGGAAAACATTTCGCGCCGACCGATAGCGAAGGACTGCAGAAAGCCTTCATCGAGATTGGCGAAAAGGCCGCCGAGGGAATGGCCCGCCTGACGCAGTAGCAGTCGAAGACTTCGCCGGACGTCAACAAACCCGTCGTGCCTCGCGCGGCGGGTTTGGCTATTTTCTGCTCTTCGCCCTGCACCCACCGCATGGCTCCTTTCCCGAAAGCCCGTATTGCAAGCGCTTCGGATAGATGCAAAATTGTGGCAGAGGCCGGGTCCGACGGCTGTCGAATGCAATGAGGGGGATCGTTACCGCCCATGATGAACAGGGTCTCATCCAGCGATATCCCCGCCCCCGCGCTTCGCTCCACCGAGCCGTCGCAGCTTGCCACCGAACTTCTGGAACGCCTGAAATACCGTATCGGCAAGGATCCGAAGGTGGCCAAGCCGCATGACTGGCTGACCGCCGCGATCCTCGTTGCGCGCGACCGCATCACCGACAAGTGGATGGATTCGACCCGGCGCACCTATGCCACCGGGTCAAAGCGCGTCTACTATATGTCGCTGGAGTTCCTGATCGGCCGGCTGATGCGCGACGCCATGACCAATATCGGCCTGATGGACGAGATGCGCGAAGCGCTCGCCTCGCTCGGCGTCGATATCGACGTGATCGCCGAACTGGAACCGGATGCGGCACTTGGCAATGGCGGTCTCGGCCGGCTTGCGGCCTGCTTTATTGAATCCATGGCCACGACCGATGTGCCTGCCTATGGCTACGGTATCCGCTACGTCCATGGCCTCTTTCGCCAGCAGCTTGCCGACGGATGGCAGGTGGAACTTCCGGAAACCTGGCTGGCACACGGCAACCCCTGGGAATTCGAGCGGCGCGAAAGCTCCTACGAGATCGGTTTCGGCGGTGCGGTGGAAACGCTCGACCTCGGCGAAGGCAGGCAGCGCTTCGTCTGGAAGCCCGCCGAGCGCGTGATCGCCACCGCCTACGACACGCCTGCCGTCGGCTGGCGCGCCAGGCGGGTCAACACCCTGCGCCTTTGGTCCGCCTATCCGATCGATCCGATCCTGCTCGATGCCTTCAACGCCGGCGACCATATCGGCGCACTTCGGGAAAGCAACAAGGCCGAAAGCCTCACCCGCGTGCTCTATCCGGCCGATGCCACGCCGGCCGGCCAGGAACTGCGTCTGCGGCAGGAATTCTTCTTCTCCTCCGCTTCGCTGCAGGACATCCTGCGCCGCCATCTACAGCAATATCCGGATTTCACGTCGCTGCCCGATGCGGTCGCGATCCAGTTGAACGATACCCATCCGGCTGTCTCCGTCGCCGAACTGGTGCGCCTGCTGACTGACGTGCACGGGCTGGAATTCGACACCGCCTGGGATATCGCCCGCAAGACGTTCGCCTATACGAACCACACGCTCCTGCCCGAAGCGCTGGAAAGCTGGCCGGTACCGCTGTTCGAGCGGCTTTTGCCCCGTCACATGCAGATCGTCTATGCGATCAACGCCAAGATCCTGCTCGAAGCCCGCAAGGACCGCGGCTATGACGACCAGAAGATCCGCAACATCTCGCTGATCGAGGAAGGCGGGGAGCGGCGGGTGCGCATGGGCAATCTCGCCTTCGTCGGCTCGCATTCGGTCAATGGCGTCTCCGCGCTGCACACCGAACTGATGAAGGAAACGGTCTTTGCCGATCTTCACCACCTCTATCCGAGCCGCATCAACAACAAGACCAACGGGATCACGCCACGCCGCTGGCTGATGCAGTGTAATCCCGGCCTTTTCAACTTGATCCGCGAGTCGATCGGCACCTCCTTTGAGGATGATGCCGAACGGCTGAAGGCGCTCGACGTCTTCGCGGGTGACGCGGCGTTCCAGGAGCGCTTTGCCGCGATCAAGCGGGAGAACAAGGTCAAGCTCGCCCGTCTCGTGCAGGCCCGCCTCGGCGTGCGGCTCGATCCGGACGCGATGTTCGACATCCAGATCAAGCGCATCCACGAGTACAAGCGCCAGCTTCTCAACATCATCGAGGCGGTGGCGCTTTACGACCAGATCCGCTCGCGCCCCGAGCTGGACTGGGTTCCGCGCGTAAAGCTCTTCGCCGGCAAGGCGGCGCCGAGCTATCACAACGCCAAGTTGATCATCAAGCTCGCCAACGACGTGGCGCGGGTGATCAACAACGACCCGGCCGTGCGCGGCCTTCTCAAGGTGGTCTTTGTGCCGAACTACAACGTCTCGCTGGCCGAGATAATGGTTCCGGCCGCCGACCTGTCGGAGCAGATTTCGACCGCCGGGATGGAGGCGTCCGGCACCGGCAACATGAAGTTCGCCCTGAACGGCGCGCTGACCATCGGCACGCTCGACGGCGCCAATGTCGAGATGCGCGATCATGTCGGCGCGGACAACATCATCATCTTCGGCATGACGGCCGGCGAAGTGGCCCGCGTGCGCGCCGAGGGCCACAATCCTCGCGCCATCATCGAGAATTCGCCCGAGCTCTCCCAGGCGCTGCTGGCCATTTCGTCCGGCGTCTTCTCCCCCGACGATCGCAACCGCTTCGCCGGCCTCATCGACGGGCTCTACAATCACGACTGGTTCATGGTCGCGGCCGATTTCGATGCCTATGCAAAGGCGCAACGCGACGTGGACTGTCTCTGGAACGACAGAGCAAGCTGGAACGCCAAGGCCATCCGCAACACGGCACGCATGGGATGGTTCTCCTCCGACCGGACGATCCGTCAATACGCGACCGAGATCTGGGGCGTTTGATGGCGAAAAAGGACCCGCTGGAGAAGCAATCGACGGGTCTGGCGAAGGCCGATATCGAGTCCATTCTTGCAAGCCGCCATGCGGATCCCTTCTCGGTCCTGGGCGTCCAGCAGCTTGACGACAAGTTCGCTGCCCGCTGCTTCATTCCCTACGCCGAATCCGTCACAGCCGAGACAATCGCTGGCAAGGCTATCGGTGAGCTTTCCTGTCTGGATCCGGCTGGCTTCTTTGCAGGACCGATCTCCGTCCGCAAGCTGCAGCCGATCCGCTATCGCGCTCGCAATTCCGGTGGCGAGTGGGTTGTTGTCGACCCCTACTCGTTCGGACCGGTACTGGGACCGATGGACGACTACTATATCCGCGAAGGCTCGCATCTGCGGCTCTTCGACCGCATGGGCGCCCATCCGCTGACGCTCGAAGGTGTCGACGGCTTCCACTTCGCCGTCTGGGCGCCCAATGCCGAGCGCGTTTCCGTCGTCGGTGACTTCAACGAATGGGACGGCCGCCGCCACGTCATGCGCGCCCGACGCGACACCGGCATCTGGGAGATCTTCCTTCCTGGCGTGACTGCCGGCCAGGCCTACAAATACGAGATCGTCGGCAAGAACGGCGAATTGCTGCCGCTGAAAGCCGATCCATTCGCACGCCGATCGGAACTGCGGCCGCGGACCGCCTCGATGACAACAGGCGAGATCGAACAGGTGTGGGAGGACGACGCCCACCGCGCCTTCTGGTCGAAGGCCGATCCGCGCCGCCAGCCGATCTCCATCTACGAAGTGCATGCCGGTTCATGGCAACGGCGCGACAACGGCGAGATGCTGACGTGGGACGAGCTTGCCGACCGGCTGATCCCCTATTGTGTCGACATGGGCTTCACCCATATCGAATTCCTGCCGATCTCCGAATTTCCCTACGACCCATCCTGGGGCTACCAGACGACCGGCCTTTATGCGCCCACCGCCCGTTTCGGCGAACCGGAAGGTTTTGCCCGTTTCGTCAACGGTGCGCACAAGGTCGGTATCAGTGTCATCCTCGACTGGGTCCCGGCGCATTTTCCGACCGACGAGCACGGCCTGCGCTGGTTCGACGGCACCGCCCTCTACGAGCACGCCGACCCGCGCAAGGGTTTCCACCCCGACTGGAACACGGCGATCTACAATTTCGGCCGCCTCGAGGTTCTCGCCTTTCTCATCAACAACGCGCTGTATTGGGCGGAGAAATTTCATATCGACGGGCTGCGCGTCGACGCCGTCGCCTCGATGCTCTACCTCGACTATTCGCGCAAGCACGGCGAGTGGGTGCCGAACGAATATGGCGGCAACGAGAATCTCGAGGCCGTACGCTTCCTGCAGGAAATGAACGCCCACCTCTATGCTACCCAGCCGGGCGTGATGACGATCGCCGAGGAATCGACATCCTGGCCGAAAGTCTCCCATCCCGTACACGAGGGCGGCTTGGGTTTCGGCTTCAAGTGGAACATGGGCTTCATGCACGACACGCTGCAGTATCTCAAGCGCGAGCCTGTGCACCGGAAGTTCCACCACAACGACATGACGTTCGGGCTGCTCTATGCCTTTTCCGAGAACTTCGTGCTGCCGCTCTCCCATGACGAGGTCGTGCACGGCAAGGGCTCGCTGATCGCCAAGATGGCGGGCGACGATTGGCAGAAGTTCGCGACCTTGAGAGCCTATTACGCCTTTATGTGGGGCTATCCCGGCAAGAAACTGCTGTTCATGGGCCAGGAGTTTGCCCAGTGGCGGGAATGGGACGAGGACCGCGCGCTCGACTGGAACCTCCTCGAATACCCGCTGCACGAGGGCATGCGCCGGCTGGTTCGCGATCTCAACGGCACCTACCGGCGGAAGGCGGCGCTGCACGGGCGCGACTGCGAAGGCGAAGGCTTCGAATGGCTGCTCGCCGACGACCGCGACCATTCCGTATTCGCCTGGCTGCGTAAGGCGCCGGGCGAAAAGCTGATTGCGGTCATCACCAACTTCACGCCGGCCTATCGGGAAGACTATCGCGTTCCGCTACCGGTTGAAGGTCGATGGAAGGAGATTCTCAATACCGACGCCGAGATCTACGGTGGGTCGGGCAAGGGAAATGGAGGCGCCGTTCAGGCGACCCGGGATAACAAGGGGAACATTTCAGCTTCGGTGACGCTGCCGCCACTGGCGACGCTGATGCTGGAACAGGACGCATGAAATGACTGTCGGGAGGATTCGATGGAGCAGAAGCGGAACCAACCCCTCGCGCGCGACGCGATGGCCTATGTGCTTGCCGGTGGGCGCGGCAGCCGCCTGAAGGAGCTGACCGACCGCCGCGCCAAGCCTGCGGTCTATTTCGGCGGCAAGGCGCGCATCATCGATTTCGCCCTTTCCAATGCCTTGAATTCCGGCATCCGGCGCATCGGCGTCGCCACCCAGTACAAGGCCCACTCGCTGATCCGCCACCTGCAGCGCGGCTGGAACTTCTTCCGCCCCGAGCGCAACGAGAGCTTCGATATCCTGCCCGCCAGCCAGCGCGTTTCCGAAACGCAGTGGTATGAAGGCACCGCCGACGCGGTCTACCAGAACATCGACATCATCGAGGATTACGGCGTCGATTACATGGTCATCCTGGCAGGCGACCACATCTACAAGATGGACTACGAGCTGATGCTGCAGCAGCACGTGGATTCGGGCGCCGAGGTGACGATCGGCTGCCTCGAGGTCCCCCGAATGGAAGCGACCGGCTTCGGCGTCATGCAGGTGGACGAAAAAGACGAGATCATTGCCTTCGTCGAGAAACCGGCCGATCCGCCCGGTATTCCCGGAAATCCGGAGATGGCGCTCGCCTCGATGGGTATCTACGTATTCCACACGAAGTTCCTGATGGATATCCTGCGCCGCGATGCGGCCGATCCGAACTCCACCCGCGACTTCGGCAAGGACATCATCCCCTACATCGTCGAAAACGGCAAAGCTGTGGCCCACCGCTTTACGGCCTCGTGCGTGCGCTCCGATTTCGAGCGCGAGGCCTATTGGCGCGACGTCGGCACGGTCGACGCCTACTGGCAGGCCAACATCGACCTGACCGACGTGACGCCGGAACTCGACATCTACGACGTGACCTGGCCCATCTGGACCTATGCCGAGATCACGCCGCCGGCGAAATTCGTCCACGACGACGAGGACCGCCGCGGTTCGGCGATCTCCTCGCTCGTGTCAGGCAACTGCATTATCTCCGGCTCGTCGCTGCACCGCAGCATGCTTTTTACCGGCGTGCGCGCCAACTCCTATTCTCGCCTCGAAGGCGCTGTCGTCCTGCCCGATGTGACGATCGGCCGGCATGCGCAACTGACCAATGTCGTCATCGATCGGGGCGTGGTGATTCCGGAGGGGTTGATCGTCGGCGAAGACCCGGAACTGGACGGCCGACGCTTCCGCCGCTCCGACAGCGGCGTGTGCCTGATTACGCAGCCGATGATCGACCGGCTGGAACTCTAGGACTTTAATTCATGAATGTACTTTCGGTGACCTCCGAAGTGTTCCCGCTCATCAAGACAGGCGGGCTTGCCGACGTAACCGGCGCTCTGCCGATCGCACTCGACGGCAATGGCGTGCGGATGCGGACCCTGCTGCCCGGCTATCCGGCGGTCATGCAGCAGCTCGCAAAGCCACGCAAGATCGCCACGCTGAAGAGCGTCTTCGGCGACGACATGCGGATCCTTGCGGCAAAACATGCCGGGCTCGACATTTTCGTCCTCGACGCACCGACCTATTTCGACCGCAGCGGCGGTCCCTACGTCGATGCAACCGGCAAGGACTATCCCGACAACTGGAAGCGCTTCGCTGCCCTTTCGTACGCCGGCGCGGAAATCGCGCGCGGCATCTTGCCGGACTGGACGCCCGATGTCGTCCATGCGCATGACTGGCAGGCGGCAATGACCCCGGTCTACATGCGCTACACCGGCCTGGAGCACATCCCCAGCATCGTCACGGTGCACAACCTCGCCTTCCAGGGACAATTCGGCCCGGAGATCTTCCCTGATCTCGGTCTGCCGCCGGAAGCCTTCAGCGTCGAAGGGCTCGAATATTATGGCGACGTCAGCTTCCTGAAAGGCGGCCTGCGCACCGCCTGGGAGGTGACGACCGTCAGCCCAACCTACGCGCAGGAGATCAGGACGCCCGAATTCGGTATGGGGCTCGACGGCCTCATCAACGCCCGCTCGAGTGAGTTGATGGGCATCGTCAACGGCATCGACACGGCCGTCTGGGATCCGGCGACAGATCCGCACATTGTGGCCAACTACGCCGCCGGCGCGCTGCGCGCGCGCTCGAAGAACCGCGAGGCGCTACTCGATCGCTTCGGACTGACGGATGGCGGCGGCCCGCTGTTCTGCGTCGTCTCCCGTCTGACCTGGCAAAAAGGGATCGACCTCATTGCCGAAGCCGCCGATTGGGTCGTCGCGGAAGGCGGCACGTTGGCGGTGTTGGGAGCCGGCGATCAGGGACTGGAGGGGGCCCTGCTTGCTGCCGCCTCGCGCCATCGCGGGCGGGTCGGCGTCGTCATCGGTTACAACGAGCCGCTGTCCCACCTGATGCAGGCCGGGGCCGATGCCATCCTCATCCCCTCGCGATTCGAACCGTGTGGCCTCACCCAGCTCTACGGCCTGCGCTATGGTTGCGTGCCGATCGTAGCCCGAACCGGAGGCCTTGCCGACACGGTGATCGATGCCAACGAGGCGGCCCTTTCCGCCCGCGTCGCGACTGGTTTCCAGTTTGCGCCGGTCACTGCCGAAGCGCTGCGCCATGTGCTTCGCCGCGCTTTCACCGCATTTAAGGACCCAAAGGTCTGGGCACGATTGCAAAATCAGGGCATGAAGTCTGACGTCTCCTGGGAAAGGAGCGCCGAACGTTATGCCAGCCTTTATTCCAGCCTCCTTGCGAGAGTCTAAGCCATGATTACGACCGTAAAAACAAAGCCATACGACGATCAGAAACCCGGCACGTCCGGCCTGCGCAAGAAGGTGCCCGTCTTTCAGCAGAAGAACTATGCGGAGAACTTCATCCAGTCGATCTTTGATTCGCTGGAGGACTTCGCCGGCCAAACGCTGGTGATCGGTGGCGACGGGCGCTACTACAATCGTGAGGTGATCCAGATCGCCATCAAGATGGCCGCAGCGAACGGCTTCGGGCAGGTTCTGGTCGGCCGCGGCGGCATCCTTTCGACGCCTGCCGCCTCCAACCTGATCCGCAAGAACAAGGCCTTCGGCGGTATCGTCCTGTCGGCCAGCCACAACCCGGGCGGCCCCACCGAAGACTTCGGCATCAAATACAACATCGGCAACGGCGGGCCGGCGCCGGAGAAGATCACCGACGCGATCTACGCCCGGTCGAAGTTGATCGACAGCTACAAGACCTCGGATGCGGCCGATATCAATCTTGACCTCGAAGGAACGCATACGGTCGAAGGCATGACCGTGACCGTCATCGATCCGGTCACAGACTATGCCGAACTGATGGAACAGCTGTTCGACTTTGCCGCAATCCGCCGCATGTTCGCAGGCGGCTTCCGCTTGGTGTTCGATGCGATGAGCGCCGTCACCGGCCCCTACGCCAAGGAAATCCTGGAAAACCGCCTCGGCGCCCCCAAGGGTTCAGTGCTGAATTTCATGCCGCTGCCCGATTTCGGCGGCCACCACCCGGATCCCAATCTCGTCCACGCCCGCGCCCTCTATGAGGCGATGATGGCCGACGACGCGCCCGATTTCGGCGCCGCATCGGACGGTGACGGTGACCGCAACCTGATCATCGGCCGCGGCATTTTCGTCACTCCTTCCGATAGCCTCGCGCTTCTCGCTGCCAACGCGCATCTCGCGCCCGGCTACAGCAAGGGCCTTTCCGGCATTGCCCGCTCAATGCCGACGAGCGGTGCCGCCGATCGCGTGGCCGAAAAGCTCGGCATCGGCATGTATGAAACACCGACGGGCTGGAAGTTCTTCGGCAACCTGCTGGACGCAGACAAGGTGACGATCTGCGGCGAGGAAAGCGCCGGCACCGGCTCCAACCATGTCCGTGAGAAGGATGGGCTCTGGGCCGTGCTGCTCTGGCTCAACATCCTGGCCGTGCGCAAGGAAAGCGTGCTCGACATCGTCCAGAAACATTGGGCGACCTACGGCCGCAATTATTATTCCCGCCACGACTATGAGGAAGTGGACACGGAGGCCGCGAACGGCCTGATCGAAGACTTGCGCAACCGGCTCGCCGATCTTCCCAGCAAGGCGTTCGACGGCCTCGTGGTCGAAATGGCTGATGACTTCGCCTATCACGACCCGATCGACAAGTCGGTCAGCAAACACCAGGGCATCCGCATCCTCTTTGTCGGCGGCTCGCGGATCGTCTTCCGGCTCTCCGGCACCGGCACCTCGGGCGCGACGTTGCGCGTCTACATCGAGCGCTTCGAGCCGGATGCAGCCCGTCACGACATAGAAACCCAGGAGGCGCTGGCCGATCTCATCGCGATTGCCGACGAGATTGCCGGCATCAAGGCCCGCACCGGTCGCGATGCGCCGAGCGTGATTACCTAACATGACCATGGCGCCTCACGCCGCCTCTGTGTCGAAGACGGTGGAGGCGCTCGGTGCGACCGTCGTGGACGGTGGCGTCGCTTTCGCCGTCCACTCCCGCGATGCCGCGCGTGTCGATCTTTGCCTCTTCGATGACGAGGGCAAGGTAGAGATGCGGCGGCTGCCGATGCGGCACGAAGGCAACGTGCACCGGATTTTCGTCGAAGGTGCCGGACCCGGCACGCGCTATGGCTTTCGGGCCGAGGGAATCCATTCCCCCGACTACGGGCTCTGGTTCGATCCTTCCAAGCTCCTTGTTGACCCCTACGCAAAAGAGCTGGACCGGCGATTTGTCCATGACGACCGCCTGATCCGCTACGGCGAAGAAACCGCCGATCATGTGCCGAAGGCGATCGTCACGGTCGATGCGCCGGTTGCACCGGCAGTCCCGCTATTCCGCCCCGGCGGCGTGATTTACGAGATCGCCGTGCGCGGCTTCACCATGCTGCACCCCGACGTTCCGGAAAGAATGCGCGGCACCATTGGCGCGCTCGCCCATCCTTCCGTGATTGCTCATCTCAGGCGCATTGGCGTCGACGCGGTCGAACTGATGCCGATCGTCGCCTGGATCGACGAGCGCCATCTTCCCCAGATCGGCCTGCACAACAGCTGGGGCTACAATCCGATCGCGCTGATGGCGCTCGACCCCCGCTTTGCCCCCGGCGGCATGACAGAGCTCGCATCGACCGTCGCCGCTCTTCACGCTGAGGGCATCGGCGTGATTTTGGACCTCGTCTTCAACCACTCCGGCGAAAGCGATCGCTTCGGCACGACGCTTTCGATGCGCGGCCTCGACAACCTCACCTACTATCGCCACGTCCCGGGCCGCCCCGGCGACCTCGTCAACGACACGGGATGCGGCAATACGATCGCCTGCGAGCATCCCGTCGTCCGCCGCCTCATCCTCGACAGCATGCGCCACTTCGTCCGCAATGCCGGCGTGGACGGCTTTCGCTTCGATCTCGCCACGGTGCTCGGGCGCGAGGAAGGCGGTTTTAATCCGAAGGCCACGCTCTTTTCGGAAATGCAGGCTGATCCCGTCCTCGGCGACCGCGTCCTGATTGCCGAGCCCTGGGATATCGGCCCCGGCGGCTACCAGCTCGGTAATTTCCCGGCCCCCTTCCTCGAGTGGAACGACCGTTTCCGCGATGACAACAGGCTTTTCTGGCGCGGCGATGCCGGCAGGCTCGGCGCCTTCGCGACCGTGCTTTCAGGCTCCGCCGACATTTTCCAGCGCGATGGGGCGGCGCAAACGCGCAGCGTCAATTTCATTGCTGCCCATGACGGTTTCACGCTCCTGGACCTGGTCTCCTATGCCGATAAGCACAACGAGACCAACGGCGAAGAGAACCGCGACGGCCACAATGAAAACCACTCGTGGAACAATGGCTTAGAAGGTGCGACGAAAGATTCGGTGGTGAACAGCGCCCGCAACCGTGATGCAATGGCGCTGCTTTCCAGCCTCTTCGCCTCGAAGGGAACGTTGCTTCTGACCGCCGGCGACGAAGGCGGACGCAGTCAGCTGGGCAACAACAACGCCTATTGCCAGGACAATGCGCTGACCTGGCTCGACTGGGCCGCGCTCGATGAGGATCTGATCGCCCGTGTCGCAGCGCTGGCGGCCATCCGCAAGCGGTTTTCCATCTTTTCCGATCCGGCCTTTTATACTGGCAAGGGCGATGTCGAGTGGTTGCGGTTGGACGGCGTGCCGATGCAGGTCCGCGACTGGGAAGATCCACTGGCATCATCGTTGGCAATGGTCCTCACGAGCCCCGACGCCGAAAGCCGGGAAATTGCGCGGCTTGCCGTGTGCTTCAATCGAAGCCACGAGCAGCGACCGCTATCCCTGCCCGTCAGCGATGGCAGGATATGGCGCAGTATCCTGGCTGTGACTGGCGCACCGGTGACGGAAATAGCGCCGCGCAGCGTGGACTTCCTTCTCGGATAACTGACCGGCGGCGAAGACGAGCGAGGAGCACTCCTGCGAAAATCGTTACGCAAGCCGGTTACGATTTAGCGCCCCATGCGCTAAACATCGCTGGAACGCTTCGCCACGCGCCGAACGAAAGGACTGCCGATGCCACCCGAAATCCACCTCACCGACGTCAAGGAGCTTGTCGGCAAGGAGATCGGCGTTTCGAAGTGGCTCACGGTCGACCAGACGATGATCGACCGATTTGCCGAGGCGACCGAGGATCATCAGTTCATCCATACCGATCCGGTTCGAGCCGCGGCGGAAACGCCGTTCGGCGGCACGATCGCGCACGGCTTCCTGTCGCTTTCCTTGCTGTCGGCAATGAACTACGACTGCTTGCCGCGGGTCATCGAACAGACGATGGGCATAAACTACGGCTTCGACAAGGTGCGTTTCATGGCACCGGTGAAGAGTGGCGCGCGCGTCCGAGGACGCTTCACCATGGCCGAAGCCCGCTTCCGCGGTGCCGGCATGCTGATGGTTACCTACGACGTGACCGTGGACATCGAGAACGAGCGCAAGCCGGCGCTGACGGCGAACTGGATCACCATCATCCAGTTCGATCCGAAGGACCGGCCGGAAGATGCGTAGCCCGGCCGGCCTTAATTGAAATCAGCCGCGTGGAGGCGGGGCTCAAAGCCCGGCGTCTTCCGCCCCTTCCGCCAGCATGGCGGATGCATAGGGGGCGAACGACCGCCAGCATTCGACCCGATATTCCTCTTCGCCGGTCCGGAAGATCACTACCTCGATCTTAGCGAGCACCGTGCGCGCGCAGGCACCGACCGGGAAAACGGACGGCGAAAGATCGTGCGGGCTGGCACCGGAGATCGCCTGCGCAGCCTTCGGTCCGGCGACGAGGATCGCTGTGTTGCGATGGGAGATGTCTACAGCCGAATGCAGCACGCCCGACTTGGCCGCAGCAGCAGCCAGGTCCGCACCGTTTTCATCGATCAGCAACCATTCGTCCGGGCCGAGCCAGAGCGCGTGACGTCCGTCCTTGGAGGCGGACGTCTTCGGCTCCGTCGGCAGGTCAACGCCGAGCGCACGGGAGAGCTTGTTGATGGCATCGGGCCGGGCGCGCAATGAAAGACGCGTCGCCGGGCCGGCTGCGGTGACATGAGCAGCGGCGGAGCCGCCGTGAAAGCCACCGAGGGGCGCTTTTCGCAGTGCTTGATCAGCCATTGAGGCGTGCTCCTTCCTTGTCGACGAACACCATGTCCGTCACTTCGACAGCGATCGTGCGATCGGCCATGGGCACGTAGAGCGTCTGCCCCATCCGGGCCTGGCCGCCGGCGACGAGCGCCAGCGCAATCGAGTGGCCGCAATTTTCCGACCAGTAGGACGAAGTGACGTGGCCGAGCATCTTCATCGGGATCGGCTGGTTCGGGTCGGCGACGATGTGCGCGCCCTCTTCCAGCACGACCTTCGGATCCTTGGTCTTCAGGCCGACCAGCTGCTTGCGGCCCTCGGCCACGAGGTCGGGCCGCTTCAGGCCGCGGATGCCGACGAAATCGGGCTTTTTCTTCGACACCGCCCAGCCAACGCCCGCATCAAAGGGCGTCACGGTGCCGTCGGTATCCTGACCGACGATGATGTAGCCCTTCTCGGCGCGCAGGACGTGCATCGTCTCGGTGCCATAGGCACAGGCGCTGAGCGCCTCTGCCCGCGCCCAGATCGCCTCCCAGACGGCCTGCCCGTAGTCGGCGGGGACGTTGACTTCGAAGCCTGTTTCGCCGGTGAACGACATGCGGAACAGCCGGGTCGGCACACCGCAGATCTTGCCCTCTCGCACGCTCATGTGCGGGAAGGCCTCGTTCGAGATGTCGATGCCTTCCACCAGCGGCGCGATGATCTCGCGCGCCTTCGGTCCCTGGACGGCGATCACCGCCCACTGCTCCGTCGTCGAGGTCAGCCACACCTTCAGGTGCGGGAATTCCGTCTGGAGGTAGTCCTCCATGTGGTTCATCACCCGCGGCGCGCCACCGGTCGTGGTGGTGACGTGGAACCGGTCCTCGGCAAGGCGGCCGACGACGCCGTCGTCATAGACGAAGCCATCCTCGCGCAGCATGATGCCGTAGCGGCAGCGGCCGGGCTTCAGCGTGTCCCAGGCGTTGGTGTACATCAGGTTCAGGAACTCAGCCGCATCCGGGCCGACAACCTCGATCTTGCCGAGCGTCGAGGCATCGAACAGGCCCGCCACCTCGCGCACCGTCTTGCACTCGCGGTTGACCGCCTCGTGCATCGTCTCGCCGGCGCGGGGATAGTACCAGGCCCGCTTCCACTGCCCGACATCCTCGAAGATCGCCCCGTGCGCCTCTTCCCACGCATGGATCGGCGTCTTGCGGGTCGGATCGAACAACTCGCCGCGCGCATGGTTGATGATCGTGCCGAATGTCACCGGCGTGTAGGGCGCCCGGAAGGTGGTGAGGCCGACCTTCGGGATCTCGCGCCCAAGCGTCTCCGATGCAATCGCAAGACCGTGCAGGTTCGACAGCTTGCCCTGGTCGGTCGCCATGCCGTTGGTGGTGAAGCGCTTGATGTGTTCGATCGAGTGCATCCCCTCGCGCACGGCGAGCCGGATGTCCTTGGCGCAGACGTCGTTCTGGAAATCGATGAACGCCTTGACCGTCGTGTCGGCCCCTGCCCCCTCGGCCGCACCGGCCATGCCGCCGGTCCATTCAAACGCGTTCTCCGCACGGACCTCGATCTTGGCGCTGGCCTCGTTGCCGGTGGCGCGCGCCATCAGTTCGCCAGCCGCAAGCGATTCTTCCACCGTCGCCTGCAGTCCGTTTGTACCGTTGCAGGCGCCGACGGAAAGGCAGTCCTGCGCATAGGTGCCCGGCAGGAACTGCCCGCGTTCTGCATTGTAGGCGACCTTGCCGCGCGACTGCGAGAAAAGGTGGACCGACGGCGTCCAGCCGGCCGACATGATCAGTGCGTCGATCGCTATGGTGCGCTTGCCGCTACCGCCATTGCGGGCAACGTTCATGGAAGAGACCCGGCGATGACCCTTGGTGTCTATGACCGCATGGCCCGCCAAAACCTCGATGCCGAGGCTGCGCGCCTCGTTGAGGACGGCATCGCCCGGCTTTGCCCGGCTGTCGACGATGGCGGCAATCTGCACGCCGGCACGCTTCAGGTCGAAAGCAGCCTCATAGGCCGAATCGTTCGCGGTATAGACGCCGATCTTCTTGCCGACGGTGACGCCGAAATGGTTCAGATAGGTCCGGGCGGCCGACGCGAGCATGATGCCCGGGCGGTCGTTGTTGGCGAACACCATGTGGCGCTCGATCGCACCCGTCGCCAGGATGACGCGCTTGGCGCGGACCTGCCACATCCGCTCGCGCGGCAGCTTCCGGTCCGGACGTGACAGGTGATCCGTCACCCGCTCGGCCAATGCCACGAAGTTCTGCGCATAGTAGCCGAATGCCGTCGTGCGGGTCAGCACCGTGACATTGTCCATGGCCGCGAGACGAGCGGCCGTTGCCTGCGCCCAGGCAAACCCGTCCTCGCCATCCACCTTGACGGATTTGTGGTAATGCAGGGCCCCGCCCACCTCCGGCTGCTCGTCGCAGAGGATCACGCGTGCACCGCTCTCGGCCGCCGCAAGCGCCGCCGAAAGACCGGCGATGCCGGCACCGACGACGAGCACGTCGCAATGAGCGAAACGGTTGGCGTAGTGGTCCGCATCGGCTTCCGTCGGCGAGACGCCGAGGCCGGCGGCAGCGCGGATACGCGGCTCGTAGAACTTTTCCCACGCAGCCTTCGGCCACATGAACGTCTTGTAGTAGAAGCCGGCGGCGAAGAACGGCGAAAACAGGTTGTTGATCCCGCCGACGTCAAAAGCCAGCGACGGCCAGCGGTTTTGCGACGATATCTTCGCCCCGTCGAATACCTCCTGCACGGTGGCGCGGACGTTTGGCTGCTTGCGGGCAGCGTCGCGCTCAACATCGATCAGCGCATTCGGCTCTTCCGCACCTGCCGAAAGAATGCCGCGCGGGCGGTGGTACTTGAACGAACGGCCGACGAGGTGCACGCCGTTGGCAAGCAGCGCCGAGGCGACGGTATCGCCGTCCAGCGCCTCATAGCTCTTGCCGTCGAACGTGAAGCGGGCCTTGCGCGCGGGAGTGAGCCGGCCAGCGCCTGCGATACGATTTGCCCCGCTCATCCTGCCAGTCCTTCCGTAGCTTCATAGGTTTCGACGGTCTTTTCCGTCGCGGCCGGCGCCGGCGACAGGTCCGGCTTCGGCTGGCCTGCCTTGTAGGTCGTAACGAACTTGTCGCTCACGGTATCGCGGGCGGCGTTGAAGAAGCGGCCGCAGCCATGCATGTGGCGCCAACGCTCGAAGACGAGGCCTTTGACGTTGTCGCGCAGGAAAAAGAAGGCTTCGAACTCCTCGTCGGAGATCTCGGCAATGTTGGTCGGACGCTCGATATGGGCGTCACCGGCGCCGCGGAACTCCAGTTCCGGACGCTCTTCCTCGCAGTAGGGGCAATGGATCAGCAGCATCTTGTCGTCTTCCGATTTAGTGAGCCACGGCAGCAGCAGCCGCCTCGTCGATCAGTCGGCCGGTGCGGAACCGTTCCATCGTGAACGGCGCGTTGATGGCGTGCGGCTCGTCGCGGGCGATCGTGTGGGCGAAGACATGCGCGGAGCCTGGCGTTGCCTTGAAGCCGCCAGTACCCCAGCCGCAATTGACGTAAAGCCCCTTCACCGGCGTCTTGGCAAGGATCGGCGAGCGGTCCGGCGTCACGTCCACGATGCCGCCCCAGGAACGCATCATCTTCATGCGGGTGAACATCGGGAACAGTTCGCAGATCGCATCCAGCGTATGGTTGATGATGTGCAGGCCGCCGGTCTGCGAATAGGACTGATACTGGTCGGTGCCGGCACCGATGACGAGCTCGCCCTTGTCGGACTGCGAGATATAGGCATGCACTGTGTTCGACATGACGACGCACGGGAAGATCGGCTTGACCGGTTCGGAGACCATCGCCTGCAGCGGGAAGCTGAGGAGCGGCATGCGAATATCAGCCATCTGCATGACGACGGAAGTATGTCCGGCGGCGACGACGCCGACCTTCTTGGCGTTGATAGGCCCGCGCGACGTCTCGACGCCGGCGACGGAACCGTCCGGATTGCGGCGGATGCCGGTCACTTCGCAGTTCTGGATGATGTGGACGCCGCGGTCGGAAGCGCCGCGCGCGTAGCCCCAGGCGACGGCATCGTGGCGGGCGGTGCCGCCCTTGCGCTGCAGCGTCGCCCCGACCACCGGGTAACGGGCGGAACGGGAAATATCGAGCGGCGGGCAGTATTCCTTGGCCTGCTCCGGCGTCAGCCATTCGTTGTCCACACCGTTCAGGCGGTTGGCGCTGAGAGTGCGCTGGAAGCCTTGCGCATCGTGGATATTGTGGGCCAGCATCATCACGCCGCGCGGCGAGTACATGACGTTGTAGTTCAAGTCCTGCGACAGGCCGTCCCACAGTTTCAGCGCATGATTATAAAGAGCAGCGCTTTCGTCATAGAGGTAGTTCGAGCGGATGATCGTGGTGTTGCGCCCAGTGTTGCCGCCGCCGAGCCATCCCTTCTCAAGCACGGCGATATTGGTGATGCCGTGCTCCTTGGCGAGGTAGTAGGCAGTGCCGAGACCGTGGCCGCCCGCGCCGATGATGATGACATCGTATTCCTTGCGCGGCTCGGGTGAAGCCCATTGCGGCTCCCATCCTTTGTGGCCGCGCAGCGCCTCGCGTGCGACGGCGAAGACCGAATATTTGCGCATCCGCCTCTACTCCGTATGTCCGGGTCGATTTCCGTGTCGCCGATAGAAAGCAAATCTGGCAAAGTTACAACGGTTTCTTTGCGACGCATTCCGCCGCGGCTTGTGCCGCATGCGACATCGGCACGGCGCCGAGTGTCGCAGCACGCATCCGGGCCGTCGTTTGGTGATTTTTCCCATGGTTTCGCGCGGGGCATCTGGACTTCCGCGCAATGTTCTGGTATCCGACCTCCCACTCGCGTGCCCTTTGGGCTGCGAAACCATATTTGTATTGCCTCGTCGACCTGGATCCCCGAGGCGTCCAACACAAACCAAAGGAACGGGATACTCGTGCAGGTACTAGTCCGCGATAACAACGTCGATCAGGCGCTCCGCGCGCTCAAGAAGAAGATGCAGCGCGAAGGTATCTTCCGCGAAATGAAGATGCGCGACTACTACGAAAAGCCGTCCCAGAAGCGCGCCCGCGAAAAGGCTGAAGCCGTTCGCCGCGTCCGCAAGCTGGCTCGCAAGCGTGCACAGCGCGAAGGTTTGATCAGCGGCGGCCGTACGGGCCGTTGATCCGTCGTTTTTTCGACGTTTTCCGATGCAAGGTCTGGCGGGGGCGATAGTATCGCCACCGCCTTTTTTGATGCGCGTTGGGGCACTGCCCCGGGGGTCGCGCATCGCTCCAATCCGCCGCAGGGTGGGTGCCGATAGCGCCGCTGGGCAGCCGGCGCATCAGGTTTGCCTCCGAACCGTTGTCCGATGAAGAACCGCTGCGGTGGCAGGGCACGCCGGCGCGACGGGATGCATGATCGGCAGAATGCCGCTTTACCGAGGGACAAGATCTTGATGGCAGCTTATACGGGGCATTCCACTGTCACCCTGAAACGCTTGGCTGATGCCGTGAACCTTCGCAGGCCCGTTGCCGTCGCACTTGTCACCATCGCTGCGGCCGGTTTGTTGACCGCCTGCCAGAGCAACAGCACCACAGACGTGATGCGCGTCGAACGCGCTCAGGGCTCCTCGGAGAACATCTCCTCGCTGTCGAGCGTGATTGCTGCCAACCCGCAGGACCCGGAAGGCTACAACGTCCGCGGCTCCGCCTACGGCCGCGCCGGCCAGTTCCGCGACGCGCTTGATGACTTCAACAAGGCGATCCAGCTGAACCCTCGCTTCTACCAGGCCTATGCGAACCGCGCGCTCGTTCAGCGTAACATGGGCAATCAGGCCGAGGCTGCCGCCGACTACAATATGGCGCTGCAGATCAACCAGAACTACGACGTCGCCTATATCGGCCGTGGCAATCTCTACCGCCAGGCTGGCCGGATGGACGATGCGTTCAACGATTTCAACAAGGCGATCCAGCTCGATACCACCGACCCGCGCGCCTACCACAATCGCGGCCTGATCTACCAGAAGCGCGGCCAGCAGGGACCGGCGATCGAAGACTTCTCCAAGGCGATCTCGCTCTCGCCGAGCTCCCCCGAGCCCTATAACGGGCGAGGTCTCTCCTATGCCGCACAGGGCGACGACGACAACGCGTTTGCCGATTTCAATACAGCTATCTCGCTTGACGGCAAGATCGCCGAATCCTGGGCGAACCAGGCGCTGATCTACGAGCGCAAGGGCGACATGGCAAAGGCCGCGAAATCCTACTCGCATGCACTTCAGCTCGACCCCAAGTACCAGCCCGCCAAGGACGGCGTGGCACGCACGCGCGGCAAGTCTGCGTAGCCGCACCTCATTTCCAGTTATCGACTACCGAAGCCCGCTGCATCGCGGGCTTCGCAGTTTTGGTCGCGCTCAGTCAGTTCCGTCATGCCGGACTTGATCCGGCATCCAGAGCGCTCAAGTCCTTGAGCGCAAAAGGCTCTTGCGCCGCAGACGCGGCGCTGCTGGACCCCGGATCGCGTCCGGGGTGACGAAGTGAGTGAGTTGGCCTCACTGTCAGCAGGCAAAAAAAGGCCCGCAATCATCTTGCGGGCCTTTCGCCTGTCTCACCGATTTTCGATGGCTCAGTGGTTCATCGCTTTCACGATTTCCTCGGTCATCTTCTTGGCGTCGCCGAGCAGCATCATCGTGCCGTCCTTGTAGAACAGCGTATTGTCGATGCCGGCGTAGCCCGAGCCGAGCGAGCGCTTGACGAACAGGCAGGTCTTGGCCTTGTCGACGTCGAGAATCGGCATGCCGTAGATCGGCGAGGACTTGTCGTCGCGCGCCGACGGGTTTGTCACGTCGTTCGCGCCGATAACGTAGGCGACGTCGGCCTGGGCGAACTCGGAGTTGATGTCCTCCAGCTCGAACACCTCGTCGTAGGGCACATTGGCTTCGGCAAGCAACACGTTCATATGGCCCGGCATGCGGCCCGCGACCGGATGGATCGCGTACTTCACCTCGACGCCGTTCTCCTTCAGCTTGTCGGCAAGCTCGCGAAGCGCGTGCTGTGCCTGCGCCACCGCCATGCCATAGCCCGGCACGATGATCACCTTGGAGGCGTTTGCCATCAGGAACGCCGCGTCGTCCGCAGACCCCTGCTTGACCGTGCGTTGGATGCCGTCGTCAACCGCCGCCGCCGTCTCGCCGCCGAAGCCACCGAGGATCACAGAGATGAACGAGCGGTTCATGCCCTTGCACATGATGTAGGACAGGATCGCACCCGAGGAGCCGACCAGTGCACCGGTGATGATCAGCGCGAGGTTGCCGAGCGTGAAACCGATGCCGGCAGCCGCCCAGCCCGAGTAGGAATTCAGCATCGAGACCACCACCGGCATGTCGGCGCCGCCGATCGGGATGATGATCAAAACGCCCAGCGCCAACGACAGCAACACGATGGCCCAGAAGTTGAAATGGCTCTCGGTCAGCGCCAGCCCGAAGATGAAGAAGACGATCAGCGCCAGCAGCGCGGCATTGATCAGGTGACGAGACGGCAGCAGGATCGGTTTGCCGGACATGCGCCCGTCGAGCTTCAGGAAGGCGATGATCGATCCGGTGAAGGTGATCGCACCGATCGCTACCCCGAGCGCCATTTCCACCAGCGCCTGGCCGTGGATCGAGCCGATCTCACCGATGCCGAAGGCAGACGGCGAGTAGAGAGCGGCAGCAGCCACCAAAACGGCGGCGAGACCGACCAACGAGTGGAAACCCGCGACGAGCTGCGGCATGGACGTCATCGGGATAGAGCGGGCAATGTAGGCGCCAACGCCGCCACCGATGGCGAGACCAACGACGATCAGCATGAACCCGCCGAAGGAGGGTGCCGCCAAAATGAGCGTCGTCACAATGGCGATGCCCATGCCGGTCATGCCGAGCATGTTGCCGCGACGGCTCGTCGTCGGATGCGACAGGCCACGCAGCGCCATGATGAAGAGTACGCCCGAGACGAGATAGAGGAAGGCTGCAATATTCGGAGACATCAGCGCGACCTCACTTCTCTTTTTTCTTGTACATCGCCAGCATGCGCTGGGTGACGAGGAAGCCGCCGAAGATGTTGACGGAAGCGAGGATCAACGCGATGAAGCCGAAGCCGGTGGCGATGCCCGAGAGCGAGATGCCGACGGCGAGCAGCGCGCCGACGACGATCACCGAGGAGATCGCGTTGGTGACGGCCATCAGCGGCGTGTGCAGCGCCGGCGTCACCGACCAGACGACGTAGTAGCCGACGAAGATCGACAGCACGAAGATCGCAAGGCGAAACACGAACGGATCGATCGCCCCGCCGGAGACGCCGTGCGCGGCTGCGGCAGCGGCATCCGGGGCGTATTCCGCCGCGGTGCGCACCGCTTCGACCGCACGCTCGAGATCGGTGAGTGCCTTATCCAGGAGGTCGTTGGCCATCACGCGTTCTCCTTGCTTTCGCTAACGGCAAAGTTCGGATGAACGACCGCGCCGTCGCGGGTCAGCATCGTCGCCTTGACCAGTTCGTCTTCCGGATTGACGTTGAGCGTTTTTTCGTCCTTGTTCACCAGCGTCTCCAGGAAGGTGACGAGGTTCTTCGCGTAGAGCAGCGAGGCGGAGGCGGCGATACGGCCGGGCACGTTGAGATAGCCGATAACCTTGACGCCTTCGACTTCGACAACCTTGCCGGCCTCGGATCCCTCGATGTTGCCGCCGCGCTCGACCGCGAGGTCAACGGCGATCGACCCCGGTCGCATCGATTTCAGCATCTCGCGGCTGACAAGCTTCGGCGCGGGCCGGCCGGGGATCAAAGCGGTTGTGATGATGATGTCCTGCTTGGCGATGTGCTCGGCAACAAGTGCAGCCTGCTTCGCCTGGTACTCCTTGGACATTTCCTTGGCGTAGCCGCCGGCCGTTTCTGCTGCCTTGAACTCCTCGTCCTCGACAGCGATGAATTTGCCGCCGAGCGACGCTACCTGCTCTTTGGCGGCAGGGCGAACGTCCGTGGCGGAAACGGCAGCTCCGAGGCGCTTGGCTGTGGCAATCGCCTGCAGGCCGGCAACGCCGGCCCCCATGACGAAGACCTTGGCGGCCGGGACCGTACCAGCCGCTGTCATCATCATCGGCAGAGCGCGGTCATATTCGGCCGCGGCATCGATTACGGCCTGGTAGCCGGCAAGGTTCGCCTGCGAGGAAAGGACGTCCATGGACTGGGCGCGGGTGATGCGCGGCATCAGCTCCATTGCAAACGTCGTAAGACCCGCCTTGGCCATGGCGGCAAGCGCCTTGTCGTTGCCGTATGGGTCCATGATAGCGATCACGAGCGCGCCGGACCGGTAGGACTTGATTTCCTTGTCGGTCGGCCGGCGGACCTTGAGAACGACGTCGGCGCCCTTCGCATCGGCAGGTGCACCGATTGCCGCACCGGCGGCTTCGTAGTCTAGGTCGCGAATGCGCGATGATAGCCCAGCGCCCGCTTCGACGATCACATCGAAGCCGAGGGTCTTCATCTTCTTGACGGTTTCCACTGATGCCGCGGCGCGGCTTTCGGCGGGGTCACTCTCCCGCGCGACGAACACAGTCCCACTCACACGCCAATCCTCCCCCAGTTTGGCAGCGCCATATAAGTGCGCCCCCGATTGGGGGCGCTATATCCTGCAGTCCGCTAAGGAGCGTTCAGCGCAGAGCGATGAAGCCGAGGACGTTAAGGACGATCAGGAGAACGAGCCCGGAAAAGAAGCCGGCGCTGGTGAAGAAGGCGGCGGCCATCGCGATCATCAGCGTCACGCAGAACATCGTTCCGTACTTGGCCGCATTGAGGAAGAAGCTGTAGGTCTTCTCGTGCTCTGCATAGTCCATCGGAGCACCCATCTCGACCGGTCCGGTATGAAGTTCAGCCATGCTATCGTCTCCTGTTTGCATGCGCCCGATCCGAAGGGGGACGCACCCGTCGCCAAAGCGGGCCGCAAGGCCCCTATTCCACGCCATCGCTTACACAAAGGCTTGTCAAAGCGCAACGCGCGACAGAGTCGCACCCTGACATTTGTCAACCAGATTGCGACTCTGGCGCGAAATCAGATCCGCAGACCCGCCTCGCCGATCTGGATACGGCTGCTGCCGCCGAAATGCGCGATCCGGGCGGTTGGACGCACCGTCAGCGGGCTGAACTGCATTTCCTCGCCGCGCCCGAACAGCATCCGGCGCTCGAAAGGCTCCGACTTGAAAAAGGGGAAACGCACGTAGAGCGACGGCAGGACCTCCTTGACGCGGGTGGCGAGCAGCATGAGGTCGATGATGAACTTGCCATGATTGCTCTTCGGCGAAGCAACGAAGTCGGCGTCGAAAACGCGCTTGTAGAAGGCCGAATGCGCCGGCTTTACCATCTGCAGGCAGCGATCGACCTGGAAGTAGTCGGTCGCCATCGTGGCAAGGCGCAGCGTGAGATAGGGAATTGCCGGCATCTCGTTCCAGACCTCCGGATCGGCGGCCAGGCGGACGGGATCGATCAACGACATCCCGGCATCAAGGAAAGCATTGATTTCGTCCGGAAACACTTTGCCGGATGAATTGACGCGATGTTCGGGCGTGACGTGATGCAGGCGGACGGTCGAAATCAGCCGCTCATCGTAATAGATGCCGAACACATAGGCATGACTGTCGAAATCGACCTCGTCGATCAACAGGGGCGAATCGTCTCCCAGCTGCATCACGCTTCCGGCCTTGTAAGCCTTGTAGCGGATGCGCGCGACCTCCTCCATGTCCTCCCCGGTCTCCACCCGGCGGTATTCCACCCGGTCGAGCAGCGTCATGAGCTTGTCTGAAAATCGATTGGTAGCCGATTGTACGCTGGCCATGGAACACAAATCCCCGATTGAATGACCTGCGGTCGCTGAACCGCAGGCGCACACTCAATCATTTCAATCAATTTGTGTAAATTACCATGTATTAACCTTAACAGAATTTTAGCATATATAAGGAAATCAATATTTTAGCGCATTCTACAATACTGGATGGAATTGAAGTATATCAGGCGACGTGGCGTCCGCGCTTGGCGCGCACTTCTGCTTCCTTGCGGGCCAGAGTTTCTGTCAGATCCATAACCGCGGACGAAGACATCGGGGCAGCAAAGACATAGCCCTGCACCAGATCGGCACATTGATGCTTGTTGATCAGTGCCAGCTGTTCGCGCGTCTCCACGCCTTCGATGACAATCCGGAGCCCGAGCTCGCGCGAAAGATTGACCGTACCGCGCAGCAGCTTGAAGCGGCGCGCGTCCTCGGCAATGTTACGTACGAAGGATCGGTCGATCTTGATGACGTCAAGCGGAAGCGCGTCAAGGTAGCTCAAGCTGGAATAGCCGGTGCCGAAGTCATCGATGGCGATGGTGATCCCCCGCGCCCGCAGTTCCTGCAACACGGCCTTCACCTTGACCGGCTCTTCCATCAGGCAGCTCTCGGTCACCTCGAGGTGCAATCGAGACGGCTTGAGACCAGACGCGATCAACGCATCCGTCACGACGCTGACAATCTCGGAATTGCGCAGGTCCTGTACCGACAGGTTGATGGAAACGCCCATATGCTCCGGCCAACCGGCGCAATCGGCGCAGGCGCGTTCGATCACCAGGCGGGTAATCTCGGAGACGATACCCATCTCCTCGGCGATCTGGATGAAGATCACGGGCGAAACAGGCCCCCGCTCGGGATGCGTCCAGCGCGCCAGCGCTTCGCAGCATTCGATGCGCGATCCGTCGGGCAGGAACATTGGCTGGTAGGCGACCGACAGTTCATTCTTGGCAATGGCCTCGCGCAGATCGGTCTTGAGCTTCTGGCGCTCGACATAGCGGGCATCCATCTCCTCTTCGAACGTGGTGAAGCCGCCCTTCGCGCGCGACTTCGTCTCGAACAGGGCGAGATCTGCCTTGATCTGCATGTCCTCCATGCGGAACTCATCGCTCTCGCAAAGCACGCAACCCGCGCTCAAAGAAACGTTGAAAGTCGTTCCGGCCAGCTCATACGTCCCCTGCACGTGCTGGTGCAGCCGGCGCATGCGCTCCTCGAGATCCTTGCGATTGTTGTCGTTCGGGAAAAACAGGATGAACTCGTCGCCCATCAGATGAGCAGTGATAGCCTTGTCACCAGCTGCCTTGCGCAAACGCTCCGCAATTAGGCAAAGTAGCCGGTCGCCGGTTACGTGTCCCTTCATGTCATTGACATGTTTGAACTCATCGACATCAAGCACCATGAAGCCCACTGTACCTGGCCGCTTGCGCTCGGTCAGCACCGCCTGCACCAGCTCAGCGAAATAGGTGCGGTTCGGCAGACCCGTGAGGCTGTTATAGCGGATCATGTGAAGGATCTTGTTTTCCGCGCGCATGCGCGCAGTCACGTCCTCGAAAATCAAAACCGCGCCGCCGTTCTCACGGCGGCTGGCAGTAAACTCCAGGTAAAAGTCGTCCGCCACCTGGACGAGTGCACGTGAACGCTCACCTTTGAGCAGTTCGTCCAGTTTTTGCAGGATTGCCTTGCTCTGCTCGGCATTCAGGAAGCTGCTGCGAACGCCATAGCGCAAAACCACGTCGAGATGGCAATCCTTCAGGCGATCCTTATCGCCGAGTTGCAGCAGTTCGCAGGCGCGTCGGTTGGCGACGAGAATGCGCTGGTCGGCATCCAGCATGAACAGACCGTGCGGCATGTTGTTGAGCGCCGCATCGAAGCGATCGGCAATAATCGATATCTCGCGGGTGGCGAGTGCTGCCTTCTCCAGGAAACTGCGAACGCCATTCGCCATTATCCGGGTCGTCAGTACGAACGGCAGGATGAGCACCGCAAGGACGGCGTGATAGAAATCCTGCAGGCCGAGAAAGCCGACCACCATCGGAAAGCAGGCCGAAAAGCACATATAATCGACGGCCCGGCTTGAGCCGCAGTTTCGACCCACTACCGAAACCATGGTGGCAAGCGTCACGGCAATGGTGGCAAGTTCCGCAAAGCTGTCCCGACTGATGAGGAGGCTGTAGCCGCAAGCAATGCCCAGCACGAGCGTCGTGCCGACGGCACCGGCATTGTACCAGTTTTCCCAATAGCGGATCCTATCGCTGTCGAGCTTGGAATGGTCGACGCGATCGAAGCGGCGCATGCCATAGGCACGCGACGACCAGACGAGTACGACCGCAACACAGCATGCGAGGAAGAATGGGTCAGCCGTTTTCGCGTAGACGAACGCGAAGGTAACGACATGAGAAATCATGCCGACGAACAGGGTCTGGCGATTTCCGTAAAGCGAACTGACGAACGACAGATACACATCCGCCGGCAGCGTGCTTTGACCTCGATCCTTCATGGACTCGGTGCTCCCGTTGACAGGCGAGCGTTACAGACGAAATTTTAATGAATGATTTCGCGAAAATGCCCGATCATTTAGGCGAGCAAACTACCATGCCCGTCCCTTTGCACAGCTGTTCAACCGAATCGTGCAGTCCACCTTCGAAATGGGCGTCCAAACGCAACTACACATAGCAGACTGATGCAAAATCACAGACACAATCATCAACTGCGCGCACAAAATGCATCGCAACAAATTCATCGCAGAGATTGAGATATCGAAAATCATGGTTAATCGAGTGCTGATTTTCATGCCAAAACAAGCCGCCCCTTCTCGGGATCAGGGTACGCGGAGCCGAAGTCTATCTCCCGCATGTGGCAACCGGCGTCGGACCATACGCAAGCGATAAGCCGAAGCTCTGAATCGCGGCAAGGGGGATCGCGACGTGCTTTAGCGGCCGCAGGCGCTACAATTCTCTCCTTCGCCGCTGCTTGGGAATTGACTGGACTGCGATTTGACGGCAAAGCCTTTGGATAACAGCGCCGCGCGCGGAATATGTGCGCTCTGCGTTGACACTTGAACACGGCCGGATCGAGAGTTCACTGCCAGCATCGATCATGGCCAATTTGATCGGAGCTCCAGCATGCCGAAACCTGTCGTCGCCATCCCCGCGGATATCCGTGAAATCGAAGGCAATGTGTGGCAGGCCACGCCGAACCAATATGTGCGTGCCGCCGTCAAGGGCGCAGGCGTCATCCCCTTCCTGGTTCCGGCGCTCGAAAGCGGACACGACTTCGATGAAATTCTCGACCGGGTCGACGGGCTCCTGGTCAGCGGCTCACGCACCAACGTGCACCCCTCCTATTGGAGGCAGGAAGCGACCGCGGCCGACGGGCCGTTCGACTTCGCCCGTGACGCGACGGCGATACCACTGATCAAGCGCGCGCTGGAGCGCGGCATCCCGCTGCTTGCCATCTGTCGCGGACTGCAGGAACTGAACGTCGCCCTCGGTGGTACGCTGGCAAATGAAATCCAGGACATTCCCGGCAACTGGGATCACCGCAAGCCGGACACCACCATCCTCGACGAGGCCTACGGCATTCGCCAGGACGTGATCGTCAAGGAGGGAAGCTGCCTGGCCGCGATTGTCGGCGCCGGGACGATTCGCGTTAACTCTCTGCACCGTCAGGCAATTTCGGCAGCTGCCCCGCGTCTTGCCGTCGAAGCGCTGGCAGAGGACGGCACGGTCGAAGCCGTCTCCGTGATCGGCTCGAAGAACTTTGCCGTCGGGGTCCAGTGGCATCCGGAATACTGGGTCGGCTCGGACGAACCTTCCAACAAGCTGTTCGAGGCATTCGGCGATGCCGTCCGCGCCTATGCGGATTCAAAGCTGGTCAAGCCCGCGCGCCAAGCTGCCGGCTAATCCCAACGGGCTCAGTCCGCACCGTTCAGCGTGATCATCGCATTCGATGGGTCGACGGTCTCATAGGCCGGCCCGTCGCCTTCGGCCAGCGTCAGAATGGCATCGCCCGCGGCATTGGAAAGGACGACCGTCCCGTCGCCGGTCTCGGTCCAGGTCGCCGCATTCGACAATCCGGGCCAGACCTGCTCGCAGCCCCTGGCGGCTGCAAAGCGCATGCTCCGGTTGGTCAGCTTCTCGCCGCGCGACACGGCACAGGCAGTCTGAGCCTCGACATTCGATACGGAGAAGAGCTTGTCGCCCGTAAGGTCTGCGGGCTTCCGGATGGAACCGGAAACGACCGGATCCACGTCCGGCGGTGTTCCTGCATCGAGCGACCATATCCCGGCGAGAAGAGCAATGACACAGACAGCCGGCATGATCACTTTTCGCATGGGCCTTCTCCGAGATCGCGCGATTCGTAAAGAAGCCTGCGCCCGCAAGATTTACGAGAGCTTAACGCTTACTCCCCAAGAGCACGCCCCACCCCGCTTCGGAACAAAGCGCCGCGTTCAGGCTGGTGTTTCCGGCACCGGCGTCAGCGGCCTGCCGGTCGAGAACCATGCCAGCAGATTGTCCGCCACGAGATCGGCCATGGCATCGCGCGTGGCGACGGAGGCCGAGGCGACGTGCGGAAGCAGACAGGTGTTGGGTGCCGCAAGCAGTGCTGCCGGCACATGAGGTTCGTCCTGGAACACGTCGAGCCCTGCAGCTGCGATCGTGCCCGCCTCGAGCGCCTCGGCGAGCGCCTGCTCATCCACGGTCCAGCCCCGTCCGACATTGACAAGCACGCCGTTCGGACCGAGTGCGCTGAGCACCTCCGCATTGATCGTCTTGTAAGTGTCGGCCGTCTTGGGAACGATTGCGATCAACGTGTCGACGGCTTCGGCCATGCCGATCAACGTCGAATGATAGACGTAGGGAGCTTCCGGCCGCATCGTGCGGGTGTGATAGCTGATCGACACCCCAAAACCTTCGAGCCGCTTGGCGATTTCCAATCCGATCCGCCCCAGGCCGTAGATCCCCACCGACCGGCCTCGCAGCGTCAAGCGCGAAAGCGGAAACGGCCCGCTTCGCTTCCAGCGCCCTTCACGCAGCCAGGTCTCGGCTTCCGGGAAACGGCGCAACGTGTTCAGCAGCAACCCGATCGCCGTATCGGCGACCTCGTCGTTCAGCACGTCGGGCGTATTGGTAACGACAATGCCGCGCGCAGCCGCGCTGCCAATGTCGACGCCGTCGTAGCCAACACCGAAATTGGCAATGATTTCAAGATTGGGCAGGCATTTGAACGCCACACCATCGAAACTGCCGGACACGGCAACACCGCGGATCTCGGCAGCAATAACCGGATCAAGCATCCCGGGTGCAAGCGGCGCTGTGCAGCGCACCAGTTCCACCGCGTCGCCAAGCCGCTCGGCAACACGTTGACGCACCTTCCCGACAAGAAGGACCTTCGGCGTTTCAGGCATGGGTTCCTCCATCCTGCGGTAGACCTGCATCACCCTCAGGCGGCGTCGTGTCCATTGTGCTTCAACGGAGCGGTCGACTGGCGAATGCGCATTTCCGGCTTGATCAGATGGATCCCGTCCGGCTCGTGACTGCCCGAGAGCTTATCGAGCAGAGCACGTGCCGCGCTCCGGCCAACTTCCGACTGGCCATTCCAGACCGTCGTGAGCGAGGGCGTGGCGATCGCGGCCTCCTCGAGATCGTCATAACCGGTCACCGACACGTCGCGGCCCGGTACGAGCCCGGCGCGCGCGATGCCGTTCATCAGGCCGATCGCGACAAGGTCGTTCCAGCAGACGGCCGCCGTCGGCTTCTGCGGCAGCGAAAGGAAGTGGACGGCAGCCTCGAAACCGCCCTGCTTGGAGCGGGGACCTGGAATGCGCAATGCCGGATCGACCTCGATATTGGCCTTGCGCAGCGCGTTCACGTAGCCCTGGTAGCGGTCGCGCCCGGTCGAGGTCTGGTCGGTGCCGCCGACCATGGCGATCACGCGGTGGCCAAGCCCGATCAGGTGATTAGTCGCAAGCGATATCCCGTAGGCGTCGTCGCCGCGAAAGATCGGCACATCCAACCCGTCGATCGATCGCGCGATCAGGATAGCAGGCATGCCGTTATCCTCGGCAAGCAGAATGTCCTCCGGCGGCGTGCCAATCGCGGGAGACATGATCACGCCGTCGCCACCGAGCTGCAGCAGTGTCTCGATGAAATTGCGCTGTTTCTCGACCGAGTCATAGTGATTGGAGAGGATGAACGTCTGGCGGTCGCGATCGAGTTCGCTCTCGATCGCCTTCAGGATCTCGCCGTAGAACGGGTTCATGATGTCGTGCACGACGACGCCGATGATACCCGATCGCGACGTGCGGAGGCTGGCTGCGCGGCGGTTGTAGATGTAGCCGAGCGCGCGCGCCTGCTCCTTGATCCGCTCGCGGGTTGTAAGCGCAACGAGCGGGCTGTCGCGCAGGGCTAGGGAGACAGTTGCGGTAGAAACCCCGAGCGTTTCCGCGATCGTCGACAGCTTGACCTTCTGCGCCATGCCCCCTCCCCGAAATTGACAATAGCGACGTTTAAACCGTTATTTAAACTATTTAAATCTCCTCCGCAACGGCCTTCTCGCCGGCCTCCCTCACGACGCCCCGCAGGTTGCCGTCCACGGCGCGCAAGAGCTTCAGAAGGGTACGGACTTCCTTGTCGCTCAGGCCATCGAGCGCCTGGTGTTCACTGAGATTGCAGGCCTGCGTGATGAGATCGAGGGTGGCCCGCCCGGCTTGTGTCAGTTCGACCACTGTGAGCCGCCCGTCAACGGTGTCGGGCTTGCGCTCAACAAAGCCCTGAGCCTCCAACCGTCCAATGGTACGGGTCATTGTCGGGGCTTTGACGCCCAGCCGGGCGGCGAGCGCGCCTGCGGTCATCCCGCCATTGTCGGCAAGCGCCAGCATCACGCCATCCTGCCCGGCATAAAGGCCGCTGGAGAGAAGATTTCGAGAAAGAACCGTTCGGATCGAGCGTGCGGTTTGGACTATCGCGCCGGAAACTTCGGTCGGCCGGATAGGAGCATGCTCCTTTTTCTTGGCCTTTTCTTTCTTCTCTTCCTTCTTTTTCTTGCCCATGCGTCCTCGCCGATCTTGTTTCGCCGCGCTCACCTTGTATGACAGAGACACCCCATTGGCGACAAGTCAGGAAGAGGCCCGATGAGCGTCCGCCCCACAAGACGCTGGCCCAACAAGCGCTGGCAAGACAACGATCCCGCGCTCGACCCCTCCGAGCGCGCCGACTGGATTGCTGTTCTCCCCCTCGGCGCCCATGAGTTCCACGGACCGCATCTGCCCTTCGAGACGGACTGGCTAATCGCCGACGCGATCGTCGATCGACTGATTGCAGCCCTCCCCACAGACCTGTCCGTGACGTTCCTGCCCACCGAGCAGATTGGCTACTCACCGGAGCATCTCGACGTGGCGGGCACCAAGTCGCTTTCCTATGACGAAGCGGTCGAGCGCTGGCTCGGCATCGCCGCAGGCCTGTCCCAGCAGGGCATCCGCAAATTCGTGATGCTTAATGCCCACGGGGGCAATTCGCCGCTGATGACAATCGTCGCGACCGAAGCGCGTATTCGCTACGGCATGCTGGCCGTGGCGACCAGTTGGACCCGCTTCGGCCAGCCGGACGGCTGGATCGCGCCGGAGGACAAGGCAATCGATATTCATGGCGGGGACATCGAGACATCGGTGATGCTTGCGATCCATCCGGAATCGGTCAAGCATGACAAGGCCGCACGCTTTTCGTCCAGCCAGTCGGATTTCGCGCGCGACTTTCGGCATCTGCGCGCCTACGGCCCGCACGCCTTCGGCTGGAAGATGTCGGATCTTAACCCAGAGGGCGCCGCCGGCAATGCTGCCGCCGCAACCGCAGAACGCGGGGAACAACTGCTGGCGCACGCAACAACCGGCCTTGCCGAATTGCTTCAGGACATAAAATCATTCGACGTGAATACGCTGCGCTGAACGCTGGCGACATTTGCGCAGCTGCGTTTCATCTCCTATATCAGACGCCAACCGGATGCCTGCGGCATCCCCGACCGTTCTTGAGGCTCCCATGACCGACACCGCCACGCAAAAGCCCGTTCCCGTCACCGTCCTCACCGGCTATCTCGGCGCCGGCAAGACCACGCTTCTGAACCGGATTCTCACCGAGAACCACGGCAAGAAATACGCCGTCATCGTCAACGAGTTCGGCGAAATCGGCATCGACAACGACCTCATCGTCGAGTCGGACGAAGAAATCTACGAGATGAACAACGGCTGCATCTGCTGCACCGTGCGCGGCGACCTGATCCGCGTCGTGGAGGGCCTGATGCGCCGCCCCGGCCGTTTCGACGCCATCATCGTCGAAACCACCGGCCTTGCCGATCCCGTGCCGGTCGCCCAGACCTTCTTCATGGATGACGACGTGCGCTCCAAGACCGAGCTTGACGCAGTAGTGGCGTTGGTCGACGCCAAGCACCTGCCGCTCAGGCTGAAGGACAGCCGCGAGGCCGAGGACCAGATCGCCTTTGCCGACGTCGTCCTTCTGAACAAGACCGACCTAGTCACCCCGGAAGAGCTGGAGCGCATCGAGGTGACCGTGCGCGCCATCAATCCGGGCGCCCGCATCTACCGCACCACCCGCTCGGACATCGACCTGGCCAAGGTCCTGGATCAGGGCGCCTTCAATCTGGAGCGCGCGCTGGAGAACGATCCGCACTTCCTCGACCACGATCATGAAGACCACGTCTGCGGCCCCGACTGCGGCCATGACCACGGGCATGATCACCACCACCATCATCACGATCATGACCATCATCATCACGATCACGACCATCACCACCACGACCACGACCACGGCCCCTCGCCGATCCACGACGTGACGGTGCAGTCGATCTCGCTGCGCGGCGGCGAGATGAACCCGGACCGTTTCTTCCCGTGGATCCAGAAGATCACCCAGACGGACGGGCCGAACATCCTGCGCCTGAAGGGCATCATCGCCTTTGCCGGCGACGACGAGCGCTACGTCGTGCAGGGCGTGCACATGATCGTCGAGGGCGATCACCAGCGCGCCTGGAAGGACGGCGAGAAGCGCGAAAGCCGCCTCGTCTTCATCGGCCGCGACCTCGACCGCGAGAAGATCGAGCGCACCTTCAAGGCCTGCGAGGCGCAGGCGAACTGATGCCAACCGTTGCCCCTCTCGACCTCGACGGCCACGTCGTCGCGACCTATTTCCTCGGCGAGGTACCGTTCTTCGCCAGTGCCATCGGCGCGATTCATCGGCTGGACCATGGCCACAAGGTCACCGAGGCCAATGACGGTCTGCTCGCCTGCGTCCGCGACGAGGCGAACGATACTCTCGTCACCGGCGGCGAGGACGGAAAGATTTTCCGCATCGCCGCCGACGGTACGGCCACCGTTCTGGCAGAAATACCGCGCAAGTGGATCTCCGTCGTTGCCGCCGGCCCGCAGAACACGGTCGCCTTTGCCGAAGGGCGCACGACGCGCGTGCGCCTTGCCGATGGCATGATCAAGGAGTTCCCCGAGCAACGTACGGTCGAGGGCATCGCCTTCGCGCCGAAGGGCTTGCGCATCGCCGTCGCTCGCTACAACGGCGTGTCGATGCATTGGGTGGCAACGGCGGGGGCGCCGGTCGACCTCGAATGGAAGGGTGCACACACCGGCGTCACCTTTTCGCCGGACGGACGCTTCGTCGTCACCAGCATGCAGGAAAACGCCCTGCATGGCTGGAAGCTCGACAGCAAGCCCGGTGGCGACACGCGCCATATGCGCATGAGCGGCTATCCGGTCAAGGTGAAGTCGCTGTCATGGTCGGCCAAGGGCAAGTGGCTTGCCTCCTCCGGCGCGCCGGCCGCAATCGTCTGGCCCTTCGCGTCGAAGGATGGCCCGATGGGCAAGGCGCCCCTGGAACTCGGTACCCGTGGCGACGTGATGGTGACAGCCGTCGCCTGCCATCCGGTCGAGGACGTCGTTGCCATCGGCTATTCGGACGGCATGGTCATGGCCGCCCGCTTCGCCGACAACCGCGAAGTGCTGCTGCGCCGGCCGGGCAAGGGCGCGATTTCGTCCATGGCCTGGAGCAAGAACGGCCGCCAGCTCGCCTTCGCTTCAGAAGCGGGCGATTGCGGCGTCGTGGACATCAGCGCCTGACCTGACAGGACATTCGACATGCTTTGGTCTACCATCGCCGCGAGATCAACGCGGCGAGGTGGCCATGAGCCTGTCGGTCAAACCATTCCTGATGTTCCAGGGACGGGCGGAAGAGGCGATGGCATTCTATGCCTCGATCTTTCCCGATTGCGCGATCGACGAGACTGTCCGCTGTGGACCGGGCGAAGCCGGCCCCGAGGGGAGCGTCATGCTCGCCCGCTTCCACATCGGCCGGCAGTCGATCCTGTGCATTGATAGCCCGATCAACCACGACTTCACCTTCACGCCGCCTTCTCGCTGTTCGTCGAGTGCGAGTCCGAAGCACAACTGCGCGCGATCCATGCCGCTCTCTGTGAAGGCGGAAAGGAACTGATGCCGCTCGGCAATTACGGGTTCAGCCAAGAATTTGCCTGGGTGAACGACCGCTTCGGCGTCTCCTGGCAGCTAAACCTCAAATGATAAAATAGGCCCAAGCCCGGTTTAATCCGTGAACTCGGCGGCAATCGCCTTGCCGATCTCGGCAATGGCAGCGTTGCGTGCATCCATCGATGCATCCGTCTCCGTCAGGTAGATAGCGGCAACGATCGGCTTCCGCTCTGGCGGCCACATCACCGCAACGATCCCGCGCGTTCCATGCCCGCCCGCCCCGGTCCTGTCGGCAATGCGCCAATCGCCCGGAATACCTGCGCGAAGCAAGGGGCCTGCGACCTCGTTGCCAACCAGCCAGTCCGTCAGCTGCCGGCGTTCCGGTTCGCCCAGAGCATCTCCAAGCACAAGCTTGCGCATGGTCTCGGCCATCTTCGTTGGCGTCGTCGTGTCGCGCGGATCGTCTGGCTTGCCCTCATTCAGCTTGGGTTCCGTCCGATCGAGCCGCGACGTGTCATCCCCGACGGACCGGAGAAAGGCGGTGACCGCCGCAGGTCCGCCCAGAACCTCCAGCACCTTGTTGGCCGCGGTGTTGTCGCTCGTACGGAGCGTGATCTCGCAGAGATCCGAAGCCGAAGCTTTCCTGCCCACCATGGATTTCGTCACGGGGGAATACGATTCGAGATCGGCCTTGCCGATGACGACCTTCCGCTCCAGCTTGTCGGTCCCGCTGTCAAGCAAGGCGGCGCAGGCCAGGGCCTTGAACGTGCTGGCCATCGGAAAGCGCTGGTCTGCATTGTGCAGCCAGGTGTTACCCGTCGCCGTGTCCACAACGGCTAAGCCGACCCTTGCCCCAAGGCTCGTTTCAGCCTTCTTGGCGGCGCCCAGTATGGGATTCTCGCCCCCCAGGGCCGGCAAACTGGCGAACGTGGCAAGCGCCACCACACAGGCGGCCACCACAAGGGTTGGTCTTCTCATGTCTCTCTCCCGAAATGTGCGATGGCCCGGCGAATCGGTTCACCGGGCCACAGTGCTTACCGAGAGCAGATGGCCGAGATCGGGCGGAATTTTGTCCGGGCACGGAAGACGCACGCTTGATCGTGGACGCCTCGCTACCATTCCAATTCAAGATGCGGCCGACCGTCCGAGGTCTTCGAAGCCGTCCGCCCCGTTTCGTCGACCGTGCAGTTGACCCGCTGCCGGAACGCCGAAAAGCTCACGAAGCTCACGACATCGACTGGCTCGCCGAACTGCAGTGTCAGCCTGTAATGTCCCGGCTGCGTGGCCAGCGCCTGCACGCCCAGCACCTTCGCATCGAAGGGCTGCCCGAGATAATGGCCGCGAACGCGCGAGCCAAGCTGCCATGGGTCGAACGGCGGCCGGTTGCCGATCGCCGCATGCAGCGTGTTCCAGTCGCGATACCCGTACTGGGCGGCCACAAGTTCGAGTGCGCGGGAGTGGCTAATCGGCTGATCTTCGGCGGTAAAGCGCGCGCGCAGGCGCTTGGCTTGATCTTTTAGCCCATCAAGGGAAGGAAGCGGCGTCGATGGACGCATGGGTTTCTCCAGTTGCTGCATGCGTCATATCGGGGGGTCCGCATTGCCGCCGGTTCGCATGCTTTCGAAGCTGGAAAACCGTATCGAGAAACGAGAGTCTTCACCAAAGCTTGCGCTCGCGGACGGCCGGGGCTCTCACCCGATCCCTCCGGTACACCGGCGCGCGCCGCCTGTCAAAGGGGCCGTCAATCCTGACGCCCCCTCCATCGCTAAGCCCGGCCACGCGCTTTTCCGCAATGCCGAGCACAAATCCACTTGTCAGAATCGATAGGTTAAACCGGTGCCGATCAGCCAGGGATCGAGTTTCGCCTTGCCCGATAGTGACGTGCCGTCGAAGTTGGCCTTCCACTCCGGCTCCAGGAACAGCTTCTTGACGTCGAGGTTCACGCCCCAATGCTCGTCGAGCATGTAGTCGAAGCCGACCTGCAGCGCGGCGCCGAATTCGTTCTTGACGTCGAGGTCGGAGAACTTGCCCTTGCCGGACTGATTGTAGAAGAGCGTGTAGTTGACGCCCGCGCCGACGTAAGGCTTGAAGGCGCCGAAGTCGGTGAAGTGATACTGCAGCGTCAGCGTCGGCGGCAGCAGCCAGGTCTTGCCCACTTTGCCGAGTTCCTCGATGGAGCCTGCGGCGTCGATGTTCGCATACGTGGTGCCGAGGATCAGTTCCGCTGCGATGTTGTCGGTAAAGTAATAGGAAATATCGAGCTCGGGAACGACCGTGTCGCTGTAGGACAGGGCGGAGCCGGAAATTCCCTTCACATGACCCGAATCGTTCGTGATCACGCCCAGCGCGCGCAGGCGGATCTGCCACGGGCCGAGCGGGTCCGCCGCGACTGCTTCCGGCGCAGGTTCGGACAGCGGCGCTAGGTCGGCGGCAACAGCTGCCTGCCCGATCGTCGCGGCAACCACGACCGCAACGAGCCCCATGGAACGGGTCAGGGTATTGGACATTTTTCTCTCCTTCATCGGTAGTTCGCAGCGGGACGGACCGCTGCACGCGCCGACTATCCGCCCACCAAGGGAAGAGGAGTTGAGCCAGATCAATATTTTACCGGTTACAGTCCGGATCACGGCAATGACTGGGAAGCGTTGCAATTAAATCACAAGTTCAGCGCTCGCCATGCGCGAAACGCATCGCTCGCCACAGCGGGGAGTGTCATCGCCAAAGCGACGGTGACCGCTACAGGTCGCAGCGCTTGCTCAACTGCGAGTGACTCGGACCGTTTCCACTGCCGGAAGACGGGGTATGCCACCCCGGCCGATCCCATCGTCGACCGGAGCTAGCGACGGGATAGCAGGAAAGTTTTGCGGAGTGTCAGGCCGCTTTACGAACCACTCCGCGACCCAGCCGGCGACCGGCCGGGACAAGCACACCGACTGCGCCGTCGAGCCAGCCTTCTTTCAGTTCCATCGCCAGGAAACGGTGGCGCTCGAACGGGCCGGGCATGACGAGGTGCTGCGCCTTGTCCGCGAAGAAGCCGAAACGCTCGTAGTACGGCGCGTCGCCGACGAGAAGCACCGCCCCATGGTGGCGCCGGGCGGCCTCGGTGATCGCCGCGCGCATCAGCGCCGCGCCGATGCCCTTGCCCTCGTGGTCCGGATCGACGGCAAGCGGGCCGAGCAGCAGCGCCGGCACGCCATTGCCCGAAGCGTCCACACCTGCCTCGACGTTCCACAGCCGAACAGTGCCGATCACATGGCCATCCGGATCGCGGGCGACGAGCGCCAGCCCTTCCGCCGGCACGCGGCCGCGGCGCAGCTTTTCGGAGGACTTGCGGAAGCGGCCCTCGCCCATGGCGCGATCGAGCAGACGCTCGCGCGCAACCACGTCGCCGGGGTTTTCCTCGTCGGTGGTAAAAGCGGATTGCGCAAAAAATGCGCGCACGGAACCAAGAACAGTGGCCATCCCGGCCTCCCGAACTTCACTTGCCGCCACGAGCGGTCATCGGATCTCGTTGTGAGTGGCGCTCCCGCTTGTCGCGGGAGCCACCTGGATCGGTTCAGATCACGTAGGCCTTGAGGGGCTCGAAGCCGTTGAAGGCGACAGCCGAGTAGGTCGTCGTGTAGGCGCCCGTGCCCTCGATCAGCACCTCGTCGCCGATCGAAAGGGTGATCGGCAGCGGGTACATGTTCTTCTCGTAGAGCACGTCGGCCGAATCGCAGGTCGGGCCAGCGAGCACGCAGGGCTCCATCTCGTCCTGATCGCGCGCGGTGCGGATCGGGTAGCGGATCGCCTCGTCCATCGTCTCGGCGAGACCGCCGAACTTGCCGATGTCGAGGAACACCCAGCGGTGCGCGTCGTTGTCCGACTTCTTCGAGACGAGCACGACTTCCGCCTTGATCACGCCGGCATTGCCGACCATGCCGCGGCCCGGCTCGATGATCGTCTCGGGAATGTGGTTGCCGAAGTGCTTCTTCAGCGCGCCGAAGATCGCCTGGCCATAGGCTTCCGCCGTCGGGACGTCCTTCAGGTACTTCGCCGGGAAGCCGCCGCCCATGTTGACCATCTTCAGCTCGATGCCCTGCTTGGCAAGCTGGACGAAGACGCGCTTGGCGTCGGCGAGCGCCGAATCCCAGGCGTCGACCTTCGTCATCTGCGAGCCGACATGGAACGAGACGCCGTAGGAGACGAGCCCAAGCTGGTGGGCGTAGACGAGCACGTCGACCGCCATCTGCGGCACGCAGCCGAACTTGCGCGACAGCGGCCATTCGGCGCCCTCGCCGTCCGTCAGAACGCGGCAGAACACGCGCGCGCCCGGAGCGGCACGGGAGACCTTCTCGACTTCCTCATGGCTGTCGACCGCAAAGAGGTTGACCCCCAGCGCGTGGGCGCGGGCAATGTCGCGCTCCTTCTTAATTGTGTTGCCGAAGGAGATGCGGCTCGGGGTCGCGCCGGCATTGAGCGCCATTTCGATTTCGGCGACGGACGCGCAATCGAAGGAGGAGCCCATGCTGGCGAGCAGGCGCAGGATTTCCGGCGCCGGATTGGCCTTCACCGCATAGTAGATCGAACTGTCCGGCAACGCGTGGCGGAAAGCCTTGAAATTGTCGCGCACCACGTCGAGGTCGACCACGAGGCAAGGGCCTTCCGGTCGTCGGGTGTTCAGGAAGTCGATAATGCGTGCAGTGGTCATCTTGCCATTCCCCGTGATCAAGCTGCTCCGGAAAAACCGGAGGACAAAGGGCGACGCGAACATGCGATGGAACCAGCCGGTGGAGACCCCGGAACCAAGCATGCGCGCGTACGCGAAACGATGAACCTGAGCCCGCCGAGGCTCGGATTCGGCTTTGTCTGCCATGGATTGGAGGGGATGACCCAACCGCACTTCCGGCAATGAAGGTGTGCCTCTTCAGTAACCCCGGCTGATGGAAAGCCGGCAGACACCAGAAAGGCCCGCACCGTCGTTGCTTCAAGATGTCCTCGCATTTCCCGGTTGGCCGGAATAGCGACTGGATCGGTTAGCTCCAGGTACCTTACCGATGATCCTCACCAAATCGAGGGTCGGCGGACACCCACAGGCACGTGCGACTTTGGGCAAGGGCGGAAATAGGGAGATTCACTGTCGCAATCAAGAGTTTTTCGATACCGCTATTGAAAAAAATTCAGCTGCCCACGACATTCCCGGTGCCCGGTTTCGGAACAGATTCGCCGCCGTTTGGCAGGAAGGACAGGCTACATGGACACGCTGACCCGCATTCGCGCCTATATCGACGTCGTGGATGCCGAGGGCTTTTCGGCCGCCTCGCGCAAGGGTGGCAAGTCGAAGGCGCTCCTATCCAAATACGTGCGTGAGCTGGAAGACGAGCTCGGCGCGTTGCTGTTGAACCGCACGACCCGACAGTTCTCCATGACCGAAGCCGGCCACACCTACTACCGGACTGCCTCGGAAATTCTGAAGGAGATCGACAATCTCGCCGATCTGGTTCGCGAGAACAACACCGACCTGAAGGGAAAGCTGAAGATCTCGGCACCGCGGACCTTCGTCGATGCGGAGATCGGTCAATCGCTCATCGATTTCGGCCGCGAGCATCCGGAACTGTCGCTGGAGATCGTTTCCGACGACCGTTTCGTCGACCTGGTCGAGGAGGGTTTCGACGTGGCGGTCCGCATCACACGGCTCGAGGACTCCACCCTGATCGCCCGCAAGCTTGGAGACTTCTATCTCAAGATCTGCGCTTCCCCGGATTTTCTCGAGCGAACCGGACCAATCGCTCACCCCTCCGAGTTGTCGCGCCTGCCCTGCGTTATCGACACGAACGGCAAGTCGCACAGCAATTGGCGCTTTATCGATGGAAAAGGCACCAATTTCAGCGTTCCGGTGAGCGGGCATATCGAGGTCAACAGCCCCGCATCCGCCATCAGGGCTGCCGCAAGCGGCCTCGGCATCGCGCAGGTACCGGAGTTCATTGCCCGCGCCAGCCTCGATTCCGGTAAGGTCATTTCGATCCTCGACGACTATCTTCCGGCCGACCGGGGCATCTACGCGATCTATCCGCACCGCCGTTATCTGCCGGCGAAGGTGCGCACCTTTGTCGACTTCCTGCACAACTGGTTCAAGAAGAACGGCAACGGCGCCGAGGTTCGGAACTGAGCCCGATAGACGCGACAATTCGCGCCTCGGCATCGTCCCAAATCTGGCTTAATTTCCATACACTCGTCTGCGAATCCGCAAAGCCAGAGACGATAGGAAAACCTCGCGCATGAAGACCGCTTCCCTTCTGTATGCAGGCACCATCTGGCTTATGCCGGCTGCAGCCTTTGCGCACCCGCACATCTTTGCAGAGGCGCGCCTTGAAGTGGTCGCCGGCGATGACGGCACGATTGTCGAATTGCGAAACGTCTGGCGCTTCGACGAGATGTTCTCGTCCAGCGTCGTGCTCGATTTCGACAACAATTCCAATCTCAAGCTCGATGCCGACGAACTGGCCGAGGTCGGCCAGACGGTGCTCGAGTCGCTGGAGGAATACAGCTACTACACATCCATCACCGGGGACGGGAAGACCATCAAGGTCGCCAAACCGGATGCGATCAACGTCGATTATCAGGACGGCCAGCTCCTGATGTTCTTCAAGGTGAAGCCCGGCGAAAGTCTGCCGCTGAAGGGCAAGCTGACTTTCGGCGTCTATGATCCGACGATGTACGCGGCGATGGATTTTGCCACCGATGGGGATCTGGTCCTCGTGGGTGACAAGTTCGCGGCCTGCAAGCACCAGGTGGTGCGCCCGGATCCCGACGAGGTCCTTGCCCAGAACCAGGGCACGCTGACCGAGGCGTTCTGGAACGACCCGGCCGGGACCGACATGACCAAGCTCTTCGCCACGCGGCTGGAGGTCACATGCTGAAGCGCCGCACCGCCCAGCGCGTTGCGGCCGCCGCCGCGCTCCTCCTTCTGGCAGGGCTGACCGTCGCACACGCCCAATCACCGCTCGGAATCGGAACGGCCGAGCCCGCCTTCAAGACCACGGGCTTTTTCGGCAGTGTCTTTGCCTGGATCAACAGCGAGCAGCAGGCGTTCTACCGCATGCTGACCGGCGCCCTGAAGAACATGCGCGACAATCCCTGGGCAGCCTCGACGCTGGTTGGTCTTTCGTTCGCATACGGCGTCTTTCATGCAGCAGGCCCCGGTCATGGCAAGGCCGTCATCTCCTCCTACATGTTGGCAAACGAAATTGAGCTGAAGCGCGGGGTGCTGCTCTCCTTCCTCTCATCCCTGATGCAGGGGGGCGTAGCGATCCTGCTGGTCGGTGCGGCCTATCTTCTCCTGCGCGGAACGTCGATTTCGATGACCGATGCGACAAGGACCCTGGAGACCGCCAGCTACGGCCTGATAGCCGCCTTCGGTGCGTGGCTGCTCTACCGCAAACTCTGGGGCATCAATCGCCGCCCGGCACCGGTCGAGGTCTTTGCAATGGCCCAGTCCGACTCCGCCGGGCTCGGCCACCGTCATGCGCACACGCACCACGCCCACGCCAGGCCCGCAGCGCTGGACCATGTGCATGTCTCAGGGGAAGTCTGCCCCAGTTGCGGCCATGCCCATGCGCCTGATCCGGCGCTTCTGAAGGGTGATCGGTTCGCGCTACGCGAGGCTTGGTCAGCCATCATTGCCGTGGGTCTTCGTCCCTGCTCCGGCGCGTTGATCGTGCTTTCGTTCGCGCTCCTGAACGGGCTTTATCTCGGCGGCATACTGTCGGTCGTCGCCATGTCGATCGGCACAGCGATAACCGTCTCGGTTCTGGCGACGCTTGCCGTCACGGCCAAGGGTGCCGCCATGCGCCTTGCCGGGGGCAATAGCGCCGCCTTGCGCGTCGGAAATGCCATCGAGATCCTTGGAGCGCTGCTGGTGCTGGTGCTCGGGCTGGTGCTGTTGGGCGCATCTTTGCAAGGATGATTGCAGAGTAGCGGCGCGGTCATATTGCTCTGGCTCTGAACCGTCTGCCAGCATTGATCCGGCAGTCAGCCGCGCTCTGCGCTATAGACTCTCGCGCCGCAGATGCGGCGCTGCTAGCCCCGGAACCTGTCCGGGGTGACGAGGAACGTAAGGCCTATTCCTTGCCGCGCTGATAGCGCGCCCTGAGCCAGAACAGCAGGAAGAAGGCAAGCACGAGCGCAGCACCCGCAGCTCCGGCAAGCCAGGGCGAAATCTCTCCGAGCCAGATCATTACATCCGGCAGGACAAAAAAGGCTAGTCCAGTCACGAGCATGATGACGGCTGCAGCGATAGCGGCAGACCGGCCGCTCGTCTGCGGATTGTTGCTCATTACGATACTAACTCCTTCAATTCCACACGGATATCCTCGAGCCGCTGCTTCTGCCTACCGTCCGCATCGAAGTTGTCAGCCGAGAGCCAACGCTCGAAGGCCTGCGCGATCACCGGCCATTCACTGTCAATGATCGAGAACCAGGCTGTGTCACGGTTCGCGCGTTTCGACAGCATGTGCTGCCGGAAGACGCCCTCGAAGGTGAAGCCGAGACGCTGCGCCGTGCGCTTGCTTGCTTCATTCTCATTGTGGCACTTCCATTCGTAGCGCCGGTAGCCGAGATTTTCGAAGACGTGCTTGGCGAGCAGGTACTGCGCCTCGGTTGAAATCGGCGAACGCGACATCGCCGGGCCATGCGCGATGCCGCCAATCTCGACGACACCATTGGCTGCATCGGGCCGCATGTAGTGTGCCATGCCCACAGCCTTTCCGTTCGCCTTGTCGAAGATCACTTCGCGAACCCAGCCGGACTTGATGGCTGCCTCGGACCATGCATCGAAATCCTCGATGCCGGAAAATTCGTCCTGCGTGAAATACTTCAGCAACGGGTTGATTTCCATTCCGCCGAAGGCATCCCAAAGGGCTTGCAAATGCCGGGACCGCTCATAGGGCTCGATGCGGACGAAGCGTCCCTCCAGCGTCACGGGTTGCGGCGCCGGACGGGCCGTCCAATTCTTCAGGTCGCGCATCATGTCCCCTTGGGTTGTCGAGCGGCTTTTGTCCCAGCCATAGGCCAGAGCCTGCGGCGACACAAATGCAAACTCGTGATGGGTCTGATCACGCCCAGGGGCCGGCTGGTGCCTTCGCCGTGGATACCGTCGCCTCGATGTGATCGACCAGCGCGTCATCCAGTCCGAGACGGCCGGCAAGCAGATCGAGATAGCCGCGTTCGGCGCGGCTGTTCGGCTCGATCGTCAACCGCGAGGCGGTATAGAGCTCGACGCGCTGTTCCTCCGTTTTTGCGGATGCGACGATGCCGTCGAGGTCGATCGGATTGGCGAGCTCCTGCTCCAGGAATGCCGCCGCATCACCGCCGATGCCGGAAACCTTCAGTTTGTCCATGATGTGCGCACGCTCGGCATCATCGATGTGGCCGTCGGCGCGCGAGGCGGCGATCATGGCGCGCACCAGTGTGAGTGCAAAATCGGCACTGACGGCTTCCGTCTCGAAACCGGAATTGGCTGGTGGGGGAAGAAGTTCGGGCTGTTTGTCGGGCGCCGGGTGGGCCGCTTGCGGCGACTGTCCATTCTTGTAGTTCTGGTAGGCCTGGTAGCCAAGACCGGCAATTGCGGCAAGACCGCCAAGTTTCAGTGCCGTGCCCGCAACTTCGCGGCCACCCTTCGTTCCGAGCAGAATTCCTGCAATGGCACCGGCGGCGAGTGGGTTGTCCTTCGCCAACTGTCCCACCTGGCCTGCGCGGTCACGCACCGTACCGCCCGCGCCCGGGATCTGTGAGCCAAGAAACTGGTCCAGCAACTTCTTCGCATCAAACATCGCGTTCTCTCCCTTGCCGTGTCGAAGCCGGCCATGTTGTAACCGGATGGAGACATAGGAACGCGAAGCGGAGAATACAAACACGACTTGTAGAATGCAAACGCCGCCAGCAAATCCGGCGGCGGGGCGCGAACTACTTAGCCGGCTTACCTATTCAGCGCTGCCGCCTCTGCGGCGAGTTTGGTGATCCCGGCCCAATCGCCCTTCACAACCAGTTCCTTCGGTGCGACCCAGGAACCGCCGACGCAGACAATGTTCGGCAGCGACAGATAGTCTCTCGCATTAGCAAGCGAGATGCCGCCAGTCGGGCAGAACAGCGTGCCGGCAAGAGGTGACGAGAGTGCCTTCAGATAGGCCGCACCGCCCGCCTGCTCGGCCGGGAAGAACTTCAGCACCCCATAGCCTTCCTCGCGCAGCTCCATGACCTCGCTGGCCGTCGCAGCACCGGGAAGCAGCGGCACCGGCGAATCGGCAGCAACATCAAGCAGTTCCTGCGTGGTGCCTGGGCTGACGATGAACTGCGAGCCCGCTTCGACGGCCAGGTCGAACTGGGCGGCGTTCAGAATGGTGCCCGCACCGGCGACGGCGCCCTCAACTTCGTTTGCCACACGCCTGATCGCTTCGAGCGCAGCCGGAGTGCGCAGCGTGATTTCGATCGCCTTCAGGCCGCCTGCGACAAGCGCGCGCGCCAGTGGAACCGCGCTTGCCGCATCGTCGATGACGAGGACCGGAACAACCGGTTGCAACTTGAGCACGGACAGGAGTTTTTCGGTTTTGCCGGACATGGCGCCATCCCTTAAAACGATTGAATTCGTCGCTGAAATACTCTCTCCGGCAACGCGTGTCGAGCGAAAAGGACCTATCTCGGCCACTGCCTCTGCAACTGCGTCCTTTCGTTCCTTGCCATGGGCTCGCCATCGTGTAGAGTTTTGTTGCCCGACTATCCACAATGCGAAAGCGAGTGGCATGGCCAAAGAGATCGAGAGAAAATTCCTGGTTTCCGGCAAACGATGGCGACTGGTCGCGGATCCAGGCGTCTCCATCAAGCAAGGCTACATCGTCACCATGGACGACCGGTCGTTGCGCGTGCGCACCTATGGCGACGGCCGCGCCTGCCTCACAGTGAAGATCGGCCGGGCGGCACTTTCCCGCGACGAATACGAGTTCGAGATCGATCCCGAGGTCGCGAACGACATGCTGACGCAGGCTGTCGGCACGGTTCTGGAGAAGGTTCGCTACGAAGTGGAGCACAAGGGCTTCACGTGGGAAATCGACGTGTACGGCGGACGTTACAGCGGTCTCGTCGTAGCCGAAGTGGAACTCGACAGCGAGACTGATCGGCCGGAAATCCCGGACTGGGTGGGACGCGAGGTGACGGGCGAAGACCGCTACTCCAACCAGGTAATGGCCCTGTCCGTCGAAGCAGTCGAGACATTGAATGCGTCTTAGTCTCAAGGCGGACAGGCCGCTCGACAAGGAAGTACAGCGCATAACATCCGGCTACCTAGTGCGGGCGAAGACCGTGCTGAACGAACAGCCCGAAGGCCCGCACGAGGCCATCCATACCGCCCGCAAACAGTTCAAGCGCATCAGGAGCCTCTACCGGCTGGTAGCAACCGCAGACCCGGCATTCCAGAAAACGGAAAACGAGCGGATCGGTGCGCTCGGCCGCCATCTCAGGGAGAGCCGGGATGCGACGTCGCTCGTGGAAACCGCCCGACGGCTTGCCGATGCCGCTTCGACCACCGACGAGCACATGGCGGTGAACCGAATTCACCAGCGGCTGATCGTGCGGCGCGACGCCATTGCCAGCACCGCGGCGACGGAGGAGTTGATCGCGGACGCCCTCACCACTTGCGACGAGGCCTTGGAGGCGGTCGCGCGATTCCGGCTCGATGTGGGGCAAAGCCGAGCCGCCGAAATACTTGGCGACGGGTGGCGGACGACGGGAAAGAAGGCCGTGACTGCCCTTCGCCAGGTGAAAGAGACCGGCGAGGCCGATCGTTTCCATTCGCTGCGCAAGCGGACCCAGGATCGATGGGTCCATTGTCGTTTCCTTGTAGAAGCCTGGCCCGGCGCGCTGCTTAGCATGCGCAAGCAGGCAAGGCAGTTGGTGACGCTTCTCGGCGAAAAGCAGGACATCGCCCTTCTGACGGGCTTCGCCGATGCGCACCCGGAGGAAATTGGCCCGCCGCAAGATCTGGCGCATCTGATCGCCGTGATGATCGCGGAAGAACGCCGGCTGCGCGCCGAGGCTTTGCCATTGGCCAAACGCCTGTTCCCGCGCGACGTCAGGCAAGACGCGGCACGCATCACGCTTCTGTGGCGGCACGCCGCCTGAGCGGAAAACCTGGGCAGATCGTCTGATTGCGCAGTCGCCAACAAAGCTGTATTCCAGCCGCCATGACAGCGATCTCTTCCACAATCCCCCAGTCGAACGAGGCGTCGTTCCTCGTGGCCGCCCTCTATCACTTCGTGTCCGTGCCGCGGTTCGCCGATCTGCGCGCGCCGCTGCAGGCGCTGTGCGAGGAGAACGGCGTGCGCGGAACGCTGTTGCTCGCCCATGAGGGCATCAACGGCACGATCGCCGGACCGGACGCCGGCATCCGCACGGTCCTCGCATTTTTGCGTGCGCAGCCGGAGTTCGCCGGGCTCGAGCACAAGGAAAGCCGCGCCTCCGAAATGCCGTTCCTGCGCATGAAGGTGCGGCTGAAAAAGGAGATCGTCACCATGGGGGTCGAGGACATCGACCCGAACAAGGTGGTGGGCACCTATGTCGCACCGAAGGACTGGAATGCGCTGATCTCCGATCCCGGCACGATCCTCATCGACACGCGCAACGATTACGAGACGGCCATCGGCATCTTCAAGGGCGCGGTCGATCCGAACACGAAGACCTTCCGCGAGTTCCCGGACTGGGTGCGCAACCACACCGGCCTGCATAACAAGCCGAAGATCGCCATGTACTGCACCGGCGGCATTCGCTGCGAGAAGGCAACCGCCTTCATGAAGGAGCAGGGCTTTGACGAGGTCTACCACCTCAAGGGCGGCATCCTGAAATATCTTGAGGACGTGCCGGCAGAAGTGAGCCTGTGGGAAGGCGCCTGCTTCGTTTTCGACGAACGCGTCTCGGTCACCCATGGCCTCGAAGAGGGCGAACATTCGCTCTGCCGCGCCTGCCGCCACCCGCTGACAGCCGAGGAGGTCACGGCCGCCACGTTCGAAGCCGGCGTATCCTGCCCCCATTGCTTCGAGACCCGCAGCGAGGACGACCGCCTGCGCTTCCGTCAGCGGCAGAAGCAAATGGATCTGGCGAAGAAGCGCGGCGAGCGGCACCTCGGCAGCTGACGCCAACGGCCGGGCGAAAGCGCGGCGACCCCGGCCTGCCCTCCCCTTACGCTCACCGCCCACTGTGATTACCCTTCGGGAACTGCCGGGCGAGCACGCTGTACCAGTACCCGCTCTTCTTGATGGTGCGGACCTGGGTGGCGTAGTCCACATGCACGATGCCGAAGCGCATCCTGTAGCCCTCCGCCCACTCGAAATTGTCCATCAGGCTCCAGGCGAAATAGCCGCGCACGGAAAAGCCCTCCGAGATCAGGTCGGCGGTAACGGACAGGTGCTCGGCGATGTAATCGAGCCGCGGCTGGTCGTTCACCTCACCATTCTCCACGCCCATGTTGTAGCAGGCGCCGTTCTCGGTGATGTAGCAGTCGGGTAGACGATAAGCGTCATTGAGCCGGCGCACGAGATCGCCGAGCGCGGGAGCGCAGACCTCCCAACCGATGTCCGTCTTCGTGCCATTGACGGCGGGCGCTGGTAGTGTCGCCGGGTACTCCGCACCGGGCGCCTCATCAGCCTGCACGCGCATCGGCGTGTAATAGTTCAGCCCCCACCAATCGAGCGGCAGGTGGATCGTCTCCATGTCGCCCGGCTCGATTTCCGGCATACGGTGACCGAGCGCGCTCATGAAGCCTCGCGGATAGGCGCCGGCAAAGACCGGCCCGAAGAAGACCCCGTTGTGAAAGTCGAACGCGCGCTTTTCCGCCGCCACGTCTTCCGGCCCATTCGAAGCGGCATAGGTCTGGTGGGCGTTCAGCACCAGTCCGACCGGCAGGTTCGGCCGCTCGGCGCGCACCGCCGCGACACCGAGCCCGTGGGCGAGGTTGGTGACGTGCAGCGCATGAAGCGCAGCATCCATGTTGCGCTCGCCCGGCGCATGGACGCCATAGAGATGGCTGAGCCAGACCGAGCACCAGGGTTCGTTGAAGGTCGCCACCGCATCGAGCCGGTCGCCGAGACGAGCGATCACGGTTTGGGCGTAGCGCTGGAAGGCATAGGCCGTCGCCCGTGAAGTCCAGCCACCGTCACCCATCAACGCCAGCGGCAGGTCCCAGTGGTAGAGCGTGGCAAACGCCTTGATGCCGCGCGCCTTCAGCCCATCGACAAGGCGATCGTAGAAATCGAGCCCCTTCTCGTTGACCGGCCCGGTCCCTTCCGGGATGATGCGCGGCCATGCGATCGAGAAGCGATAGGCTTCGACGCCGAGCGCCTTGATCAGGTCGAGATCCTCCTCAAGGCGGTTATAGTGATCGCAGGCGACATCCCCGTTGTGCCGGCCGAAAACCCGGCCGGGCATGTTGGAGAAGGCGTCCCAGATCGACGGCTTGCGGCCATCCGCCTTCGAGGCGCCCTCGATCTGGAAAGCGGCCGTCGCCACGCCGAAGACGAAATCGCCGGGAAAACGCGCGGCGAGGATCTTGGGATCGATCATTCGAAATTCCGATCAGGGTTGCGTGAGGACACTTGAAGAGATCACATCCGCTGCAACGTTGCAGTAGTCGGGTTTGGCCATTTGTCAACCGAATTGCCTCTGGCACCAAACGACAACGCCCACGCGCGGCAACGCCGCCGTGGTTCAGCACCGTTCACGTTTCGGACGGGGCGCTGGAAGCTGCCTCATCGAATGTAGGTATGTGGCACCTTTCAGCGCCCCGTTCGGCGGTTTGTGCCCGCAACTTCGCCCCTCTGCTCCCGCCGAATTCGACGGTCATGTGCGCCACCCGGGCGCGTCCGGAGCGAAACTCGGAGAAATCTCCGCCGTCTCCAGAGGGGGGCCTTTCTGCAGACCCCTTGTGCGAAGGCACGCGTCCTTCCCTCGCACAAGGCGCCGGTTCCGCCTCGCCGCAACGCCTCGCAGTGTATCCGCGACGGAACGGAAAGAGTGTAGCCACGAAACAGGGATGCGGGAATGAAGGAAGCGGCGGAGGTGGCTATCATCGACGAATTTGGCTTATCAAATCAGTGCCTTGACACAATTGCCGAGAGCAAGCTTTCCGGTGAGACCAGAAAATCGTCCCCGTTTTGCGCCATAGCAACAGCGGCGACCTAGACTGATCACCAAATAGCGACAGGCTATCCCACCATGCTCGCGTACGCTGCCAACAGACCGGGCCACCCGCCTGGCGAGTTGAAGGCTTCGCGGGCTGCCGCTTCCTTGTCGCCCATGTTTTCCAGCAGCCGATGCTCCAGTTCGACGCGCGTTGCAGTCGTACCCACCTGCGTGAAGGTGATCTCGACCTCCGTCAGCAGATGCGGGTCGTAGCGCCAGTCCGCGCCGATACGCCATGCAAGCACCAGTCTTGTGGGCCTCTCCCACGCGAGGACTTCTCCCCACTCGCATTCGCTGCCGTCTTCTCCGATCTCGTACCAGCGGCCGCCCGCCCTCGGTTCAATGACAGCTTCCCGCAGTGCGGACGCGCCAATCGAATGAGTCGCCGGCCACCAGCTTCCAAACCCACTCGTAAAAACGTCGAATGCCCGTTCAACCGACGCTTCAACAGTGACCGATTTTATGACGGGTTGCGGCTTTATGCTGCCTATTGCGGTCATTCTCTGGCCTCCACACTCTCGTTGATTGCCTCTCGAAACGAACCAAGCGCATCTGTCCAAATGCTGTCGAGCCATGCCCGCATCTCTCCAAGCCCGTTCGGATCGATGTGGTATACGTTGCTCGCCCCACGCGCTTCGGCCCGGACGAGATTGGCGTCTCGCAGCGCCTTCAGATGTTGAGACACAGCTGGTTGCGATACTGGCAGCGAACGCGTGAGTTCCGCCACCGATCGCGGTTTTTGTACAATCAGCTCGAACACCTGTCTGCGCGTAGGATCGGCAAGCGCCGCCATTTGGCGATAATCATAAGTCATGACGAATGATAAGCACAAGCTTATATTAATTGCAACGCCCGGCAGTATATCCGTCGTTCACGATTGGGTTTCCAGCATCGGCTTGAAGACGGCCGACCATGGAACTCACTCATGAGGCGATCAAAACCAGCGCGAAGCTATAGGAAAACGGAAAGGCTCGGAGCAGTTCGGCTCCTCCTTGGCCATCGCGAGCTCGAGAGCACCGGGGCGCTGGCTGGGAATTGAAGTCGACGACGCCAAAGATCGCCGAAATAATCGAACTCTACAGTTCTGATGGAGCTACGATTTCACGGGCTGAGGTTCCGGGAACTTCCAACTTCCGTTCAAAATGTCCTCATGCGGCCGATAGAGCCGCACCGTATAGTTCCAGCCCTTCATGATCGGCAGACAGTTTGGAATTTTGCCGTCGCAGCCCCCGAACTGGATGTCGACTTCGCCGTCCGCGCCCTTCTTGGCGGTGACATTGTTTATCGAATAGGCGTTGTACTGGTTCTTCTCGTAATAGCCGTCCGCATTGTAGAGGCTGACCGACCAGAAGCCATCGACGGGCACATCCTTGACCGTCAACTTGTAGATCGTCGTGCCGTCGTTGTCAGGCGGCGTGACGTTCAGATAGGTCGCGTCCCTATCCGGATTGCCGCCCCAGGCCGCAGCACTTGCGAGCAGGTGGCGGATCGGATCGACGTCTTCCTTTTTGCCGAAGGCTCTCCTAAAGTCGGGCAGCGTCGACTGCAGGGACAGGAGTGCGTCGCGAACCTTCTTCTGGCTGACCGCGTCCCAATTCGGCACCTCGAAGCTGCCCGCGCTTGCCTGCTCGACCTTGATCGCGTCCTGCAGCGCGTGCACTTTTGCCACGTCATCGGGGCTGGAAGGATCAACCAGCGTTCGGATAGCGGCCAGTGCATATCGCGTTCCGACCTTGTCCTTGTCGAGGGTGTAGCTGCCGGCGCCATAGACGACCTCCGGCACGTAATGATCCTCGCTGATGACCTGCATCGACATGAAACGATCGCCGGCGTCGGGCAGCGTAATCGTCACCGGGCCGGCATCCAGATCAAAAACTGCGGACGAGTATAGGGTGTCGCGGTTCAGTCTGATGACGATCTGATCGTCAATCGCGGCCGGCTCGCGGCGATGGACGAACTTTCCGAGTCCACCGTCCTTATAGGCGCCGGACAAATAGAGGTCAGTTTCAGCACGGACGAAGTTGTCCACGGTCACCGGAGTGGGATCGGCCGCGGCAGCGCCCTGTCCGTTGAACAATGAAAGCGATAGCGCGAGGGAAACAGTTGTCAGGCGTGTGTTCATGGCTGTTCTCCACTACTGTGAACCCGATGGCGGGCGGCATCTACTACAGTGGGCAAGCAGCACCGCGCATTATATTCAGCCTACGCGCCTCATGCTGACATGTGAGCTAGAACAGCATGAACCTCACAAAAAGGAAAGACAGGTGGTTGCAAACGATGCCGGCGTGACGGGTTGCGCCAAAAGCGACCATCGCGAAAGGTTGCGCGGCTCAAACCTCGTTGATGACGCATACCAGATGAACGCTCGGCGATCACCAAGCACTCTGCTTTGAAAAGCGGTCACCGCGCCTGTAGCTCAGCGCTTGCAACCCCAAATTATGCCATCACCAGCTTGCGGGCCCGGCGGCCAGAACTCGTAGTCCCCGTGACCTAGCGTGCTTTCTGGCGGCTTGGTCACGGGCACTACTCGCCTCCTGGCGCTAGCGCGTCACTTCACTACTTCGATCTCGCCCGGTCGCCAGGACTTGTCGAAGAAGGGCTCCAGTGGGCTGTAGAGGCGAAGGATCACGAACCAACCCTTTTGCGGATCGGTTTGAATCCAGTTGCCGCGGGCAACGCCATCGGGTTGCTTCGGACTGAACCAGATCGTTGTGGAGCCGTCGGCGGCCGCTTCGGCAGCAGGCGAAGGATAGCTTTGGCTTCCGGCTCGCGGATAGCGCTGCGGCGTATCAAGCATCGAACGAGACATGTTGTCGTAGACGGTGAACGACCAGAAATTTTCCGCCGGGATGCCCTTGGGGAGCGTGACCTTGTAAGTTTTGGCACCGTCGAAATGGTTTTTGTCCGCGTCCGTCGTGGCGAGCAGGTATTGTGAGCCGATCCCTGGCAGACGCATCGCCATGGCCGGCGTAATGCCGGTTATTCCGTAGAAGAAATTTGTGCGCGCATCCATCGTCCGATAGCCGGTCGGTGGATAGGGCTTTACCCCTTCCACGGTGATCATCGGGATAGGTGTTTCGAACTCGTAGCCGGTGTCGAACAGGAAATTGAACCAGGACGAATTGGGATAGTAGAACCAGTTCGGATCGCGCGGACTCATAAACAAGCTGCGCGAAGTCGCATTGGCAGCCGCGAGCGCCTCGGTCATGATCTTCTTCATCCGCTCGTCCGGAGCAAATTGCTTTCCCTTGACAATCCCGATCGACGCCAGTGGCCCCATCAATTCGGCATCAAGCGACGTGGCGGGCTCGCTCTGAACCACTTCGTTCAGCAGTTCGAAGTAGCTCCAGTCGTTGGGCGGAATCGTGTTGACTACCTTGCCGCTGCCCTCGTGGAACACCATCGCCGGTGGCGGTTTGATCTGCCCGAGTTTGGCCTTGCCCGAAAGAAAGTCGGCGATCGACGTTCCCACGCCGCCCGGCTCGTAGGGATAGACCTTGGTGGACTTGCGGATGGTCTCGACGACCGGCTTTGGATCGCTGTGGTTGTCGAGAAAAGACCGGCCAAACCACAGTACGGTGTTGGTTTTGGCATGGGCGATATAATAACCGCCGTCCGGGAGCGGTCCGTTGTAGTCAGGCGGCACAATCAGATACTTGCCGCCTTGGCCGCGATCAGGCCCCGGCCCACCGACATCGATCACCCAGCGAAACCACGCGTCCTGTACGGCTCCGAGGAAGTCTGGCGGCGTCTCAAGCACCACGGGCCCCTTCGCAAGATCGAGGTAGCCCATCACATAGATCGTGTCGGCATTCGCCGTCAGGAACAGGGATTTGGCATCCATCAGGTCGGAGAAGACGAGGACCTCGTTTTCCTTGACTCCTATGCTTTGTAGCCCATTGCGCAGCGCACGGATGCTGACCCCGCGCATGTTGTCCATGAAGGCGCGGTAGGCGTAGGTGAAGTCAAGGTTGTCGTAGAGTTTGGCGGCGGTTTCCCTTGTCGGCACCCCATCCTTGAATTCCAGCTTGCCTATGGGGGTCTCGACGGCATTTGGCGTCGAAATAGACCCTGGTATCGCCGGAGGCGTCTGGGCCAACGCGATTGCCGTTTGTGTGACAAGGATCATCATGCTTGCGGTTATGGAATGCCTGATCACTGTATCCTCCGCGTGGGGTGCTCAATTTCAAAATTGGGGACACGACAACCGCCATCACAGCTCATCGACCGTCCGCTTGGGAGCTCGATGTTGTGTTTCAGACTGCCGTGTTAAAGCTAGTAATGGGATGTCGCCGTGGCAGAGTTAATTCTGCAATCCAGCCCCGGCGTCGCATTGAAGGCACTAGATAGTCGACCCATGCATTGTTGCCCCGATGGGAACCGATGAACGCGCTATCATGAGCATTTGATTGCCGACTTTTCAATAGCAAAACTTGAAGTAGTGATTTCCGGTGGGTGATGTGGAGGGAGGCGCTGCGGAGGCAATGTCATGGAATTCGACGAGCTTGATTCCCAACATCCCTGGAGTAAGGGTACCCTCGTGGGCCAGAAGCGCCCACTTTAACCAGGTTCGAGATCGAGCGATTGACGTCTGCTTTAGGCCAAAAAGCAGTCACTACCAAAGAGCATGCCGCTGCCAATCGAGTTTGACCAGTTCCAGCCCACGGCTCCGAGGGCGTTTCCTTTGGTAATCCCGGCTGAACTACATGATGCCGACACGAAAGCGTGAATTGGAGGGTTGGATTATTTGCGTGTACTTTAGTCAGGCTTAGTCTTGCCGATTAACCGCAATGAAGAGGGTTGCTCATGAGAACGCTCATTCTTGCCATCGCCGCACTCGCGCTTACGGGCTCCGCCGCCTTCGCTGACCCAATTGCAGACCGTAAGGCTCTCATGAAGGAGCGCGGCAAACTGGCCGGCACCCTCGCTCCCATGGTCAAGGGAGAAATGCCGTTTGACGCTGCCGTTGCCATGGCCGCCCTCAACGGCCTTAACGCGAATGCACAACGTTTCGACGTGGATGTATTGTTTCCCGCTGGGAGTGAAACCGGAGACACGGCCGCCCTCCCGACAATTTGGCAAGACATGCCCGCTTTCAAAGCGGCCGCCGAGAAATTCCAAGTGGATGTGGCCGCTGCGGTCGCTGCCAATCCGCAGGATCTCGACGCATTGAAGGTTCAGTTCAATGCGGTAACCACAAATTGCGGCGCATGCCACGAGAAATTCCGAATGAAGAAACAGTAGCAGTTACAGGCATACGCGCCTGCTCAAGTCGCCCGTCGGCCGTGAACCTTCCAGGCGCGCATCCTTGCGTTGTGAGCGCGAGAAACAGGCGTAATATGGTCGCGCACCGGGCTTGTTCGGGCTTGTTATTGCGATGAACCTGCAATGCGCTCTTCTTGTTTGCTTTGGCGTGTTGGGGGGCAGCACACCCGGCCAACTTTCTCCCGTTGACGTCGATCTTGAACTGATTCTGGCCGTCGATGTCTCCTACTCAATGGAGATTGATGAACAGCGAATTCAACGCCAAGGCTATGTGAATGCCTTTCTCCAGCCCGAACTCATCCAGGCTGTCCAGAGCGGACCTCTCGGCAGAATTGCCGTGACATACGTTGAGTGGGGCGGGTCTGCGGTCCAAATCGTCCCCTGGACACTGATCGACGGCCCCAGCACCGCGCGTCAATTTTCCGAAACACTGCGCCGGCAACCGATGAGGCGGATCTCCTTCACCTCCATTTCCAACACCCTTGCATTTTCCAGAAAGCTCTTTCAGATCAACCCGGTCCAGGGAATGCGGCGCGTCATCGACATCTCGGGAGACGGACCGAACAACGCCGGCGTGCCGGCACCCGTCGCCCGCAATTCGACCGTCGCGCAAGGCATCGTGATCGATGGTCTCCCCATCATGCTGATGCGCCCCGACGCCGCTTCGATTCCGGATCTCGACACCTACTATGAGAATTGTGTGATCGGCGGAGATGGCGCCTTTCTGCTAAAAGTCTCCGACATCGGCCATTTTGAGACTGCTATCTTCCGCAAGCTCATCGTCGAGATACTGGGGTCGAACGTAAGCGACCTGAAACGGTCTCCTTGGCCGTTGAAACGCGTCGACGACCGCGCGGGCTACAATTGTTTTGTCGGCGAGGAAATGCAGGAGCGCCGGATCGGACAATAGCTTTGTCCTCCCTTCAACGTGCAGACGAGCTTCCCGATGAGCCTCGGAGGTCAGTGGTGGAGTATCCCTTTCGGCAGCAGCAAGCAAAGAACAAGGGAGCGCAGCACACGCCACGCCCCCTTGAATGTCCTAACCTTCATCCGGCCCGATCCGCCGGCTTTGCCAACGAGACAAAGAGATCGCGGCGATCACACCTTCACCCAGACCCCGTTCTTCTTCGAGGACTGCACGCAGGCATCGACGAAGACCATGCCCTTCAGGCCGTCGTCGACGGTCGGGTAGAGCACGGCCGGATCGACCTTCGTGCCCTTGCGCTTCGCATAGATCGCGCGGGCAGCTTCGGTGTAGATGTTGGCGAAGCCTTCGAGGTAGCCTTCCGGATGCCCCGAGGGAACGCGGCTCACGCGGGCGGCGGCGGCGTCCGAACCGGCACCGTTGCGGGTGATGAGGCGCTTCGGCTCGCCGAAGGGTGTGTACCACAGGTAGTTCGGATCGGCCTGCACCCATTCGAGCCCGCCCTTGGTGCCGTAGACCCGCACCTTGAGGCCGTTCTCGTGGCCGGGCGCCACCTGGCTGCACCAGAGCATACCCTTGGCACGCACGCCGTCCTTCTCCGCAAAACGCATCATCACATGGGCGTTGTCGTCGAGCTTGCGGCCGGGGACGAAGCTGTCGAGGTCGGCGGAAAGCTCCTCCAGTTCGAGGCCGGAAACGAAGCAGCCGAGATTGTAGGCATGGGTACCGATGTCGCCGGTCGAGCCGCCCGCACCCGACTTCGACGGATCAGTGCGCCAGGCCGCCTGCTTCTGGCCGGTCTGTTCGATGTTCTCCGTCAGCCAGTCCTGCGGATATTCCATCTGCACCAGACGGATCTGGCCCAGCACGCCATCCTTCACCATCTGCCGCGCCTGACGGACCATCGGGTAGCCGGTGTAGTTATGGGTGAGCACGAACAGCGCGTCGCTCTCGTCGGCAAGCCTCTTCAGCTTCTTCGCGTCGCCGAGCGTGGAGGTCAGCGGCTTGTCGCAGATCACGTGGATGCCGCGCTTCAAGAACTCCTTCGCCGCCTCGTAGTGCACGTGGTTGGGCGTGACGATGGCGACCGCCTCGATGCCGTTCTTCAGCTTGGCCTCGCGGATCGCCATCTCCTTGAAGCTGCCGTAGCAGCGGGCCGGATCGAGCCCGAGCTCGCGGCCCGAGGCGATCGATTTCTCCGCCGTAGACGACAGCGCGCCCGCCACGAGTTCATAGTGATCGTCGAGCCTTGCGGCGATGCGGTGCACCGCGCCGATGAAGGCGCCGGCCCCGCCGCCCACCATGCCGAGCCTGATCCGCCGTTCCCGCGTCTCGCTCATGCTTCCTTCGATTGCCATGCTGTTTCCTCCTTGCCTCTCCCCCTCAAGGGGTTGGATCATTTCAAACTTTGTGCCTAGATCGGGCTCCGCCCCCTGGGAGCCCTCGAATGGAAAGGGAGGCCAGGCTCCTTCGAGACGCTTCAATCATGGAGCAAAGCGCAAGCTCTGTGACCCATCTATATCGCTGCCTGAGAGAACGCCTTCATGCCATTGCTCAACCCGCTTCTTGCCCACCCGATCACGACGCCCGACGGCACCGTCATCCGGAACACCGTCTATCTCCGCAACGTCATCGATCACCCCAGGATGGAGGTCGGCGACTATTCCTATGCCAGCGACTTCACCTGCCCCGACGACTGGGCCGCAACGCTGGCGCCCTATCTTTTTCCCTTCAGTGCGGAGAAGCTGGTGATCGGCCGGTTCGTGCAGATCGCCCACGGCGTGCGCTTCATCACCAGTTCGGCGAACCATCCGATGGACGGCTACACGACTTATCCCTTCCGCGTCTTCGACCTTGCCGGGACCGGCGGCTATGCCGATCTGCCCCACAAGGACACGGTCGTCGGCCACGACGTCTGGATCGGCTACGGCGCGCTGGTTATGCCTGGCGTCACGATCGGCCCGGGCGCGATCGTCGCCGCCGGCGCGGTCGTCACGCGCGACATTGCTCCCTACACGATCGTCGGCGGCAATCCCGCGGTCCCCGTTCGCAAGCGTTTCAGCGATGATGTGATTTCCGCCCTCCTCGAACTTGCCTGGTGGGATTGGGACCCTGAGCAGATCGAGCGCAACATCGCTGCGCTCGAAACTGCCGATCTGGCCGCGCTGCGATCGGCCTGACGTCAGATTCCCAGCATGCGCCGGTTCGCCGCCTGATCCGTGCCCGCATCGGCAAAGTCGTCGAAGGCTTTCTCCGTGACACGGATGATGTGGTGCTTGACGAATTCGGCGCCCTCGCGCGCGCCGTCCTCGGGATGCTTCAGCGCGCATTCCCATTCGACCACGGCCCAGCCGGAAAAGTCGTTCGCCGCCATCTTGGAAAAGACCGCGCCGAAATCGACCTGACCGTCGCCGAGCGAGCGGAAGCGCCCGGCCCGGTTCACCCAGCCCTGGTAGCCGCCATAGACGCCCTGCCGGCCGGTCGGATTGAACTCCGCGTCCTTGACGTGGAACATCCGGATGCGGTCCTTGTAGATGTCGATGTTGTCGAGATAGTCGAGGCACTGCAGCACGTAGTGTGAGGGGTCGTAGAGCATGCACGCGCGGGCATGGTTGCCGGTGCGCTCCAGAAACATCTCGTAGGTGATGCCGTCGTGCAGGTCTTCGCCCGGGTGAATCTCGTAGCAGACGTCAACGCCGCAGTCCTCGGCATGGTCGAGGATCGGCTTCCAGCGGCGGGCAAGCTCGTCAAAGGCGGTCTCGACGAGACCGGCGGGGCGCTGCGGCCACGGATAGACGAAGGGCCAGGCGAGCGCGCCGGAGAACGTCGCGTGCGCACCGATGCCGAGGTTCTTTGACGCCGTCAGTGCCATCTTCACTTGATTGACGGCCCATTCCTGTCGCGCCTTCGGATTGCCGCGCACCTCGGGGGCGGCAAAGCCGTCAAAGGCTTCGTCATAGGCCGGATGCACGGCGACGAGTTGGCCCTGTAGATGTGTGGAAAGCTCGGTGACCTCGACGCCGTTCTCGCGCGCCTTGCCTTTAAAATCGTCGCAGTAGGTTTTGGATTCGGCGGCCTTCTTCAGGTCGATCAGCCGGCCGTCCCAGCTTGGTACCTGAACGCCCTTGTAGCCGATGTCGGCCGCCCATTTGGTAATCGAGTCCCACGAGTTGAACGGTGCCGCGTCGCCGGCAAACTGGGCGAGAAACAGTGCCGGTCCCTTGATCGTCTTCATTGAATGCTTCCTCCCATCGCACGCGTCGCCTTACGGCCGCGTCATTATTTCAATGCCAATTCAAGTGTCGCGGGCGCGATTTCGCCCGAAGCCAGGGCATCTGCAACGTTGCAGGCGCCAAGCTATTGATGTTTTCGCCCACGGGCAATGGCCCGCTTGTGTGGAAAATTCAGGCCGAGGAATGGTTTCGCCCGGGACCTAACGGCCCGGGCGAAACGATGCTGTTTGAAATCAGAACGGCGATTCCGGGAAATAGTAGTCCTTGGCGTTGTCCTTGGTGACGAGCGTCGCGTCGATCGTGTAGACGCCGCGCACCGGCACCTGGCCGTAGAAGTTGGCGGCCGTCATTTCGAGCGCTGTGCCAACCATTGCCGGCGGATAGAGAACATCGACCGGGATCATCTTGTCGCCGTCCATGACCTTCTTGATCATGTCCTTCGAGCCGGCGCCGGCGACGACATACTGGATGTCGGTACGCTTGGCCTGCTCGATCGCCTGCAGTACGCCGACGGCCATGTCGTCGTCCTGGCACCAGACCACGTCGATCTTCGGGTACTTGGTCAGGTAGTCCTGCATGACCTTGAAGGCGTCGTCGCGGTTCCAGTTGCCGTACTGGCGGTCGAGAACCTTGACGTTCGAGCCCTCGATGCCCTTGTCGAAACCGTCCTGGCGCTGCTGATCGATCGGAATCGGCAGGCCGCGGATGACGACGACTTCGGCGTCCGGCGTCGTTGCCTTGATGTACTCGCCGGCGGTCTGACCAAGCGCCGGATTGTTGCCGGCGACATAGAGATCGCGCACCGAATTGTCATTCACCGAGGGAGCGCGGTCGACGAGCGCGACGAACGTGCCCTTGCCCTTCACTTCCTTGATGGCGTTGACGAGTGGATCGGGATCGGTCGGCAGGATGACGAGCGCGTCGATGCCCTGCGTCTCGAGGTCCTGCACCGCGTTTGCCTGGCTTGCCGGATCCGGCGAGGTCTTGACGATGACGTTCAGGCCCGGGTGCTTCTCCATCAGTTGCTTGGCGACACGCTCGGCATGGAAGACGACGCCAGCGGTCCAGCCGTGGTCGGCGGCCGGGATCGACACGCCGATCGTGACGTTCTTGTCCTGTGCGTGGCCGATGCCGCCAAAGGCAGCAACGGCTGCAACTGTCAGGCCCAGTAGTTTCTTGCGCATTAGGTTCCTCCCAAAATCAGGTCAGACTTCCATTGCCGGGAGACCTGTAAGCCCGGCGTTCCTTCCTCACAATTCCGGCAAACGTGCTTCGCGCCCTTGCCGGATTGCCTGGTCCTACGCTTTGCGCACCAGCGAGCGCTGGACGAGCATGGCAATGATGATGATCGCCCCCTGGATGGCGCCGATCAGGTATTCGCTGATGAAATTGGACAGCAGCATGATGTTGCCGACCAGTTCGAGAATGAAGGCGCCGCAGATGGTGCCCCATACACGGCCCGCGCCGCCTTTAAGCGCCGTGCCGCCGACGACGACCGCGGTGATCGCCTGCAACTCCCACAAAATACCTGTCGTGGCCGAGGTGGAGCCGAGGCGCGGCACGTAGAGCAACACGGCGACGGCGACACACAGGCCCTGGATGACGAAGGCGATGGTGCGCACGCGATTGACCGCGATACCGGAATATCGCGCGACGTCGCTGTTGGAGCCGACGGCGACGACATGCCGGCCATAGCGGGTGCGGTAGAGGATGAAGGCGGCAATCGACGTTACAGCAAGGATGACGACGATCGGCACCGGCACGCCAAGGATCGAACCGAAATAGGCGGGCCGGTACATTTCCTGCAGCTGCGGCTCCTTCAGCGTGATCGCCCCGCCCTGCGAAAGCCAGGTCGTCAGGCCGCGATAGATGCCCATCGTGCCAAGCGTGGCAATGAAGGGCTCGATCTTGCCGACGGTGGTGATCAGGCCATTGGCCAGCCCGCAGGCGGCACCGGTGACGACGGTGAAGACAATCGCGGCCGTCAGCATCAGGGCAGGGTCGGCGATCACGCCGGAGTTCATGAACAGGATCATCAGGCTGGCGACGAACGCCACCATCGCGCCGACGGAAAGGTCGAGGTCGCCCGCAGAGATGACGAAGGTCGCGCCGACCGCGATGATGGCGATGAAGGCGCTGCGGGTGGCGACATTGGCGAGGTTGTTGATGCCGATGAAGTTCGGGTTGACCAAGGCTCCGACGATCAGGAGCAGGGCCAGCGCCGCAAAGGGAGCAACGGCTCTCAGGTCCACGTCCCGCCAGCTGCGGCGGCGGATGCCGTCCTGGCTGCTTTCCTCGTTTACGCTCATGTCCAAGTCCAACCTCCCGTCCCGCACAAGCGGGGATTATCTTTTGCGGCCGATGGCGCAGCCTCAGGCCGCCGCCTTCTTCTTCAGGCCTGCGGAATAGCGCATGATCTCGTGCTCGGAGATCTCGTCGCCTTCGAGGATGCCGACGATCTGGCCTTCGCGCATCACCGCCACGCGCGTGCAGAGCCCGATGATCTCGGGCATCTCCGACGACACGACGACGATCGAGCGGCCGTCGCGCGCGAGTGCGGAGATGAAGTGATAGATCTGCTGCTTGGTGCCGACGTCGATGCCGCGTGTCGGCTCGTCGATGATGATGATCTGCGGATCGGTCTCCATGACCTTGGCAAGCAGCAGCTTCTGCTGGTTGCCGCCGGACATCCGCCGCGCCACGACATTGGGATCGCGCACCCGGATGTCGAAGCGCCGCCTGGCCTTCGCCAGGGCCGCGGTTTCGCTCGCCGGATCGAGGTAGCCAAGCCTGGTATGGCGCTCCAGCGACTGCAGCGTCAGGTTCGCCTTCATGCCGGCGTTCAGGAGAAGGCCCTTGGACTTGCGGTCCTTCGTCATGTAGGCGAGGCCATTCCTGTTCGCCGCGTGCACGTCGCCGGACTGCAGGGACTGCCCCGCAGCGAAGACGTCGCCGGAAAGGCGCGGCCGAAGGCCGACGATCGCCTCCATCAGTTCCGTCCGGCCCGACCCGATCAGGCCGGAGAAGCCGAGGATTTCGCCCTTGCGAACCTCGAAGCTCGCATTGCGGACATAACCGGTGGACACCGCATCCACCCGCAGCAGGACTTCCTCGTCCACGTCCGGCTCGGTCTTGGCCGGATAGAGGCTGGAAAGTTCGCGGCCGACCATCAGCTGCGCGATCGCCTCGCCATCGAGGATTGCCGTCGGCGAGGTCTTGATCCACTGGCCGTCCCGCAGCACGGTGACGCGGTCGGTCAGCTCCATCACCTCGTCGAGCTTGTGGGAGACGAACACGAAGCTCGTGCCCTTCTCGCGCAGCTTGCGCACCTGGCGAAACAGGAAGTTCGTCTCCTCGCGCGACAGCACCGCCGTCGGCTCGTCCATGAAGATGATGCGCGCATCCCGGCTGATCGCCTTGGCGATCTCGACCATCTGTTTTTCGGCGATCGACAGCGAGCCGATCCTCGCGTTCTCGTCGACATGCGAGCCGAGCAGATCGAGGACGCGGCGCGTCTCCGCGCGCATGAACTTGCGGTCGAGCACCCCGAATCTCGTCACCTCGCGGCCGAGAAACAGGCTCTCGGTGACCGTCAGGTGTTCTGCCAGATTGAATTCCTGATGGATGATGACGATGCCGAGCGCTTCGGCGGCACCGTTCGGCGGCAGCTTCACAGCCTGGCCGTCAAGGAGGATCTCGCCCGAGGTGGGCTGCTCGAAGCCGGAGAGGATCTTCACAAGCGTCGACTTGCCGGCGCCGTTCTCGCCCATCAGCGCATGGATCTCGCCCTGGCGCAGCTCGAAGTCGACGCTGAACAGCACCTGCACACCACTGAAGGACTTGCTGATGCGCCGTGCGGACAAGACGACAGGAGCCCCGTCGGCAGCATCCGAAATCATGAAACCCTCCCGTGCGGCTCTCCCCACCGCTTGTAGACGATGTAAACCTTTACATCGGCAAATGTAAAGGTTTACATTGCCGGTTGTCCGGATATTTTTGCGTGGCGCGGTTTGACCGCTGGACAAGTCTGTGTAGTGTCGCCCGCAAATCAGCCCGAGGCAGAACGCAGTGTCGAATTCCTCTCCCGCAACCATCGAAGACGTCGCGCGGATCGCCGAAGTGTCGATCGCGACGGTCTCGCGGGCGATCCACACTCCGGAAAAGGTGGCAAAATCGACGCGGCTGAAGGTGGACCAGGCGATTGCGATCACCGGCTACACCACCAACGCAATGGCCCGCAGCCTCAGGCTCGGCCGGTCGAACATGATCCTCGTGGTGGCGCCCGACATCGGCGACCCGAACTTTTCCAACATCCTCGTCGGCCTGGAAAACGAGGCGCGCGCGCACGGCTATGGCGTGTTGATCGGCCACACGCAGAACGAGCCGCAGCGCGGGCTGGAATACCTGAAGTTCCTCAATTCCAACCAGGCGGCCGGGCTGATCCTGTTCACCGGCATCCTGCCCTTCGGCCATCAGGCGATGACGGCGCGCCTGCCGCCCTGCGTCGGCGTGTTCGAGCCGGTCTTCAACGGCGGCATTCCCTATGTCGGCGTCGACGACGTGGAGGGTGCGCGCAAAGCGGTTGATCTTCTGATCGCCGAAGGCCACCGCAAGATCGCCTTCATCGGGGATTCGCGCACGAAGCTCGCCCACAACCGGCGCCGCGCCGGCTACGAAGCCGGCCTCGATGCGGCGGGCGTTTCCAGGCAGGGACGGATCGTGCAGGAAGGCGACGGCACGATCGAAAGCGGCCGGCTGGCGCTCGAACAGCTTTTCATGCGCGACGACCTGCCGACGGCCTTCATGTGCGTCAACGACCAGACCGCGCTCGGCGTCATGATCGGCCTGAAGGCGCGCGGCTACGACATCCCCCGCGACTTCTCCGTCACCGGCTTCGACGACATTCCGCAGGCGAGCTTCATGACGCCGTCGCTGACGACGATCCGCCAGCCGCGCACGGCGATCGGCAAGAGCGCCATGGCGCTGCTGCTGGAGATGCTGTCTGATGGCACCCCGGCCGAGACGGAAATCCTGCTCCGGCCGGACCTCGTAGTGCGCAACTCCGTCGCGGCGCCGTCAAGGCTGTGGAAGAAGCGCTGACGCTCGAACCGCCGCCACCAAACCAATCCCGCCACCATCGATTTTAAAGACAGTACTCCAACGGCTGCGCTTTGTAGCGACCTACGGAAGCACGTTCACCGCACGCGCCGCGACAATGACGAGCGTGAGAAGTGAAATGACGCTCTCAAGCATCATCAGCGCCTTGGCACGTCGGGATAACGGCAAGACGTCTGTCGGGCTGAAGGCGGTTGCGGTGTTGAACGCCAAAGCGAGATAGTCGACATACTTTGGCTGCCAATTCGGCAATGCCACCTCAGGTGACGCCATTTGCGGGAACAACCAGTCCGGCTTTTGCGTGGTGGCGAGTGCACGTTGGTAAGGTCCGCCGCGATCGATCTGCCAGTAGAGAAACGAGAACGTGAGTACATTCACCAGCCAGATCGACAGCGATGAGGATAGGAGCGAAACAGCGCGCGTCTCTGGCGGATGGATTGTAATGATGCCGATCATATCAGCGAGTTCAGCGGTGGTGTTCGCGGCATAAATTGCGGCAAACAGCAGAATCGAGTTCCGCTCCAGTCGCCTCCACACGTCGTTGCCAGGTTGCAATGCTACCGCAATCATCGGAACGAGCACCATGGCCACGGCGCCGTATGCCACCCACTCCGGTATCACGTACACATGGTGGGGTAGAGCCTCCACAATGCAAAAAACCGCCAACAGTGCGAGTGCCGACGGCCAGCGAGGCTCTACGGGAATTGAATGAGCCGGGATGGACATGAAGCCCTCGGTTCGACGCGTGTCCCTCGCCGCAGAGCGTAGCACCTGGCAATCCAGGTACCAAGAGCAGATGAGAGGCCGTTGTCGGCAATCCATTTGCGAATGCTTTGCTGCTCAAGTAGCGTTGCCGGAGATCTATTATATTTGCAGGCAATGCCGATGCCCCTCGAGCTATCGTTTAATGCCGAACAGCTTTCGACAATGATTTCGCACGCTGTCGCGCCTGCTTTCTTGCTCAACGCCGTTGCAGCTCTCGCGGCGATCTTGATTGGCCGCCTACGCGGCGTGACCGAGAGGATCAGGGAGCTGAATCAGATTTCCGATGCCGACAGCGCACGACACTGGTTGAAGTCAGATATTGTGCGCCTGCAACGTCGGGAAAAGCTGCTTAACAGCGCTCTGAGCCTGGCTATCGTTGCGGGCATTGGCATAACAGCCCTGCTTCTGATCGGCTTTCTGTTTGCGTTCATGGGTTTCCGTCACGAACCTGGTGCGGGGCTTCTTTTTATCGTTGCCCTCTGCTTCCTGTTGGCGTCGTTGTTTCGATTTCTGCAGGACGTCCGTCTTTCCCTGAGCGAACTGGATCATCATTGAGTGGGAACCGCCCATCCCGCCGTACTTCACGGCGGGACAGTTGGCCTTAAAGGCCGTGACGGGCTATTGCGACTTTTGCGGATCGTCCGCCGGGTTGACATATTTGATGCCCCATGGACCATTGGTGGTGATCTGGATGACAGTCTCCTCATCGAAATAAGCGAAATGTGCGGTTTCGGGCGACAAGGCAAAGAAACTGCCTGCCGGCAGCGCCATGGTGGCGCTCCGATCGGCGGTTTCGCCCATGCCTAGATTGGTCGTCCCGGATATGACCGTGACGACCTCATCCACTGGATGCGTGTGCGGTGGGACCGCATAACCCGAGGGCACTTTCAGCCGAAGGGCAAACAGACCTTTCTTGGTAGGATCGCCAAACAAGACCGCCGCCTGGGCCCCGGCAGGCAGGACCTTGGGGGCCGGGCCCCACTTGACGTCGTTGGGAGCGAGCATCGTGTGCGCATCCTCTGCCGAGGCAAGGGAAGCAATCCCGCAGAGGCCGATCCAGCCGACAACCAAAGTCGATGCGATTTTCATGATAACCTCCCTCCGTTGCCGGGCCATCACCTCGGCAGCACGCTGGGCAGGCCCGCGAAACGCCCAGAATACGTCCGCCAGATACCTCCAAGCAAGCATCCTCGGTGATCCGATCGACGTTATCCGCGCACCGGCTGAAACAGTTCGACGACGTTACCGGACGGGTCGATCAACAGGATTTGCGCGCCTCCGGGCCCGGTGACGATTTCATTGCGGAATTGCACCCCGGCAGTGCGCAGGCGCTCCACCTCGGCAGGCAGGTCGTCGACGATGAGATGAATGCGGTTCCAGCCGCCGGATTTGGGCCGCTCGCCATCCGGCATCGGCCGGCCCGCCGAACTCGTCGGCCCGCTCAGCAGGAGCCGCAAGGCGCCACGCTGTACGTCGGCAAAAGCGGGCGCGTGGTTTGACAGAATCTTGAAGCCGAGATGGCTGGTATACCACGCGATGGCGGCTTCCACGTCATCGACCATGTAGCGGACATTGACGGTCTCCGGCATTCACTTTCCTCCCGTTTAGGGCGGGGATCTAGCCTGACCACGCGGCCATCACGACATAGGATCGAAAAGCATCGAAACGGCAAAGGCCCGGGACAGAAGATGCCAACATTAGCACAGAAGCCGGGTCGGGCCCACGAACGAGCGGACCCTGCCCTTCCCAGCCCAACGGTCGCCGCGGGTTCCGCCAGACATTTCCCGTGCGGCCGAGGCCATCGGGGTGGCGCTCGCGCACTGGATCCCGGCTCAAGGCAGGGATGACGGAAAGTCGGACGTCGGCAGGTGCCGGTTGGTCGACAAACGAAGCCGGATGCTTTCGCTCTCCCGGCCCCATTCGATAGATCAACCGCGCATCAGACGTAGCGATTGACGACGTTCTCCAGCAGCTCCTGCTTGCCGGATTTCGGCTGCGGGTTGAGGTCGGACTTCAGCACCCAGGCCTCGATCTCCTCGAGCGAGAAGCCGCCGTCGAGCATCTTCTTCGCTTCCGGCACGCTCCAGCCGGCATAGCGCTCTTCGAGCGGCTTCGACAGCGCCTTGTCCTCGATCATCTTCGCCGCCGCCTTCAGGCCGCGGGCGCAGCAGTCCATGCCGCCGATGTGGGCGATCAGGAGGTCTTCCGGATCGATCGACTGGCGGCGCAGCTTGGCGTCGAAATTGGTGCCGCCGGTCTTGAAGCCGCCGCCGGCAAGCACCTGGTAGAAGGCCAGCGCCATCTCCGGCACGTTGTTCGGGAACTGGTCGGTGTCCCAGCCGGACTGGTAGTCGTTGCGGTTCATGTCGATCGAGCCGAAGATCCCGAGCGCGTTGGCCAGCGCCAGTTCGTGCTCGAAGGAGTGGTTCGCAAGGATCGCATGGCCCTGTTCGATATTGACCTTCACCTCGTTCTCCAGCCCGTATTTCTTCAGGAAGCCGTAGACGGTGGCGACGTCGAAATCGTACTGGTGCTTGGTCGGCTCCTGCGGCTTCGGCTCGATCAGGATCGCACCCTTGAAGCCGATCTTGTGCTTGTATTCGACGACGAGGTTGACGAAGCGGCCGAGCTGATCGAGCTCGCGCTTCATGTCGGTGTTGAGCAGCGTCTCATAGCCCTCGCGGCCGCCCCACAGCACGTAGTTCTGCCCGCCGAGGCGCTGGGTGGCGTCGATGCAGGTCTTTACGGTCGCCGCCGCGAAGGCGAAGACATCAGGATCCGGGTTGGTCGCAGCACCGCCCATGTAGCGGCGGTTGGAGAAGAGGTTCGCCGTGCCCCAGAGCAGGTTCACGCCGGTCTCGGCCTGCTTCTTCTCGAAGTAGTCGACGATCTCGTTGAGGTTCTTCGTGTTCTCGGCGAAGCTCTTGCCTTCCGGGCGCACGTCGGCGTCATGGAAGCAGTAGAACGGCACGCCGAGCAATTGGAAGAATTCGAAGGCGACGTCGGCCTTCAGCTTGGCGGCCTCCATCGAATCCTTGAACCAGGGGCGCTCGAAGGTCTGCCCGCCAAAGGGGTCGCCGCCCGGCCAGACGAAGGTGTGCCAGTAGGCGACGGCAAAACGCAGATGGTCTTCCATGCGCTTGCCGAGGACGACCTCGTCCTTGTTGTAGTGGCGGAAGGCGAGCGGATTGGTGCTCTCAGGGCCTTCGTATTTGATCTTGGGCGTATCGCCGAAAAAGCCGGTGCTCATGGGTGTCCTCCTTGGTTCCAAATTCGTTTTCACAGGCGCCTGCTCAAACCATCGCGTCGCGGATCGCCGGGTAGAGCCGGCGAAAGCGGCCGTAGGCGGCCTCGTATACCCCGGTGAGGGCCGCTTCCGGCTCGATCGTCTCGGCGGTTGCGGGCGGCGTGCAGACTGCCACCGGATTGCTTCCGGTCGCCGCGATCAGGCCGAGTCGAGCGGCGCCAAAGGCCGCGCCGAAATCGCCGTCAGCGGGCACATCGACGGGCAGCGACAGCACGGTGGCGATCGACTTCAGCCAGTAGCGCGAGCGTGAGCCGCCGCCGATCGCGGTCACCCGCGTCAGCTCCGTGCCGGCAAGGCGCAAGGCTTCCAGGCTGTCGCGGATGGCGAAGGACACGCCCTCCAGCACGGCCTGCGTCAGCACGGCACGGTCGCTCTCGTGGCCGAGGCCGGCAAACGCGCCGCGGATTGAAGCGTCGTTGTGCGGCGTGCGCTCGCCCGAGAGATAGGGCAGGAAGGTGACGCCGGAGGGGGCTTTCAGCGAGTCGCCGAGTTCGGCCGTCAGGTCTGCAGCGGATGCGCCGGTGACGCGCGCATGCCAGTTTAGCGCATCGGTGGCCGAAAGGATCACGCCCATCTGGTGCCAGGTGTTCGGCAGTGCGTGGCAGAAGGCGTGCACGGCGCTTACCGGGTTTGGCAGGTAGCTGCCGTTGGCGGCAAAGAGCACGCCCGACGTACCGAGCGAGACGAAGGCCGCGCCGTCCTTGACCGTGCCCATGCCGCAGGCCGACGCCGCATTGTCCCCTGCCCCGCCGGCCACGACGACGCCCGAACCGAGTCCCCAGCGCGCGGCGAGATCGGTGCGTAGCGTGCCGGCGCTGTCGGTGCCCTCGACGAGATCGGGCATCTGCCGTTCCTCCAGGCCAGTGGCGGCGAGAAGCTCCGGCGACCACTTTCGCGCGCCGGTGTCGAGCCATGAGGTACCGGCGGAATCGGACATCTCCGACATGTGCTCGCCGGTCAGCCATAGGCGCAGATAATCCTTCGGCAGCAGCACCCAACGAACCTTGGCGAAGATATCCGGCTCGTTGTTCTTCACCCAGGCGAGCTTCGGCGCGGTGAAGCCGGGGAAGACGATGTTGCCGGTAATAGTGCGGAAGCGTGGATCGGCGTCGAGGGCCGCCGCCTCGCGATGGCTGCGGGTATCGTTCCACAGGATGCAGGGACGCAGCACCTGGTCGTGCTTGTCAAGCAAGGTCGCGCCATGCATCTGGCCAGACAGGCCGATGCCGCGCACGGCCGCAAGCTCGGCCGGATGGGACGCCTTCAGCGCATCGATCGCCTCTTCGGTGGCACTGATCCAGTCGGCCGGGTCCTGTTCCGACCAGCCAGGATGCGGGCGCGAAACATCGAGCGCGCCGCTGGCCGAGGCGACGATCCGCTGGTCGCCATCGATCAGCATCGCCTTTACCCCCGACGTGCCGAGGTCCAAACCGAGATACATGGCGAGCTCCTACGCTTCGTCCGGCTGCAGCGGCCGGGCTTCGCCGCCTTCCGGCGGCAGATTTTCCTTGATGAAGATGTCGATGCGGATCCGCTCCTGCGCCTCGACCACCGGTAGGCCGTCAGCCTTGGCGCGCAGGATTCGGATGGCGCTGCGCACCTCGTGACCGGCATCCTGGTTGAGCACCGCATCGATGAGGCCACGCTCCAGCCCGGCGCGCGTCGGTGGCGTCAGCTCGTGGGCAATTACGCAGAGGTCGTCCCGTCCGGCGGCGGACAAGGCCTCGACAAGGCCGCTATTGCCCGCGCCGAGGCTGTAGATGCCGGCGAGGCCGGGACTGTCCTTCAGGCATTGGGCGATCAGCGCACCCGCGAGCATCGGATCGTCCTGCCCTTCCAAGACGCCAAGCACCGCCCGCCCGCCACTGGCTCCAGCCATCACAGCCCGAAACCCTTCCAGTCGCTCGCGGTGGTCGCGCACAAGCATCGAACCGGCAAGCACGGCAACCGGTCCCGGTCGGGTGCCAAGGAAGCGCGCCATCAGGCTACCGGCGGTGCGGCCGGCGGCCACGTTGTCGACGCCGCAGAAATGATCGCGCCCCGACGTCGCAAGATCGGAGACCAGAGTGACGAAGGGGATGCCCGCCGCGCCGGCTCGGCCGATGGCCGCAGCGACGTCCGGCGCATCCACCGCGACGACAGCGATGCCCACCGCGCCGTCGGCGATGGCTGCATCGATGGCGTCAATGAGTGCCGATGCGTCGAATGGCGGCACATTGACGATGGAAATGCGCGTCCGCTCGAAAGCGGAACGGCCGACAGCAGCGCGCACCTCCGCCTCCAGACCACGCATGAAGGGGTTCTCGCCCTCGGGAACGATGAAGACCAACGGATAGACGCGACTCTTGGCCAGATTGGCGGCGGCCACGTCGCGGACATAGCCGAGACTCTGGATCGCCGCTTCCACCTTCGCCCGCGTCACCGCGCGCACGCCGGGGCGGGCATTGAGAACGCGGTCCACGGTGGCCAGGCTGACGCCCGCGTTAGCCGCGATGTCGTGAACGGTCGGTCGCATGATTTCCTCCAGCGACGACCCTTAGAGATTTTTTTGATGTACGTAAATCAAAAATTGGCGGGTGGATGATCTCGGGCGGCTTCTCCGCCCGCGAAGTTCAAATTGAAGCATCGCTGAAATACTGTCGCAGTGGAAACTGTCATTCTCTCGTCGGCGAGGCAACCGAAGCGGCAACGCCAAGGCAGCGCATGCAGAAGTAGCTGACGAAGAACCTGCGTCCTTGACTTGACCCCAATTCTCCTAGCAACATCCGGCTTTGGACGGACACTGTTATGCAGGAAGTTCTCCGCAGGATCCAGGTTCGCTGGCTGCATCGACCTGGCAAGCGTCACCCGATGTGGAGACGTGTTCTCCGCGAGCAGGTTCAGTTTGCCCTAAACAAGCTGGTCTATTCTGGTATCAGTCATATTGTTCACGGCACCACGGCCGTTACCATAGACACTGGCGCAAACGGGATGCTGCGCCAAGTTCGTGTCATGAGACACGGCACAGTTGTTGGTGCACTGGAGTATTTTGCGGCGGCCGACGAGAGCGGGATGCGGCGCGGGGGGCATGCGCCCTCGTCCTACTTGCACAGGCTTGTCGCAGATAAAAGCGCTGATGAAAAGCAGAAGCTTCGCATCGTCCGGCAACTGATAGCGCAGCTTCCGGGCAACGTGATGTTCGGCCTGATAGCCGGGCCCCATGCCAAAGACATCGGCATCCTGAAGAGGGCATTCGGTGGCGCCGGTTTCCGGACATGGCCGCAGACGACATTCGGCTATTCGCCCCCCACCGACGGTGACGATCTAATCGCCTCGATGAAAGGCAGCCGCGTCAGGACCATGCTGCGTGCCGCCAAGAGGGACCTCGATGTCATCGAGATTTCGCCGGTGGAATTCGTTCGTTTTTTCGTCAACAATCTGGAAATGGCGGGGGAACGGAATTACTGCAGCCCGGCACTCGATCAGGCGCTCCTTGCCAACGCCGTCAGCCGTAATCCGCCGCAGGCCCGCCTTATTGCGGCGCGACGCAAGGCGACGGCGAAGGACCCGCATCCAAACAGCATCGAGGCGGCCGTTGCCCTCACGTGGGGTGGGGACGGGTTGGTCAAACTATTTAGAATTACCTACGATCCGCGCGGGCATCAGCATGGAACAAAACTGCTCATCTTGGAGGGCTGTGCGACGGCGGCGCGCAACGGCATGGAGCTCGACACCGACGCGGCAACCGAAGGAGGCGCGGAACTCTATCGGCGCTTCGGAAGCTTTACCGCGCATACGCGGCATGAATTCGTGCGCTATTCGATGCGCTGGTACATCCAAACATCATATCCATGGATAGCGAAACAGCTGAGGCTCTGCGCAACGCCGGCTCGGCCAGTGGTGTGAGGCCCCTTCGAACGATCCACCGTCAACCTAACGGCTTGCTGAACGCATGCGTGAAGACGATGTCGCCGCGGTCGCCATAGGCTCTGGCCAGGACCACCTCGAACAATTGGTTCGTTACGCGGGCGATGGCGAGGCCGCCCATGTAGGCGGCGATCGGCTTGAACAGGTCGATGCCCTGGCGGCGGTAGATCAGCGGAACTTCGTGCTCGTGGCCGTGGAAGATGCCGATCACGTTGTAGCCCTTCAGCGTGTCGAGCATGGCCTGACGATCCTTGTCGGTCCACCAGTGCGGTGCGCCGGTGCCCTGATCATCGAAGGTCATCGCCGAAGGATCCCAGCGCTCGATTGAGAACGGGTCCCAGCCATAATGCTGGAAGAGAATGACGGGACGGCCATCGGCGGCATAGGAGGCCAGATCCTGTTGAAGCCAAGTCAGGCCGCTGACGGCCCCCTTGGTCGCGTCGCCGCCGAAGCGTTGCAGTTGCACCAGATGCAGGCCGCCCCAGTCCCAGGAGTAGTTGTCGGAGGGAACGTGGAAATTGGTCACCGGCACGGGCGGCTTGTAGAACACCGACATGCGATGGTTCAGCTCCACATAGTCGCGCATTTCCCGGCGGTAGAAGTCGATATGCGGCGGCACGCCATTCTGATCGAGGTCGTGATTGCCAAGGCCGGCATAGACGGGATAGTTCACCTGATCGAGGCCGGGGCCTTGCCGATAGCGGCTGGCGAATTGCTGCAGCTGCCAGCCCACGCCCGGAACCTTCAACTGGCCGCCACCGTCATTGGTCATGTCGCCGCCGAGAATGACGCCGAGCGGGTGGCCGATCGGCTTGCCGGCATTCTCAAGCCCGGTGTCGATGCCGTCGATGGCGCGAGGCCAATCCTTCTTCTCGATGGCGTTGATGGCGCGGACATGGCGCACCAGATTGGCGTCGGTCTTGCCCTCCTCTTCGCAATGCGGGCTGAGCGTGTCGGCTGTCACCAGGCAGGCATGCACGTCGGCGGCGAAGATGAACGTGGCGTCGGTCGCCGGCCACGGGTTCTGCGCGAAAAGCGATGCGCGCGGCAAGACAAGAGAGAGACCGAGACCAGCGGCCCCGCTCAGAACATGACGGCGCGTGGGATGAAAAGGCATGCGGATCTCCGGTTCGAAAGACGGGCCGCATTCTGGAACAGGATCGCGCAGGCGTACAGCACCCAAGGTTCCTTGAGCAGCCCCGGCGAACTTGCTACCACCGTCTCTTTGGAGACGGACGATGAAGCTGCCCTTTTACACGCTCGATGTCTTCACCCGAACCCGCTTCGGCGGCAATCCGCTCGCCGTCGTGCTTGATGCCGATGGGTTGACGGGCGAAGAGATGCAGGCGATCGCCCGCGAATTCAATTATTCCGAAACGACGTTCGTGCTGCGCCCGAGGGACGAGCGGCACACGGCGCATGTGCGCATTTTCACGCCCACGGTGGAAGTACCGTTTGCCGGGCACCCCAATGTCGGAACGGCCTATGCGCTGGCAACCATCCAGGGCGCCGAGCCGGCAGAAGAACTCGTTTTCGAGGAAGCGGCCGGGCTCGTGCGGGCGCGAATCCTGCGCACGCAAGGCAGCGTCGATGCGGTGCAGCTCACGGCGCCACAGACGCTTTCCGTGGGGCGCAGTTTTGCACCGGCGAGCGTTGCCGCGTGCCTGTCGCTTGCGGTGGAGGATATCGCAATCAGCGTGCACCAGCCCTGCATCGCCTCGGTCGGCCTGCCCTTCCTCGTCGTCGAAATCGCGACGCGGGCAGCCTTAAAGCGCGCCAAGGCCGACCCAGCGGCGTTTTCCGCAATCCTGCCGGCAGACGGGGCCGACGCGATCTATCTTTATTGCCGTCAATTGCAGGAAGAGGACGGCGCGGTCGATTTCACCGCCCGCATGTTCGCGCCTTTCGACGGCCTGCCGGAAGACCCGGCGACCGGCAGCGCCACCGCGGCGACCTGCGCTCTCCTCGCAAGGCTCGAGAAGAATGCACCGCAGCGCTTCGAGGTTGCTCAGGGCATCGACATGGGGCGGCCGAGCCTCCTCTCCGTCGAGGTCGACAACGATGCGACCGTGCGGATCGGCGGCACCTGCGTGCCGGTGATGAGCGGGATGCTGAGCGTATAGCCCGATCAGTGCCCGCCGCCACCACCGCCTGCGCGGGCCTCGGGCTTCTTGATCATCACGACGCAGGCGAGCATGCCGGCGAACAGCAGGGTCAGGCACAGGAACACGTCGCTGAACGACATGATCATCGCCTGCCGCTGGACCAGCCCGACCATCTGCTTGATCGCGACCGTCGCCCCATCGAGTCCGTGCGCGGAATAGTTCGCAGTCATGTTCTTCAACTGCTCGACCGCAGCAGGGTTGCCCCAGTCGATGTGCTCGCGCAGCCGCATGAAGTGAACGTCCTGCCGTGTGGTCAGCATCGAGTTGATGACCGCAAGGCCGACGGCGCCGCCGAGGTTTCGCGTCAGATTGTAAAGGCCGGAGGCATTGGGGATGCGGGCCGGCGGCAGCGTGCCGAGCGCGATATTGTTGATCGGCACCATGCACAGCATCAACCCGACGCCGCGCAGGATCTGCGGAATGAACAGTTCGTAAAAGTCCCAATCCGCCGTCAGCCCGGTCATGATGTAGGTTCCGGTGCCGAAGGAGATGAAGCCGATCGCCATCAGCACGCGGGGATCCAGCCTGCTCGACAGCATGCCGGCAACCGGCGCGGTGAAGAACATCGCAAGGCCGGAAACGAACATCGTCTCGCCGATCATCAGGGAATCGTAGCCGCGGATATGGCTGAGATAGACCGGGTAAAGATAGGTCAGGCCGTAAAGTCCGATACCCATGATGAACGAGAACATCGAGCCGAAGGCGAAGTTCCGGTTGGAGAAGGCCCGCAGGTCCACCACTGGAAACTCGACCTTGAAGGCACGGTAGAAGAAGAAGATCGCGCCGGTGACCGAGGCGACAGTGCCCATGACGATGTGCTCGTCATTGAACCAATCCTTGGCATTGCCCTCTTCGAGCACGTATTCGAGCGATCCCAGGAAGACGGCCATGGCGAGAAGGCCCCACCAGTCGAATTTCTTCATCAGCGACAGCTGCGGCCTGTCGAAATCGATGAAGTTCCACGCGAGGATGGTGACGATGATGCCGGGGATGACGTTGATCAGAAACAGCCAGTGCCAGGAGAAGGCATGGCTGAGATAGCCGCCGACAGTCGGGCCGATGGTGGGCGCGAGCGTCGCGATCAGGCCGATGATCGGGCTGACGATCGGACGCTTCGACGGCGGGAAGATGGTGAAGGCGGCTGCGAAGACGGACGGGATCATGCCGCCGCCAATAAACCCCTGAATCGCGCGGTAAACGATCATCTGCTCGATGTTCGTCGCGGTCGCGCAAAGAATGCTGGCAAGCGTGAAGCCGGCAGCCGAAATGGTGAACAGGTAGCGGGTGGAGATGATCCGGGCGAGCGTGCCCGAAAGCGGGATCATGATCACTTCGGCGATCAGATAGGACGTCTGCACCCAGGCGATCTCGTCCGAGCCGGCGCTCAGGCCCGCCTGGATCTCGGAAAGCGAGGCCGACACGACCTGGATGTCGAGGATCGCCATGAACATGCCAACCACCATGGCGAAGAAGGCGATCAGCCGCTTCGGGTCCATGGCGTCGGTCGCGGGAGGCGCCGGCCGTGCAGGCGTGCCTTGTAGGGCAGTTGTGGCAGACATGGCCGGCTCCGGCGTCAAACGTCACCCAGGCGCGGACACGCCCTGGAGATCATGGTGTTGAGATTGAGAGAACGCCGCGCGCCCCGCCGAGGCGCGCAGCATTCACTTTGCCGCTGCGGCGCCTGCCTCGGGTGCCGTGCGGGTATCGACATCGACGACAACGCTCAGGCCCGCCCTGAGACGTCCGCTGTCGAGCGCTTCCTTGGGCAACGCGATGCGCACAGGCACGCGCTGGATAACCTTGGTGAAATTGCCAGTCGCGTTTTCCGGCGGCAGCAGCGAGAAGACCGAACCAGATGCCGGAGAGATCGATTCCACCGTGCCGACAATCGGGTCGTCGTCATAGGCATCGACATGAACGCCGACCTTGGAGCCGGGAACCAGATGCTCGATCTGCGTCTCTTTGAAATTCGCCTCGATATAGAGTTCGCGCGTCGGCACCAGCGCCATCAGCCGCTGGCCCGGCGATACGAGATCGCCGACCTGAACCGCGCGATTGCCGACCACACCGTCATAGGGCGCCTTCAGCGCTGTGAAAGAAAGGTCGCGCGCGGCCTTGTCGCGCTGGAGCTCCAGCGTACGGATCGTACCTTCGGTTTCCTTGCGCTGCGCTTCAAGGAGCGCGACGTTGGCCTTGGCAGAAACGATCGTCGCCTCGCCGCCCGCAAGATTGGCTCGTGCCTGGTCGAGTGCGACATTGGCGGTATCGAGATCGGCGGCCGTGCCTACGGCCTTGGACTGCAGCGTGCTTGCACGGCCCTGGTTGATCTCGGCACCGCGCACGGCTGCCTGAAGGGCCGTCTTCTGCGCTTCCGCCTGGGCAAGGCTGGCCTTGGCGCCGTCGATCTGGGCATCGATACGATGCAGCGAGAGCTCGGCCGTGCCGATCTGGGCCTTCGTCTGCGCCAGCGCGTTTGCATAGTCGCCGTCATCCAGCGTCACCAGCACATCGCCTGCCTTGACTGCCTGGTTCGCGGCAACATGCACTTTGGCGACATAGCCGGTCACCTTCGGTGATATCGTCGCAATGTCACCCTCGATGTAGGCGTCATCGGTGGAAACCATAAAACGGCCGTTCGTAAACCATTCGTAGCCGTACCAGCCGCCGCCAGCGAGAAGCGCCATGATCAGGACGGGCACGACGCGGCGCTTGCCGCCAACCTTCCCAGCGGGTGCCGCCGCAGGCGCCGCTTCAAGGGGTGCGGGCGCCGAAGGCGCCTCGGCCACCGGCTGCGCGTCTGCGACGAAATCGTCATCGACCGGACGAACCTTGGCATTGCTCGAAGTCTTAGAGACTGACATGTGTCTACCCGAAACTGGCGCTAGGCTAGGGAAAATATCGAACTGAACCGTTCAGTTCGATTTGACATAATACCAAATCTGATCCATATCAAGATGAAATCGAACCGCGCGGTTCGAAAAGCATGAGACAAGAGGAAATTCTGCAAGGCGCGATGGAGACTAAGTTAACGGAAGCCTGCGACGAGACATGCCCCAGCGTCCCACCCGGACGGCGTGCTGCCGGCGAGGACCCGGTCAAGCGCGAGCAGATTCTCGACGGTGCCAAGCGCGTCTTCATGGAACAGGGCTTCGACGCCGCGAGCATGAACGACATTACCCGGGCGGCCGGTGTCTCCAAGGGCACGATCTACGTGTACTTCGAGAACAAGGAAGACCTGTTCGCCGAGCTCATCCAGCGCGAGCGATACCGGATCACCGAGTCTGCGCGTCATGCCCTCGACGCAGATGTGACGGTCAGAGAGGCCCTGCATAACTTTGGCGTTCTCTTCGCCAAGCATTTGACGGCGGAATACACGATCAAGGCGATGCGCATGGTCATTGCCGTAAACCAGCGCATGCCCGCGCTTGCCTGCACCTTCCTTTCGGCAACGCCGATGAACCCGGTTTCGGTGCTGAAAGGCTTCATGGACCGTCAGGTCGCTCTCGGCGCGCTTGCCATCGATGACACCGAGCTCGCAGCCAGGCAGTTCCTGGAACTGGCAACGGTCGGCATGTTCAAGTATCGCCTCTTCGGCACGATGGACACGCCGCCGCCAGCCGAAGAGATCGAACGGATCGTCAACAGCGGCATCAAGGTTTTCCTCGCGGCCTACGGGACTGAACGGACCGAAGCTCCTTCCGCTCGCGAGCGCAAGGGCGGCGGCCTTCGTCAATGACACTCCGCCGATTGAAATCCAACTGCCGCTCCGCAGATAAATGCGCCCGGTGGCAAGCTTTTTCGCGTTTTCGCTGCAACCGCTGCCTTGTAACACCACTGATTCTCCATACATACGGACGTCAATAACGTTCCGAACCGGAGAGGAAGATTGGATGGACAGCATTCTTGTCCTGATGCAGAGCCCTGAAGCCTGGATTGCCCTTGTGACGCTGATCGTCATGGAGGTCGTGCTCGGCATCGACAACCTGATCTTCATCTCGATTCTGACAAACAAGCTGCCGCCGGAAAATCGCGTAGCCGCCCGCCGTATCGGCATCGGGCTGGCACTGGTCATGCGGCTGGCATTGCTCGGCACGATCGCCTGGATCGTCAAGCTGACGACGCCTGTGTTCGAGGCCTTCGGCCACGGCTTCTCCTGGAAGGACATGATCCTGATCGCCGGCGGTCTGTTCCTCGTCTGGAAGGCGACGAAGGAGATCCACCACAATGTCGATCCCGCCGATCACAGCGAGGACTTCTTTGCCACCAGCGCGGCAGCCGTCTCGTTCGGCGCGTCGATCGGCCAGATCCTGCTGCTCGACCTCGTCTTTTCCGTCGACAGCATCATCACCGCCGTCGGCATGACGCCGCACCTGCCGATCATGGTCGTCGCCGTCGTCGTCGCGGTCGCGGTGATGCTGCTGGCAGCTACCCCGCTTGCCAACTTCATCGAGAGGAACCCGACCATCGTCATGCTGGCGCTCGCCTTCCTCTTGATGATCGGCACGACGCTGATCGCCGAAGGCATGGGCTTCCATGTTCCCAAGGGCTACGTCTACGCCGCCATGGCGTTTTCGGCGCTGGTCGAAGTGCTCAACATGTTCTCGCGCAATGCACGGCTGCGGAAGAAGGCTGAAGCTCAGACGCTGCATTGATGACGTGAAGCGATAGCCTTCGATGAACTGAATAGAGGCCGGCGATCCAAATCGCCGGCCTTAGTCGTTGGGAAGCTCAGTGAGTGGCGGAGGCGCGGGCCGGACGGGTAAGGTGCTCGACTGCCCTTTCGTTGGCTGCTGGGAGAAACCGGAAAAATCCCCGCATTCTCCATCTCCGTCATGTCCGGTTGGCACGGCCACGCCTCTTAAATCGAGAACCGTGATAAATCCGAAAAGTTCCGGAACCTTTCGTTCTGGCTGGAATTTTCCATGGACGTCTGCAAGTCTGCACCGGATCGCGGATGATCGGGGAGCCCCATGACGACACAGCAGATCCTGGCGTTTTCGGTGATCGTCTTAATGATGGCCGGCTTCATCTGGGATCGGGTGCGCTACGACATCGTCGCTTGTCTCGCCCTCCTTGTGTCGATCGCCGTCGGAATCGTCCCCTACGACAAGGCCTTTTCGGGTTTCAGCGACGACATCGTCATTATCGTCGGCAGCGCGCTGGTGGTCAGCGCCGGCGTTGCCCGCTCCGGCATCATCAACACGGCCGTACAGCGCTTCTTTCCGAGCCTGTCCTCCTTCACACCGCAGATGGCGCTGCTCTTGATCTCAGTTGCGGTCATGTCGGCCTTCATCAAGAACATCGGTGCGCTCGCCATCATGATGCCAATGGCCTTCCAATTCTCCCGACGGTCCGGCGTGGCTGTATCCCGCTACCTCATGCCGATGGCTTTTGCCGCACTTCTCGGCGGGCTGATGACGCAGATCGGTACCTCGCCGAACATCGTCGTCTCGCGCATGCGCGAGGAAATCACCGGCAACAGCTTCACCATGTTCGATTTCACCCCCGTCGGCGGCATTCTGACCGTCACCGGCGGCCTTTTCCTCCTCGCCTTCAATCGCCTCGTGCCGCTGCGGGTCAACCAGAATCCGTCGCTTGACGAAGCACTCGACTTCGCCACCTATTCCTCCGACGCCACCGTGACGGAGAAATCCAGCGCGGTCGGCAAGTTGCTGAACGCCGTCCTCAAGCCCGGCGAAGGCGACATCGCCGCCACGGCGATCATCCGCAATGGTCGCCACATGGCGCCGCTGCCGGACGTGACCGTTCAGGTCGGCGACACGATCCTGCTGGAAGGAACGCCGATCGCGCTCGATCGGGTCACGTCAGCCGCGGGCCTCGAACTTTCGGGCAAGCCGATCAAGGAGATACCGGCACCTGGCGAGGAGATCGCAGCCATCGAGGCGGTCGTCGCAAACGACTCCCGCCTGGTCGGACTGTCGGCCCGGCGGCTGGCACTGTTCCACAGCTATGGCATCAACCTGCTCGCCGTCAGCCGGCAGGGAAAGCGGCTGACGGAGCGTCTGAGCGAGGTGAGGCTCGACCCCGGCGACGTGTTGATGGTGCAGGGCGGAATGAAAACGCTGCCCGCTACCCTGCAGGAACTGGGCCTTCTGCCGCTGGCCCAGCGCGAAATCCTGCTCGGCACAAGGCGGCGCGCGATGGTGCCGGTCATCATCCTGGCCGCGGCCATGCTCGCGAGCGCGACGGGAGCGGTGCCGGTCGCGACCGCTTTCTTCGCCGCCGCGATCGCCATGCTGCTTTTCCGCGTGATCCCGCTTGCTGACGCTTACCGGGCGGTAGACGGGCCGATCCTCATCATGCTCGCAGCCCTCATCCCCGTCTCGGACACGCTGAGGACCACCGGCGGCAGCGAACTGATCGCCGGCTGGCTTGGCAGCATCGCCTCGGGCATGCCGGCCTACGGTGCACTCGCGCTGATTGTCGTGACCGCGATGGCCGTGACCCCGTTCCTCAACAATGCCGCCACCGTGCTGGTGATGGCGCCGATCGCCGTCAGCTTCGCCGCAGCACTCGACTACCGGCCGGAAGCCTTTTTGATGGCAGTGGCCATAGGCGCCGGCTGCGATTTCCTCACCCCGATCGGGCATCAATGCAATACGCTCGTCTTCGGTCCGGGCGGCTATCGCTTCAGTGACTACCCGCGCCTCGGCCTGCCGCTGTCGCTACTGATCATCGTCGTCAGCGTACCGTCCCTGCTCTACGTCTGGCCCGTACGCTAGAAGAGGCGACACTCCCTTGGCCACAATCCCTTGACGCGCCGGATCGAATATGGTCTCACCCCTGCCAAATGGAAAACTCCGCCTTCGCCGCAATTTTGGCGGCAAATCGGGCTTTCCCTCCCATAAAGCATGAGCCGATCACGCGGGAATTCCTCCGGCGAACGGCATCACAGCATTCGACCGGGCCGAAGACACATGAACACCTCCGCAACCAACGCCCCCGTACGCGTCCGCATCGCCCCCTCCCCCACCGGCGAGCCGCATGTCGGCACCGCCTACATTGCGCTGTTCAACTACCTGTTCGCCAAGAAGCACAACGGGACGTTCATCCTGCGCATCGAGGACACGGACGCGACCCGCTCGACCCCGGAATTCGAAACGAAGGTGCTGGACGCGCTGAAATGGTGCGGCCTGGAATGGGCGGAAGGCCCTGACGTCGGCGGCCTCTATGGTCCCTACCGCCAGTCCGACCGCAAGCACATCTATCTCGACTACGTCCGCAAGATCGAGGCGAACGGCCACGGCTTCCGCTGCTTCTGCACGCCCGAGCGGCTGGAGCGGATGCGCGAGGCGCAGCGCGCCGAAGGCAAGCAGCCGAAGTATGACGGCCTCTGCCTCAACTTGACGGCCGAGGAAGTGACCAAGCGCGTCGAAGCCGGCGAGCCGCATGTCGTACGCATGAAGATCCCGACCGAGGGTTCCTGCAAGTTCGTCGACGGCGTCTACGGTGAGGTCGAAATCCCGTGGGAGTCGGTGGACATGCAGGTCCTGCTCAAGGCCGACGGCATGCCGACCTATCACATGGCCAACGTCGTCGACGACCATCTGATGAAGATCACCCACGTCGCCCGCGGCGAGGAGTGGCTGGCCTCGGTACCGAAGCACATCCTGATCTACCAGTATCTCGGCCTCGAGCCGCCGGTGTTCATGCACCTGTCGCTGATGCGCAACGCCGACAAATCGAAGCTGTCGAAGCGCAAGAACCCGACCTCGATTTCCTACTACACTGCGCTCGGCTACATGCCGGAGGCGCTGATGAACTTCCTCGGCCTGTTCTTCATCCAGATCGCCGAAGGCGAGGAACTGATGACGATGGACGAGCTTGCCGCAAAGTTCGATCCCGACAACCTGTCTAAGTCCGGCGCGATCTTCGACATCCAGAAGCTCGACTGGCTGAACGGCCGCTGGCTCCGCGAAAAGCTCTCGGAAGAGGAATTCGCAGCCCGGGTGCTGACCTGGGCGATGGAGAACGACCGGCTGAAGGAAGGCCTGAAGCTGTCGCAGTCGCGCATCACCAAGCTCGGCGAGCTGCCGGATCTTGCCGGCTTCCTGCTGAAGTCGGACCTCGGCCTGACGCCCGAGGCTTTCGCCAAGGTGAAGTCGACGCCGGAAGAAATCCTGGAGATCCTCAACACGGTCCAGCCGGACCTGGAGAAGATCTTCGAGTGGAACGTGGAAAGCATCGAAGCGGAACTGCGCGCGATCGCCGACCGCATGGGCAAGAAGCTGAAGGTCGTGCTGGCGCCGCTGTTCGTCGCCGTCTCCGGCTCGTCGCGCTCGTTGCCCCTCTTTGATTCCATGGCCATCCTCGGCCGCTCGGTCGTGCGCCAGCGCCTGAAGGTCGCCGCCCAGGTCGTGGCTTCGATGGCTGGCAGCGGAAAGTAAGGACAGAACGATGACCGACAACAAGACCGAAACCGCCCTGTCCTCCGACGCCACCGAAGTGCGCCGCCAGAAGCTCGAGCTTCTGCGCGAGCAGATCGGCGACGTCTACCCGGCCCATTTCCATCGCACGATCACCAATGCGGATTTGGCGCAAAAATACGAAAACCTGGAGCCGGATACCGAGAGCGGCGACGTTGTCACCGTTGCCGGCCGCGTCTACTCCTCGCGCAACTCGGGCATGTTCATGGACATCCATGACGCCTCCGGCAAGGTGCAGATCTTCAGCCACAAGGACACGACGCCCGACGAAGCGCGCGCGCTGCTGCCGATGGTCGATATCGGCGACATCATCGGCGTGACCGGCGTCGTCCGCCGCACCAAGCGCGGCGAGCTGACGATCAACGCGCAGCAGATCACCATGCTGACGAAGTCGCTGCTGCCGATGCCGGAGAAGTGGCACGGCGTTTCCGACGTCGAGATCCGCTACCGCAAGCGCCACCTCGACATCATGACCAACGAGGAATCCAAGCTTCGCTTCCAGCAGCGCTCGCAGATCGTCTCCGGTATCCGCCGCTTCATGGAGAACGACGGCTTCATGGAAGTCGAGACGCCGATGCTGCACTCGGTCTATGGCGGCGCGACGGCCGAGCCCTTCAAGACCCACCACAACACGCTGAAGCTCGACATGTTCCTGCGCATCGCGCCGGAGCTGTACCTGAAGCGCACGCTGGTCTCCGGCCTGACCGACAAGGTGTTCGAGATCAACCGCAATTTCCGCAACGAAGGCGTCTCGACCCGGCACAACCCTGAATTCACCATGATGGAGTGCTACTGGGCCTATGCCGACTACGAGGACGTCATGGACCTCGTGGAGCGGCTGTTCGCCGAACTTGCGATCAAGGTCCACGGCTCGACCGAGTTTGCCTACGGCGACAAGGAAATCTCCTTCAAGGGTCCTTTCCGCCGCGTACCGATGCCCGACGCCGTCAAGGAAGCGACCGGCATCGACTTCCTGTCGATCAAGACCGACGAGGAAGCCCGCGCCGCCGCCAAGGCCGCCGGCTTCGAAGTCGAGAAGGACTGGACCTGGGGCGAGTGCCTCGCCTTCATCTTCGAGGAGAAGGTCGAGCCGACGCTGATCCAGCCGGCCCACGTCACCCACTTCCCGAAGGACATCTCGCCCTTCGCCAAGGAAGTGCCGGGCGAGCCGCGCCTCGTCGAGCGCTTCGAGACCTACTGCAACACCTGGGAACTCGGCAATGCGTTTTCCGAACTGAACGATCCGGAAGAGCAGCGCGCCCGCATGGTCGAGCAGCTGGAGCAGGCGCATGCGCGCGGCGAGAAGGCCAAGCAGCTTGACGACGAGTTCCTCGACGCGATCGACCAGGGCATGCCGCCGGCCGGCGGCCTCGGCATCGGTGTCGATCGCCTGATCATGCTTCTGACCAACGCACCGTCGATCCGCGACGTCATCCTCTTCCCGGCCCGCCGGGCGAAGAACGACTAAGTTCCGACATTTGCTTCCATCGCCCCGCCTTGAGCCGGGGTCCAGCAGCGCCGCGTCTGCGGCCCTGAAAACGCCAAAATGTTGAATCTTTTCGCCGCGCAGCGCGCGGCGGCTGGATGCCGGCTCAAGGCCGGCATGACGGAGAGTAATGGCTTTCGTCAAGCTTGAGCGTCAGTGCGCGCTCGCCGCGACCTCGTGCGAGCCTGCATCAGCGGACGCGGCGGCGTGTTTTTCGGCGGTCTCGCCACCCTGAGCACCGGCCGTCGTTTCCTCGCCCTCCGGCGGCGGATCGACGCAATCGGTGCGTTCCACCATCGCCGTGACGATGCCCTTGATTTCATCGAGGTCGAGCGCCTTGCGCTCGCCGTAGAACTCGCCGTTCGTAGCGGCCGTGCCTTCGGCATAACTCGCCTGGAACGGCGCCGTCATGCCGGAAATCTTGCCGGGATCGCGTGAGAACAACACTTCCGCGCCGATCGCGCGACCTCGCATGTCCGCCCGCTGAGCAGGACCGGCCTCGTCAAGCAGCACGACCTGATAGAGATCCGCCTTCTCCCTGTTGGAAAGCGCACCTGCAACCCGCAGCGCCGTCCTGACCCGCACGTCACCGTCTTCGGCCTTCGCCCTGATGTAGTGCCTTATCCACTGCTGGCCGTCCTGTTCCTGGCGCACCGTGAGGACGTTTGTGCAGGCAACGCCGGAGATTTTCTCCGGGCGCGGTCCGAGGATCGCGTCGCGGCCGACAAACGCGGCCACCGCACCCGATGCGCCAGTCAGCACGACCACACCGGTAAGGAGGATCAGCACCTTCTTCGGCAGGCGCAGTTTCGAGGGGAGGAACTTCACCGTGAAGCACAACTCTTTATAGTGAAAACGCAAGGCTCGAGCGCGTACGCAAGACCTCAAAGCACCCTAGGGCGGCGGGCGTTGCCGAAATCTTAACGAATGGCTTAACGAGGCCGATATCCGGCGGCGAGGCTTCATTGTTGCTTCGAATGGTTAACGCGTCGTGGCGCTGAGGACGCACGCGCGGCGGCATCGCCCTTGCGAATGATTTGCAATTGCATTGACAGCGGAATTTTGCCGTCTATATTTTATTGCAACTCATTTGCAAAAGCGTATTGGGATTTCGCATGATTCTTGGCCTTGTTAAGACAACCCTCCTCGCAGCGCTCGTAACGTTCGGAGGGAGCGCAGCGGTTGCGGCGCAGGAAAAACCCAAAGTCATCACGACCTTCACCATCATCGCCGACATGGCCCGAAACGTCGCCGGTGACGCCGCAGTCGTGGAATCGATCACCAAGCCGGGCGCCGAGATTCACAACTACCAGCCGACGCCGCGCGATATCCTCAAGGCTCAGGACGCGACACTGGTGCTCTGGAACGGGCTCAACCTCGAGCGCTGGTTCGAAAAATTCCTGGCCAATCTCAGTGACGTGCCGAGCGCCGTCGTCTCGGACGGCGTCACGCCGATGGGCATCGCCGAGGGGCCTTATTCCGGCAAGCCGAACCCGCACGCCTGGATGTCGCCGGACAACGCGCTGATCTATGTCGAAAATATCCGCAAGGCGCTTGCCGCGATCGATCCGGACAACGCCGCCATCTACGGGGCGAATGCCAAGGCCTATGGCGAGAAGATCAAGGCGCTCTCCGGTGAGATCAAGGCCGAACTCGGCAAGCTGCCGGAAGACAAGCGATGGCTCGTCACCAGCGAGGGCGCGTTTTCCTATCTCACCCGCGATTTCGGTCTGAAGGAACTCTTCCTCTGGCCGATCAACGCCGACCAGCAGGGCACGCCAAAGCAGGTGAAGGCGGTGATCGACGCGGTGCGCGAGCACAACATCCACGTCGTCTTCTCCGAAAGCACCGTCTCCGACAAGCCGGCCCGGCAGGTGGCTGCCGAAACCGGTGCAGCCTACGGCGGTGTGCTCTATGTCGACAGCCTCAGCGAGGCCGACGGCCCGGTGCCGACCTATCTCGACCTTCTGCGCGTGACCTCCGAGACAATTGTGAAAGGCCTCTCGCAATGATGATGGGAGGCAGAAAAAAACCGGCCGACGGTATCGTCGCGGAGGACGTCACGGTCACCTACCGCACCGGCGTGACCGCGCTGAAGCACGCGAGTTTCTCTGTGCCGAGGGGCACAATCACCGCGCTCGTCGGCGTCAACGGCAGCGGCAAGTCCACGCTGTTCAAGTCGATCATGGGTTTCGTGCCGCTGGCCGGCGGCAAGGTGACGATCCTCGGCATGCCGGTGCGCGAGGCGCTGAAGAAAAACCTCGTGGCCTATGTGCCGCAAGCCGAAGAGGTCGACTGGACCTTCCCCGTTCTCGTCGAGGACGTCGTGATGATGGGGCGCTACGGCCACATGAACTGGCTGCGCATCCCGACGAAGCGCGACCACGAAATGGTCTCGGAGGCCCTCGCTCGGGTCAACATGAGCGACTTCCGTAAGCGCCAGATCGGCGAGCTCTCCGGCGGGCAGCGCAAGCGCGTCTTCCTCGCCCGCGCGCTCGCCCAGGAAGGGCAGGTTATCCTGCTGGACGAGCCGTTTACCGGCGTCGACGTCACCACGGAGGAGCAGATCATCCAACTTCTCGGCACGCTGCGCGACGAAGGCCGCGTCATGCTGGTCTCCACCCACAATCTCGGCAGCGTTCCGGATTTCTGCGACCGCACCGTCTTCGTCAAGGGCACGGTGATCGCCTCCGGCCCGACAGCCGAAACCTTCAACGAGGCCAACCTCGAACGCGCCTTCGGCGGCGTCCTGCGCCATTTCATCCTGGCCGGTCACGACCTGCACGAAGACGAGGATCCGCGCCAGGTCAAGGTCATCACCGACGACGAGCGGCCCTTCGTCATCTACGCCGAGAAGAAGAATACGCCGGCGGAACCGGAGAAGGCGGAACGGTGAGCACCCTTCTCGAACCATTCGGCTACGACTACATGGTCAACGCCATGTGGGTCAGCGCGCTCGTTGGCTGCGTCTGTGGCTTCCTCTCCGCCTACCTGATGCTGAAGGGCTGGTCGCTGATCGGCGACGCGCTCTCGCATTCGATCGTGCCCGGCGTCGCCGGCGCCTACATGCTCGGCCTGCCGTTCTCGGCCGGTGCCTTCCTGTCCGGCGGGCTTGCCGCCGGCGCCATGCTGTTCCTCAATCACCGCACCAAGCTGAAGGAAGATGCGATCATCGGCATGATCTTCACCTCCTTTTTCAGCGTCGGCCTGTTCATGGTCTCGCTTTCGCCGACCTCGGTGAACATCCAGACGATAGTGCTCGGCAACATTCTTGCCATCACGCCCTCCGACACGCTGCAGCTTGCCATCATCGGCGGCGTGACGCTGCTGATCCTGCTTGTGAAGTGGAAGGACCTGATGGTCACGTTCTTCGACGAGAACCATGCCCGCTCGATCGGGCTCAAGCCGCTGGCGCTGAAGCTGTTGTTCTTCACGCTGCTTTCGGCCTCCACGGTCGCTGCCATGCAGACGGTCGGCGCCTTCCTCGTCATCGCCATGGTCGTGACCCCCGGCGCCACCGCCTATCTTTTGACTGACCGCTTCCAGCGCCTGATCGTCATTGCCGCTTTGCTTGGCGCAGGCACAAGCTTCGCGGGGGCCTACATTTCCTATTTCCTCGACGGGGCAACAGGCGGCATCATCGTCGTGCTGCAGACGCTGACCTTCCTCACTGCCTTCCTCTTCGCCCCGAAGCACGGCATGCTCGCGCTTCGGCGCAAGGGAAGGCTTGCGATCGAGCAGAGGGGAGGCGCGGCATGAGCGACTTCCTCGACCTCGCCCTGATGCCCTTCCGCCTCGGCTTCATGCAATACGCCTTTGCCGTGACGCTGATGATCGCCGTGCCGATGGCGCTGCTCTCCTGCTATCTTGTGCTGAAGGGCTGGTCGCTGATGGGCGACGCCGTTTCCCATGCTGTGCTGCCGGGGGTCGTCATCGCCTATGTGATCGGCCTGCCCTTTGCCGTCGGCGCCTTCGTCGCCGGCCTCTTCTGCGCGCTGGCCGCCGGCTACATCCGCAACAACAGCCGGGTGAAGGAGGACACGGTGCTCGGCATCGTCTTCTCCGGCATGTTCGGGCTCGGCATCGTGCTCTATGTGGCGATCGAAACCGATGTCCACCTCGACCACATCCTCTTCGGCGACATGCTGGGGATTGCGGCGTCCGACTTGCTTGAAACCACGTTGATTGCGCTGGCCTGCGCCGCCTTCATCCTGTTTTTCCGCAAGGACCTACTGGTGCAGACCTTCGACCGACAGCATGCCGCGGCGATCGGCCTGCCCGTCCGCCTGCTGCATTACGGCCTGCTCGCCGTCCTTTCGCTGGTGGTCGTCGGCGCGCTCAAGGCGGTCGGCATCATTCTGTCGGTCGCCATGCTCGTGGCCCCAGGCGCGATCGCGGCCCTATTGACGCGGCGATTCGGAACCATGCTGGCAACCGCGGTCACTATCGCTGTCGGTGCCTCGCTTGCGGGCATCTATCTCAGCTTCTTCCTCGACAGCGCCCCCGCCCCCACGATCGTCGTCCTTATGACGGTTCTCTTCATCGTCGCCTTCATCATCCAGGCCCTGCGCAACCGGGAGACTGCGAGAGGGGCTTCAGGGCAAACTACAGGCCGCTGACGGCGCAAACGATCTCCCCACAGGGCATCGCGCCGTCAGGCCCAAGTTGTGCGCGGCAGGTCCGGGCGCGGTCGACAGGCTTTTCTTTTCCGTCTATCGTCCGCGCCAATCAGGAGGGTGGTCGCCACTTCAGGCGCGCCACCGCGCGGACTTAGCAGGACTGGCATGGCACATATCGGCATCGTCGGCGGCGGCATCATCGGCTGCGCCACAGCGCTTCATCTTCTCGACCGGGGCCACCAGGTGACGGTCATCGAGCGCGACGCGGGTGGCCTGCCGGCCTCCGTCGGCAATGCCGGCCTTCTTGGCATTCCCGGGATCAATCCGATCGCCCACCCCGGCATGTTACTGGCCGCACCGAAATGGCTTCTAGATCCGCTTGGGCCATTGACCGTGCGCTGGAGGGACCTTCCCTCGCTCATGCCCTGGCTGACGCGCCTTCTGCTCGCGTCCCGGCCGGCGCAGGTCGAGCGATCCCGCCAGGCACTGACCTTCCTGATGCAGACCGCAGCGGCCGATCACGGCGCGATGGCGAAAATGGCTGGCATCACCGGCCACATCCGCAAGACCGGCGCCCTGAAGATCTTCGACACCGAAACCGCCCGCGACCGGGCCTTCGCCAGCGCAGTGGAAAATGCGCGGCTCCTCGGCGGCTTCGCTGTCGAAAAACTCGATGCGACGGAGGCGCGCCGCCGCGTCCCGGCATTGCAGGGCAATTTTGCCGGCGCCGTCTTCAACGAAGGATACCAGACCTTCGAGTATCCCCTCACCTTCCTACGCCGGCTCCAGGCTTCGATCCGCGAACGCGCCGCCTTTATTGATGCCGCAGTCTCCTCGATCGCGTGGAGCGACCAGGGCATATCGGTGCGCACCGAGGCGCAGAACACCCATCTCTTCGACAAGGTTGTCGTCGCTGCCGGCGTCTGGTCCAAGCCGCTCGTCGAGCGGGTCGGTCTTCACGTGCTGCTCGAGACCGAGCGCGGCTACAACACCACTTTCGTCAACCCGCGGGTGTCGTTGGAAATGCCGGTGTTCTTTGAGGAGCATGGTTTCGTTGCCACGCCGTTCGAAAACATGCTGCGCGTCGGCGGCGCGGTCGAATTGGCAAAACCCGACGCCTCGGCGAACTATGCGCGCGCCGCCGCCATGCGCAAGAAGATGCGCCGCTACGTGCCGGATCTGCCGGAAGAAGGCGGCACCGAATGGATGGGTCGCCGGCCCTCGACGCCAGACTCCGTACCCGTCATTGGCCTGCACCCGGGCGATCCGCGCATCGCCTTTGCCTTTGGGCACGGCCATCTCGGCCTGACGTTCTCGGCCACGACCGGCCGCCATGTGGCCGATCTTTTCGCCGGCCAAGCCAGCCCGGAACTCGACGCCTTCTCGATCCGCCGGTTCCAGTAGGCCGCGCCCGAACCAAGAGGATCGCTTCCATGCACAAGGTCATATTCGACACCGATCCCGGCATCGACGATGCCATGGCGCTGCTGTTCCTGCACCAGCACCCTGAGATCGACCTGATCGGCATCACCACCGTCTTCGGTAATGCCTCCGTCGAGACGACGACGCGCAACGCGCTGTTCCTGAAACGGGAATGGGACATTCCGGCACCCGTCGTCAAGGGCGACGGTAAGGCCTTCAATCCGATGCGCAACCCGACCGACTGGCCAGTGATGATCCACGGCCATGACGGGCTCGGCAACATCGACGTACCGGAAACCATCGACCTGCCGATTGATCCGCGTCCTGCCCACCGCTTCATCATCGACACCGTGCGGGCAAACCCCGGCGAGGTGACGCTGATCGCCGTCGGCCGCATGTCGAACCTCGCCTTTGCGCTGAAAGAAGATCCCGGCATTGCCGCCCTGGTAAAGCAGGTGATCATCATGGGCGGCGCCTTCGACGTGCCCGGCAACATCACGCCCGCAGCCGAAGCAAACATCCACGGCGATCCGGAAGCGGCCGATGTGGTGATGACCGCGCCGTGGAAAGTCACTGTCGTCGGTCTCGACGTGACGATGAAGACGGTGATGACGCGCACGCTGCTCGACAAGATCGTCGAGAAAGGCGGTGCGCGCGCAAAGCTGCTTTCCGATATCTCGCAGCTCTACATCGACTTCTACGGCCGCCACGTGAAAGACGGCATGGTCGTGCACGACAGCTGCGCCTGTGTCTATCTCGTCACGCCCGAACTGTTCACCACCCGCTCCGGCGCGATCCGCGTCGTCGCCGGCGGCATTGCTGATGGCCAGACGATCCAGAAGCCGGATGGTCGTGCCTTCCCGCCCGGCAACTGGGACGATCTGCCAAGCCAGCACGCCTGCATCAGCATCGACGCGGAAGCGGTACTGGCACTGCTCGCCGAGACGCTCTCACGCCCCGCTTGACGCCTATTCCGGATTGACGGGAAGACGCCAGTCGATCGGCTGACGCCCTCGATTTTCCAGAAACGCGTTCGCCTTGGAAAAATGCCGGCAACCGAGGAAGCCGCTGTGGGCAGAGAGCGGCGAGGGATGCGGCGCCCACAGCACAAGATGCCTGTTCTGATCGACGAAAGCAGCCTTCTTCTGGGCATAGGAACCCCAGAGCATGAAGACCACCGGGATGTCGCTCTCGTTCACCGCGCGGATCACGGCGTCGGTGAAGCGCTCCCAGCCCTGCCCCTGATGCGAGGCGGCGCGGCCCATCTCCACCGTCAGCACGCTGTTGAGCAGGAGCACGCCCTGCCGTGCCCAGTGTTCGAGGAAACCGTGGCGCGGACGTGCAATGCCGAGGTCGGCCTCGATCTCCTTGTAGATATTGACGAGTGACGGCGGGATGCGCACCCCCGGCAGCACGCTGAAGCAAAGCCCGTGCGCCTGGCCTTCCCCATGGTATGGGTCCTGGCCGAGGATCACGACCTTGACGTCATCCAGCGGCGTCAGGTCGAGTGCGCGAAAATATTCGGTGCCCTTCGGAAAGATGCGTTTGCCCTGTTCCTTCTCGCGGACAAGAAAACTCTTCAGTCCCGCCATGTAGGGGCTGTCGAACTCCACCGAGAGCGGCGCCCTCCAGCTTTCTCCGATCTGGACATCCGCTATAGCCATCCCGCTCTCTCCGTAATGCGCCTTTCGTCTGGATAGCGCATGACCACGGAAACTGAAATCGGCCGGCGGCTGTATCAACCGCTGTGTGCGGCTCTTCCACATGCTTGCATCAAGACGCCAAGAGTGGCCGCGAGGCGAACGCGGCGTGTACGCCCCGCGGACCACAGTTGAGACGCTCCTATACGAGCGCCTACTTCAGAAGCGTATCCAGCGGGACCGCCTCGCTGATCCGCCACTCGTCGACCCGCGCCGGCTTGCCGCCAGTGATCTCGATGATCTGCATCAGCGCGGTATTCTGGTGGTGCAGTTCGCCGGTGAAGGTTCGGGGGCCGAACGCGGTGGGCTCATCGGCCATCTTTTCCAGCTCCGCCGTGACCGCCGCTCCGTCGACCGTTCCAGCGCGCTCGACGGCTTTGGCCCAGAGATCGATCAGCACATAGCCGGGATAGGCGTAGGAACTGGCCGGCCGCGCTCCGGCGACCTTCTCATAGGCCTTGTTGAAGGCCTCAACCTCGGGGCGCGGGTCGTCGCCATAGATCGAGCCTTGTACCGGCACGACGAAGCCAGACAGACCCGGCGTCGCGTCGAGCCAGTAGGAGCCGTCGACCGCAGAGCCGTTGAGGATGAGCGAGTTGATGCCGGCCGCGCGGATCTGGCGGACTGCGGCCGCAGCGCCCGGCATCACCGAGCACAGCATGATGACGTCGGGCTCCTCGGGAAGGGCCTTGATGCGGGTGATCTGGCTGGCAATCGACGCGTCGTCGTTCTTGAACGTGTCGGTGCCGACGATCTTCGCGCCATCGAGACGCGGGAACATCCAGTCGAAGCCGGTGCAGATGCCCTTGTTGTATTCGATGAAAGTGTCGAGCAGCACATAGGCCTCGCGGGCCTCGCGCTTCTTGTAGGCCCATTCCGCCATCGTCGCGCCCTGCACCGGAGCAAGAACGGACGAGGAGAAGCTGTTGGGGCCGACGCCCTGAATACCGGCCTTCACATCCTCGGCGCACAGGAAGAAGGAGTTCATGCCTTCGCCCTCGGCAACGAGAGCCGACGGTGCGCCGAAATCGTAGTCGCACGAGACGACCATCATCTGGGCACCCTCGTCGAGCAATTGCAGCCCGGCCTTGGACGCTTCCGCGCGATCGGTGCGCGTGTCGGCCTCGGTCCACTTGATCTGCTTGCCGAGCAGGCCGCCGGCAGCGTTGATCTCGTTGATGCGGATCTTTGCGGCGGTGGCCGCCGGTGTGTCGTAGGCCTCCATCCAGCCGGATTTCGCGACGGCGAAGCCCACGTGGATGTCGTCAGCGTAAGCCGACGATGCGGCCAGAACGCCGGCCAGCATGGCGGTTGTCAGTCTTGTTCCCTTTATCATTACTGTCTCCTCCAGGACATGTTGATTTCGGTATTGTTTGTTGTCAGCGACGCGCCTCCCGCCGGCGTCCTCCGATCCACCGGGCGGGCAGCGCCAATTCGCGCCCCGCCATCAGGCCGGCCGGCCGAAAGACCAGGACGACGATCATGGCGATGCCGATCAGGATTTCCTGCGAGCCCGCGGGAAGCGAGAACTGGGCGCTGCCGATGGTGAAGCCCTTTTCCAGCCGCACCAGCGCCTCGACGGCGAGCGACACGACCAGGACGCCCACGACGGCACCCGACAGGCTGCCGATGCCGCCGACCACCAGCATCGCCAGCATCAGGAACGTCAGGCTCAGATAGAAGCTATCGGGGTTGAGAACGCCGATGAAATGGCCGAGCAGCGCCCCGCCGATACCGCAGAAGAAGGCGGAAATCGTAAATGCCAGCAGCCGATGACGATAACGGTCGATGCCGCTCGCCGAGGCTGCGACCTCGTCCTCGCGGCTTGCGCGGAGTGCAAGGCCCGACGCCGAAGCGCCGTAGACGGCCGCCGCAACGATTGCCGCGCATGCCCAGCCGAGCGCCACCCACGAGTTCGTGTAGCGGGCGAGGCCGACGACGGAGGACGTGCCGCCGGTCACCGGCGTCCAGTTGGCCCAGATGGTGTTGATCATCGCCAGGAAGGCGAAAGTTGCGATCGACGCGGCGATGCCGGAGAGCCGCAGGATGGCCGCTCCCGTGACAAGCGCCAGAAGGGCGGCGACCGCGCCCCCAGCCAGCGCTGCCGGCAGCACGGGCCAATGGGCCTGCGCCAGCCATTCCGGCAGCCCGGTCAGAAGCAGCGACTTCATCTGCGGGTTCAATGTCAGCCAGGCGGACACATAGGCGCCGACGCAGGCGAAGGCGGCATGGCCGAAGCTGATGACGCCGGAATTGCCGGCGAAGATCCAAAAGCCCACTACCAGCGTCACCCGGATCAGGGTTTCCGCCGCCATCCGTCCCATGGCGCGGTCGCCGAGACCGGTTGCGACAAGAACGAAGGCAAGCAGCAGCAGGCAAAGCAGGACCGGCGTGGTGCGGGCCGCGATCCGGCGGGCGCGATGATCAGTCATAGGTGCGCTCATGGGTTCAGACTCTCGGTTTGGCGGCGGCGGAGGCAAACAGCCCCTGCGGCCGGACGAGCAGAACAAGGATGACCAGCCCGAACAGGAAGGCATCGCGGAAGGGCCGGGCTTCGACCGGCAGTGCCGCCTGCAGCAGCACCGAGGCAGCGCCGATCGCAAACCCCGCGGCAACCGCGCCCGGCAGGCTGCCCATACCGCCCACGACCGTTGCGATGAAGGCGACGAGCATGATCTGCCCGCCCATGCGCACATCGGCCACGCCGGTCTGCGCCACCAGCACCAGCGCCACCGCCGCGGCAAGCGCGCCCGATACCGCGAAAGCGCAGGAAATCACCACGTTCGCCGGCACGCCGAGCAAACGCGCCATGCCGAAATCCTCCGCAGCCGCGCGCATCTCGAGCCCGATCCGGCTCTTCTTCAGCATCACAGCGAGCAGGCCCAGCACGATCAGCACGGCGCCGATGACGATGATCTGCAAGAGCGGCACCTGCGCGCCTTGCACGGCGACGGGGCTGCCGAGTTCCGGCCACAGGCTGACGGATTTCGGACGCCCGCCATAAGCGGCGAGAAGACCGCTCTGGATCACCACGCCAAGCGCGAAGCTGGCGACCATCAATGCGACCGGGTTGGCGTTGCGCAGCGGGCGGAAGACGACGAACTCGGACGCGACAGCCAGCGCCGCTCCGACCAGAAGAATAGCCGGTACGAGCACCAGGGCGGGTGCACGGCCCAACCCCATCACCGCCGTCGCATCCGTCGACGGCACGATCAGCGCGAACACGGCGAAGGCGATGAACTGGCCGTGGGCGAAGTTCACGAGCTTCATCACGCCGAAGATCATGGCGATGCCGAGGGCGGCGACGGCGTAGATGCCGCCGAGCGCCAGCGCGTCGAAAGCGAGTTGCAGGCTCATGCGGCGCTCTCCTGGCCGAAATAGGCTTCCGTCAGCAGATCCTCGGCTGCAAAGGCCCCCGCGTCGCCATCGGCGACGATGCGGCCGCCACGCATCAGGATCATCCGGCCGCCGACCCGGGCGGCGCGGGTCGAACTCTGCTCCACGATCACCAGCGTCAGGCCGCGCTGCGCCTGGAGCTGCACGAGGCGTTCGTAGACCTCGTCAACCACCTTCGGTGCGAGGCCGAGCGACGGCTCGTCGACCAGCATCAGCTTCGGATTGGTCATCAATGCGCGGCCGATCGCCAGCATCTGTTGCTGGCCACCCGAAAGCGCGCCAGCATTGGCGTGACGGCGTTCGCCGAGGATCGGGAAGGCGTCATAGATCGCCGCAAGGTCGTTCGGCACGGCGTTTCGGTCGCGCCTGAGCCCGGTACCAACCATCAGGTTTTCCTGCACGGTCAGCGCCCGGAAAATGCGCCGACCTTCGGGAACCATCGATAGCCCTCGCCGGGCGATCGCCTCCGGCGCACGGCCGGAGAGAATGTCGCCATCCATCTCGATCCGGCCGTGGGCCGCTCGGACCGCGCCGGAGATCGCGCCGAGCAGGGAGGATTTTCCAGCGCCATTCGGGCCGGAGATGAACACACGCTCACCTTCGGCCACCTGAAACGACACCTCGTTCAGGGCCACAAGCTTGCCGTAGCGAACGGAGAGATCGAACACGCCGAGCTTTGACATCACGCCGCGTCCTTATGTTCGGCGCCGAGATAGGCTTCGCGCACGGCGGTGCTTGCCAGGATGCGCCTACGGTCGCCCGCCTCGATGACCCGGCCACCGTCGAGAACCACGACATGGGCGCAAACCGACAGCACCAGCCCGACATTGTGTTCGATGAGCAGCACGCCGATGCCGAGTTCGGAAGCGATTCGGCGAATTAGGTTGGCGAGATCGGCCGCCTCTGGTTCCGACATGCCCGCCGCCGGCTCATCGAGCAGGAGGAAATCGGGACGGAACATCAGCGCGCGAGCAATCGCCACCCGTCGCTCGTCGGTATAGGGCAGACCGGCAGCGGAGCGACTTTGCAGCGGCTCCAGCCCCATCCATTGCAGGAGCCGCAAGGCCTCGTCCTCTGCGGCATGACGGGAGCTACCGAGACCGACCCCGGTCACCGCGAGGTTGTCCAGAACGTCGAGGCCGGTGAACAGGCGCCCGGCCTGGAAGGTGCGCGCCACGCCGAGGCGGCGAAGCGCATGGGCGCTCAGGCCGGACACGTCGCGGCCGGACAGAAGCACCCGGCCAGTGCCGGGACGCTGGAACCCGGTCAGAACGTTGACGCAGGTGGTCTTGCCCGCGCCATTGGGGCCGATCAGCCCCAGAACCTGTCCTGGTTCCAGAGACAGGCTGACCCCGCTCAGGGCGTGGAAGCCGCCAAAGGCGACCCCCACCGTGTCCAACGCCAATCCCGCCATGGGTTCAGCCCTCGTCCGTCAGGGTGACGACATAGGTGCCAGTTTCGTCGAGACGAGCGATCCAGCCCGGTTCGATCACCAGCGTCGTGGTCACTTCCTGAATGACGGCCGGCCCCGTGATCTCGTCGCCCGCGCCGAGCAACGCCCCGTCGTAGACCGGCGTCTCGTGAGCGACGCCCGAGGCGAGGAAGATCATTTCGCGCGTGCCCTTCAGAGCCGAGTGGGCACCGTTGCCGGCCGCGATGCTCATGCGGTTCGGCCGGTCCACACGCCCCGAGATGGCACTTTCGACATTGACCACTTCGACGGCGCTCTGCGGTTCGCAGTAGGTGTAGAGCTCCTCGTGGCGGGCATGGAACGCCGCCTTGAGCCGCTCGAGCGCCGCCTCGTCGATGTCGAACGGGTCGACATAGACGGTGCATTCATGCACCTGCCCGACATAGCGCATGTCGAGCGAGCGGCGAATGCTGATGCGATCCTCGGTGAAGCTGTCTTCCCTGAGGTCCTTGACGCCGCGGGCTTCCAGTTCCTTGAACAGGCCATCGAGCCGGGAAGCGGTCTCCGCGCCTTCGAGGCGGGCGGCGACCGGGGCCATATAGTTGTACTTCACGTCCGAAATGATCTGCCCGAAGGCGCAAAGACCCGAGGCGAGCTTGGAGATCAGCACCTTGCGGATACCCATTTCGCGGGCGAGCGCGGTGATATGTGCGCCGGTCGCACCGCCGGCGCAGTTCAGCACGAAATCGCGCGGATCATAGCCACGCTCGACGGACACACGGCGAATGGCGTTGACCATGTTGTTGTTGACGATGGTGAACATGCCGAAGGCGGCCTGCTCGACGGTTAGGCCGAGCGGATCGGCGAGGTGCGTCTGGATTGCCTCGCGCGCCTTGGCGATGTTGAGCGGCAGACGTCCGCCAACGAGACCGTCGGGATTGAGATAGCCGAGGACCAGATTGGCATCGGTCGTCGTCGGCTTCTGGCCGCCCTGGTCATAGCAGGCGGGGCCGGGTTCGGAGCCCGCCGACTGCGGTCCCATCTGCAGCAGGCCCATGCTGTCGATCCAGCCAATCGAGCCGCCGCCGGCGCCAAGCGTCTCCACCTGGATCATCGGCATGCCGATGCGGTAACGCAGGAAGTCGATGTTCTTCGAGACGTTGGCGCGGCCATCGCGTGTCAGCGTGATGTCGAAGGAGGTGCCGCCCATGTCGACCGTAATGATGTTCTTCTCGCCCCACGGGTCACCGATGTAGAGGGCAGCCTGCGGCGCGGAGGCGGGACCAGAATTGATCGCGTAGACCGACTGGTCGGACACGACCGAGCCAAGCGCCAAACCGCCGTTCGACTGGAAATAACGCACGGGATTGCGAGCGCCGAGCTCGCGGAAATAGCGATCCACCGCGTTGACGTAGCGCTGCAGGATGGGGGCGAGATAGGCATTGACGATCGCCGTCGAGGTGCGGGTGTATTCGCGCACCTGCGGATAGAGCTGGCTGCCGACGGTCAGGCGAACATCCGGCATCATCTCGCGCACAATCCTGGCGGCGCGGACTTCATGCTCTGGGTGGAGGACCGACCAGACGAACGAGATCGCCACGGAATCGACCCCTTCGCGCAGGAAGTGACGGCAGGCTTCGCGGACATCCTCCTCGTTCAGCGGCGTGTGCACCGCTCCGGTCGAGATGACACGTTCGCGAACGCCGCGGCGCAGATAGCGCGGCACGAGCATGGTCGCCGGCGGGTATTCCGGATCGTAGCGATAGCCGTCTTCCTTGTGGCCAAGCCGGATCTCGATGGAATCCTCATGGCCCATGGTGGCGATCAGGCCGGTTTTCGCGCCGGTATGGGTGATCAGCGCGTTGAGGCCGACGGTCGTGCCGTTGATGCATAGGTCGGCGTTCGAGACGATCTCGCGCGGAGAGATGCCGGTCTCTTCCTCGATCACCTTCAATCCGTTGCGGATCGCCAGCGTCGGATCCTGCGGGGTGGAGAGCGCCTTGAAGATGCGCACGTCGCCCTTGCGGTCGGCCAGAATGAAGTCGGTGAAGGTGCCGCCGGCATCGATGCCAAGGCGATACTGGTTCTGCATTGTCTTGATCCTTTGAATTGTGTCAGGCGGCACGAAGCGCAGCGGTGGCGGCTTGATCGACGTCTAGCGTTTCGGCGTCGGCGATCACGACGCCGTAGTCGAGCCGGGCGCCCTCGATACTGACGAGCCCGTTGCGCACGTCGTCGACGACCCTTTGGACATCGCGTTCGAACGGATTGCCGAAGCCACCGCCGCCGGGGTTGCGGTTGGCGGCGCGCTCGCCGGGCTGGATGGTCTCGATCACGTTGTCGGTGATGACCTGCGTCTCGCCGTTGCGGGTGATCTCAAGCCGCCCGACCTTGGGGGCGACCATGGCGGATTTCGCACCAGCCGCACCCATGGCCGGGATGCGACGACCCTCGCCGAAGGTGACGAGCGTCATCGGCGTATCGAGCGGCTCGACCTCCCAGCAGGTGCCGGAGCCGCCGCGGTTCTTGCCGGCGCCGCCGGAGTCTTCCATCAGCGAGTAGCGGTGGATGATGATCGGATAACTGTGTTCCAGCATCTCGATATCGCCCGAGGTGAGCGCACCGAAGCAGCATTCCGGTCCGCACGCGTGCCAGCCGTCCTGGCTCGCAGTTGCGCCGGCGCCCGAGATGATCGAGGCGAGCACCATCGTGACGTACTCCTCGTCGTGGCGCTTGTCCCAGCCGGCGATGTTACAGCCGTTGGCGTGGCCCCAGCTCGCCGACACCTTGTCGGGGGCGGCCTGCTCGAAGGCGAGGCGGACGGCGTCGGTCAGCGTTTCCATCGGCGTGGTGGTGCAGTTCATGTGCGGCGCCGGCGATTTCGCGTTGCACAGCGTGCCCTTGGGACCCATGTCGGTCGTCACGCAGCGATAGAGCCCCTCGTTGTAGGGCGGCGGCAGTTGGGCGAACATCATCAGGCCGAGATAGACGCCCGAGTGGCTGTTGCCCTCGTAGCTGTTGATGAAATAGGGCACCTGCGGCGGCGAGGAGATGGCGATGTTGCAGCTGTCTCCAGTGACCGTAACGGTCGCGGTGATCTCGAAATCGCCGAAGCCGTGGCCGGCATCCTCGAGGATGGCCGTGCCGCTGTAGGTGCCATCCGGCACGCTGGAAATCAGCTTGCGCATATGCGCCTCGGCCATATCGAGCAACTCGGCAATGCACTCCTGCACCGTCTCCTTGCCGTACTTGTCCATCAATCCCGTGAGCGCGCGGGCGCCCACCTGGCAGGCGCCGATCAGGGCGTTGAAGTCGCCTTCCTGGTCGCGCCGGGCACGCATGTTGGTCAGAAGCAGGTTCATCACGTCATGGCGCGGCTTGCCCTTGTCCCAGAGTTTTACGGGCGGAATACGCAGGCCTTCGGCGAAAATCTCGGTCGCTGCCGGGTTGTAGCCCGCCGGCACCGGCCCGCCGATGTCGGTGAGATGGCCCTTGCAGACCGTCCAGAACACCAGCTCGCCCTCGTAGAACACGGGGTAGTACATGCAGGTGTCGATGATGTGGGAACCGCCATAGGCCGGATCGTTGTGAAGGATCAGATCACCTTCGTGGATGACGCCGTCGAAGAATTTCGCGACCGACTTCATCGCCGGGATCAGCGAGCCGAGATGGATCGGGATGTCCTGCCCCTGCAGGATCATTTCCGGCGTATGATTGAAGAGCGCCGTCGAATAGTCGTGCGCCAGATTGAACACCGACGACCGCGCCGTCTGTTCCAGCGTCAGCGTCATCTCGCGCTGGGTCGTTTCCAGCACGCCCCGCACCACAGACAAAGTGATGGGATCGACCTTCCGGGTTGTCATCGTCCTTTTCCTCCCTTGAGCAGCCGGCAAATGCCACGCACGCGTCAAGGGTCCGCCCATAGGCAGACGATGGTGTACCCCCCTTTTGCGTGCCGATTTTCCGGCTTCTTGATTGCTGGGTGTCAGGCTGTCACCTGGCCGGGGTCGTGGTCTTGCATCAGGGCGCACAATCGTTTGTCGCTGAGCGCACCATCCGTCCGACAGCATCGAATCCCCTTGCATCGGGGAAAGCCAGCGATTACCCAAAAGGGACAAACAATACTTGGGAGGGTATTGTCTTGGAGGTGAATGTCTACAAGACGGAGCATCTGCCGTCGGGCGAACGTGCCAGCCATTGGTCGACCGTGATCGCGGATACCTACTTTCCGTTGCACCTGACCTTCCGCGATGCGGCGTCGTTTCAAGGGCGGTTGGAAAAGCGGTCGCTCGGCGACGTTTCGCTGTCGCGACTGCAGACCGAGCCGATGCAATACGAGCGCCGACGCCGGCACATTGCCGATGCCAGCGGCGAGGAATATCTGATCACCATCCCGCGCAACAGCCCGGTCGAGTTCCACCAGCTCGGCCGCGATGTGCGCTGCGACCCCGGCGGTTTTATCCTGGAGCGAGGCGACGAACCCTACCGGTTCTCCTATGCGGCTGCGAACGACCTGTGCGTGCTGAAAGTGGCAAAGCCAATGCTGTCGGAAAAGCTCCGCAATCCCGATCAGTATTGCGCGCGCGTTTTCGACGGATTTGCTGGCGTCGGCGGCCTGCTCAGCAACATGGCGCGACTGCTGCAATCTGACCCAATCGCAGATGAGAAAGCCACGCAGGTTCTCGGTCGCCAGCTGATCGAGCTGCTGGCGCTTGCAATAGACGGGCAATCGACCGTCGGTCACGACCACAAGTCCTCGGTCCGCACCGCGCACCTTCGTCGCGCCGAAGAAGTGATCGAGCGCAATCTCTCAAACCCTGCCCTGTCGCCTGAAATGGTGGCCAACGCCTGCGGCATATCCAAGCGCTACCTGCACGAACTGTTTTCGGATGCGAACAGCACGGTCTCCCAGTTCATCCGTGAACGCCGACTTTCCGCCGCGCGCGACTTGCTGCTCATGCCGAATTCGGGAGCAATTGCCGATGTCGCGTATCGGTTCGGTTTCTCCGACCATGCGCAGTTCTCGCGCTTGTTCAAGGCGATGTTTGGAAGAACCCCGTCGGCGTTTCGTGCGGGTCAAAGCGAGTAGAGATCAGGCGCACCAATCGACCGGCGGCGACGGGAATGTCTGCGATAGGATGGATGGACACCGGCTTTTGTTGGGCGACGCTTCTACTGCGCCGTAGCGCCGGGAGGGCAGAAGCTCAGATAGAGTGCCTCGACGACATTGCGGGCCGGATCGCTTTCGATGTGATACCAGATGGTCTGCCCGTCCCGCCGTCCGGCGACGATGCGGTCCTTGCGCAGGAGCGCGAGGTGCTGCGAGACCGTCGAATCCCGAATACCCAGGAGCTCGGCAAGTTGACCGACCGATTTCTCGCCATCGACCAATTGGCACAAGATCAGCAAGCGGTGTCGGTTCGACATCGCTTTCAAAAGCTCGCTCGCCCCATCGGCTGCGGCTTGCATTAAATCAGCATCTAGTTTCACGCTTATGCATCTACGTTTATTTGCATATATCGTCAATATGATTTGCATATCGTCAATATGAAATGAAGGTCTGCGGACGACCGCCCGCGGACCGCAGGCCCGGTTGCGCCGTGCTCAGAGATGGGTATTCATCGCCGGGATTGCTGTGTCGGCCAATCGTTGAGTCAGCGCATGCGGCATGCCGAAATCCCCTCCACCTGCGACGGACCGCCGCGTGTACCCAGTCTTCGATTGACGCGCTTCAACAATCGTAGTTAGTTATCGATAACTAACTACGAGGTGACGTATGCGAAAGTCTGCGGAGGAACGCAAGGCAGAGATCCTGGCGACCGCTTTGAGGCTTGCAGATGAACTGGGCCCGGACCGGCTGACCACACAGGCGGTGGCAGGAGCAGTCGGGCTGACGCAACCGGCAATCTTTCGACACTATCCCACCAAGCAGGCGCTATGGCTGGCGGTCGCCCAGCATATTCAAGACCGAATGATGGCGGCATGGAACGAGGCGCTTGCCCCCGACCTCCCGCCGGCGTCGCGCATTGCCGCGCTGGTCGATGCCCAACTCTGTATGATCGAGTCCAGTCCGGCAATCCCTGCCATACTGTTCTCGCGCGAGCTTCAGGTCGAAAACGTCGAGTTGCGCCAATCCTTCGCCGGGTTGATGGCCGCCTTTCATGCGAACCTTGGAGCCGAACTCCGCCAGGCGCGCGAGGCCGGCACTGTGCGCAAGGACTTCGATCCCATCGACGGCGCAGTCTTGCTCATTTCACTCATCCAGGGCCTTGCGATGCGCTGGTCGCTGGGCGCACGCGGCTTTGCCCTTCGGCCGGAAGGAGCACGTTTATTGGCGATTCAGATGAAGTTGTTTGCAGATCCGATCTCGCAGGAGAAAAGCGCATGATGGGCCGTAAAGTTGTGAAGGTCGGGCTGGTCGCGGCGCTCGCCGGCGTGGCGGGCCTCGCTTTTGTTTTCGCCAGCAACCGGCCCATCTCAGTGCCCGTCGCGGCACTGGAACGGAATGTCACCATACAGGTCTACGGATTGGGGACGGTCGAAGCACGCATCCTGTCGAAGATCGGCTTCGAGGTGGGGGCGGAACTGGCAGAACTGTCGGTCGATGACGGCGACGTGGTGGCCAGTGGCCAAGTTCTGGCACGTCTGGACCAGAGAGCGCAGGAGGCAAAGGTCGCGCGTGCCAACGCCGCAATCAACGCAGCGGCGGCCAATCTCGGCAAGGCTGAAGCCAATGTGGAAAAGGCTGCGGCGGTTCTCGCCCAACGCCGGGCGGCCGATGCCCGCCAGCAAGAGCTATTGGGCCGCAACGTCATATCCCGGCAGGTTGCCGAAGAAGCCAAACGCGACGTCGAAGTCGCTGCTGCGGAACTCACTGTAGCCCGAACTGACATCGACGTCATTCAATCGGAAGCGGCCGATGCAAGGGCGGCGCTCGACTACGAGACCGCAGTGCTCGAACAGCATCTGCTGAAGACCCCATATGACGCAGTCGTCGTCGATCGTCATGTCGAAGCCGGCACGGTGGTTCGGGCCGGCGACGTGATCTACACGCTGATGGATCCGAAAAGCGTCTGGGTGCTCGCCTATATCGACGAGGAACGGGCAGGCGCGCTGTCAATTGGGCAGCCAGCCGAAATCCGCCTGCGCTCGATGCCGCACGATGGCTACACCGGCAAGGTCGCAAGGATCGGCATCGAAAGCGACCGGGTCAACGAAGAGCGCCGGGTCTGGGTCACGTGCGACAGCTGTCCTCAGCAGTCCTTTCTTGGGGAGCAGGCCGAGGTCGTGATCACTGTTGCCGAACGGCCCGAAGCATTGCTGGTGCCGGAGGACGCGATTGCCGGCTTCGACGGGCATCAGGGTCGGGTCTTCCTTGTTCAGGACGGCAAGCTCTCCTCCGCCTCGCTGATCTTTGGCCATCGCACCCAGGACGCACGCGTCGAGGTCATCAGCGAACTGCCCGATGGAGCACGGATCGTCACCGTGCCCGCCAAGGGACTGGCGGAGGGGCGCATGGCGCGTGCAGCCGAGGAGAGCCGGCCATGAACCTCGCCTATCGCGATGTTCGTCACAATCTCTTCCGTTTCGTGCTTACCTGTCTCGGGCTTGGGCTATTGATGGCGGTCGTCCTGGCGATGATGGGGATCTACAACGGCCTCGTGGCCGACGCGCTCAACATCGTCCGGGCTCCGCAGGCGGATCTATGGGTGGTGGAGGCTGGGCGGCTCGGCCCGTTCGCCGAGTCCTCGAAAATTCCTGGCACCACGCGGGACGCCGTCGCCCGGCTTCACGGCGTGGAAGAAGCCGGCAGCATTTCCTACCAGACGGTCGAGGCGCCCTTCGCCGGCACAACGCTCAGGCTTTATGTGATCGGGCACCAGCCGGGTCGCCCCGGCGAACCGCAAAGAGTTGTCGAAGGGCGCGGCATCCAGCGCAGTCATTTCGAAGCCGTCGCCGACCGCAAATCCGGACTCAGCGTCGGCGACCGGATCAGGTTGGGGCGTGACCGGTTCGAGGTCGTCGGCCTCGTAGAGGATGCAATGAACTCCGGCGGCGACCCAGCCGTCTATATCACGCTCGCCGATGCGCAGACGCTCCAGTCGCAACTCGCACCTTCTGCCGCCCGGGTGCAGTCGGCACGCGGCGAAGTGTTGGAGAACCGCAATACCGTCGCGGCAGTGATCGCCCGCATCGAGCCCAATGCCGACGTGGATGCCGTCGCCCGCACCGTGCACCAGTGGAAGCACCTTTCAGCCATGACGCAGGCCGAACAGGAAGATTTGCTGCTCCGCTCGGTCGTCGATCGAGCCCGCCGACAGATCGGCCTGTTTCTCGGCATCCTTCTAACGGTTTCCGCGGTGGTGATCGCACTCATCATCTACACGATGACAATGGAAAAATTGAAACAGATCGCCACGCTGAAGCTGATCGGCGCCCCCGATCGCACCATCGTCGGCCTCATCGTGCAGCAATCGATCGCGCTTGGCGCCGTGGGCTGGGGCCTCGGCATGATCCTGATCCTGTTGACCAAGGACTTCTTTCCGCGGCGGGTCTTGCTCGAGCCGATCAATGCCGCCGCCCTTGCCGGCATCATCTTCTTCGTCTGCGTCATGGCAAGCGGCCTCGGGGTTCGCGCCGCACTGAAGGTCGATCCCGCCACCGCACTTGGAGGATGACATCATGGCCGGACACGAAAATTGTACGATCGTGGATCTTGCCTCGATATCGAAGCACTACGGCGAAGGCCCGACCCGGGTCGACGCACTGCGCGGCGTCGATCTCAAGGTTCGATCCGGCGAGGTCGTGGCACTGCTCGGCCCGTCCGGATCGGGCAAGACCACGCTCCTCAACATCATCGGCTGCATCATCGACCCCAGCAAAGGGCGCGTGTGGCTGGATGGCGAAACCGTCTATGACGAGCGCTGGCTGAGAGGTGACCTGAGGCGCCTTCGGCTGGACAAGATCGGCTTCATCTTCCAGTTCCACAATCTCCTTCCCTTCCTCGATGCCAAGGACAATGTCGCCCTCGTGCTGCAGCTTGCCGGCATGCCGGCTGCGGAGGCGAAACGGCGCGCCGTCGAACTGCTCGACTATCTCGAAGTGGGGCACCGCAAGGACGCCATGCCGGCGCTGCTTTCCGGTGGCGAGGCCCAGCGTGTGGCGATTGCCCGCGCACTCGCCAACAGCCCGCGCATCATCCTCGCCGACGAACCGACGGCAGCGCTCGACTCCAAGCGAGCAGGAATCGTCATGGATCTGCTGCGCAAGCTTGCGGCGGAACAGGATGCCTGCATCGTCGCGGTCACCCATGACGAGAAGATCTTGGATCGGTTCGATCGGCTCTATCATCTGCGCGACGGACGCCTGGAAGGAACAGACGCGAGCGCATGACATGCGCAGTCGGCAGATCTGACCGCCCCATTGTTTAGCGGTCGCGGACCGTCAAGCACTTCTGCACTTCGACAGATCACTCACGCACCGGCGGAAAACACGCCATCGCAGACCCGTCGTCTGCGATGGCCAAAACCTCGCCTAGGCTTTCGCGGCCTTGGCTGCACATCGATTCAGCGCTGCCAGCAGGAGAACGGCGCCGACAATTGCTCCCGGCACGAGAGCAAGCAGGAGCGTCAGCAGGTAATCGATCGGCCCTGTCAGGGAGCCGAAGTCGGCGAGGGTCCAGCCCGGCGTGAGAAGCAGAGCAACCGCAGTTGCGAGCGTACCGCCTGCGAGCGCTGCCATAACCGGGCGCTTCGGTGACCGGCCGGCGCGGCGCAGCCGAATTGTGCCGACGAGAATGCCGACAACAAGGGTGGCCGCGAAAACGACAAGCGGCCAAAGCCAAGAACCGATCGTTTCGTGGAGGATGAAGTACAGGGTGACTGGGTTGAAATCTTCCATTGGTCTTATCCTCCCTAGGCGCGCCCGCGCAACATGGCGCGGTAGGCGCCCTTGAGCCCCTTCTCTTCGATCACCCAGGAGACCCAGAGTTCGTCGAGCGGAGCGATGAAGGGGAAGGACGGCGTGAGATTGCCGTCGTAGTCGAACTCGATCAGCATGGCTTTGCCGTAGGCTGTCACCATCGGGCAGGACGTGTAGCCGTTGTAGCGCGCAGTGGGTTCACGCCCGGACGTTTCGGCGACGAGGTTGTCGACCACGACGGGGACCTGCCATTTCACGCTGGCCGCAGTCTTGCCGCGCGGTACGCCCGCCACGTCTCCGACCGAGAAGACATTGGCGAACCGCGGATGGCGAAGCGTGCCCTTGTCGGCCTCGATCCAGCCATCGGCGGCGAAGGCGCCCTCCTGCCAGGGTAGCGGGCTGTTCTTGACCGCGTCCGGCGTGCACATCGGCGGCACGACGTGGATGAGATCGTAGTCCAGCGTCACGTTGCCGGTGGGCGTGCGATAGGTTGCCCGTTTGGCACCGGCGTCGATGCCGACAAGAACGTGCGAGGGATTGACCGAAATGCCGCGCTCGGCAAACATGCCCTTCACGCGGACGTCGACGGGCGGAACGGTGAAGACCACTTCGCTATGGGCGTTGTAGACAAGTTGCACCGCATCGCGTCTGCCCTTCCGACGCGCCCGGTCGTCCGTGATGAACGTCATCTTCAGCGGTGCACCAGCGCATTTCATTTCTGTTGGCGGACGGCCGAACAGGCCGACGCCACCCTTGTCGACAAAGGCGTCGATCGAGCGGAACGATGCGGCCGCAGCTTCCGGCCCGGCATAAATCGAGGCGATGCCGTTCTTGCCGATCAGGGATTCGTCCATTCCCTCGATGCGGGCGTAGTCGAGCTTGAGGCCGGTCGCGACGAACAAAAAATCGTATTGGATGCGCTGCCCGGAGGTCGCAACCACCGTGTTCGCCTCTGGATCGAACTCGGCGACGCCCTCCTCGATCCATTCGACGCCGGACGCAATGAAATCCGCATTGCGGAAGGTGACGTTCGCCGGATCCCAGAGACCGGCGCCGATCAGCGTGTACCCCGGCTGAAAATAGTGCTCCTTGCGTGCGTCCAGAATTGTGATGCTCGCCTGCGGCATCTGCCGGCGTAGCCGGGAAGCGAGCGACAGGCCGGCTGCCCCCGCTCCCGCAATGACGATTTTCGCCTTGGCAGACGATGTTTGCGCCTGCGCTTGCGGCGCGGCAAAACCTGCCGAGGCGACGGCCGCCGCCCCAACGAGAAACTGTCTTCTATGCAAATTCCCCTCCCTCAAGTCATTTTGTTAGCAGCCACCAACGGTAGCGATGTCCGTTCGGTACCGCTCATGATTGATATGTCTCCCCCAGACATATGCAGCATGGGCGGATCAGGCTAAGGGCTGCACTGCCTTTATAGTCGACACATCGTAGTTTCGTAACTATGTATATACAGACTGAATGCGATGCACGTCGCCGAAGCATGACCCTTTGCGGATACCGGTGCCGCGCGGCTTTCTGTTTCAACACTTGTCCGCTGAAGGGAGTTGCCAAAATGGAACCCATCCGGATCAACGAACGACTGTGGGTGTGCGGGCAGATCCGCCCGAAAGATGTCGAAGCGCTGGCGGCAGCCGGCTTTACGGCGTTGATCAACAATAGACCGGATTGCGAGGACTTCTGCCAACCCAGGGCGAGAGCGATTGCGGAAGCCGCGGCGCAAGCCGCACTCTCCTGCGAACACATCCCGGTGCGCAGCCAAGACATTGCTGAAACGACGATACGTGCGTTCCAACGCGCGATTGCGGCAAGTAGCGGCCCGGTGCTTGCCTTCTGTCGCTCCGGGACCCGGTCGTTGACACTCTGGGCAATCGGCGAAGTCCTTAATGGCCGGCTGAGCAAGGCCGAAGCCACCGCTTTCGGCGGGAAACTCGGATTGGATCTCTCAGGCGCTGTCGCCTGGCTCAATGCGCGCGGCTACTGACGCAGTCAGCATCTTCAACTGGCGCGATGACGGAAATGCCTTCTTCCTACGAAGCCGCGAATTTGAAGGCTGGCCCCGCGTCCTGCACGCTATTCGCGCCACTCCGCGCGCACTTGCATATACCTACTACGCTCCGTATATACGCAAATGCATCATAACTGGAGAAATCACCATCATGTCTCTCGATAAATCCATCTTCGCCTTCGCCGGCTTCATGGTTCTTCTGTCCGTCGCCCTCACCGTCTGGGTCTCGCCGCTCTTCGTCTGGCTGACCGTGTTTGTCGGCGCGAACCTGCTGCAATCCGCTTTCACCGGGTTCTGCCCGGCGGCCAAGCTCTTCAAGAAACTCGGCATCAAGTCCGGGGCTGCCTTCTAAAGAACGCGAGTCATCAATGCGCTACATCCTCTTCGCTGCCGCCCTTCTGGCGGCCGGTCCGGTTTTTGCCGGCGAAATCACGATAACGCCGACCGCCGTCACGGAATGGAAGCCGGTCTACGGCCGTGTGGAGACGCGAGACCTCGTCCCTGCACGGACTCGGATCGGCGGAACGATCACCAAGCTGCTCGTCAGCGAAGGGGACACCGTCGAGCCGGGTCAGCGCATTGCCCTCATCCGTGACGACAAGATCACGTACCAGATCTCGTCCTACGACGCCCAGCTTGCCGCCCTGCGCTCGCAACAGGAGCGGGCCCGGTCCGAACTCAGCCGCGGAAAATCGTTGATCGAAGCCGGTGTCATCACGGTCCAGCGGCTCGAGCAGCTTCAGGCGGAGCTGGACGTGACGACGAACCAGATCGCGGCCACCGAGGCGCAGCGCTCCGTCGTCGTCCGGCAGCAACAGGAGGGCGAAGTTTTGGCGCCTGCCGCCGGGCGCGTGCTGACCGTGCCCACGACACGCGGCGCTGTCGTGATGGCCGGCGAGACCGTTGCGACGGTCGGTAGCGGTGGCTTTTTCCTGCGGCTGGCCGTGCCGGAACGCCATGCGCCCATGCTGCGCCTGAATTCGAGCATCCGCATCCAGGCGGGAGGCGCCGAGATGTCGGGCCGGCTCGCCAAGATCTACCCCCGCATCGAGAGCGGCCGCGTCGTGGCCGATGTCGAGGTCGCGGACCTGGACGAAACGTTCGTCAATGCGCGTGTCCTCGTGCAGTTGCCGGTCGGGCAGAGGGATGTACTGCTTGTCCCGGCTTCGGCGATCGAAACACGCTCGGGCATCGATTTCGTCACGGTCCTCGACGAGGGCAAGCCTGTTCTTCGTGCGGTGGTCCCGGGGGAACGATTGGAACACGCGAGCGAACCGGCGGTAGAGATACTGACCGGCCTTTCCGCTGGCGAAAAGGTTGGCACGCCATGACCCCCGCCTCCAACAAGCTTGGTCTGGCCGGCTGGCTGACGCGTGCCTTCATCGCTTCGCCGCTCACACCGCTGTTCCTCATCGCGGCCTTCGTCTTCGGCCTTCTCGCAATGCTTGCCTTGCCGCGCGAAGAAGAGCCGCAGATTTCGGTGCCGATGGTCGACATTCTGGTGCGCGCCGACGGACTGAAGGCGGATGATGCCGTCAAACTCATCACGGAACCGCTGGAGGCGATCGTCAAGGGGATCGACGGCGTCGAGCATGTCTACTCGCAGACCCACGACGACAGTGTTCTGGTGACCGCCCGTTTTCTTGTCGGAACCTCGGCGGATGCCGCCGTGCTTCGTGTCCACGACAAGGTGCGTGCCAACATGGACCGCATTCCCGTCGGCGTGCCGGAGCCCCATATCGTCGGCCGGGGAATCGACGACGTGGCAATCGTGTCGCTGACGCTTTCGCCGAAGCCCGAGGCGGCCAACCACATTACCCCGAACGATCTGACGCGGATCGCCCGCGAATTGAAGACGGAGACGTCGAAGATCGAGGATGTCGGCTTCTCCTATCTGGTGGGCGCAACCGATGAGGTCATCCGCATCGCACCCGATCCGTCGAAGCTTTCCCTCTACGGCGTCACCCTCCAGCAACTTGTCGACACGGTTCGCAACGCCAATCGCGCCTTTCCGGCAGGCCGGCTGCGCCAGGACGGCGAACAGATCACACTGGTCGCCGGCGAAACGCTGACCACCCCGGCTGAAATCGGCAATCTGCTTCTCACCTCACGCGACGATCGCCCGGTCTATGTGCGCGATGTCGCCGCGGTCGATTTCGCCACAGATACCAGCGATGCACTCGTCTCGACCGTCACACACGGCGGAGACGGTCTCGTCCGCGTGCCCTCCGTGACGCTTGCCGTCACCAAACGCGCCGGTTCGAACGCCGTGACCGTCGCTAAGGCGATCCTGCACCGGGTCGAACAACTGCAGGGAACGCTGATCCCCGAGGAGATTGCCGTCGAGGTGACGCGCGACTACGGCGAGACCGCCAACGAGAAGGCCAACGAACTGCTCTTCCACCTCGGTCTCGCCACGGTGTCGATCATTCTGCTTGTCTGGTTCGCGATCGGACGGCGCGAGGCGCTGGTGGTCGCGATCGTCATCCCGGTCACCATTCTGCTGACGCTGTTTGCGTCCTGGGTGATGGGCTACACGCTCAACCGTGTCTCGCTGTTCGCGCTGATCTTCTCGATCGGCATCCTTGTGGACGATGCCATCGTCGTCATCGAGAACATCGCCCGGCACTGGGGCATGGGCGACGGTCGCGATCGGTCAAAGGCCGCTGTCGAAGCGGTCGCGGAGGTCGGCAATCCGACCATCGTGGCGACGCTGACTGTGGTCGCCGCCCTTCTGCCGATGCTGTTCGTGTCGGGAATGATGGGGCCGTATATGAGCCCGATTCCCGCCAACGCTTCCGCCGCGATGATCTTTTCCTTCTTCGTCGCCGTGACGGTAACGCCGTGGCTGATGCTGAAGGTCGCGGGGGGAAAGCCGGTCCATGCCCATGACGACCACGCGCATGGCGGGTTGCTCGGGCGCATCTATGCAGCGGTTGCGCGGCCGATCCTGTCGTCCAAGGCCAGAAGCTGGACCTTCCTTCTCGCCGTCGGTGTGCTGACGCTGGGCTCACTGGTGCTGTTCTATACCAAGGACGTCACGGTGAAATTGCTGCCATTCGACAACAAGTCGGAGCTTTCCGTCATCATCGACCTGCCCGAGGGCGCGTCGGTGGAGGCCACGGATGCAGTGGCGCAGGCAGTGGCGCGGATCACGCTGGAGATGGACGAGGTTCGGTCCGCCCAGGCCCATGCGGGTGCCGCAGCGCCCTTCAATTTCAATGGTCTTGTCCGGCACTCCTTCTATCGCACCGAACCGCACCAGGGCGAGGTGGCGATCAACCTCTTGCCCAAGGGCGAGCGCAGCCGCTCCAGCCACGACATCGCTCTCGACCTGCGCGAGCGGATCGCCAAGGTGGCGATGCCCGACGGAACCAGCCTCAAGGTCGTGGAGCCGCCGCCCGGTCCGCCGGTGATGGCGACGCTTTTGGCCGAGATCTACGGCCCCGACGGTGAAACCCGCCGCAAGGTCGCAGAGCGGGTTGAGGCCGCATTCCGCGCCGTGCCGTTCATCGTCGATACCGACAATTCCTATGGAACGGCCGCGCGTCGCCTGCGCATGACGATCTCGACCGACGACCTGGAACTGTTCCAGGTCCGGGAGGGGGACGTTTTCGACACCGTCGCCATTCTCAATGGCGGGACGACCATCGGTTATTCGCATCGCGGCGGCGGAAGGCAACCGATCCCGATCCGGGTCGAGCGGCCGAAGGGGGAGCGCACGCTTGATGAGCGCTTCCTGACCACGCCCATACCGGCCAATGTATTGCCGGGCGATCGCAGTGTCGTTGAACTCGGTGACGTCGTGCGCGTCGCGGAGGAGCGCGCCTCCTTTCCCGTCTTCCGCCATAACGGCCGCGCCGCCGAGATGGTCACCGCCGAACTCGCCGGTGCGTATGAAGCCCCACTCTACGGCATGCTCGCCGTGCAGGAAGCACTCGACGCGCAAGACTGGACCGGCCTGCCCAAACCCACCATCTCGTTGCACGGCCAGCCTGAAGACGAAAGCGCCGTCACGCTGCTTTGGGACGGCGAATGGGAAGTGACCTGGGTCACGTTCCGCGACATGGGAGCCGCATTCATGGTGGCGCTGCTCGGTATCTACATCCTCGTCGTGGCGCAGTTCGGCTCGTTCAAGGTGCCGCTGGTCGTGCTGACGCCGGTCCCGCTCACCTTCATCGGCATCCTCGGCGGCCACTGGCTGTTTGCGGCGCCGTTCTCGGCCACCTCGATGATCGGCTTCATCGCGCTTGCCGGCATCATCGTGCGCAACTCGATCCTGCTGGTGGACTTCATCCGCCACGCGGATGCCGACGGCCGGCCGTTGACGGAGATCCTGATCGAGGCGGGCTCGATCCGCTTCAAGCCGATCCTGCTCACAGCACTTGCCGCGATGATCGGCGCGGCGGTTATCCTGGCCGATCCGATCTTCCAGGGGCTGGCCATCTCGCTGCTGTTCGGTCTCGCGTCCTCGACGCTGATGACGGTGCTGGTCATCCCGGCCATCTATCGCGTGTTGAGAACCTGATAGTTTGGACCAACGATCTAGCGGGGAAGCTCAGCGGCCGCGGATGGTTTCGCGCCAGACAAGCTCGGCATGCAGCTTGACCGAGTTGCCGCGCGTCGCCCCCTCGGCGGCCGCCTCCACGATCCAGGTGACCGCCTCACTGGCGATCGCCTCTACTGGCTGGGCGAACGTCGTCAACTGGTAGGAGATCCAGGACGCCTGGGCGATGTCATCGAACCCGGCGATGCAAAGATCCTCGGGTATTGAGATCGAAAACTGGTGGCGGGCGGCATCCATGAACCCGCAGGCGATCAGGTCCGTGGCACAGAACACCGCGTCCGGACGTTGCTTGCGGGTCAGAAGCTTCTGCGCCAGCAAACGCCCGCTCTCATAGCCGGTCGGTCCAGACCGCTCGACCACCACCTCGACGCCCGCCGCGCGCGCCGCCTCCACGAAGCCTTTCTCCCGCGCCATGAGGCTCGGCGTTCCCGCCAGCGAATTGGCAAACGCAAGCGTGCGGCAACCGGCGCGCAGAAAGGCGGTGAGCACCTGGCTGCCGGCCTCACGATCGTCCAGATTGATCTTGAGCGTCCCCTCCCGGTCGTCGTTGCGGTTGATCAGCACCAGCCGCTGCCCGTTCTTCTCGCAAAGCTGGACGATGGACTGGTCCGGCATGCCGGACAGGATGATCGAGGCGTCCGCGCGGTACCGGATCGCCTGCCGCAGGGCCAGATCGACGCTGTCATCCGACCGGTCGGTGTTGACGACCATCGCAACCTTGCCGGCATTCTGGAGTTTGTCGGTCAGCGACCTGATCAGGTTCGAACGATAGGGTGTTCCGAGGTCCGCCACCACGAGACAGACAATGCCGCTCTCGTTGCGCATCAATCCGCGCGCCAGCTGATTGACCTGATAGCCGAGCGTCTCCGCCGCCTCCAGCACCTTGCGGCGCGTCTCTGGCGACACGCTGGCACCGGGCGTAAAGGTGCGCGACACCGCCGAGCGGGACACACCTGCCCGCTCCGCTACTTCCTGCGCGCTGACGAAAACCTTCTGCGTCATCGGTGATAATACCTGCTCCTTTGCGCGGAATCTGCATCAGTTTGCAATCCTGTGCAAGTCGGCTGCCGCTCAGAAAGAGCTGAAAAAGAATGAAAGGTGTTGACAGAAAAAAATGCTTCATGCAGCATTTGCACACGCTTGCAACAGCGTCCGGCGTGGAGGCGCCGGCACAGTGGGAGGAAAATATGAATACGATGAAATTGGCCGCAGCCGGCTTGGCCGCAGGTGTATCTCTTTTTGCCTTTTCCGCTCATGCGGAAGGGAACCTCAATCTGATCTGCTCGGCCGACGTGGTCATCTGCGAACAGATGAAGGGCGATTTCGAGAAGGAAACGGGCATCGCCGTCAACATGGTGCGCCTGTCGTCCGGCGAAACCTATGCAAAGATCCGCGCCGAGGCCCGCAACCCGAAGACGGACGTCTGGTGGGCCGGCACGGGTGACCCGCATCTGCAGGCCGCGTCCGAGGACCTGACTCTCGAGTACAAGTCTCCGATGCTCGACCAGTTGCAGGACTGGGCCGTGAAGCAGGCCGAAAGCGCCGGCTACCGCACCGTCGGCGTCTATGCCGGCGCGCTCGGCTGGGGCTACAACACCGACATCTTCGCCAAGAAGGGCCTGAAAGAACCCAAGTGCTGGGCCGATCTGCTCGACGCCTCGCTCAAGGGCGAGATCCAGATCGCCAACCCGAACTCTTCGGGCACGTCCTATACGGCGCTCGCCTCGCTGGTCCAAATCATGGGCGAGGACCAGGCGTTCGACTACCTGAAAAAACTCAACGACAACGTCTCGCAGTACACCAAGTCCGGCTCGGCACCCGTCAAGGCGGCAGCGCGCGGCGAAACGGGCCTCGGCATCGTCTTCATGCATGACGCGGTGTCGCAGACGGCGGAAGGCTTCCCGGTCAAATCGATCGCGCCTTGCGAGGGCACCGGATACGAGATCGGCTCGATGTCGATCATCAAGGGTGCCAAGAACCTCGACAACGCCAAGAAGTGGTACGACTGGGCGCTGACCGCTCCGGTACAGTCGCGCATGAAAGATGCAAAGTCCTTCCAGCTTCCGTCGAACAAGACCGCCGAGGTGCCGAAGGAAGCCCCGAAGTTCGAGGACATCAAGCTGATCGACTACGACTTCAAGACCTATGGCGACCCGGACAAGCGCAAGGCGCTGCTTGAGCGCTGGGACCGCGAGATCGGCGCCAACGCGAACTGATCCCGTTCACATTATGCGCGGGGGCATCCAATGCTCCCGCGCAATCAGCCCATTCGCAACGCTTCATGACGTGAAGCGAAGGACCTTGCATGAGCAATCGCAGCCGCAATCTGGATATCGTCCTCGCCCTCTGCGCCGCCAGCTTTCTCCTTCTGCCGTGGTACAGGATCGAGGGCGGCTTCTTCGGTCTCGATTGGCTCAGCGGCTTCCCGACCGGTGCCGCCGAAGCCCCCGGCTTATTGCAAATGCTGCATGGTCGCACATGGCTCGCCCCCGTCGCCGCATTGCTCGTCTTGGCCATTGCCGCACGCTTCGTCGGCGATCCGATGCGGCGCGGCAAGATCTTTGCCTGGATCGGCGCGCTCGGCATCGCCTTCCTTGCCCTGCAGGGTTTGGCGATCGGCTTCACGGGCTGGACCTGGACGATCAGCGAAACCCTGTTCGGACCGCTTGCCGACGGTCAGCCCTCGATGGGCGCAGGCGCTGTGCTCGTCGGCATCAGCTTCGTCCTGCTGTTTTCCTTCGGGCTTGCCGATCGCGGCGTATTGAAAGGCGACGTCTTCGTCGTCTCCGCAATCTCGATGCTCGTCTTCCTCGTGGCGATCTTTGTTTTCTATCCCGTCGGCAGCATGCTGGTCGGTGCCTTCCAGGATTTTGACGGCTCCTTCAATCCGGAAGGTTTTACCCGCAACATTATCGACCCGTCGATCTGGAGCCTCGATTGCGTGATCGGCGGCACACGTTGCGGTGTTGCCTGGCGTACCCTCTGGCTGGCTGTCATGACCGCAACCGGGGCGACCGTCCTCGGCCTCGCCTTCGCCCTTCTCGCCACACGTACGGGTTTTCGCTACAAGAAGGCGCTCCGGCTTCTGACCGTTTTGCCGATCATCACGCCGCCCTTCGTCGTCGGCCTTGCCCTGACGCTTCTATTCGGGCGTTCCGGCGTCGTCACCCAGGGCCTATCCGCGGCGTTCGGCATCGAACCCGGCCGCTGGCTCTATGGCCTCACTGGCATCTGGATCGCGCAGGTCCTGTCCTTCACGCCCATTTCCTTCCTCGTGCTGATCGGCGTGGTCGAGGGCGTCAGCCCGTCGATGGAGGAAGCTTCGCAGACACTGCGGGCCGACCGCTGGCGCACCTTCTGGCGCGTCTCCATGCCGCTGATGAAGCCCGGCCTCGCCAATGCCTTCCTCATCGCCTTCATCGAGAGCATGGCCGATTTCGGCAATCCCATGGTGCTCGGAGGCAGCCACGGCGTGTTGTCGACGGAGATCTTTTTCGCTGTCGTCGGCTCGCAGAACGATCCGTCACGCGCGGCGGTGCTGGCGATCATCCTGCTCTGCTTCACGCTGTCGGCCTTCCTGGCGCAGCGGCTCTGGCTCTCCGGCAAGAATTTCGCCACCGTCACCGGCAAGGGCGACAGCGGCGCCCATGCCGCCCTCCCCCGCTCCGTCTCGATCGGCGTCCATGCGCTCGTCATTCCCTGGGCAGCCTTCACAATCGTTGTCTACGTGATGATCCTCGCCGGCGGCTTCGTGAAGACCTGGGGCCTCGACAATTCGCTGACGCTCGACCACTACGCCAAGGCGTTCTCGATAGAATTCCGCGACGGCGCGATCGCCTGGACCGGGGTTGCCTGGAACTCGTTCTGGACCACGATGGAGATATCGCTCCTCGCAGCACCACTGACGGCCGCCGTCGGCCTGTTGACCGCCTATCTCATCGTGCGCCAGCGCTTTGTCGGGCGTAACCTGTTCGAGTTCGCGCTGATGTTGAGCTTCGCCATCCCTGGCACCGTCATCGGCATCAGCTACATCATGGCGTTCAACCTTCCGCCGCTGGAGATGACGGGAACGGCGATGATCCTGATTGCCTGCTTCGTCTTCCGCAACATGCCGGTCGGCGTGCGCGGCGGCGTGGCGGCAATGAGCCAGCTCGACCGCAGCCTCGACGAAGCGTCGCTGACCCTTCGCGCTGGCAGCTTCCGCACCATCCGCAAGGTCATCCTGCCGCTGCTGAGGCCAGCGATCACCGCCGCGCTCGTCTACTCCTTCGTGCGCGCCATCACCTCCATCAGCGCCGTGATCTTTCTTGTCAGCGCCGAATACAACATGGCGACGTCCTACATCGTCGGCCTTGTCGAGAACGGCGAATATGGCGTGGCGATCGCCTATTCCTCCATGCTCATCCTGGTGATGCTCGTCGTTATCGCCGGCTTCCAGTTCCTCGTCGGCGAGCGCCGGCTGCGGCGCGAAAATCGCGTCGCCCCCGCGACCTCGTCGGCCCCTGTCCATCGGGAGAAAACCGCATGAAAACCGAGCGCACCGGCTCCGTCGTTTTCGAAAACGTCCGCAAGCAATTCGGCACCTTCACCGCCATTCCCGACCTGTCGCTGACGATCGAGCCGGGAACGCTGGTGACGCTGCTGGGACCGTCCGGCTGCGGCAAGACAACGACGCTACGCATGCTCGCAGGCCTCGAGCACCCGACCTCCGGCCGCATCCTGATCGGCGGCAGGGACGTCACGATGCTGCCGGCGAACGAGCGCGACGTCTCGATGGTGTTCCAGTCCTACGCGTTGTTTCCGCATATGACCGCGCTCGACAACGTGGCTTACGGCCTCGAATCCTCCGGCCTGAAGCGCAAGGAAGCGCGCGAACGGGCCGAGGAAGGCCTGAAGCTGGTTGGGCTGGCAGGCATGGGACAGCGCCTGCCGGCAGAACTGTCCGGCGGCCAGCAGCAGCGCGTCGCCGTGGCCCGCGCGCTCGTGCTGGAGCCGCAGGTGCTGCTCCTCGACGAGCCGCTTTCCAACCTCGACGCCCGGCTGCGCCGTAGGGTCCGCACCGAAATCCGCGAACTGCAACAGCGGCTCGGTTTCACCGCCGTCTACGTCACGCACGATCAGGACGAGGCGCTGGCCGTGTCTGACCGCATCATCGTCATGAAGGACGGCGTTATCGCCCAGGAAGGTACCCCGCGTGATCTCTACGAAACGCCCGCCTCGGCCTTCATCGCTGATTTCATGGGCGAAGCGAACGTCGTCAACTGCGACGTCGTCGGTGTAGATGACGGCAAGGCGACGATCCGGGTGGAGGAACTCACACACCTCGTACCCGGACACAACGCACGCACGGGACCCGCGAAGCTCGCCGTCCGGCCCAATGCGATCACCCTACAGCCGACCCATGAAGGGTCCTACCGCGGGCGGATCACACACGCCGCCTATCTCGGCGACCATGTCGAGTACGAGGTGGAGACCACCGCAGGAACCCTGTTTGTCGTCGATCCTGCCGTGGAACGCGCCCTTGCTCCTTCGACCAACGTCGCCATCGGCTTCAAGGAACGCGGCGTCGCAATCATCGGCTGACCGCCAATCTTCTGACCATCCAGGACTATGACAAAAATGCTTGCCAACACCGATCTTCAGGCCCGCCTCGCCTTTGCCGAAGCCATGGCTGACGACGCCGGCGCCCTCGCGCTCGACTATTTCAACCGGCGGGAAACGCTCGTCATCGAGACGAAAAGCGATCCGCAGGACGTCGTCTCGATCGCCGACCGCAACGTCGAGACCCTGATCCGCAGCCGCATTGCCGAGGTTTATCCGAATGACGGCGTGCTCGGCGAAGAGTACGGGCTGGAGCCCGGCCGGTCGGGCTATACCTGGGTGATCGACCCGATCGACGGCACGAGCCCGTTCGTCAACGGCATGCCGAGCTGGTGCGTCTCGATCGGCTTGCTGCACGAGGGCGAGCCGGTTGTCGGCGTCATCTCCGCACCCTGCCTTGGCGAACTCTACGCTGCCGCTGCCGGCCTTGGTGCGAAACTGAACGGCAAAGTTCTCTCGCTCGATCCCTCACGCAACATCCGCAACGCCGTCACCGGCATCGGCGCGAACGGCCATGTGACGCCGGCGTCCGTCGCAAGGATCATCGAAGCCCTGCTGGCCGCAGGGGGCACCTTCGTCCGCAACGGTTCCGGCGCGCTCATGATCGCCTACGTCGCGTCCGGCCGCCTGGTCGGGTACTACGAGCAGTACATGCACGCCTGGGACTGCGTGGCGGGATACTGCCTGGTGAAAGAGGCGGGCGGCTGGGTGTTGCCGTTCCCGGGCGAAGGCAGATCCCTGGAAAAGGGAGGCCCGGTGCTTGCAGCCGCTCCCGGTGCCATCGACGATCTGAAACGCATAGCGGGAATTTAGAATACGGCCCAACCGGCAGCGGGGGCCAGTAGCCACCGCTGCCGGCCTCGCCCGAGCCTGCATCAATCCGCCAGTCCATGCACCGCCAGAAAGCTTTTCATCCTCGCCACCGCAAGGTCCGGTTGGTCCAGCACGTTCGCCCGGTCGGCGAGGCGGAAGATGTCGGCATAGTGCAGCATGCCGCGAGACGACTGCAGTCCGGCGGGCATGGTGAAATGGTTCTGATGGCCGTTGAGCCAGGCGAGGAACACGACGCCGGCCTTGTAGTATTGCGTCGGCACCTCGAAGATTTTTCGCGATAGCGGCACCGTGGGCTCGATCACGGCGCGGAAAGTGGCGACATCGCCGGCCGTCAGTGACGCGAGCGCCTTCGACGCCTGCGGCGCCACCGCGTCGAAGATGCCAAGTAGCGCGTGGCTGTATTTTCGTCCGTCCCCCTCGATCAGTTCGGCATAGTTGAAATCGTCGCCGGTAAAGCAGAGTACGCCCTCCGGCAACCGGTCGCGCAGCGCCACCTCCCTGGCGTTGTCGAGCAGCGAGATCTTGATGCCTTCGACCTTGTTCTGATTCTCCTCGATGATCGACAGCACCGTTTCCAGCGCGCCCTCGAAATTTTCCGAACCCCAGTAACCCGCAAGCTGCGGATCGAACATGTCGCCCAGCCAGTGCAGCACGACCTTGTCCTTCGCCTGGCCGAGGATACGGCCATAGACCTTGCGATAGTCGTCCGGGGAGGTCGCCAACCGCGCCAGCGCCCGGCTCGCCATCAGGATCGCCCGGCCCCCGTGTTTCTCGACGAAGCCGACCTGCTCCTCGTAAGCGGCGATCACGGCGTCGAGCGAGCGCGCATTGGCCGGCGCTAGGTGGTCGGTGCCCGCCCCGCAGGCGAGATCGGCGCCCGAAACCGTCCGCGCCTCGGCAAGCGAGCGGCGGATCAGCTCCTGCGCGCCGGCCCAGTTCAACCCCATGCCGCGCTGGGCCGTATCCATCGCCTCGGCGATACGGAAGCCGAGCGACCAGAGATGGTGGCGAAAGGCCAGTGTCTTATCCCAATCGATCGCCGGCTCCTCCCAGGGGCGCATATCCTTCCAGGGATCGGAGACGACATGAGCTGCGGCATAGGCGATGCGGCTAAAAGCCGGCGGCGCAGACGGGCGGGCGGTCGGCGTTCCATCGAGCGCATAACGATCGGTCGTGCCGTCTGCCTTCGGAAGGCTGACTGTCGGCATGGAAATCTCCTCCACGGTTCCGATCGTCAATAATTTAGATCGTTCCAAATTTCAAGAGCCGGAGAGACGGTGAAGCTTGGCTGAGAATAGAGAGATGTTAGCGACGATTTTGCTGGCACCGGAATCCTGAAGCGTTTGTGCAGGAATGCACCTCGGCTTACACCCGCAGCAGTGCCGATCGCCACTCGCTACGGACGACCCAGTCCCGCCCTCTGCCACGCCCGACCCGCCGGATCATACGGAGCGAAGACTCCGGTAAGCGACAGTTATTGCTTGATTTTTAACCACATATCCCTGAATAGGGCCTAAAGATGGCGACCGAGGGAAGCAAGTCCTAGCGAACCACGATGCCCGAAAAGCCCAGCACGAACACACAGCATGCCGCGCCTGTCAATGCCGCAGGAAACAAAACGGTCGACGCTCCGTTCACCCGCCCAGGGCAGTTCGCTTCACCCTCGCCCGACCACCTCTCTCCGGCAAGCCGCTTGACATATTTGGATCGTTCCAATTAATGTCCTTTCGTTAGCGCGGACAAAGAAAAGGCCGCAAGCGAGGAAATCGTGACGAAGAGCCGGGTGACCGTTGTTGATATTGCACGCGCCGCCGGCGTGTCGAAGTCGACCGTCTCGCTCGTCTTGCAGGCAAGCCCGCTGGTCAACGAGCAGACCCGCGCCAAGGTCAATGCCGCCATCCGCGAACTCGGCTATGTCTACAATCGCGGCGCCGCCAACCTGCGCCAGACCGCCGCCTCGAGGATCGTCGGCATCGTCGTCAACGACCTCACCAATTCCTTCTTCGCCGAGCTTGCCGTCGGCATGGACATGGTGATGCAGTCGGCCGGCTTCGTGCAGTTCCTGGCCAACACCGGCGAGAGCCTGGATCGCCAGCGCGAGGTGATCGCCTCGATGCGCGAGCACGGCGTTTCCGGCCTGATCATTTCGCCGGCGCGCGGCACCGATGCCGCCGATTTCAAGCCGCTGACAGCCGCCGGAATTCCGGTTGTCGTTGTCGTGCGAAACATCGCCGGCGCCAAGGTCTCCTCGCTCACATCTGACAATTATGCCGGCGCACGCGAGGCGACGGAGCATCTGATATCGCTCGGCCACCACCGCATCGCCTTTCTCGGCGGCTTCTCCGACACCACCGTCTCCAGCGAACGCGTGCAGGGCTACCGCGACGCGCTTAACGACGCCGGCATCGGCACAGACGAGACGCTGATCGTCAATTCCGCACCGTCGCGTGCCGGCGGCGTGGCGGCGATCGAGCGCGCCATGCTGATCGCCGAGCGACCGACGGCAGCGCTGTGCTTCAACGACGCGGTCGCCTTCGGCGTCTGCGACGGCCTGCGTGCCCGCGCGCAAGAGCCGGGCCGGGATTTCGGCGTGGTCGGCTTCGACGACGTGATCGAGGCAGAATCGGCTGTACCCGCATTGACGACAGTTTCCGTCGATCCGCAAGGCATGGGTCGGCGGGCGGCGCAGATGCTCCTGAAGCAGATCAACTCCGGCCGGGTGGAAGCCGAAGCGATTGTCTCCTCGGTGCGGCTGGTGGTGCGCCAGAGCTGCGGCGCTTCCACCAGGGGCCTGGGACGGAGGAACATCGGATGACGCGATGGGGTCTGATCGGCGCGAGCACGATCGCGCATGAATGGGTGATCGGGGCGATCCGCGCCACGGGCGGCGAGATCGTCTCCGTCATGAGCACCAGCGCCGAACGCGGCCGTAAGTATGCCGCCGATCACGGCATCGGCAAATCCGTCACGACCACTGCCGATCTCGTCGGCGATGCGCAGGTCGACGCCGTCTACATCTCCACGACCAACGAGCTGCATCGCGACCAGGCGATCGCCGCCGCCCGCGCCGGCAAGCACATCATTTGCGAAAAGCCGCTGGCGACGTCGCTGAAGGATGCGCAGGCGATGGTGAAGGTGGCCAACGACGCCGGCGTCGTTATGGCGACGAACCACCATCTACGAAACGCCGCCACCCATCGCGCCATGCGCGATGCGATCGCGGCGGGCCGGATCGGCAAGCCGTTGGCCGCCCGCGTCTTTCACGCCGTCTACCTGCCGCCGCACCTGCAGGGCTGGCGCCTCGAGCGGCCGGAGGCCGGCGGCGGCGTCATCCTCGACATCACCGTCCACGACACCGACACGCTGCGCTTCATCCTCGGCGACGACCCTGTCGAGGCCATCGCCTTTTCGCAGATGGGCGGCATGGGCCAGGCCGGCCTCGAGGACGGCGTGATGGGCGTGCTGCGCTTCAAGTCCGGCGTGATCGCCCAATTCCATGACGGCTTCACCACCAAATTTGCCGAGACCGGGCTCGAGGTGCACGGCACCGACGGCTCGCTGATCGGCCGCAACGTCATGACCCAGCGTGCCGTCGGCACCGTGACGCTGCGCAATGCCGAGGGCGAGCAGGATCTGCCGCTCGACCACCGCAATCTCTACGAGATGGCGCTTGCCGCCTTCCATGCCGCGATCGCCGGCAAGGGCAAACCCGCCGCCACCGGCGAAGACGGCGTCTGGTCGCTGGCAACCGGCCTTGCCGTCGTCGAGGCCGCGAAGACCGGCAGAGCTGTCACGATCGTATCAGGGCTTTGAGCAGTATGATGAGTAAGCACATTACCCCCGCCGAAGCCGCAGCACTGATCCCCGACGGCGCCATCGTCTCCGTGTCGTCCTCGTCCGGCCTCGGCTGCCCGGACCTGATGCTGAAGGCGATCGGCGAGCGTTTTGGGGCAACCGGGCATCCAAAGAACATCACCACCCTGCACCCGATCGCCGCCGGCGACATGAGCGGCATCAAGGGCGTGGATTACATCGCCAGGAAGGGGCTGCTCGCGAAGATCATCGGCGGTTCCTATCCGTCTGGCCCCTCCTCCGCCGAGCCGCCGCTGATCTGGCAGATGGTTACCGGCAACGAGATCCCGGCCTACAACATCCCCTCCGGCATCCTGTTCGACATGCATCGCGAGGCCGCCGCCAAGCGTCCCGGCGTGCTCACCAAGGTCGGCCTCGACACCTTCGTCGATCCGTCCCGCCAGGGCTGCGCGATGAACGACAAGGCGACCGCCGAGCCGGTCGTCAAGACGGTCGAGTTCGAGGGCGAGGAGTGGCTGTATTTCCCGGCGATCGTGCCGCAGGTGGCGATCATCCGCGCCACCACCGCCGACGAGCGCGGCAACCTCACCTATGAGCACGAGGGCGCCTATCTCGGCGGCCTCGACCAGGCGCTCGCCGCCCGCAACAACGGCGGCATCGTCATCGCCCAGGTCAAGCGCATCACCAAGGCCGGCTCGCTGCGCCCCCACGACGTACGCGTGCCCGGCATGCTGGTTGACTATGTCGTCGTCGACCACGACCAGAAGCAGACGACCCAGACGCTTTACGATCCGGCGATCTCCGGCGAGATCATGCGCCCGATCGACACGTTCCGCGTCCCGGAGTTCAACATCCAGAAGGTGATCGCCCGCCGCGTCGCGCAGGAGCTCGAGGCAGGAAGCTGCGTCAATCTCGGCTTCGGCATCTCCGCCAACGTGCCGCGCATCCTGCTGGAGGAAGGCCTGCATGGCGCCGTCACCTGGGTGATCGAGCAGGGCGCGGTCGGTGGCGTGCCGCTGCTCGACTTCGCCTTCGGCTGCGCCTCGAATGCCGACGCCTTCATGCCCTCGCCCTACCAGTTCACCTATTTCCAGGGCGCCGGCTTCGACGCCTCGCTGCTCTCCTTCCTCGAGATCGGCCGCGACGGCTCGGTCAACGTCTCCAAGCTCTCGTTCCGCCCGCATGTGACGGCCGGCGCCGGCGGCTTCGTCGACATCACCGCGCGGGCAAGGAAGATCGTGTTCTCCGGCATGTTCAACGCGGGGGCGAAGCTCGCCGTTGCGGATGGACGGCTCGTCATCGAGAAGGAGGGCAAGCTGAAGAAGCTGGTGAACGAGGTCGAGCACGTCACCTTCTCCGGCCGCCGCGCCATCGAGCAGGGCCAGGACATCACCTATGTCACCGAGCGCTGCGTGATGAAGTTGACGGCCAGGGGCATCGTGCTGACCGAGATCGCCCCGGGCGTCGACCTCCAGACCCATATCCTCGACCAGTCGGAATTCCCGCTGATCGTCTCCGACGTGTTGAAGACGATGGATGCGTCCCTGTTCCACGAGGCGGCGCTCGGCCTGACCCTGCCGCGCAAGCGTGAGCGCACGCTCGAGGGAGCCGAACATGTCTGAGCCGCGAATCCGGATCAGTATCGACGGCCCGATCGCCACCCTGACCGTGGCGCGGCCGGAGAAGCTGAATGCCTTCGACATCGACATGCTGAAGGAACTGTCCGCCGCCTGCGACGCGGTCGAGGCGGACGCCGCCGTGCGCGTCGCCATCGTCACCGGCGAAGGCAAGGCCTTCTCGGCCGGCGGCGACATCCGCGCCTGGGCCGGCATGGAGCCGAACGAATTCGGCCACGCCTGGGTGCGCTTCGGCCATCGCGTCTTCGAGCGGCTGGCGAGCCTGCGCATGCCGCTGGTCGCCGCCGTCAACGGCCATGCGCTCGGCGGCGGACTGGAGCTTGCCGCCGCCGCCGACATCCGCATCGCCGAAAGCCAGGTAAAGATCGGCCTGCCGGAGGCGGGGCTCGGCATGGTGCCCGGCTGGTCGGGCACGCAGCGGCTGGTGAAGCGTTTTGGCGCGCAAGCTGTGCGGCGCATGCTGCTTGGCGGCGAGGTGCTGACGGCGGCCGAGGCCGAGAAGCTCGGCATCGTCGACCAGGTCGTCGAGACCGGCACGTCCGTCGAGGCGGCACGCGACTACGCGGCCCGCATCGCCGCCCGCGGCCCGGCCGCGACCGAGATTTCGAAACTGATGATCGCTGTGGCCAACGGCGAGGACAATGGCAGCGCGGTGGAAGCCCTTGGCTCCATCCTCGTCGCCAAGACCGGGGACCTGAAGGAGGGCGTCGCCGCCTTCACCGGAAAGCGCCCCGCCGATTTCAAGGGAGAATGGTGATGACAGCCACTGTGCGGCCGAAGGCGCTCGATAATCACCAGCCGCGCGGCTTCCGCATGCTCATCGACGGCAACTGGGTTGAGACCGAAGGCGGCACGACGCTGGAGCGCGTCGCCCCGGGGCACGGCGTCACCGTCAGCCGCTACCAGGCCGGCACCAGGCGTGATGCCGAGCGCGCCATCGCCTCCGCCCGCCGCGCCTTCGACAACGGCCCCTGGCCGAACATGACCGGCGCGGAACGCTCCAACCTGCTCCTGAAGGCCGCCGACCTGATCGCCGCGCGCGCCGATGAACTCGCCCATCTCGACGCCATCGAATCCGGCAAACCGATCAGCCAGGCCAAGGGCGAACTCGGCGGCGCCGTCGACATCTGGCGCTATGCCGCGGCACTCGCCCGCGACCTGCACGGCGAGAGCTACAACACGCTTGGGCAGGGTACGCTCGGCGTCGTGCTGCGCGAGGCCATCGGCGTCGTCTCGATCATTACGCCGTGGAACTTCCCCTTCCTGATCGTCAGCCAGAAGCTGCCGTTTGCGCTCGCGGCCGGCTGCACAACCGTCGTCAAGCCGTCGGAACTCACCTCCGGCTCGACGCTGGTTCTCGGCGAAATCCTGGCCGAGGCCGGCATACCCTCGGGCGTCGCCAACATCATCACTGGCACCGGCCCAGAAGTCGGCGCGCCGATGACGACGCATCCTGATGTCGACATGGTCTCGTTCACCGGCTCGACCGGCGTCGGCCGCCTGACCATGGCGAACGCTGCGCAGACGCTGAAGAAGGTCTCGCTCGAGCTCGGCGGCAAGAACCCGCAGATCGTCTTCCCCGACGCCAATCTCGACGAATTCGTCGACGCCGCCGTCTTCGGCGCCTATTTCAACGCCGGCGAATGCTGCAACGCCGGCTCGCGACTGATCCTGCACCGCGACATCGCCGACGAGGTGGCAGCCCGCATCGCCGAACTGTCGAAGAAGGTGAAGGTCGGCGATCCGCTCGACCCGACGACGCAGGTCGGCGCGATCATCACGCCGCAGCACCTGGAAAAGATTGCCGGCTACGTGTCCGGTGCGCGGGATGCCGGCGCTGGTGTGGCGCTTGGCGGCGAGGCCCTGGATCTCGGCCTCGGCCAGTTCATGGCGCCGACGATCCTCACCGGCGTCAAGCCGGAAATGGCGGTGGCGCGCGAAGAAGTATTCGGGCCGGTCCTCTCCGTCCTGACCTTCGAGACGACCGAGGAGGCGATCCGGATCGCCAACGCGATCGATTACGGGCTTTCCGCCGGCGTCTGGAGCCGCGATTTCGACACCTGCCTGACGATAGGCCGCCGCGTGCGCGCCGGCACCATCTGGATGAACACCTTCATGGACGGCGCCTCGGAACTGCCGTTCGGCGGCTACAAGCAGTCCGGCCTCGGTCGCGAACTCGGCCGGCATGCGGTCGAGGATTACACCGAGACCAAGACGCTCAACATGCATATCGGTGCACGCACGAACTGGTGGATGCCGCGATGACACGGCACGTTCCAACCCTGATCGCAGGTGGCGCCAGCGCCCCGTCAGGGGGTTGGAAAGCCCAGTTGCGGTACCTGCAGCAAGTGCAGGTCGGCGGCGTCCTCGCCGGCGATGCGCCGCAGGAGGATGTCTCCCATCGCCTCACCGGCAGCCGTCAGGTCCTCGTAGATCGTCTCGACCTTCGGCTGGATCTGGGTCAAAAGATGCGAGGTCTGCTTGGCGACGATATCGTACTCGACGCCGAGAATGAGCCCGCAATCACTCATGCCAGTGATCGTCGCCAGCGCCGAAACTTCACCCGGACAGACGAGTCCGTCCGGTGCATCGACCCCCGCCGTGCGACGGCGGATATGATCGCGGATCTGGTCGGCCGGGCAGTCGAGATCGACCGTGTCCGGCACCTCGAAGGCGACACCGGCCTCGCGCACCGCCGTCATGAAGCCGTGCAGCATATGCTGGCAGAAGGTCAATTGCTTCGGCGGAGGGATGATCGTCACCTTCCGCCGCCCCTTGGTTATCAGGCGGCGAACCGCTTCGTAGGCGAAGGCGAAATTGTCGAAATCGACATAGGCATGCGGCGTGGTGAACTCCGTTCGGCCATGGGTGACGAAGGGAAAACCATTCTCCAGAAGCAGCCTGACGCGCGGATCGAAGGGCTCAGTACGCGACAGGATCAAACCGTCGGCCATGCCATTACGAATGATGTAGCTGACGGCATCGACACTGTTTGCCTCGAGGAAGTTCGGCGTAACGATCAGATGGTAAGGCGTGGATTGCAGGGCACGCGCCAGGCCGTGGATGACCGAGGTGCCGAAGCCGAGGATTTCCTCATGCGGATCGAGCAGCACGGAAATGACGTTGGTGCGTCCCGTCTTCAGCCGCTGGGCGGCGCGATCCGGCAGGTAGCCGATCTCGTTTGCCACTTCATGCACCCGCTTGCGGGTCGCTTCGGAAATCTGCGGCGCATTGCCGAGCGCGCGGGATACGGTGGTGACCGCAAGGCCAGTCATGTCGGCGATCGTCTTCAACGTCGGCTTGCCGCCGCGCGATCCGGATTTCGTCAATTCGTTTTCGGAGAATATCTCGCGGCGTGGCACGTCGATTTTCTTCAGCTTGGGGTCGCAATTTCGGCGGCACCTTACAAACTGGCCGGACCGGAAGCAATCCTGCACTGCAAACGTTTTAAATTTGTCTGTCTGCCTTGCACAACAACACGCCGGCGTCGCAGCACGGCGGTTAACCTTGGAAATTCATGGTATCTTGAAGGACTAGCGGCAGAAGCGGCGGCGCGCTTGACTTAGCGGGACTTATAACGTTTTAAATTGAGCCAACGGCTTGAACGCCGTGGCTCCAACGTCTTCGCCGGAGGGCCGGCGGCGACAGGGACCGGCGGGAGGAGGATCCCGCCTTCGAAACTTGCAAAACGGGAGGAAATCGATGCGCAAGTTTGTAACGACGACCGCGATCGCCGCGGTGATGATGGCACTCGGCGGCGGCGTTTCCGCACGCGCTGCGGAGAACGTGGAGGTGCTGCACTGGTGGACCTCCGGCGGTGAAGCGACTGCTCTCGACGTTTTGAAGAAAGACCTCGAATCCAAGGGCATCACCTGGACCGATATGCCGGTCGCAGGCGGCGGCGGCACGGAAGCCATGACTGTGCTTCGTGCGCGCGTTACGGCAGGCAATGCGCCGACAGCCGTGCAGATGCTCGGCTTCGACATTCTCGACTGGGCCAAGGAAGGCGCACTCGGCAACCTTGACGACATCGCCGGCAAGGAAGGCTGGGACAAGGTGATCCCGACGGCGCTGCAGCAGTTCGCCAAGTATGACGGTCACTGGATCGCAGCTCCGGTCAACGTCCACTCCACGAACTGGATGTGGATCAACAAGGCGGCACTCGACAAAGCGGGCGGCAAGGAGCCGCAGAACTGGGACGAGTTGGTCGCGCTGCTCGACAACTTCAAGGCCCAAGGCATTACGCCGGTGGCCCATGGTGGCCAGGCCTGGCAGGACGCGACGATTTTCGACGCGGTCGTGCTGTCGCTCGGCAACGACTTCTACAAGGCCGCCTTCATCGATCTCGATCCGGCCGCTCTCGGCAGCGACAAGATGAAGGAAGCCTTCGACCGCATGACGAAGCTGCGCTCCTATGTCGACGACAACTTCTCCGGTCGTGACTGGAACCTCGCCTCCGCCATGGTCATCGAAGACAAGGCCGGTGTGCAGTTCATGGGCGACTGGGCCAAGGGCGAGTTCCTGAAGGCCGGCAAGAAGCCTGGCACGGACTTCGTGTGCATGCGGTTCCCCGGCACGCAGGGCTCGGTCACTTTCAACTCCGACGTGTTCGTCATGTTCAAGGTCGCGGAAGACAAGGTTCCGGCGCAGCTCGCCATGGCCTCGGCCATTGAAAGCCCGACGTTCCAGTCGGCCTTCAACGTGGTCAAGGGATCGGTCCCGGCCCGCACCGACGTTCCGGACACCGCTTTCGACGATTGCGGCAAGAAGGGCATCAAGGACCTCGCCGAAGCCAACGCCAATGGCACGCTCTTCGGCTCGATGGCCCATGGCCACGCCAACCCGGCGGCCGTCAAGAACGCGATCTATGACGTCGTGACCCGCCAGTTCAACGGTGAAATCTCCTCCGAAGAAGCCACCAAGGAACTGGTCACGGCCGTGGAAGGCGCGAAGTAAGCCACAGGGTTCTGCCCCTCATCCGGCCTGCGGCCACCTTCTCCCGGCAAGCGGGGAGAAGGAACAAGCGGCGGACGTCGCGCCCATTGGTGGCTATCGAAGTGCGCGGAGTGGTAATTGTCGCTGTCATCCTTTCCCGGAAGCGGGAGAGGGAACGGAGACGTCGCCGCGTCTGCCTTCTCCCCGCCCGCGGGGAGAAGGTGCCGGCAGGCGGATGAGGGGCAAACTCCCTCGCATGTGAACGACACAAATACGGTGGTATCGAACATGGATAGCCGCTCGCGTCTGCAGGAGCTTTTGCCAAAGCTCGTGCTCGCCCCCAGCTTCCTCATAGTCCTGGTGTTCGTCTACGGCTTCATCGCCTATACGGGCCTTTTGTCGCTGACGGACAGCAAGATGCTGCCGTCCTACAATTTCGTCGGCCTGCAGAACTATGTCCGGCTGTGGTCGCTGCCGCATTGGTGGCGGGCGATCAGCAATCTGGCGATTTTTGCCTCGCTCTACATCGTCATCTGCACGGTGCTCGGGCTGGGGCTGGCGATCCTGCTCGACCAGCGCATCCGCATCGAAGGGGTGCTGCGGCCGATATATCTCTACCCGATGGCGCTCTCCTTCATCGTCACCGGCACGGCCTGGAAATGGTTCCTCGATCCCGGCATCGGGCTCGAGAACACCATGCACCTCTGGGGCTGGGAGAGCTTTTCCTTCAACTGGATCAAGGACCGCAACTACGCGATCTATTGCGTCGTTATCGCTGCCGTCTGGCAGTCGTCCGGCTTCGTCATGGCAATGTTCCTCGCCGGCCTGCGCGGCGTCGACAACGAGATCATCAAGGCGGCCCAGATCGACGGTGCATCGACCGTGACGGTCTACCGCCGCATCATTATCCCACTGATGCGACCGGTGTTCCTCTCCGCCTTCGTCGTGCTCGCGCATCTCGCCATCAAGGCCTACGACCTGATCATCGCCCTGACCGGCGGCGGGCCTGGGCAGGCGACCGAACTGCCGGCGACCTTCATGTATTCCTACACCTTCACCCGCAACCAGATGGGGATCGGCGCCTCGTCCGCCATCATCATGCTGATCATGATCTTCTCGATCATCATTCCCTATCTCTATTCCGAAATCCGCGGAGGCAAAGGCCGATGAGCGCTGCAAGCCCCGAAAACGTCATCAGCCACGGCCGTCTGACGCGCGCATTGATCTACACGGCGCTGATCATCTTCGCCGTCTACTACCTGCTGCCGCTTTACGTGATGCTGGTCAATTCGCTGAAACCCCTGGACGAGATCCGCCAGGGCGGCATGCTGAACCTGCCGCAGACCTGGACGATCGAGCCGTGGCTGTCGGCCTGGTCGACGGCACAGATCGGCGTGCAGCCGACGGGGCTTCGCCCCTTCTTCCTCAACTCGATCCTGATGGTCGTCCCCGCCGTCGCGATCTCCACGATCATCGGCGCGCTCAACGGCTATGTGCTGACGAAGTGGCAATTCCGCGGCTCCAACGTCTTCTTCGGCATGTTGCTTCTTTCCTGCTTCATTCCCTTCCAGATCGTGCTGATCCCGATGGCCCGCATGCTTGGCCTCATCGGCATCGCCGGCACCATCTGGGGGCTGATCATGGTGCACGTCATCTACGGCATCGGCTTTACGACGCTCTATTTCCGCAATTACTACGAGGCGTTTCCGACCGAGCTGGTACGGGCCGCGCAGATCGACGGCGCGAGCTTCTTACAGATCTTCCGCCGCATCCTCCTGCCCTCTTCCGGGCCGATCATCGTCGTCTCGGTCATCTGGCAGTTCACCAACATCTGGAACGACTTCCTGTTCGGCGCCTCCTTCTCCGGCCCCTACTCCACGCCGATGACGGTTGCGCTCAACAACCTCGTCTCCTCGTCGACCGGCGTAAAGGAATACAACGTCCACTTCGCGGGCGCGATCCTCGCGGCGCTCCCCACCCTCATCGTCTACATCGTCTCCGGCCGCTACTTCGTCCGCGGCCTGATGTCCGGTGCCGTGAAAGGATAATGCAATGGCGTTTCTCAAGATCAGCAACCTTCGCAAGTCCTACGGCGCGCTGGAAATCCTGAAAGACATCAACCTGGAGATCGAGCAGGGCGGCTTCCTCGTGCTCGTCGGCCCGTCGGGCTGCGGCAAGTCCACGCTTCTGAACACGATCGCCGGGCTGGAGCCGATCACGTCTGGCGACATCGCCATCGACGGCCGCTCGGTCGCGGGCCTGCACCCCTCCAAGCGCGACATCGCCATGGTGTTCCAGTCCTACGCGCTCTATCCGAACATGACGGTCGCCGGGAACATCGCGTTCGGCATGGAGATCCGCGGCGTACCGAAGGAACAGCGCGACAAGGCGATCAAGCAGGTCGCCGACATGCTGCAGATCAGCCATCTGCTCGATCGCAAACCGGGCCAGCTTTCCGGCGGCCAGCGCCAGCGCGTCGCCATGGGCCGGGCGCTGGTGCGCGATCCGAAGTTGTTCCTGTTCGACGAGCCGCTGTCGAACCTCGACGCCAAGCTGCGCGTCGACATGCGCACCGAAATCAAGCGCCTGCACCAGCGCATGAAGACGACGATCGTCTACGTGACGCACGATCAGATCGAGGCGATGACGCTGGCGACCAAGATCGCGGTATTGAAGGACGGCGTACTGCAGCAGTTCGGCACGCCCGCCGAGATCTACAACAACCCGACTAACATGTTCGTCGCCGACTTCATGGGCTCGCCGGCGATGAACCTGTTGAAGGCGAAGATCGAAGGGGATGGAGGCGCACTGGCGGTCTCGCTTGCCCGGCCCGAGGCCGAACCGCTGAAGCTCGTCGTCGACAATGCGCCGCAGGGGCTTGGCGCCTATCGCGGCAGGGAGGTCGTCTTCGGCATCCGCCCCGAGGCGCTGACCGATCCCGAGGGCGCCGACCACAACGCCCGCACAATCGCAGAGGGCGATTGCCTGATCGAGGTGGTCGAGCCCGCGGGTGCCGACACTTTCGCCGTGACACACCTCGGCGGCAAGGAGATTGTTGCGCGTCTGCGGGCCGATGCGCGCATATCCGCCGGGCAGAAAGCGCGGCTCGCCTTCAACCTCGACAAGGCGGTGTTCTTCGACCCCGACAGCCAGCGCCGTATCGCCTGAGACGACGACATGACCCCTCAGCCAGACATCGTCATCATTGGCTCGGGCATCGGCGGGGCCACGGTGGCCGCCGGCCTCGCGCCGAGCGGCGCCCGCATCCTGATCCTCGAGGCGGGAGAGCGCATCGAGGATCGGCCGGAGAACCGCGACCAGCGCGCGATCTTCCAGCGCGGCCATTTCCGCCCTGACGAGACCTGGTACGAGGCCGATGGCACGGGTTTCAATCCTGGCAACTACTACAATGTCGGCGGCAATTCGAAATTCTACGGCGCCGTCCTCGTCCGCTATCGACGCGAGGATTTTCTGGAGATGCGTCACCGAGACGGCATCTCGCCGGCCTGGCCCTTTCCTTACGAGGAACTGGAGCCCTGGTACACGGCAGCCGAGCGGCTCTACCAGGTGCGCGGCACGCTTGGCGAGGATCCGACTGAGCCTGCGCACTCGGCCCCCTACCCCTTTCCGCCGGTTCCCGACGAGCCGGCGATCGCGATGGTGCGCAAGCGGCTGAAGGCTGCCGGCATGCACCCCTACGCGCTGCCGCTCGGCGTCGATATCGAACGCTGGCTGAAGAAGGCGAGGACGCCCTGGGACGCCCATCCGAATGCCGATGACGGCAAGATGGACGCCGAGACGACCGCCCTGACCGAAGCGCTGAAGCATCCGAACGTTAGGCTACAGACCGGCAGCCGCGTCACCCACCTCCACGCAGCTCCACACGGCCGGTCGATCACCACCGTCCGCTACATCATGGACGGCGACGAGGACAGCGTCTCGCCGAAGCTCGTCATACTGGCGGCCGGCGCGGTGCAGTCCGCAGCGCTCCTGCTGCGCTCCGCGAGTGAAGATTTTCCGCGCGGTCTTGCCAATTCGTCCGATCAGGTCGGCCGCAACTTCATGAACCACAATTCAAGCGCGGTGATCGCCATCTCGCCGCGTTATCGCAACGACTCGGTCTACCAGAAGACCTTCGGCTTCAACGACTTCTACCTGTCGGACGGCGCCACTGGGCCGCCCCTCGGCAACGTGCAATTGCTCGGTCGCATCTCCGGCACGATCCTGAAAGCCAACATGCCGTCAGTACCGGAATGGATGCTTGAGCGCGTCTCGCGGCACGCGATCGATTTCTACGCCATGAGTGAGGACCTGCCGCATCCCGAAAGCCGGATAACGGTCGAAGGCGACCGGATCGTGTTGAAATGGACCCGCACGAACTGGGATGCTCATCTCGACCTTGTGGCGAAGCTCAAGGCCATGCTGAAGAAGGCCGGCTTCCCGATCGTGCTGTCGCGCGCCTTCGACAAGCGCACACCTTCGCACCAGTGCGGCACCGTTCGCATCGGCACCGATCCGGCCACCGCGCCGCTCGACGTCTATTGCCGTTCCTTCGACCATGCCAATCTCTTCGTCGTCGATGCCTCCTTCCTGCCGACTTCCGCCGCCGTTAACCCGGCGCTGACCGTCGCCGCCCAGGCGCTGCGGGTCGCCGATCACATCCGAATGCAGGAGCTTGCAGCATGACGGCCTCCTTTCGCTCGCTACGTCGCCACGCTGCCCGGCCCCTCGCCATCGTCACCGGCGGCCGTCGGGGCATCGGGCTCGGCATCGCCAAGGCGCTCGCCACCGAAGGCTTCGACCTTGCCATAACCGGCATCGACGAGGCGGACGCCAGCACCGATCAGATGTTCGCCGACCTTGGACAGGCGGGGGCAAAGGCTGCCTACTTCAAGGCAGACCTGGCCGATGTTGCCGGCCACGCGGCAACGGTCGAAGCGATCTTGAGCGCGTTCGGTCGCATCGACTGCCTGGTCAACAATGCCGGCATCGCCTCGATCGTACGCGGTGACTTCCTCGACCTGAAGCCGGAGAATTTCGACACCATCATCGCCACCAACCTGCGCGGCACCGTGTTCTTCACCCAGGCCGTCGCCCGGGCGATGCTGGCCGCGCCAACCGCCGGGCCGCGCACGATCGTCAACATAACCTCCGTCTCGGCCAGCATGAGTTCGCCCGAGCGGCTTGACTACTGCATGACCAAGGCCGGGCTTGCCGCCTTCAGCCAGGGGCTGGCACTGCGACTGGCCGAAACCGGCATCGCCGTCTTCGAAATCCGTCCCGGCATCATCCGCTCCGACATGACCGCCGGGGTTTCGACGAAATACGACACGCTGATCGAAAGCGGGTTGGTGCCGATGAAGCGCTGGGGCGAGCCGGGCGACATCGGCGTTGCCGTCGCAGCGCTCGCCTCCGGCCGCTTCGCCTTCGCCACGGGGTCGGTGATCGATCTGGACGGGGGACTGTCGATCGGGCGGCTGTGAATTGCCCCTCACCCCACTCTCCCCGCAAGCGGGAAGAGGGAGAAGAAGCGGCGCGGCGCATGTCCTTCTCCCCCCCTGCGGGGAGAAGGTGCCGGCAGGCGCATGAGGGGGAGCGGGCCTTGACCAGGTCCCCGGACCGAAGCGAACTCTTGAGGGAACGTGCATGGCTTACGACTACATTATCACCGGCGCCGGTCCCGCAGGCTGCGTGCTCGCCAATCGGCTTTCCGAAGATTCGACGGTGCGCGTGCTCTTGCTGGAGGCCGGAGGCGGGGACTGGAACCCGTTGTTCCACATGCCGGCGGGCTTTGCCAAGATGACAAAGGGTGTGGCCAGCTGGGGCTGGGAGACTGTGCCGCAAAAGCACATGAAGGGGCGGGTGCTGCGCTATACGCAGGCCAAGGTCATCGGCGGCGGCTCGACCATCAATGCCCAGCTGTACACCCGTGGCAACGCCGTCGACTACGATATATGGGCGAGCGAGGACGGCTGCGAGGGCTGGGACTACCGCTCTGTGCTGCCCTATTTCAAGCGCGCCGAGGACAACCAGCACTTTGCCGACGACTACCATGCCTATGGCGGACCGCTCGGCGTCTCGATGCCAGTCTCCGGTCTCCCGATCTGTGACGCCTATATCCGCGCTGGGCAGGAACTGGGTATCCCCTACAATCACGATTTCAACGGCCGCCAGCAAGCCGGCGTCGGATTCTATCAGCTGACCCAGCGCAACCGTCGCCGCTCCTCGGCCTCACTCGCCTATCTCTCGCCGATCAAGAACCGGAAGAACCTGACGATCCGCACCGGCACCCGTGTTTCCCGCATCGTGCTAGAAGGCTCGCGCGCCGTCGGTGTGGAGGTCGTCACCGCGCGCGGGGTCGAAACCATCCGGGCCGGGCGCGAGGTGCTGGTCTCCTCCGGCGCGATCGGCTCGCCGAAGCTGCTGCTGCAATCGGGTATCGGCCCGGCCGACCACCTGAAATCGGCCGGTGTCGCCGTGAAGCACGACTTGCCCGGCGTCGGCTCCAACCTGCAGGATCATCTCGACCTGTTCGTCATCTGCGAATGCACGGGCGACCACACCTATGACAACGTGGCGAAACTCCACCGGACGCTCTGGGCCGGGCTGCAATACGTGCTGTTCCGCTCCGGCCCCGTTGCCTCCTCGCTCTTCGAGACCGGCGGCTTCTGGTACGCCCATCCGGAAGCCCGCTCACCCGACATCCAGTTCCATCTCGGCCTCGGTTCCGGCATCGAGGCGGGCGTGGCCCGGCTGAAGAACGCCGGCGTCACGCTGAATTCGGCCTACCTGCATCCGCGCTCGCGCGGCACCGTCCGGCTTGCTTGCGCCGACCCGGCCAAGGCTCCCCTGATCGATCCGAATTACTGGGAAGATCCGCACGACCGGAAGATGTCGATCGAGGGGCTGAAGATCGCGCGCGAGATCATGAGCCAAGCGGCACTCAAGCCGTTCGTGCTCGCCGAACGCCTGCCCGGTCCCAAACATATCACCGACGAGGACTTGTTCGATTACGGTTGCGCAAACGCCAAGACCGACCACCACCCGGTCGGCACCTGCAAGATGGGCACCGGATCGGACGCCGTGGTCGGGTTGGACCTGAGGGTGCATGGCCTTGAGGGACTGCGCGTCTGCGACAGCTCCGTGATGCCGCGCGTACCCTCGTGCAACACGAACGCCCCCACGATCATGGTCGGAGAGAAGGGCTCCGACATTATCCGTGACTTTCAGCCGCTTTCGCCGCAGATTTTCGCCTATGAACGAAACGATACGCGGCCGCGCGCCCGCACCGACATCCGATAGGAGCCCGCCTTGATCCGCCACTGCGTCTTCATCCGATTCAAACCCACCATATCCCCTGCCCAGAAAGCAGAGATCTTCGATGAGATCGCAGCGCTGAAGGGCCGGCTACCCGGCCTGCTCGCCGTGCACGTGGGCACGAACGTCAGCCCGGAAGCGGGTATGGACAAGGGATTTTCCGACGGCTTCATTGTAGATTTCGATGACAGTTTCGCCCGCGACGCCTATCTCGCCGACGAAGAACACAGGAAGACGGGAGCGAAGATCGTTGCCGCAGCACTGGACGGAGCACGAGGCATCCTTGTGTATGATCTCGAAACCGACGATTGATGCTTCATGCTCAATAATCCCCGCGCCTTTCTGGCCTCCCTTTTTGACACCGCCGTGAAAGCTGCAGATCCGCTCTCGGCGATCCGCGCCCACCTGCCGGAAAAACCTAAAGGCCGTACGGTGGTGGTCGGTGCCGGGAAGGCTGCGAGCCAGATGGCTGCCGCCCTCGAAAGCCTGTGGGACGGACCACTCGAAGGCGCCGCCGTCGCCCAGCACGGTCCTGTCGCCGCCTGCCGGCAGATCGAGGTGCTGCAGGCAGCCCATCCGGTGCCCGATGCGGCCGGTCTTGCGGCGTCAAAGCGCCTGCTCGACCGGGTGCGGGGCCTCACCGCAGACGACCTCGTTATCGCGCTGATCTCTGGCGGTGGTTCCTCGCTGTTGCCGGCACCCGCCGGGAGCCTGACGCTCGAAGACGAAATCGCCGTCAACCGTGCGCTGCTCGCCTCCGGCGCGCCGATCTCGGCGATGAACGTCGTGCGCAAGCACGTATCGCGGATCAAGGGCGGCCGCCTGGCACATGCAGCGGCACCGGCGCGGGTCGTCAGCCTGATCGTCTCCGACATTCCCGGCGACAACCCGGCGCACGTCGCTTCCGGCCCGACGGTGCCGGACGGCTCGACGCGGCAGGATGCCCTTCAAATCATCCGTCAATACCGCATGGCGCTGCCGGAAGCCGTGATGGCGCATCTCAATTCGGCAGAAGCCGCAGCACCCGGCCCGGACGACACCGCCTTCGCCAGTCATGAGCATCACGTCATCGCCTCTGCCCGCGTCTCGCTGGAGGCGGCCGCTATCCAGGCGCGCGCGGCCGGCATCGACACGGTGATCCTGTCGGATTCGATCGAAGGTGAAGCGCGCGACATCGGGCTCATGCATGCAGCGATCGTCCGCGAGGTGCGCATGCGCGGACGCCCGTTTACGGAGCCCGTCCTGATCCTGTCCGGCGGCGAGACCACGGTAACAATCCGCGATGAAGGCTATGGCAAGGGTGGGCGCAACAGCGAGTTCCTGCTCTCGTTCGCCAGTGCCATCGACGGGTTGGAGAACGTCCACGCTTTGGCGGCAGACACCGATGGCCGCGACGGTTCGGAACACAATGCCGGTGCCTTCACAGACGGTGGCACGATTGCGCGCATGCGCGCCGCCGGCGAGGATCCGCGCGCGCGCCTGATCGGGCACGATGCCTACAGCGCCTTCGACGCAATCGGAGACATCTTCCACACCGGGCCGACCGGCACCAATGTGAACGACTTCCGGGCAATCCTGATCCTATGAGCCGGCCATCTGGCCCGGACAATGCCCCTTGCTTCTCTTGCATTGCCTCGCTAGGCCTCAAGCATGACCCACACCCCACACCGTTCCAAATCCCGCTCCCGCGATCTCGGCCTGCCCTTTTCCGGCCGTACAGGCGAATTCAACGCCATCACTGATGTCGCTGGCATCGAAGTCGGCTTCCGCACGATTGTGGAAGACACGCCGCGGCCCGGCCGCAAGCGTCCCGTCCGCACAGGCGTTACCGCGATCCTGCCCCATGCCGCCTCGCCAACCCCGGTCCCCGTCTATGCCGGTATCCATCGCTTCAACGGCAATGGCGAGATGACCGGGACGCACTGGATCGAGGATGGCGGCACCTTCCTTGGCCCGGTGATGATCTCCAACACCCACGCCGTCGGCATGACGCATCACGCAACCGTCAAATGGATGCTCGAGCGCTATGCCTCGACCTATGACAGCGACGATTTTCTCTGGCTGATGCCGGTGATCGCGGAGACCTATGACGGCGTCCTCAACGACATCAACGGCTTACCGCTAACGGAGGCCGACGTATTTGCCGCGCTCGGCGGCCTCGCCTCCGGCCCGGTGCAGGAAGGAAACTGCGGTGGCGGCACCGGAATGATCACTTATGGCTTCAAGGGAGGCACCGGCACGGCTTCGCGCATCGTTTCGTTTGGCGGGCAGGACTACACGATCGGAACATTGGTGCAGGCCAATCACGGCCGGCGCGACTGGCTGACGATCTGCGGCGTTCCTGTCGGGCAGCACATGCGCGATGGCACGCCGCAAAGCCAGATGCAGGAACGCGGCTCGATCATTGTCGTGATTGCCACCGACCTGCCCATGGCGCCGCACCAACTGAAGCGGCTGGCACGGCGTGCGGCGATCGGCATCGGCCGCAACGGCACGCCCGGCGGCAACAATTCCGGCGACATCTTCCTGGCCTTCTCCACCGCCAATCCGCAACCAATGGCCTATCGCGCGCCGCATCTGATCAATCTCGATATCGTCAACGACGAGCATCTCGATCCGGTGTACCTCGCCGCAGTCGACAGCGTCGACGAGGCGATTGTCAACGCCATGCTGGCAGCCGAAACCCTGGGCGGAACGGCTCACGACCGCTTCCTGATCGAGGCGATCCCGCATGAGCCGCTGGTGAAGCTGATGCGCCAGTTTGGACGCATGGCGTAGGAACGCAGCTTTGCCAAGGGCTCAAGGCGCGGGCCCGCTGTCACGCCGTTAGCGGACCAGTGATGTAAAACGTTCAGTCTATCCGCCTGCCGGTGTCCACGTCGAACAGATGCATCGCCTCGGCGTCAAAGGACAACGCCAGCGGCTGACTGGCCTCGAGCCGTGTGCGGGGTGGCAGGCAGGCCATGATCCGCTGGCTCCCGACACTGGCGGAGACGACGAGTTCCGGTCCAGTCAGTTCGACCACCTCCGCCTTTGCCGCGATAGACGGGCCTAAGCCAGCGCCAAGTTGCAACGCCTCCGGCCGGATGCCGAGGACAAGGCGCTGGCCTTCCCTCGTCTTCGCCTTCCGCATGCTAGGCATCGGCAAGGCGATGTCCTCGAAGACGAGATGGTCTGCCTTCACCGTCACGTTCAGAAGGTTCATCGGCGGCGCACCGACAAAGGTCGCGACATAGAGTGTTGCCGGTCGGTTGTAGATCTCCTCGGGCGTTGCCAGTTGCTCGATCCGCCCATCACGCATCACCGCAATCCGGGTGGCCAGCGTCATCGCCTCGATCTGATCGTGAGTGACATAGACGATCGTCGTTTGAAGCATCTGGTGCAGGCGCTTCAGCTCCGTGCGCATCTCCATGCGCAGCTTGGCGTCAAGGTTGGAAAGCGGCTCGTCGAACAGGAAGACCTCGGGCTTGCGTACCAGTGCACGGCCGATCGCCACGCGCTGGCGCTGTCCGCCGGAAAGCTGCGAAGGTTTGCGGTCGAGCAGGTTCTCGATCTGCAGAAGCTTCGCCACCTCCTTGACCGCCTTATCGCGCTCGGCCGCCGGCACCTTCCGCATCTCCAGCCCGAAGCCGATGTTGCGATGGACGGAAAGGTTCGGATAGAGCGCGTAGGACTGGAACACCATGGCGATGTCGCGGTCCTTCGGATGCACGCCGAGCACGGAGCGCCCGCCGATCCGCACGTCGCCGCCGGTCGCCTCCGCAAGGCCAGCGATGATATTGAGCAGGGTGGACTTGCCGCAACCGGACGAACCCAGCAGCACGAGGAACTCGCCGTTTTCCAGCGTGATATCGATGCCCTTCAGTGTCTCGACTGCGCCATAGGCCTTGCGGACGTTTACGATTTCCAGCGCGCTCACGGCGTCGTCTCCCCGAAATGGATGGACCCGCCATAGCTGCGGGGAAGGGTGGAAATGGCCCGCGAGGCAAGATGCGTTCCGGCCCTCAGGCAGTCGGCAAGCGGCTCATCCGCTGCAAGTGCCGCAAGGAAGCCGGCATTGAACACGTCTCCGGCGCCGATCGTGTCGATCACCTCTACCCGCGGTGCCGGCTGCGAGACAAAGGCACCGTCACTGGCGACCGCAATCGCACCATCGGGGCCGCGCTTGACCACGACAATCGCGTCCTCCGGCATCAGCGCCTTGATCGCCCGTGCCGCAGCAGCAGGCTCTTCGACGCCGGCAAGTGTCGTTGTCTCTACCTCGTTCAGAAGCGCGATACGCGAGCGCGAAAGCCAGGCGCGGGCGGAATCACAGTTTGCCGGCGTCCAGCCCTCAAGCGGCCAGCCGGTATCGAGCGCAACCGCGATACCGTGCCGATCTGCCCAGTCGAAGAAGGCCGGATAATCTGCCGTCAGGTCGTCGGTCAGGAACGAGCCGCAGAGAAGTGCGTAACCGCCGGCGAGTGCCCGGCCGTCCAGCATCGACAAAGTATCGGCAAGGTCGAGGCGCGCCAGATGACCGCGCGTGGTGAAAAAGGTCCGCTCGCCGTCTGGATGGGTGATGCCGACAGAAAGCGTCGTCTGCTCTGGCCGCACCGCCCATTTGTCAGCACGGGCGCCAAAGCCTTCCTTGAGCCAGCGACCGAACTGGTCGGAGCCGACATTGGCCGCGATGACAAAGTCAACGCCGAGCCCGTCCCAGGCAAGCGCCGCATTGCCCGCCGATCCGCCGACACGCAGTTCATCGTGATCGACGATGATCTCCGTCCCGGCCTTGGGCCATGGCGCCGCGGGCCCGAGGATCAGGTCGACATTGACGTTGCCGATGACAGCAAGCGGCCGCATCATTCGCTCCGGGTGATCTTGGTGGTGCGCACCGGGGTTCCGACATCCTCCACTCGTTCCCAGGCGAAGGCGATCATCAGCCGTTGCGCCACTGGCAACATGGCCAGCGTTGCCGCGAGGCCGGTCGCAGGCTTGAAAGACAGCGTCACCGCACCGGAAACGGCAGCCTGTCCCGAGGAATCGAAGATCACCACGGGCGCACCGGTCTCGATCGCAGAGGCGGCCATAGCCGTGACGAGGTCGGCGGTCGGATCTTCGCCACGAAAGAGCACAACACCGACATCCCGCCCCAGCATCTCCATCGGCCCGTGGCGCAACTGCCCGCCTTCCAGCGAGAAGCAGGGACGCCGGGAAAGCTCGGTGAAGCCGAGCGCCAGCGCCTCGGCGGCGCCCTGCAGGCGGCGGCCGGAGGTGACGACAGCGGAAACGCTTGCGAGTGCAGCGACCGCCGCGGCGACATCCGGCTCCTGCGTGTCGGCAAGGGCGGCGAGCGCGGCGGTCGGATCGTCGCCGAGGGCTGCGAGAACGGCGAGGTGCAAGGCAAAACTGATCGTCAGACTGCGCGTTGCGGCAAAGGCGAGCTCCGTACCGCCTGCCCCGACGAGGCAGGGCGCCTGCTTCGCCAGGAACGAACCGGCCTCAAGGGTCAGCCCGAAGGTCTCCGGCGTCCCGCCGGTCTCACCGAACCAGCGCAACACCTCGGCGCTTTCACCCGATTGCGACGTGATCAGGATCGTCCTGCCCGCAAGCCTCAGCGGCTGGGCGAGCTGCTCGGAGAGCGGCAGCGCGATCGCGTCTATCCCGAGCGCGCGATAAAGCGGCTCGACGGCACGGCCGACCGCATGCGAACCGCCCATGCCGAGCAGCAGCAGCTGGCCCGTCTTCCGCAACGAGGCGGCGACCTGCCCCGCCATCTCGCCCATATCGTGGAAGGAGGCTATCCCATCGGCGCGCTGGCGCGCCATTTCGCGGTCGATCGCGACAAGCCCGGCAGGGCGGGTTTTCTGGTCAGTCATCGTCATCCCTTGACGCCGCCGCTGGTCAGCCCGGAAATCAGGGCCCGTTGCATGAGAAAGCCGATCAGCACCGGTGGCAGGGCGGCGAGCACACCGGCAGTCGCGATCAGTCCGTAGTCGGAGACACGGCCGCCGGCGAGATCGGCAATGGCGACCGTGAGGGTTTTGGCGCGCTGGTCGGAGGTGAACAGCAGCGCGTAGAAGAACTCGTCCCAGGCAAGCAGGAAGGCAAACAGCGCCGACGTCGCCATGACAGGTGCTGCGAGCGGCAGCATGATGATGCGAAGCGTCTCCCACAAGCCGGCACCGTCGATCATCGCCGCGGCCTCGATCTCGCGCGGGATCGTGTCGAAGCCGGATTTCATCAGCCATGTCGTAAACGGCGCGAGGATCGTCAGATAGACCAGCGCCAGCCCGAAGACATTGTTCAGCATGCCGAAGTAGGCGAGGCCCATGTACAGGGGAACGGCGAGCGCTACCGGCGGCAGCATGTAGGTGGCGATCACCAGCGACAGCGACCATCCGATCCGCGGCGTGCGGGACACGGCCCAGCCGGCGGGAATGGCAAGCGCGATTGCCGCAACGGTCGCCATGCCCGAAACCATCAGGCTGTTGCGGAGCGACGCGGTAAATGCGGCACCGGCGCTGTTCGGCACGGTCGACAGCAGCAACTGGTAGCGTGAGAAATCGGCCGTCTGCGGCCACCAGCGCAGCGGCTTGGCGGAAAGATCGGCGGCCGGCGAGATGCTCATCACGAACAGCCAGGCGAGCGGCGCGAGGATGACTGCGGCCAGCAGTAGAGCCGCCAGATGGATGAAGATGGAAAAGGCGAGGCTCTTGCGCTCCATCAGGCAGCCCTCCCCGCCGTCCTGCGTACCAGCGCGGCATAGGCGAGCGCCAACACCGTGACGATCAGCGTGACGATCAGCGCCAGCGACGCCCCCGAGCCGGCGCGCTGGAACGAGAATGCCTCCTGGTAGACGAGGATGGAAAGCGTACGCGTGCTGTTGGCCGGACCGCCGCGCGTCATCACCCAGATGATGTCGAACACCTTGAAGGCCTCGATCGTGCGCAACACCAGCGCCACCATCAGGGGACCGGCGAGATAGGGCAGGATGACGAAGCGGAAGCGGGAAAACGGACCGGCGCCATCGACGAGCGAGGCGGCGGTGATGTCGCGTGGCACAGCTTGCAGGGCGGCAAGTGCGATCAATGCGACCAGCGGAAAGTTCTTCCAGCAATCAGCGACAATCAGCGCCGTCAGAGCCGAGCCCGGCTCGCCAAGCCACGAGCGATAGCTGTCGAGCAGGCCGATCTGCGTCAGCGCCGCGTTCAATGCGCCGTATTCGGGGTTGTAGATCAGCCTCCTCAGCGTTGCGTTGACAACGGTCGGCAGCGCCCAAGGCAAAATCATCAGGGCCCGAAGTGCCGCGCGGCCGCGAAACTCCTGGTTCAGCAGCAGCGCTGCGAGCACGCCGAGCACCATTTCGGCGGCGACCGAGATGATGGCGAACCACGTGGTCGTCACCAGGGTGCGCTGGAAGTTCGAGCTCGACAGCATCTTCGTGTAGTTGTCGAGGCCGACGAAATTGCCGGCGGTGCCGACGAGCTTGGCGTCGGTGAAGGACAGCCCGACCGTATCGACGAGCGGCCAGCCGATCACAGCGATCATGACCACAAGCAGCGGCGCCAGAAGCAGCCATGCTCGGGTCGTCATCCAGGTGCCGGACATCGGGCAAGCCTTCCCAGTCGTCAATGCGGCCTGTAGCGGTCCGTCGGACCAGTTTGGTTCCGAAAGAGAATCACGGTTGGCGCGGTCTTGTCAAAACTCGGTCCATCCGCCTGAGGCGAGGTACCCACTGTGAGAACGGGCGGCGACGACCGCCGCCCGCGTTTGATCTGCCTTGTCTCAAAGCCCGCTGTTGTCGGCAGCCGACTTCAACGCGTCCTCGGCGGAAGCCTGCCCCAGCAGCGCCTCCTGGATCGCCTGCTGCAGGGCGGTCGAGAGCTCCTGGTACTTCGGCGTCGTCGGGCGCGGATACATGGCGGCAAGGCCGAGCTTGGCAGCGCCGATCAGCTCTTCCTGACCCTTGGTCACGGTCGGATCCTCATAGGATGAGGCCCAGATCGGCAGGCTGAGCTTGGCATACTGGTTCTGCGTGTCCTGCGAGGTCATGTGGACGATGTACTTCCAAGCCTCGTCCGGATGCTTGCTGACGCTGGTAACGCCGAGACCCATCGAGCCGTTCACGGCCGACACCTCGCTTTTGCCGGAAACGCCCGGGGCGGGAACGACGCCGACCTTGCCGGTAACCTTGCTGTCCGCGCCGCTGTTGGCGAGGTTGTACATGTAGGTCCAGTTCAGCGCGAAGGCGGCTTCGCCGTTTTCAAAGACCTTGCGCACGTCCTCTTCCAGGAATTCCTTGGAGTTCGGGTTGGTGAGGCCCGAATTGTAGCTAGTCACCATGTAGTTCAGCGCGTCCAGACCGCCGCCGCTCTGGAAGGCCGGCTTGCCGTCATTCAGGAAGTCGCCGCCATAGGCGCTGACGAGCGTGGTGTAGTCGCAGATCGCGGCTTCCGCCTGTGACCAGCTCCAGGCGATCGGCGTTTGCAGAATGCCCTTGTCCTTGATGATCTTCGCCTGCTCGGCCAGTTCATCCCAGGTCTTCGGCGGCGCCGTGATGCCTGCCTTCTCCAGGATCTCCTTGTTGTAGAACAGGTACTTGGTGTCGAGGATCCAGGGCATGCCGTAGGACTTGCCGTCATACTGGACGGTCGTCCAGGCGCCCGGAAGCACGCCCTTCTTCATATCGTCGGTGATACGGGAGGAAACGTCGACAAGAACGTTGTTGGCCGCGTATTCCGCCGGCCAGATCACGTCGAACAGCACAACATCGTAGCCGCCACCCGAACCCTGCGCCAGCACGGTTTTGTCGTGCAGGCCTTCGTAGGGGACGAACTCAAGATTGACCTTGATGTCCGGATTGGCCTTGGTAAAGGCCTCGGTCATGGCGCGCACGTCCGCCTCGCTATAGGCGGCCTGCGCCATGAATAGCGCGTTCAGCGTGGTTTCTGCCAGCGCATGATGGGCGAAGGAGGCGCTCAGCAGCGCCGCCCCGATAAGGGCCTTGGTGATGGAATTCGACATGTCTAGCCTCCTAGTTTCGATCGCGATCAGCATGGTGGCGCCGTGATGACGGCAGCACCGACGGCACCCCGAATTGCGGTGCCGAATCCTACGGTCAATTTCGCCGGATCCACCGGCCATGTTCCCTGGAGTTCTTTCGACCCCTCATTAAGTCAAATGCCTTGACTTAAATCTTTCCCAGTCTTTTATTCCTGTCAAGAGGAATTGCGCGATGACCGATCCCCGTCCGATCCGTGCCATGAGCGGCACCAACCACGAAGGTACGAGTGCCCATAACCGGCGCGTGATGATCGATGCGCTGCGGGTCAACGGCGCGCTTTCCCGGGCGGACCTTTCCCGCGCGACTAGGCTGACAAAGCAGACGGTCTCCAACATCATCGAGGAACTGGAACGCGACGGACTGGTGGTGCCGAAGGAGACCGTTCGCAAGGGCCGCGGACAACCCTCGACGCCCTACGCGCTGGTGGCGGGAGGAGCGTTCGCGATCGGGCTACAGATCGATCGGCATGTGACGCGGGCGGTTGCGGTCGATCTGGTTGGCACGGTGCTGACCAGGGCAGAAACAGACCTGCCGCCAAACGGTCCGGCCAGCGGCGCAAAAGTGGTGCTCGACTTGATCGCGAAGGTCCGCGACGACCTTTCGCAGATCGCCGCGGAATCGGAAAAACGCCTTGTCGGCCTCGGCGTCGCCATGCCCGGCCCCTTCGGCATCGATGGCGCCGACAACGACCAGTGGATGATGCAGGCCTGGCAGAAGTTCCCGCTCCTGAAAACGCTTGCCGACGGTACCGGACTCAATGTCGGCTTGCAAAACGACGCCGCCGCCTGTGCCACGGCGGAACGCATTGTGGGTGCGGCCCATGGTCTCGACCACGCCGTCTGCCTCTATCTCGGTTATGGTATCGGTGCGGGCCTGATCCTCAACTCGGAACTCTACAGCGGCGCGAACGGAAATGCCGGCGAGATCGGCATGGCCCTGCTCTCGCCCGCCGGGCCGAAGCGGACCGCGCTCGAGCACCGTGCCTCGCTTGCCTCGCTCTACCAGCACCTCGATATCAGCCCCGCTTCGCATGGCGTCTACGACAAGATTGCTCAGCTCGCCGCAGCCGACGATCCGCGCATCATGGAATGGATCGCGCTTGCCGCAGCCGACTTGCGCTGGGGCGTGCATCTGATCGAGACGATCTTCGACCCGCAGACCATCATCTTGTGCGGCGGTGCGCCTGAACCGCTTGCCCGCCGACTGCTGGCGGCCATCGAACCCTTGCCGCCATCCGTCGCGGACCGGCCCGGACGCCCCCTGCCCCGCCTTCAGCTCGGCATGACGGATCCATGGTCGGTCGCACTCGGCGCCGCCGCCGAACCGATCGGCCGCGCCTTCGACCCAAGATTTTCGGCCATCATGAAAGATGCGCGTAGCGAGGATGCGGTCGCCTGACGGCACGGTGAGGTGGGTCACGCCGCCAACCGGCCAGTCCTGTCACTCCGTCCAGATCGCCACGTCGACAGGGTCGAGCTCTCTTCCGCCGACGAGAAAAGTAGCGTCCGACGCCGCCGGCACGCTCGCGGTCGCGCTGCCGTAGTTGAACGCGAAATTTAGCTTGCCACGCCGGGCGATCCGCAAGTCTCCGAGGTCCGGCAAAGTTTCGACACCGGCCCAGGTCAGCGTGTCGCCGATGAGTTTCAGCAAGAAATCGCCTTGCGCCAGCGTCGCCAGATATCGCGCCTTGTCGTTGCCGACCATCGCCGGCGACCCGGTGCGATAGTCGCCCTCGAAGGTCGCAAGCACCTTTTCGCCTGTCCGGACGGTCTCGCGCCAAGCGCCGGCCCGGTGACTGGTATTGCCATAGAGAACGGTCTCGCGATGGAAATCGGGCAGCGACTCGACGCGCGTCACGCACAGATCGAGAAGTTCGGCCAGCGGCCCCGGAGGCAGGCCTTCGGGGATGTGCATGTCGCGCGTCTTGCTGCCGCTCCTCGGGCCGAACATGGCCTTGGCGCCCGACGCTGCGAGCCGGGTCACGAAGGCAGGATCGGCAATGACCAGATCGGGCGCAAGCACCAGCTTGTATCCGTTGAGATCGGAATGCTGGCCGATAAAGTCGACGTCCACGCCGAGACGCGAAACCGCGCAATACCAGTCGAGTGCGATCGCGGACGCCAGATAGCCCCTCCCCTGCGGCAGCGCGCGCGTCGCAAAGCGGGATTCATAGTCGAGCACGATGGCAACTTGCGCCCTGCCCCTGAGCTCCCCCTTCGGCAGACGCTTCATTTCCGCCGCGACCTGCGCCACTTCGAGATAGCCCTGATCCTCCGCGCTGTTGGGCAGCAGCAAGCCGGCGTGGAACTGCTCCTGCGCGAACGGCGCCTGCCGCCAACGGAAGTAGGAGACCATGTCGACGCCGTGCGCATAGGCGAGCCAGGTCCATAGCCGCACCATGCCGTCCGCCGGCGATTGGTTGTGCGTCGCCCAGTTGACCGGGCCCGGCTGCTGCTCCATCACCCAGACCCGACCCCGGCCAACGGCCCGGTAGAGGTCATGGTGGAAGGCCGTCTGGTCCGGGTCTCCGACGCGAAGATAGCGGGCCTTGTCCTCTGCGCTGAGACGGCCATTGATCAACCCACCCATCGGATAGACGTCCCACGAGGCGATATCGATGTCGTCGCCGACCTTGTAGTGATCGAAGTCAGTGTTTTGGTTCATGAAGTTGTGCGTCACCGGGCGGCCCGGGGCATGCCGGCGGATGATGTCGACCTGGGCCTTATTGAAGCTCACCACCTGGTCAGAGGAAAAGCGCATGAAATCGACGAGATGGGTCGGGCTCGGCTCCTCGACGAGATTGTAAGGCAGGTCCACTTCCCCGAAGCTATTGTAGTGCATCGCCCAGAACGACGTGCCCCAGGCGCGATTGAGTTCCTCGACGGTGCCGTAGCGGGCTGCAAGCCATTCCCGGAAGGCGCGCTGCGCCTCGTCAGAGTAGCTGTAGATCGTGTCGTGATCGCCATACTCGTTGTCCGTCTGCCAGACGTGGACGAACGGATTGTTGCCGTAGCGCCCGGCCATCGCCTCGACGATGCGGGCGGACTCGACACGATAACGGCGGCTCGAAAAGCAGTAGTGCCGACGTGCGCCGAACTTCCGCACCACGCCCTTCGCATCGACCGGCAGGATATCGGGGTGGCGATCCACCAGCCATTTCGGCGGCGCCGCCGTCGGCGTTCCCAAAATGACTTTCAAGCCTGCAAGGCCTAGCACCTCGATCGCCTCGTCCATCCATTCCCAGTGGAATTCGCCCGGGCGCGGTTCGATATGGGCCCAGGCGAATTCGCCGATGCGCACCCATGCGAGCCCCAGTTCGACCATCCGGCGCGCGTCCTCCTCCCACTTTGCCCGCGGCCACTGCTCCGGGTAGTAGCAGACGCCAAGCTCCAGCATGTCGGCGGCCTGCTCGTCGGCATTGAAGTGGTTCGGCTTGGTCAGGGGCATGTGCAAGATCTCGTCCTTCATCATTCTCTTGGCCGGTTCCAGCCGGCACATCTGGGCTCTCGCCGCAGATATAAACGTTTATATCCTCTCTCGCCGAAAACAGTGGCGAGCGGTTTCAGTTCAGCGTTCCGGGTTGAGCCGATCGTCGCAGCGCTCGACGAGGTTCGGCATGAGCAATGTCTGCAGGGCCTCCGGCGCCTCGCCCTCCATCCGACGCAGGATATAGGCGCCGAGCAGCGCGCTAGACTCGGTAATCGGCAGGTAGAAAGTGGTGATCGGCGGCGCGAAGTACTGGCTGACGTTGAGGTCGTCCGTGGCGTTGACGACCGCATCGCGCCCATGCACGAGACCGCGCTCGTGGAAGCCTGAAAGGGCGCCAAGGGCGCTGGCTTCGTTGGCGCAGATATAGGCCGTCGGCGGATCTGCGAACCGCGACATTTCGAGCACGATTTCGCGCCCATAGGCCGGCGTCAGGCTGCCATTGGCGACGAGCGCCGGATCGTAGGACAGCCCCGCGGTCTCCAGTACACGCCTGTAGCTATAGAGGCGGGTGATCCCATACGTCAGTTCCGCGGACGGGTTGAGCAGCGCAATGCGCCGATGGCCGCGCTCGACAAGGCGAGCCATCGACACACGGATAACCTGCTCGTTATCAGTATCCACATAGGCGTGGGGCGCGTTGTGAATGCTCGTGCCATAGGTAACGAAAGGAAAATCGGCTTCCTGCATCGTGCGGATGCGCGGGTCGTCGGGGCGAGTGCCGGTAATGATGATGCCGTCGGCCTTCTTCAGCGACACGATCTGCTCGACAACGGCCTGGCTCTCCTCGAAATTCCTGACTGCATAGAGCGACACCCGATAAGGGCTGTCTTCCAAAGCCCAGGAAATGCCGCTGAGCAGTTGGGCGTACTCGACGCCCTCCCATTCGTTTTCCTTCGGCCCCGGCGCAGTCATGATGGCGGCGACCTGGTAGGTCTTGCCCGTGCGCAACTGGACCCCGTGCACGTTGAGTTGATAGCCGATCCGTTCCGCCGCAGCCATCACGACAGCGCGCGTTTCCAGCCGCACCTGCGGGGACTGGTTCAACGCCTTGGAAACGGTGGCGATCGACAGCCCGGTTTCCTGCGCAATAGTCTTGATCGTCGGCCTTTGCATGGCGTTTCGGCTCATCGTCTCGTTAGTAACTCAGGCTGGAGAGCGTGTCGCCCAGCGCATTCAGGAAGTAGTCGCAGTCTTCAGTGCTAAACGGTGCCGGCGGCTTGACCTTGAGGACATTGTGATGGGGGCCCTCGCTGCTGAGCAAGATGCGATGCTTGTGCTTCATCTCCGCAATCACATGGTCGAGTTCCTGCGCCGCCGGTTCCAGTGTTTGCCGGTCCCGTACCAGTTCGATTCCGTTGAAGAGGCCGTGGCCGCGAACGTCGCCGATGATCGCATGGCGGGTGGCGAGTTCCCGGGCGCCGTCCATCAGCCGGTCGCCGACAACGCGGCAATGGTGCATCAGCCGCTCGTCGCGGATCACGTCGAGTACCGCAAGGCCGATCTCGGCCGAGACGGGGTTGCCGCCGAAGGTGTTGAAGTATTCCATGCCGTTGGCAAAGGAGGCGGCGATCGCCTCGGTGGTGACGACCGCGGCCATCGGGTGGCCGTTGCCGATCGGCTTGCCCATGGTGACGATATCAGGCACCACCCCTTGCATTTCGTGCGCCCACATATGGCTGCCGACACGGCCGAAGCCGACCTGCACCTCGTCTGCCAGGCACAGCCCGCCGGCGGCGCGCACATGCGCATAGGCTTCCTTCAGATAATCAGCAGGAAGCGTCAGCTGTCCGCCGGTTCCGAGGATGCCCTCGCTGAAGAACAGCGCCGGCCGGCGGCCGGCGGCTGCCAGTTCCCGAACTTGATTGAGCACGTCCTCGGCGTATTTGCGCCCCGCATCTTCATCGCCGTAACGGAAACGACCGCGATAGAGATCGGGCATCTCGGCCATGCGCACATGCGCAGGCCGGCCCTCGCCGCCCTTGCCGGCGAACTTGTAGGGGCTGACTTCGATCAGGCTCGACAGGTGTCCGTGATAAGCGTGGTCGACCGTGATGATATCGCGGTTGCCGGTGTAGGCGCGCGCCAGGCGAAGCGCCAGGTCGTTGGCCTCGCTGCCGGAGTTGACGAAGAAGCAGACATTGAGCGGATCGGGGAAGAGAGCGGCCAGCCGCCTGGAGTACTCGACCAGCGAGTCGTGCAGGTAGCGCGAATTGGTGTTGAGCCTGCCCATCTGGGCCTGCGCCGCCTTGACGACACGCGGGTGACAATGGCCGACGTGGCAGACGTTGTTGACCATGTCGAGCCAGCGCGTGCCCTCTTCATCGATCAGGTGCGCCCCCTCGCCGCTGACGATCTTCAACGGTGAGGCAGAATAGGCGATGCTCAGCGAGCGGCCGATCCGCCGATGGCGTTCGCGGACAAGAAAGTCCTTGTCGCGCGCGACGATGACAGAGGCGGGCACGGAAAAGCCGAAGATGACGCTCGGATCAGGGCTGACCTCGCGCCAGACCTGCCAGTGACTGCGCACGCCGACGCCATGCATGCGTCCGCAGAGCCCGAGATGATCCGTGACGATCTGGAAATGCAGGTGCGGCGCCCAGTTGCCATTCTCCGAGGCTGCTCCAAAGGCGCAGAACGCCTCGCCCTTGGCAATCGGCTGCCCGATGGAGAGTATTGCAACGCTGTCCCGGGAAAGGTGGCCGTAGAGCGTCCAGAAGACGTCGCCCTCGTCCGTCCGGTGCTCGAGAAGGACGGTCGGACCGAAGCCGAAATCGACCGCGTCGTCGTGGATGAACGCGACCTTTCCATCAAACGGCGCATGCACGGGCTCCAGCGCCGGGGCGAAGATGTCGACGCCGAGGTGCACGGTGCGCCGCGCACCGGCCGACGCGGTTTCAAAGGCATCGCCCTTGTAGATGACGCGGTCTTCGCCGTAGAGGCCGATGGCGAAGGCGGCCCCCTCTTCGCGAACGCGCTTGTCAATCAAGTTCTCGGCCGCGACAGCGTCGAGCTTGGCCCACCCCCGCGCGTCCGGTCCGTTCTCGGTGAGGTCCAGCGCAAGCACCTTCGGCTTTGCCACCTCTGGCCGGATGATCGGGGAAAATGTGTGTGCGTGTCGTTCCAGCCAGCGTTCGACGCGAGCGGCGTGCGGGATGGGGGAAAAGCCACAGGCGTCACGAATCCGGGCGACGGCAATCGACCGGTTTTCCCGCTGCAATCGCAGCAGTTCGCGCCACACATCTTCCTGGCTGACCAGGAGGTAGGTGTTTTCCGGATTGTCGCGGATCTGCTTGGCGGCCATGCACATGCTGACCGCGTAGCGCGTGCGGACGAGGTCGAAGATGACCTCTGCCTCGGCCTCGTTGATCGGGTTCACCGCGTGGTAGGCGGCCGCGAGGCGGCAAAGCGTGTCGACCGGATCCGCAGTCCCGATCAGCGCATAAGCGCCGGCGACGGCGATCTCGATCACCCGCCATGTCTCGACCATGTCGCCGAAATCGAGCAGACCGCTAACACGCCCCGCGGCATCGAGCAGCACGTTGTAGTCGTTGGCGTCATTGTGGATGACCTGTCGGGGGCAGGTTTCGAGGCGCGGCAGCACGCTCTCGACGAAATGCGCGAGTATGGAGCGGACGGCCTGGCGCTTGTCATCGTCCTCGATGAGATCGACATTTTCCAGATGCATGCCGGCACGTCCGATATCCCAGGCGTAGTGGCGGACCGCACCGGCATGACTGAAGCTCTCAAGGCTCCTGTCCAGCTCACCGAGCAAGCGACCGAGCGTTGCCACGCTCTCATCAACGCGCGCAGCCGAGCGCGACCAGACCTCACCGGGCAGCCAGGTCAACAGGCGCGCAATGCGCTCCCCGCGCACGCGCGCCGTCGTGATCGCGGCACCGTTCACACCCGGCAGCGCACGCGAGATCGGCAGATCCGGCGCGACATTCGCTAGGTGGTCGAGGACGGCCATTTGCATTGCCAGATCGAGCGGTGCGCCCGGCGCATGAAGCTTGAGCAGAAACGTAGCGCCGTCGGTCCTGCGGATACGATAGTTGAGGTCGTGTTCGCCTGGAAGGGCCGACACCTCGCCCGCCATGGCATAGCTGTCGCGCAGGAGCGCGCCGATCGCCTCGAATTCATGGCCGGCTTCACTTCTTGCGTCCGTCATTTCAGTACCGACTCCATTACCAGCTTACGTGGCGCCCGTCATAAGCGCGAAACGTTCCGCTAGCGGCCATGTCCGTCCGATCGATGATCGCTATCAGGCCAGCTGCGCTGTCCGTAGCATCGACGCACGCCCCTTCGCCACCCATGTCGGTCTGCACCCAGCCCGGATGCAGCGATATGACCGCAATTCCGTCCGCGCGCAGATCCTGCGCAAGCTTCACCGTCGCCATGTTCAATGCCGCCTTCGAGCAGCGATAGGCATAGTCGCCGTCCTCGTCATCGATCGTGCCTTCGGCGAGCGAGCCGGCGCGGCTGCTGACATTGGCGATGATGCCGCGTCCACTAGCGGCCAGATTGGCGCGCAGTTCGCGGGCAATCAGCAGCGGCGCAAGCGCGTTTACCCGCATCACCGCAAGGAAATCCTCGGTGTCCAACGACGGCAGTCCGCCGGTATCGCCGCGAATTGCCGCGTTGTTGATCAGCACGTCGATCGCAAGGCCATCCAACTTCCGCCCCAGCGCGGCAATCGACGCCGGATCGGATACGTCGAGCTGCTCGTAGACGATGGAGTCAGTCGGCGCTGGTGGCGCCGATCGAACGCAGGCGATCACGCTCCAGCCTTCTCGTGCATAAACATCGACGAGCGCGCGACCGAGCCCCCTTGAGGCGCCGGTGACAAGGACTGTCCGGCGGCCGGACGTACCGCCACGTCTTGGTTCAGCGGTGCTTGATGTCATATTTCTTCTCGATGAGGCTGATGAGGCTTGCCGCTGCCAGCGTCAGCAGGATGTAGAGGATCGCCGCCGAATTGTACGGCGCAAACGGCAGGAAGCTCGCCGACTGGAACTCGCGCATTCGCTGCGTGATATCGCGAATGGAAAGGATCGACAGCAGCGATGTGTCCTTCAATATCGCAATCAGCTCGTTGCCAAGCGGCGGGATGACGATGCGGAAGGCCTGCGGCAGGATGATGAGGCGGGCCGTCTGCCAGCGGTTCAGCCCGATGCTGGCCGCAGCCTCGATCTGGCCGACCGGGATCGCATTTATGCCCGACCGAAAGATCTCGGCGAGATAGGCGGAATAGGCCAACGCCATGGCGACGATGCCGCGCATCAGGTTCGGCGGATCGAAGATGCCTTGGGTTGCGTCCTTCAGTGCGCCGCTGAGGGGCAGGCCGACATAGAGCACGATGACCAGCATCGGGATGCCGCGGATCGTGTCGACGATGAATTCCGATCCGACCGAGAGCGGATGACGCCGGTGAAGGAAGCCGCCGAATGTCAAAAGGCCGGTGATGATGGCGAGAACCACAAGGGTGATGCCAGCGGCGCGATCGCCGTTGTTGAGCGCCTCGACACGCCACAGCACCGGCCATTCCGCCGGAACCGTCGCGGCGGGCAGCAGCGCGCCACTGACGTCCTCTTTCTTCGCCACGGCGGCAATCGCTTCCGCGGGACCGACGAAGGTGCGCACTGGCGTTTCGGTCTGCGGGGCGCCTTCGTACTGGCCGAAACGAACGGCACCGATCAGCCCCGACGGCGTGCCGGTGACGATGCCGATCTTGCCGTTGAGCGTGCCGGCCAGCACATAGGCGTCACGCGGCTGCAGCAGGAACCATGCCGAGAGGCCGGCAAGGATCGCCGTCATCGCCGCAAAGGACAGCAGCCCCCGCCGCGTATAGCGCAGTTTTAACAGTCCGACCCAAACGAGCCCGAGGATGGCCGCAAGTATATAGGCTGCTATCGCGGCGCGAATGGTCGTGGCGAGGCCCGATGCGAAAGCGATGTGGGCAAAGAGAAAGATGAAGACGAGCCCGGCCCCATTGACCAGGCCCAGCGTCCATGCACCGGCTTTCCGCACTGCATTTTCAGGTGTAGCCGATGACCGCGAACCGACAAAAAGAAGGCCCAGCCCCAGAACAAGGAACACCGCGTAGACCGGCCACAACCAGGCCTCGACGCCACGGACCATCGTCTCGGCGGCTTCCGTCAACTGGCGCGGCGTCACCCCCTTGACCACCAGGTTGGACTTGAACGGATCGACGCCGTTGGCAACGACCGAGGACATGAACGCATGGACCGCATCGCCCGTGATGATGAGCACGGTCGCGATCAGGCCGATCAGCGCTGCTGCCGCCGCAAGCCGTGGTCGCATCGCCTTCGCCCGCAACAGGATGGGGGCGGCAAAACCGGACGAAAACGCGATCGCCAGCAGCAGGAACCCCGGCACGAACGCCGACGATCCGGGCTCGACCCCGAGAATGGCGCGGAGGGACCTCTGGTAGTCTGCGGAAGAGGCGAACAGATAGACGATGAAGGGCAGCGCGGCCAGGATCACCAGATTGCTGGGCCTGATGCTTCGAACGAAGGACATTCCGGTCTCCGGGCACGATCAGGAACGTTGGGTCTGGAGCCCGGCCGTGTGCCGGCTCCAGACGGCTGAGCTTACTTGAGGCCCCAGTACTTGTTGATCAGCTGATCGAGGGTACCGTCGTCCTTGATCGCCTTCAGCCCCTCGTTGAAAGCGGCAACGTTTTCGTCGCCCTTGCGGAAGACGAGGCCAAGCGGGTCGGATTCCAGGTCCCTGATGGCGGTCACAAGCTCGCCTGCGAATTCCCGCTCATAGGCGGCGGCATTGGCACCGTTGATCACGACGCCATCGACGTCCTTGTTCTTCAGCGCGATGATCGCGGCGCTGAAGCTGTCATAGGCGACAACGTTTTCCTTGCCGACCACACCTTCGGCGACTTGCGCATCCGTGGTGTTGGCCTGAGCGGAAAGCTTGCGGCCTTGCGCCTTGAACTCATCGAGCGTCAGGCTTTGATCCTCGGCGCGCGTCAGCACGGCCTGGCTGTTGACGATGTACGGATCGGAGAAGTCCATCGCCTTCTTGCGCTCATCGGTGATCGAGACACCGGATGCGACCAGATCGAAGCTGCCCTGATCGAGTGCTGCAAAGATGCCGTCCCAGCCCGTTGTCACGAACTCGGCCTGGCAGTTGATCTTGGCGCAGATCGCATTGACGACGTCGACGTCGAAGCCGACGATCTGGCCCGTTGCCGGATCGACGCTTTCCATCGGCGGCGAAGTCGTATCGGAACCGATCTTGAGCAGCTTGCCCCCGAGATCGGCCGTATGCGCAGCGCTCGCCGCAAACAGGGCAAGGGCAAAAGTGGCAACCAGTCTTTTCATTCTTTCCTCCTCCGTTAGCACATGGCCCGATCGCAAACAGGTCATCCTCAGCCCGCCCGATCGCCTCCAGCCGGGACGACAGTGCTGGCAGCCGCCGCTCCTCTCTCTATCCCCGCCATAAAACGCTAACAGGCAATAAAAACGTTTTCAATAGGGAATAAAAACGTTTTTATTGCGCAATTCAGAGCGAGGCACTACTCCGCGGCGGTGCCTCGCTAACGCAGGCTGCGCCCTTAGTGACGTCAACCTTTCGGCCTGACTTCCTGATAGACCGTGCTCGATCCGTCCTTCGCCACGGCCAGGACATCATAGGTGGCGCGGGGATCGTCGCCCATGCCCAACGACCCTGCCGGCATTCCGGGCACAGCAAGCCCGACGATGGCAGGCCGTTCGGCAAGCAGCCTTGTGACGGACTCGAGAGGAACGTGGCCCTCGAGGTAGTACCCCGCGACGATAGCCGTATGGCAGCCGTGCAGTTGCGCCGGAATTGCGTACCGCTGTTTGATCGCGTCGAGATCATCGACGTTCTCGATCGTCACTGAGTACCCGGCCGCCTTCATCGCCTCCGCCCAGGCCTCGCAACATCCGCAGTTCGGGTCCTTGTAGACCACCATGCTTTCGCGGGCGGCTCGAGCCGACCCCACCAGCAAGAGCGAACCGACTGCGACGGCCGAGCACAAGAACTGTCTTCTTTTCATCTTCATTTCTCCATTCGTATCTGGAGGCATATCATTTGGCTGGTACCCACTTCCGTAGGTCAAGACCCAGTGTCGTAGACACGGCGATGCTCGACACGGCGGCACGGGAGCGCAGCCGACAAACGGTTAGAAACAGATCAGGCCTTGGGCGGATGAGTAGGCGGTTCGACGAGAGCCGACGGACGTTGGATATCCTTCAGCAGGCCATGCAGGACGGGGCGCGCCGTTCGCCGGACAGACCAGGGCACGTCACTTTGGCAGGCCAGCTTGACCGAGAAGCAGACAAGCGCCAGGGGGCAGGAACTGCCGCAGTCGCCCTTTTGTCCCGGCTGCTCGTCCGGGCAGCAGGACATATCATCGTGCCCGGTCATCCCCGGCATGGCATTCTGCTGCATGTCCGCCGGAAGCGTCACTGCTCGTACAGCAGCACTGACGTTCGCCGGGCCGAGCACGATCCCGAGCAGAGCCAGCAACAACAGGAATCGTCGGAGCGCAACTGCGAACATAGTCGCAGAATGACACGCGGCGACATCAGAGGGAAGCCGGTTGCGATCGTTGCGACCGACAGCCGCAAGCACCGAACGTTCAATAATGAAGGCAACGAGCAGCGTAGCTTGAGCCATGCAGATGGGCGGCTTATGTCCGACAAGCCGCGCTAGTATCCGATCGCCGATTGTGCCCCCATTGTTGCGGCGGCGAGAACAACATAGCGTCCCGTCTTGGCAACGCTCACCAGCAACAGGAATGACCACAGCGGCTCACGTAGCGCACCCGCGAGCACGGTCAGCGCGTCGCCGAACAGTGGCATCCATGACAGAAGGAGTGACCAACGCCCGTATCGGCGATACCATCCGCCAGCCCTTTCGAGCGAAGGCTGGCTGACGGGAAACCAGGCGCGACCGCGAAAGCGATCAATGAAACGCCCGAGAAACCAGTTGCAAACCGCGCCGAGAATGTTGCCAAGGCTCGCGACCAGCACGAGGGTGAAAGTGGAAAACTCTCCGGACACCAGCAGGCCGACAAGAAGGGGCTCCGACTGGAGCGGCAGCACGGTCGCAGCGCCAACGGCTGCAAAAAACAGGCCGAAATATGCGCCCAAGCCAATCATCAAGTCTCTTCCGCAGTCAATTTGGCACCCGTTGTCTCATACTTCCAAGATCCGCTGAAGTAGAGCGGCGCGGAACACCTGCGGCAGGCGGGGACAAAAGCGGCCTCCGCCGATGGAGCGGCGGAGGCAAGTCGTTCAGGCTGTGCTCGACGCGGGTGCGCGGCCTGCGAGCGTCTGCCGCAGGGCGATCAGCGCCAGCATTGCCACGCCGATCAGCGTAGAAACAAGCTCCGGCGCGATCATCAGCAGCGCCGCGATCGTAAGCAGCAGGCGCTCGATCCACGACAGCGGGCCGATAAGCCAGTTGGTGATGGCCGCTGACAGCGCGATGATCCCAAGCACCGCCCCGCTGAACGTCAGCAGGAACGCGCCCCAGGTAAAGCCGTGCGTGACCAGCAACAGCGAGGGGGAAAACACGAACATGAACGGCACCAGCGCCTTGCCCATTGACAGCCGGAAAGCGGTGTTGCCCGCCTTGAACGCATTCGCTCCGGCGATCCCCGAGGCCGCATAGGCCGCCATCGCCACCGGTGGCGTCACATCCGCCAGCACGCCGTAGTAGAACACGAAGAAATGCGCCACCAGCGGCTCGACATTCATCATGCCCAGCACCGGCGCGGCTACCGCCACCATGATGATGTAATTCGCCGTGGTTGGGATGCCGCAGCCCATCAGGATGCAGACCACGGCGGTCATGATCAGCGTGAACAGCAGCGCCAGCGTCTGCAGGCTGAACAACTCGAAGGGCAGGAAGGACAGGGTCTCATGCACCGAGCCTGCCCAGCCCTGCGCGATGCTGGTGACCATGAAGGCGATCTTGAAGCCAATGCCGGTCAACGTCACCACGCCGATCACCACCCCCACCAGCGCCGCCGCGGCAGTGACTGAAAGGGAACTCTTGGCGCCCGAGACGAAGCCTTCGAAGATGCCGGCCGCCCATTCCTTCGCGCCGCCGACCGGGCCAGAGGCCCTCACCGTCTGGATCGCATAGACCGCCATGCAGGCGGTGATCGCCCAGAAGGCCGAGAGGAAGGCCGTGCGGCCGGACATCAGCATCCAGACCAGCAGCAGCAGCGGGAACACCGACAGCCAGCCCTCGCGCAACACTTTCCAGGCTTTCGGCAACTCTTCCTGCCGCAAGCCACGAATGCCGAGGCGCTTAGCCTCCAGATGCACCTGCACCAGCACGCCGAAGAAATGCATGAAGGCAGGCACGATGGCAGCGATCAGAATGGTGCGCAGGGGCACGCCCAGATACTCGACCATCAGGAAGGCTACGGCACCCATCACCGGCGGAGTAATCTGGCCGCCGGTGGATGAAGCGGCCTCGACGGCAGCGGCGAAGTGGCGCTTGAAGCCGATCTTGATCATCGCCGGGATGGTCAGCGCGCCCGTCGTCACCGTGTTGGCGATGGACGAGCCGGAGATCGTGCCCAGCAGCGCCGAGGAAATCACCGAGACCTTGGCAGGTCCGCCGGCGAAACGGCCGGTCACCGCCGTGGCCAGGTCGATGAACAGCTGCCCCAGCCCGATTTTCTGCGCCATCACGCCAAACAGCACGAAATGGAATACGTAAGTTGCGATCACGCCCAGCGCAGTGCCGTAGATACCCTGCGAGGACAGGTAAAGATGGTTGATGATCCCCGACCAGTCAGCGCCGGGATGCACGAATATCCCCGGCATCGCCCGCCCGAACCACGCGTAGCAGATGAACAGGATCGCGATGACGGGCAGCGGCCACCCCATGGACCGGCGAACCGCCTCCAGCAGTGTCACCAGCAGCACCGTCCCCATGACGATATCCAACTGGTTGGGATTGCCGATACGGAACTGCAACTGATCGTAGATCCAGGGCACATATAAGGCGCTGATCGCCCCGCTTATTGCGAAGAGCCAGTCGATGACCGGCAAGCCGAGGATCACAAAACCCGTGGTTCTGGTCCGGCCCCGATTGAAGGCCGCGAAGCTGAGGAAGACCAAAAACAGCGTGACGCCCATATGCAAACCGCGATGGACGGTGGCGCGCGGGATGCCGAATCCGGCGGTATAGAAATGATAGGACGACAGCAGGAACATGATAACCCCCGCCAGTATCGCCACGGGCCGAAGCACCGTACGAAACCGAGACTCGGGATCAAATTCTTCCTCGAGAACCCTCAGTTCCTGCTCTGACAGTTGGCGGGTCTGATCGGTCATGCAATTCCCCCTGAAGCATGTTTATAGGTGGGACGCGGACATGCCGCGTCCCCAAAGAGCCTCAGGCCCTTACTTCAGTTTGCCGGCCTCGCGGTAGAACTTCTCCGCGCCGGGGTGGAACGGGATGCCCGCGCCCTTGACAGCATTGTCCAGCGTGATGTGCTTGCCCTTGGCATGACCGGCAGCGAAGAGCTTCTGCGTGGTTTCGTTGAACAGCGCCTGGGTGATGCCATGGACCAGATCCTCCGACAGATCGGCCGAGGCCACCAGTTGCGCCCCTACCGAGATCGTCGCGACGTCGGCATCCTGCCCGTTGTAGGTTCCGGCAGGGACGTTGTCGGTCGCAAAGAAGCTGAACGTCTCACGCAGCTTGTCCACCTCGGGACCGGTGATCGGCACCAGCACGACCTCATGCTGGCTGGCCAACTCCGCAATTGCACCCGCCGGATAGCCGCCGACAAAGAAGAAGGCATCCATCGCGCCGTCGCGCATGCGGTCGGCGGCCTGATCGGGCTTGAGATATTCGGGCGTGATATCGGCTTCCGACAGACCGAAGGCTTCGAGGATGATCTTGGCGTCGACCAGCGTGCCAGAGCCCGGTTCGTCGAGCGAGACCTTCTTGCCCTTCAGATCGGCGACCGAAGCGATGCCCGCATCCTTGCGCGCGACCAGATGGATGCTCTCGGGATAGAGATTGGCGATCAGCCGCAGATTCTCGACTGCTGGCTGGCCGTCCCACAGGCCAGTGCCGGTCTGCGCCCAATAGGCCACGTCGGATTGGCTGAAGCCGGCCTCAAGCGTGCCGCCCTTGACCGAGTTGACGTTGCCGACCGAGCCGTTCGAGGCAACGGCGGTGGCGATCAGGCCAGGCACGCCGCAGGAGCCGCCCTGGTCGCAGGCACGCGAGCCGGGCGGGTTCGAGATGGCGTTCGCAATCAGGCCTCCGATCGGGTAATAGGTGCCGGCGGTGCCGCCAGTGCCAATGCGGAAGAACTGGATGTCCTGGGCGGCGGCCCCCTGGAACATCATGCCCACGGCAAGCGCCGCGCCAGCCATCGCCTTGAACGAAAAGAGTTTCATGTATTTCTCCCAGCAAGAACCATTGGTCGTCGACACCACCTTTCCGGCGGTCATTCGCGGACACTAGTCAGAAAGGTTGAAGCGGGTCCAGCCCGGGAAGGATGTTTCCACGGCATTGAGATGATCTGCGCATCTTATCAGCTTGACGAGATATACGCCGGGCGTAATCGCCATTGTCAGAAGTCCAACGACATTCAGACAAGCCCCCTGTCGTCCAGCGTCAGGGTCGTGTAAATCTTCCGAGAAGATGCTGAAATTGCAGCTATTTACCGCCCACGCCATCCACGAATACAGGTCGCAATTCAGGTCTGACCAGGCTGCCATCGATGCCGATCTGGTCAACACCCGGCATGCCATAAAGCCAGGTTGGGATGTTTCAGAACGCCGCCCAGACCGTGCCGGTGAATGGGCGGCGCTCTTCCTTCTATGTGCCTGCCGATATCAGCGAGCCGGCGGTGCGTACATCAGTCCGCCGTCGCTCCAAAGCCGGTTGAGGCCGCGGTCGATTTTCAGCGGACTATCCTTGCCGAGATGGCGCTCGAAAATCTCTCCGTAGTTGCCTGCTACGGATACTGCCTGATAGGCCCATTTGGGATCGAGACCGAGCGACTTACCGGCTTCGTTTTCGATGCCGAGGAAACGCTTCTGGATGACAGTGCCGTCCTCAAGCAGTGATGCAGCGTTCTCCTTCGTGATGCCCATTTCCTCGGCCTCGATCAGCGCGAAGAGCGTCCAACGCACGATCTTGAACCATTGGTCGTCGCCCTGGCGGACGGCCGGGCCAAGCGGCTCCTTGGAGATCACCTCAGGCAACACGACGAAACGGTCAGGGTCGTTGAGGGTGAGGCGCTGGGCATAGAGCGCCGAGGCATCGGTGGAATAGACATCGCAGCGGCCGGTGTTGAAGGCTTGGATCGTTTGGTCGGGCTTTTCGAAGGCGATGACCTCGTATTCGATCTTGTTGGCGCTGAAATAGTCGGCCATGTTCTGTTCGGTCGTGGTGCCGGTTTCCGTGCACACCGAGGCGCCGGAGATTTCCTTGACGCTCTTCACACCGATCTCTTTGCTGACCATGAAAGCCTGTCCGTCATAATAGTTGACGCCAACGAAGCTCATGCCGAGATCGGAATCGCGCGAGAGGGTCCAGGTCGTCTGACGCGAGAGCAGGTCGACCTCGCCGGATTGCAGCGCCGTGAAACGGTCCTTCGTGGAAAGCGGCACATAGGCCACCTTGTCCGGATTGCCGAGCGTCGCGGCCGCAACGGCGCGGCAGAAATCAACGTCGAAGCCGCTCCAGGCGCCGTTCTTGTCCGGCACGGAAAAGCCGAGCACGCCCTGGCTGACGCCGCAACGGAGTTCGCCCCGCTGCTTGACGACGTCAAGTGTGCCTGCATTGGCAGCCGTACCGGCGGCAAGCGCCGCTACAGCCGTTGCCAGAACTCTGATCTTCATGTGGTCCTCCTCCTTGGTTGATTTTTCGCATGCGTCGTCCCGGCCGGGAGGGGATGTCCCCTCGCGGCTGTAAGGTTTTGAGCGGTGGCGTCGTTCGGGTCTAGCCTTGCGTTCTCGCGACGTCGGCGAAAGTCTCCTCGAGAACGGCGAGCAGATGATCGGCGTCGCGCATGCTGAAGATCATCGGCGGGCGCATCTTCAGCACGTTGTCATGCGGGCCTTCGGTACCCATCAGGATGCCGCGCTGTCGGGCGCCATTGCAGACCGCCCGCGCGACATCGGTCGCCGGCGCCTTGGTCTTGCGATCGGTCACCAGTTCAATGCCGAGGAAAAGACCCATGCCGCGAACATCGCCGATCGTCTCGTAGCGCTTCGCCATGTCGCGGAAACCGGCCATCAGGTGATTGCCCACCTCAAGCGCGTTCCGCCTGAGGTTCTGGCCCTCGATGACGTCGAGAACCGCAAGCCCGACGGCGCAGGAGACCGGGTTGCCGCCGAAGGTGTTGAAGTACTCCATGCCGTTATTGAAGCTGTCGGCAATCTTGCGGGTGGTGACCACCGCGGCCAGCGGATGGCCGTCGCCGATCGGCTTGCCCATGGTGACGATGTCGGGCACGACGCCCTGGGTCTCAAACGCCCACCAATGGCTGCCGACCCGGCCGAAGCCGACCTGCACCTCGTCGGCGATGCACACACCGCCCGCTTCGCGGACCATCCGATAGACTTCCTTGAGATAACCCTCCGGCAGGAACACCTGACCGGCGACGCTTGGGATCGACTCGGCGATGAAGAAGCCGGGGGCCTCGCCCTTCGCCTGCATCGCGGCAATCAGCTCGGCGACGCTTTCGGCGTAGCGCTTGCCGTGCTCCTCGAGCGGCCAGTCGGCCGGCGCACGGTAGCTGTCGGGCACGCAGGCCACATGGATGTGCGGCTTCTTACCCTTGCCGCCCTTGCGCTGGAACTTGTAGGGGCTGAGGTCGATCAGCTCCTGCGTCGTGCCGTGATAGGACCAATCGATGACGACGGCATTCTCGCGACTGGTATGGGCCCGCATCATCCGGAGCGCCAGGCTGTTGGCTTCCGAGCCGCTGTTGACGAAGCCGGCGACCGTCAGCTCCTTCGGCAGCGTCGCCGTCAGCCGCTCGGCATAAGCGACGATGTTGTCGTGCAGGTAGCGGGTGTTGGTGTTGAGCGTCGCCGCCTGCCTCGCCATCGCCTCGACCACGGCCGGATGGGCGTGGCCGATGTGGCAGACATTGTTGAAGCAATCGAGATAGGCCCGGCCGCGATCGTCGATCAGCCAGACGCCCTCGCCGCGCACGAACTTGATCGGCTTGTCGTAGGAAATCGATAGGTTCGGGACCAGCAACTCCTTGCGCAGCCTGACGATCTCCTCATGCGACCGACCCTGCTGCTCGTAGAACTCGCGGGCGATGCCGGCAAAGGCGCTCGCATCGGGGAAAAGCTCGGCCCAGACGTCGAGGTAGCGCTCCTCACCGACGCCGAGGATCGCGGTGGCCGACAGGCTGGTGTCGGTGGAGATCTGCAGGTGCAGGTGCGGCGCCCAGCCGCCGTTTTCCTCCGGCGCGCCCATTTCGGCGACCAGCGCGCCCGCTTCGAGACGATCGCCCGGCTTCAGCCGGTTCATCGCCTCATGGGCGAGATGCCCCCAGAGGGTAGTGAACGGCGGGCAGCCTTCCGGCCGATGCTCGAGCGCGATCAGGCAGCCGTAGCCGAGCGGATCTTCTTCGATCTCGACGCTCTTCACCGTGGCGGCTATCGGGGTGTAAAGCTTGGTGCCGGCGGCCATGAACAGGTCGAGGCCGAGATGGCGGGTGCGGCGGGTGTTTTCGACCAGCTTCGAGACGAACATGTCGCCGGAATAGACGGTCCGGGCCTCGCCCCAGGGACCGATGCCGAGCGCCACGCCGTTCGCGCGGCAATGCTCTTCCCAGATCGCCTGGGCCTTGTGCGGTTCGGCGGCGGCTGATGTCACCGTCATCGGATGCTTCGGATCGCCGTAAGGCACCAGTTCGGCCAGATAGGTGGCGGCGGGCTTGTCGAGCAGCGGCCGCAGCGACTTGCGGTTCTCGCGGATCCAGGCGTCGATGGCGCGGGCGCCGGCGATCGCCTCGAAGCCGCAGGCCTGGCGCAGGATGGCGGTGGCAAATCCCCGGTTCATCGCGTCGAGCTTGCGCAGCAGCGTCCAGGCCGGCTTCTCGCTGATGGCGAGATAAGGATTGTCATCGGTGTGCGCGTGGCGCGACGCCGAGATCGTCACCGAGGTCACCAGCCGCATGGCGATCAGGTCGAACAAAAGGTCGAGTTCTTCGCCAAGCAGCGGATACTCGGCATGAAACCCCTTGGCGATGGCGGCGGCGGCGCCGATCGGATCGGCATGGTCGAGGCCGGCATACGCGGCGGCGATCGCCACCTCGGCGATGACAGGGCTATAGAGCGCGTCACCGAAATCGATGAGGCCGGCGATGCGGTCGTGATCTCCCTCGGCGACCAGCACGTTCCAGTCATTGGCGTCGTTGTGGATGACGGCCGACCGCAATGTCGCAAGCTTTGGAGCGACCTTGGCTTCGAAACGCTCGATGAAGCGCTGGAGAAGGGCGCGGTCGTCGGCATTGGCGACATGACGCAGCCGCTCGGCCGAACGGCCGGCGTTGCGGATATCCCAGTCGAGATCACGCAATGCGCCCGGATGCATGAAGCCCTTCAACGCCGCATCGAAGCGGCCGATCAGGCGGCCGAGCGATGTCAACGCCGCGTCGCTGCGCGCCGACTGGGCCAGCGGCACGCCCGGAATCCAGCTGACCAACCGCACGAGATGGCGGACGCCGCGGCTGCTGGTGGTTTCGGCGAGGTCATGGCCTGTTAGCGTCGGGCGGATGTGCGGCACAGCGAGTTCGGCCGCGTGCCGACCGATATGGCTGAGGAGGGCAGTTTGAAAATCGCTTTCGATATGCGGTTCGCCGGCATTGACAATCTTCAGGATGAAAGTCTCGCCAGCCGGCGTTTCAACCTTGAAATTCTGGTCGCGCTCGCTGGCAAGTGGCGACAGCGTGCCGGTTAGCCCGTAGCATTGCACAAGCAGCGCAGTTGCGGCTTCGATGGGAAAATCCGGTGTCGTCATCAGCATGTCGTTCATGGCAATCCTCTTCTCGATGGAAAGAGTTGCATGGACGCGGACCGTGCGCACCCGGCATTACGCCGGTTGCGCCGGCACTCTGTTTATAATAACCGTCATTTTGTCGGCACGCGCACAGGAGGGGGCCATGCAGGATACGGACGCCATCGACCGGACGATCCTGAGCATCCTGACGCGGGAGGCCCGCATCCCGATGAAGTCGCTCGCCGGACGAATTGGCCTGTCACGCAGCGCGACCACTGAGCGAGTCAGTCGGCTCGAAAAGGCCGGTATCATTCGCGGCTACCGCGCGGATATCGGCCAGCTCGACGAGGGGCAGATCCAGGCCTTCCTACTCATCACCTTGAAGCGCACCCCCTCGCTCGGCGTGCTGGATCGCCTTGCAGGCTTTTCCGCCGTGCGCAAGGTTTCCTCGGTCAGCGGCCAGCTCGACCTCGTGGTGGAGGTCGAGGTCGGCTCGATCAACGCGCTCAACGAATTGCGCAACGAGGTGGCGACAATGGACAATGTGGAGGACCTGACAACCTCCATCGTGCTGCGGCGGGACATCGAGCGGAGCTAATAGGCGTAGCTAACCTGACATCACCTCGTTTTATGTGACGGCACCCTTGGACATATTCAGCGGTGGCATGACGTCCGGGCTCAAGGGGCTCACATAAGGTGTCTGGGCAGTGTGGTGCGCCAGCGCCGCCTTGGCTTCCTCGATCAGGATCGGGTCGGTCAGTGCCGCCAATCCTGTCGCGGCCATGGCCTTGGCCGCATGGACCATCGCCTTGTGCGCGGCCGGCGACTTTCCTTGCGCGACCACCTGCCAGGTGTGGAGTGGTGTGCCGATCGCGACGGTGGGCGCATGCACCTGCACCGTCGGCACTACCCAACTGACATCGCCGATATCGGTCGAGCCGATGAACGGCTTGCGCCTTGTATCTTGCGGAACGAGGAAATCCGCGAGCGGCGCGTCGGTCACCGGCATGCCGATCGCCTGATAGACGGAGGCGATATCCTTGTCCGACAAGGTCTTGCGTATTTCGCTGGCATAGGCGCGATCCTGGTCGTCAAAATCAGGGGCACCGAGCTCGTCCATGGCATTGTGCAACGCCAGTTCGAGCGGCCTGTTGTCCAACGTGTTCGAAACGGCGCTGACGATCTTCATCTCCACGCTGGTTTCCGTCATCAAGGCCGCGCCCTGCGCGATCTTGCGAACGCGTCCCACCAGATCGAGCATGCCCTGCAGGTCCATCGCGCGAATGGAATAGCGAACGTGCGCCCGCGCCTGGACCACGTTGGGGGCAATTCCCCCGGTGTCCAAGATCGCCGAATGCACCCGCGCATCCGACGGCATGTGCTCGCGCATATAGTTCACGCCGACGCTCATGAGCTCGACGGCATCGAGCGCGCTGCGGCCGAGATGCGGCGCCGCGGCCGCATGAGCGGCACGCCCGGTGAAAATGAAATCCGCCCGCGTGTTGGCTAGCGAAAGAGCCGGCGCCACTTCCCAGAAGCTGTAAGGATGCCATGAAATAGCGATGTCGACATCATTGAACGCCCCTTCGCGCACCATGAAGGCCTTTGCCGCGCCACCTTCCTCAGCCGGGCAGCCGTAGTAGCGCACCCGCCCCGGAATTCCCTTCTCCGCAAGGAAGTTCTTCAGTCCGACTGCTGCAAGCATGGCGCCGGATCCGAGAAGATTGTGGCCGCATCCATGACCATGTCCTCCCGCTTCGACCGGTTTGTGCTCGGCCAATCCAGCTTCCTGGCTGAGGCCCGGCAGCGCGTCATACTCGCCCAAGAACGCGATGACAGGACCGCTCTCCCCGGCCTCGCCGATCACCGAGGTCGGGATACCGGCTATGCCTTCGGTGACGCGAAAACCCTGATGCACAAGTTCCGCCTTATGCTCGGCAGCCGATCGCACTTCGGTATAGCAAACCTCAGGCATGCCCCAAACGCGATCGCTCAGTTCGATCAAACGCTGTTTCTGCGCGTCAATCTGGTCCCACAGGTCCTGGCGGTCGTTCGCACTCATGTCTTTTCCAATTCTCTCTAAAGCTGTGCCGCGTCGTCAAACACCAGTTCACTGGCCAGCGGCATTCGGTTTTCGAACCAGAGTAGCCACCGCTCGCGACATGGCCGCATCGTCGTAGCCGACACCCGCGAGATCGACCAGCCTCCAGTTAAACTTCACTTTGAAGGGATTCGGCTTTCACTTTCGCAGTCAAACACAAACTTCGCGCGTGCATAACGCGACGTGTGCCAGCCTGTCTTGAGCATCGAGGAAAACCCACCAATAGTCGCGATTTTGGCCGCCCGGGAGGCTGCGAGACCGACAAAATGACGCCGGTGGTGGCTGATCCGCGACGGCCGGTGATGCTCAGTGGATTGAGCACAGCTCCTTGGCACAGAAGTCCCAACCCACCGAAAGCTATCCAAAGCACAGTACCTACCATCTACCCTTTCGCCCTACTCCCCCAACGAATAGATCTAACGCCGCAACAAATGACGTAGAAAGCTCCTACTTTAGTCGACATATTCATGGAAATATGACCATAGGCTCTTCGCGACCATGCTGAAACGATCGTCGCGTGAATGAATGAAGGGCATTGCGTAAGCACAGCCTTCAGCTTATTCTAACTATTCAACATGCGTCTGCGTCGAAAACTAAAATGATGCTGCGAATGCGGGAATTTTCACCTGCAGTGCGGCAGCATTTTTAGAATTGCCCTTGGGCAGAAAGTTCAGAATTTTTCTATCTCTATTCTTACTGTTCGTGCGTCGCACATCGCGAAAGCCTATCATCTGAAATCGTTGCCGCGCACCACGATACTCCTGTCGCAATCGCGTCGTTTTAGCCGAATTGTTGTCGAGTGACCGCGCCGCTTCACCCTTGCTCCAAGTCTTCCTACTGTTGCTTATCGCTTCGATCTGGTTTCCCGGCGCCACACGGATCGCCGGGACGGATGGCTCACTGTCCTTCCTGCTGGCTCTGTTCTGCGCCGCCATAAGCCTCGGGTCGTACCGCGAGCTCGCAAAACGTGTTCATCACACCGAAGCGACCCTGGCGGCTGCGCTGCTGACGACTGCCGGCCTGATCATCATTCTCTCGCTTTTGTCGATGCTCTACGCGGACAATCCGATGAGGGCCATGCGTGCTGTTTTCGCGCAAATCTTCGGTTTCGCCACAATTCCCGCGATCGTCGCGATCTCCGCGAGGCCGAACGGTGCGGCTGTCGTGGACAGATTTGTCACCGCGATGATCGTCATGAGCGTTGTGACGGCATGCATCGTCATCGCGGGTCTCGGCGGCGCCAGATTCGCCGATAGGGCAGCTGGTTATTTCAAGCATGCAAACCAGTTGGGAATAGCTATGTCGGCGGGCTTGCCGATTGTCGCCGCGAGACTAGTCATTGCACGCAAACACCGAATACTTCTGTTCGGTTGCCTCATTGTCGTGCTCCTCGGCCTGGTGAAATCGGGCTCCAAGACCAACTTCGTTGTCGGTGTCACAGGGCTTGGCCTCTTCTTTGCCCTGTATGCAATTTATTCCGCAGTCCGAAAACAACGGCCATTGGCGATAATTGCGGGAGCAGTCACGGCACCATTGGTGCTTCAGGCGGCCCTCTTCATCCTGCAATCCCTCAACCCGAGAGCTTACCGGCTGTTGACGACGCAATTGAGCGGTGGCGAGGCGCCTTCGGTCATATCGCGCGCGCGCCTGTGGTCCATCTCGATCGATCTAGGTCTCGCGCATCCGTTCAGGGGGGTGGGTGCGGGCCAACCGATCGGCGACATCGCCCCGCATAGCCATAACTTATTCATAGAATATTTCCGGACGCTCGGTGTCCCGGGCGTCGCGCTGATAGTGGTCATGGTTCTGCTCGTCTTGATTTGCCTGATTGGCGCCATCGTACCCACATTGATTGGTCAGGGCAGAAGCACATATGCCACCAACGCGAATGTAATGGCGCTCGGGGCATCGGTTTGTGTGTGGAATTATCTCGTGGCAAACCAGATGAGCGACTCCTTCGGCCCATCGACGGCGGCGTTCTTCTGGATCCCACTCGCGCTGCTGATCGCCTACCGCAACGTGCAACAATCGATTGCGGCCGGTACTGACGAGGGTAAGCAGGCGTTTGACGAAGCGAATCCGCACGCCTTCCGAACGCTGAGGCCCCGGGGAGGACAGAAGCTTTGGATCTGACCCCAATGGCGTCAAAACAGCACGAGTCCGCTGTAGGCGATCCGCAATGCGTTGGAGTGCCGATTCTCCCGACAGGCATCCGCTTTATCGAATTCTTTGGTCTCCCTGGGATCGGAAAGACAGCTGCCTCAAGCGTGTTGGCCGCCAGGCTGAGGCAGGGTGGCTCCATCGTCGACGAAAAAAGAACGACTTGGGGAAGTAAGCCACTGATTGCGAGGCAATTGCGTCGGGCCCGCCTCGTTCTTCCAAGATTGTTCGACCGGAAATTCCGTTCGCTAGCTGTACGAACTGCAAGGTTCGTTGCCCAAGGCGGCCAGGAGTCTCCGATCGATTTTGTCCGCTGGACATGGCATCTGTGGTCAGTCGCCGCTTACATCAGCGAAGAAAGGTCGAGGGGCGCGCCGGTCACGATCCTGGATGAAGGACTGATGCAGGGGTTTTGGTCCGTCTTCTTGAAGAGCAGGCATCGTAGAACGTCGGAGCATTGGCTCGACATCCTGTCTGCCATCGGCGTGGATGATTTCGTCTTTGTAAATTTGTGCGGCGTGATCGACCTTGCACAAGATCGGCTCGACGGAAGAGGCGATCGAGCCTCACGACTGCAAAGAGCAGTTCCGGATGACAGGGTTAACCTCTGGATCAACGCGGATCGCGCCTACCTCATGATGGCTGCCGATCTTTGCGGGCCGCCGAAAGCGACGCATCGCACACCAACAGTAGCGACAGTCGACGTGAACCCGTCGATGTCTCCCGAACTGGTAGCAGATAAAACGCTTCAGGCAGTGCATTTGGCCTATCACAACAGACATCACCCAGCCGACTCGCAACGCCGATGAGCGTGACGATGAATCGCCGGTCTTTCATGCGCCTTGCCAGCGCATGTCCCGCCCTCGCTTTGTTTGGCTCGGACGCGGTCGGCGACCCGCGAACACCCATTGATGACGACGATTTTGAAGACACTCACATCGTGTTGAGCGGTGAGTTCGGCTACGAACAAAAAACCATTCGCAACCTTCGGGCCGGAGCGACTATCGATGCTCGAAATGCTTCCTTCATAGCTGCCAACAGCCGGAACCCTAGACCAAATGCGATTCTCGGCTGCAATATAGGCACGCAGCCGGTTAACCCCTACCCCCTCGTTATTCGCAACTCACCCGAAGTACGGCTCGTCGGGGGCCGCATCAATGGTGAGGTGCCGCTTGAGGCAGACTGGCGATACACCTATTGCAATAGCGCCGCTCTGCTCGTCAGAGACGGAACGGCGAAAGCGACGATAGAGGGCGTGCGCGCGCGCCGCTGCTGGGATGGTATTCGCTTCGCCGACGGTGCGAACGGGTTTCGCGTGAAAGGCTGCTGGCTAAGTGAGATCAGGGACGATGCGGTGGAAAATGACTATCTCCTCAGCGGAGTCATAGAGGATTGCTTGTTCGATGGGTGTTTCTCGGGGATCAGCCTGGACCCAGGATCGCGTGATCGCAACGGTAGCGAGGAACTTGTAGCGATTGACCGATTGCTGATCCGCATGCGCACCTATCTCGCCAAGGGAGAGACAACGCATCAAGCCCCCGTCAAAACCGCTGACGTTTCGCCGAAATTGAAGATTACCGGGTCCGTTTTTGCACTTTCTTCCGCAGACATGCGCGGCTCTCGCCGGCTGGAGCGAACCTGGCAAAGGATGCTCGAGAGTCGCGACAACAAGCTTCTATGGCTACCGGATGAACCAATCCCGGCCACACTGCCGTTGCCGCCTGCAGGCTTTGACTTGCTTAGAGGCAACGATGCCCGCGAGTACTGGCAGAACGCTCGCCGAAGCTGGATCTCCGCCCACCCCGAGGTTCCCCGGTTCTCGGACGACGACGTGTGAAAGTTCATCCCAAAGGCGCGGCGCGGACCCCAAACGCCACCACCTTGCCGGTTGATCGGCAGCGCTCGGACGGCGCCAGGTAAGCCCATCCATGAAGTCGAATCGGACGCAAAGGTAGGCACCATGAAAGCCAGGGAAGTCGAGCTGTTGTGCACGCTTGGTCCAGCATCCCTCAATGACCATGTCATCCATTGGCTTGAGCGGGCTGGTACCTCGCTCTTGCGCCTCAACTTATCACACACGAAGGTCGAGGATCTCGAGCGGATCATCACCTTCGTCCAGCAGCGAACATCCGTCCCTCTTTGTCTGGACACCGAAGGCGCGCAGGTTCGCACCGGACCATTGGCTGACGGCAAGGTAACCGTGCGGGAGAACCGGTTTTTGACCGCTTATGCCCTGCCCGTAGCGGGCGACCAGTTCAGTATCAGTCTGTACCCGGCATATATCATCAACAAACTCGAACTCGGCGACTTTGTTAGCATCGATTTCAATGCGGTCCTGGCTCAGGTTGTGGAAAAGCGTAACGACGAAGTCATCCTGAGAATCCTGAACGGCGGGGAGATCGGTCAGAACAAGGCGGTGACGGTTCAGCGGCCGCTCGATATGCCGCCTCTCACCGGGAAAGACATCTCAGCGATTGCAATCGGCCGCCGAATGGGCATCCGCCATTTCGCGCTCTCCTTCGCGCATCGCGCCTCGGATATCAACGTGATCCGGTCACATACCGGCGACAACGCGACGATAATATCCAAGATTGAGTGCCTGAGCGGGCTGCGGAACCTGGCAGCCATAGCCGAGAAGTCAGATGCAATCCTCATAGACCGTGGCGACCTCTCCCGGGAAGTTCCGATCGAACAGATTCCCGCGATTCAGAAGATGATCATTCACGGCGCGAAAGCACATGGCGCCAAAGTCTATGTCGCGACAAACCTGCTCGAATCGATGACGAGCGCGCCGACACCAACCCGAGCTGAGGTCAACGACATCTACAACACTCTGGCCGATGGCGCCGACGGCCTCGTCCTGGCGGCGGAGACCGCCATCGGTCTGTACCCGGTAAACTGCGCGAGGATGGTGGTAAAGGTAGCCCAGCAATTCCAACGGAGCAACGGCACGCGGCAGATCCGCGTGCGCCCTTCGTCGCTGATGGCCGGCGTCGAGCCCCACGGCGGGCGTCTCCTTTGCCAGGCCGCGGGGCTAGCCGAGATTCCGGACATCCAGGATTTGCCAGCAATCACTGTCGGCGATGAAGAGCTAACCGATGTCGAACAGATTGTCCGCGGCACCTTCTCGCCCCTTCGAGGCTTCATGGACAGGACTTGCCTAGAGAGCGTGCTCGAGGACAAACGGCTCCCCTCCGGACTGATCTGGACGATGCCAGTGGTGCTAGCCGTACCCGACAAAGCCGCAATCCGCTTCTCGAAGGGGGACCGTGTCCTACTGTCCACCAAATGCGGCTCGCCGCATTCCCTGCTCGAAGTATCCGAAGCCTATGACTTCGAGCCCGAACTGCTGGCGCGCAAATGGTTCGGCACTGACTCGCGCAAACACCCCGGTGCCGCCCGTGTGCTGGCGCGCGGCGGCCACTTTTTGGCGGGCAACGTCACCCTCATTCAGCCGCTGCCCTTGCCATACCGGCGCTATGACCTGACCCCTTCCCAGTTGCGAACAGTTTTTGCTCACAAAGGTTGGAGCCGGGTAGTCGCGTTCCACACCCGCAACCTCGTCCATCGCGGGCACGAGAGGATCCAGATCGAGGCCCTGGAACGCACCTATGCTGACGGCCTGTTGATCAACCCCATCGTGGGACATGCCAGGCGCGGAGACTTCCTGCCGCATCTCATCCTCGACGGCTACCGGGCCATGCTCGATTACGGGATCTACCCCCCGGGCAAAGTGGTGCTTGCAAGCTTCATCACCTATCCGCGGTTTGCCGGCCCCCGCGAGGCGGTTTTCACCGCTCTCTGCCGTAAGAACATGGGCTGCAGCCATTTCATCATCGGACGCGATCATTCAGGCGTCGGCGGTTTCTATGGGCCAAATGCCAGCCGGGAGCTATTCGAAGAACTCGGTGAGCTCGGCATCGAGCCGATCTTCTTTGACCCCGTCGGCTATGACACCCAGTCCGAACGCTACGTCGATCTGAATGCCTGCAGGACCGCCAAGCCCATCAGCGGCACGGAAATCAGGCGCGCCCTGATGGCGGGCGAAGCGCTGCCGAACTGGATGATGCGCTCCGAGGTGCAGGACGTCGTCCGAGCCGAGTTGATGATGAAGCATGCCCTGTTCCAGGAATAGCACGAGGCTGGAGAGGTCCGATGGTGAACGAAATGACGTATCTAGGGACCGAAGTTCGACAGAAGCGCCCTCATTTGCAAGCTGGAACAGTGCTGTGGCTGCTCGGACCGACCTCAGCCGGCAAGACGACACTGGGGACCCGTGTCGTCGCGGACTTAAGAAAGAATGGGATTCCCGCCATTCTCTTCGACGGCGACGAGGTCCGCGGTTTCTTCGGTGATGAGTTCGGATTCGGCGCAGGAAGTCGGTTGCACGTCGTCTCGATCCTGGTCCACTTGGCGAACAAGGCTGCCGAGGCCGGCCTTAGCGTCGTCGTCGCGGCGCTTACTGCCGGGCAGGACGCTCGCGACTATATTCGCGAGAATGTTAAAAACCTGACGATCGGCTACGTCGCCTGCTCCATCCAAGGCTGCGCTGAAAGGGATCCGAAGGGGCTCTACGCCAAGGCAATGCGCGGCGAGATCGATACTCTCATCGGCTACAACAGCGCCTATCAGCCTCCAGAAAGCCCAGACCTCGTCCTCGATACCGAGTCACGTTCCCTAGACGAACTTTCTGCGCAAATCGTGGCCTCCTATGCGCAAGGTTGCCGGCCTTGCACATAGGGCGCGACTGATGAGCACTGGAACCATCTTCTGAACACGCGGCCTTTACGGTGACACCATGAACGATTCCGAACTCGCCCGTTTCTTCCTGTCGCTGGTTCTTCTGCTCGTCGGCGCACTGGCCGGCGGCCACCTGTTCGAGCGGCTGAAGATGCCGCGCGTTATCGGCGAGATCGTCGGCGGAATAGCACTTGGCCCGTCGGTACTGGGCAACATAGCGCCCGAGGCACACAGGTGGTTATTTGCCGGTTTTCCAGCACAGACTGCCCTGCTCTCTGCCTTCTATTGGTTTGGCCTTGTCCTCCTAATGTTCATAGCGGGATTCAAGATGCAGGCCGATGGAGCAGCGGGATCACGCCACATCGTCTTGGCACTGGTGGTCGGCGCGCTAGTGATCCCATTCGCGCTGGGTTATGCAGGCGCGCCGCTGTTTGCCGACACAAGGCTCGGCGATCCCTTAGCGTTCAAGCTGGTAATGGGTATTGCCGTAGCCGTGACGTCGATCCCGGTCATCTCGCGTATCTTTCTCGACTTGGGCTTGATGGGCACACCATTTGCGTGCAACGTAATCGGATCCGCGACCATTCAGGATCTCGTCCTCTGGACGATTCTGGCGGTCGCCACGGCCGTACAGAGCGGCGACGCCGCCGATGCGACAGGCATCGGGCGTGTGGTCGCGACCACCCTCGCCTTCGTGCTTGTCTCGCTTTTCTTTGTGCCAGCAGGCGTGCGGGCGCTCCGCCGATGGATCATCGGGAAGTCGAGCGAAGCTTCCCTCACCGGGTATAGCATGCTGCTGTGCCTGATCTTCGTCGCTGCCGCGAGCCTTTTGAAGGTAAATATCGTCTTTGCAGCGCTCGTGGCGGGCCTTGTGTTGGCGCGCTTTCCCTCGCGCCATCTTGCTCCCGTGAAGCAACATATCGCGGATATCTCGATCTGGTTTTTCGTGCCGATATACTTCGCGCTCGTCGGGCAGCGGCTTGACCTCGCCCAACAATTTGACGCCACCCTGACCCTGTTGTTCATCGTCGCGAGCACGATCATCAAGCTGGCGAGTTGCACCGTTGCCGCCAGAGCGGCAAACATCGACTGGGCCAAGGCGCTTGACTACGGCATAGCGATGAACACACGCGGTGGGCCGGGTATCGTGCTCGCAAGCGTGGCCCGTGCCGCCAACATCATCGACGATCGCATGTTCACGGCACTTGTCCTCGCCTCGATCCTCACCTCGCTGGCCACTGGTCTGTGGCTGCGCTGGCGGTTCGTGCGCAACCCCATGCTATTTTCCGAACCGGCGCGCTTGCCGGCGGAGTGAATGTGGCGCGCGGCTGGCAAACGGCGTGTCAGGGAACAGATCGACGACCGATGGAAGCTCACGCACGAGACCCGGCCGATGACGCGTCGTCACAATTCATGATCCTGGCGCGGCTTGTGCACATAAAGGGGCAGAATGTTCTGTTCAGTGAATCCCAGCGCGCGATTTTTGCCCTAAACGACTCCGCCGCGGAAATTTGGCGCCTGCTGCAGGAAGGCACGCCAGCCTATGCCACTTCAGGCAGCTACGTTGATCCCCTGGATGTGAATGGGCACGTCAAGGCCGCACTCAAGGATTGGGAGCGCCTGGGCCTCATTCGGCCCCGCATATCTTCGATCGACCTTTCGCCCCATGCGCATGTGAACCAGGTACTGGCCGTTGCGGGGCGCCGCATTCGCATCCTCTATCCGGCAGCCCATGCCTTTCCGGCAAACACCGTTTTCAAGCATCTCGAGGCCCAAGAGGAGACGGCCGACACTTTGCTTCAACTGGTTGAGCACGGCGATCGGCTGCACCTGCTTCGCAACGGCGATTGGCTTTCGTCCTGCGCCCCCGACGAAATCGCAACGGCCCTGAAGGGGGAGTTGCTGAGCGACGTTCTCAGACACTGCCCCTATGAGCTCGCTCTCCATGCGGCTGCCCTCATCAAGGGGGAACGCATCGTGCTGCTTTGCGGCAATCCAGGCGCAGGCAAGACAACGCTAACATTGGCGTTGGCCCAGGTCGGGTTTGGCTTTGCCGCCGACGATGTAACGCTGCTGAATTCAGACGGGCTCGGCGTGGGGCTTCCATTTGCTCCCGCAGTCAAGCCGGGCGCGTGGTCCCTTCTGGCCAAACACGTCCCTGGCCTCGATATTGCTCCGATCTTCCGACGTCCGGACGGCAAGCGCGTGCGTTATGTCGTGCCTACGTCTATAACCGTATCGTCGGCGCCCCGGCCCATAGGCGCTGTCATCCTGCTCCGTCGAGATCACAATGCGAGGCCGAGCTTGGATCCGGTCGACCCGGTGGCTGCACTGCGCGGCCTACTTAGCGGCGCGTTTGCACCCGGCGGTGAACTAAGCGCCGCCGCCTTCGATGTCCTCGCCGGCGTGATTGGATCAGCACCGGTCTATAGCCTGACCTATTCCGGGCTCGATGACGCGGTAGACCTGATTGGCCGAGCTTGCCCATGATACGGGCCGCCAACACGCTTGACGCATTGGTCGCCGGACTTCGCGGCCATCTCGTATCCAACGCCGACTGGCAAGCAGTGATTGCACTTGCAAACCACACATTGCTGACGCCTGCTCTGTTCTCATCGCTCGAACAGACCGGTCAGATACAGCGGGTCCCCAGTGATGTGCGCAAATATCTGCAGTTTATTCATGATTGCAATCGGGAACGAAACATGCGCTTGCGGGCGCAGCTGAAAGAGGCCGTCACTGCGCTCAACAAACGCGGCATCGTTCCGGTTCTGTTGAAGGGAGCGGTTCCGTTGTTTCTTTCTCGGCCCGTTCTCCCCTCGAGCAGAATGACAAGCGATCTCGATATAGGCGTAGCAGCGCGCGAGGAGGCATCCGCCCAAGCCTGCCTCGAAGAGCTTGGCTACCTTCAGGTCCCTAACGAGCGCGGCATGGCGCGCCCGCAGGACGCCGGGCTGCTCGAACTCCGGCCGTACCGTCCACACAGCTTTGAGCGCCCGAAGCTCGTGCTGCAGAATGACCTTCGAGTGAAAGTTCCTTCCGCTCAATCTCGCGCCCTGCACTGGATCTTGCATGACCTTGTAAAGGAAGGAGATTACTTGCGCGGAAGGATTGATCTCCGGCACTTGCATGATTTGGCGCAATTGGCAGAAAGCGATGGAATTGACTGGACTGCCTTGCGGGCATCGGTGCCGGATAGAGGCGTGCGCAACGCCATCGACACACAACTGCTGGCCATGCACTCCTTCTTTGGAACCAGCATTCCGGTCGAGTGCATGCAGCGTCCGATAATTCGTCTCCAGCATTGGAGGCGCGTCATTACATCCAGACACCCTGTCTTCGGCGCCCCGCTGCGCTTCGCCGGTAATATTTTGTGGGGCGCCAGGCGGCTTTCACGCGCCCAAGAACTGGCAAGACGTGATCCGGTCTATCTCCTGCGCCGAATCGCAATCATTCTCCTGAACGGAGATCTTCGCTCGAAGATTTAGACTATTTTCGCACGAACTTGCCTGATTGCATCTATGAAGGCGAAATGGTAATATCAAGACGTTACTCTAAGGTGATGTATAGGTGACCTATCATGCCCGAAGATAGAGCAAATGGCGTAGAAAAAACAACCGAAAGCCTGACATCTGAATCTGAAGCTCGCCGAGCTTTTCTCAAGAAGGCCGGGCGTTTCGCCGCTGTTACACCTCCATCCATAACCCTCCTGCTTGGTACAAGTTTAAGTTCGCGCGCTATTGCCAAGTCCAACGGCTCGCGCCCCGGTCATGGCTGGGGAGACAAAAACCATACGCACTACCACAAGAAACACTCCGACTTTGGTGGCGGGAAACATAAGCGGTGACCGTCAGGGGATGGTCGACCAGTGCGCCGCTTCAAGCGCTCTGGTCGGGGCGGGTTTCCCCAATGCATCAAAAAACCCCTGGCAAACGCCAGGGGTTTTTCAGCAGTCTGAGCCGGCAGCGATGCCGGCTTTTTGCGTTGTTGCGTTCGCCGGGGAAAGCTCTGGCCCGCCGGACGGGAAGCAGGCGGATTACGCAAGGAGGAGATCTGTCGGGAGAAAATTGTTGTCGTGGAGCTGATCCGCGTGAAGGCCGAGCAGCGTAATCTGGTTCGCCCCACCGAGATTGGCAACCACATTCGCCCCCTGGTTTGTGGCCACTTGCTGGAATTTGCTGGCGCTATCGATGCCAAAATCACGCAGATCGAGGACGTCACCGGTTGCGGTACCGGGTCGGAAATTGACGATCGTGTCACTTCCGTCGCCGGCATGGAACACGAAAAGGTTGGCGTTTTTGCCCCCGACCAATGTGTCGTTGCCGCGACCGCCGACCAAGGTGGCGTCGCTCCCGAGCCCCCACAGATAGTCGGGGCCCACGGTGCCATTCAGCACATAGCCGCCGGCGCCAGTCGTCGGGGCACGGCCCACCGGCGTCGGGACAAAATAGGAATCCGTGAGGACGCCGGTCACGGCGGTCCCGTTGAAGCTGCTGACCTTGTAAAACTCAATCAGCATGCCCGCGTCGGTGATGGTTACAAGATTGGCGCCGACATTCGGTACGTCGCGGCCGGCCCCGCCGAGTCCCGTTGTGGTATAAGGAAGCCCGACCCCGTCGCCGTTGTCGTCCCGATTTTCACGGTAGAAGTTGTGCTCGTGGCCGGCAAATACGGCGTCCACGCCCCAGGACTCAAAGGGCCACCGCATGGTGCTGGTGCTGCCGCTCGGGTTAAAGGCCGTGTGATGGTAGTAGGCGACGTTGAAGCTCGCATCCGACGCATCAAGGACGGAGTGCGCCCATTGCCCCTGGACTGACGTCGCGCTGCGGCCGTCCGGATCCTGCTTGTTGCTGTTGAGCGCGAAGAAATGCACCGGCCCGATTTGGAAATCATAGTACCGCTCGTTGTCGGGCAGCGTAAAATAGTTCAAGTAATTGGAAAGATTGCCGTCATTGTATTCGTGATTGCCGAGCGTCGGAAAGAAGCGGTTGATCGCGCTGCCGCTCCCGTATGAGCCTTGGTAGTTTCCGATGTAATCGTGGTATTGCTGGCCGATTGCATTGTCTATCAGCTGCGGCCCATAGACATTGTCTCCCACGGTCAAAACGAAATCGGCGTTCCAGCTGCGTATGAGGGCCGCGACCGCCTTTTCGCCATTAAGGCTGGTGTCGCCGAAGTCGCCGAGGACCGCGAAGCGGTACAGAACCTGCGGACCCGCCTGCGCAGGGACGGCGACAGTGTAGTCGTGGAAATCTTTGCTGCCGTCGGAGGAGGTGGCCGTCACATGGAGGTTGATCGACGGCTCGGACTGGGCATTGAGCGTGCCGGTGCCCGAACGCGTTATGACGCCATTGGCATCGATGGCGAAGCGTGAATCATTGAGGCTATAGGTCACCGTCGAGCCGGCGTCGGGATCCCTGGCCGAAGCAGTGATCCCGACCTTGGTACCCGCTACAGCGTTCTGCGCAATCCGGTTGGTGGCCGCATCGGCATCGGCCGGCGTGTTGAAGGCGATCGGTTCCGGGCTGTTGAGGATGCCGAGGCTGTAGGTCTGGGTTGCGGTGCTGCGGTCGGTTGAGGTCGCCGTCACCGTCAGCGTGATCGCGGTCTGGGTCTCGAAGTCGAGCGTGCCGGTGCCCGAACGCGTGATGACGCCATTGGCGTCGATGGCAAAGCGCGCATCGTTGAGGCTGTAGGTAACCGTGTCGCCGGCATCGGGATCCCTGGCCGAGGCGGTGATGCCGACCGCCGTGCCTGCTGCGGCAAGTTCCGCGATCTGGTTGGTGGCCGCATTGGCATCGGCCGGCGTGTTGAAGCCGACCGGGGGACTGGCCGGCGGCACATGGTATTCGATGTGCAAGAGCGGCGCCGCAGTGGCACTGCCCTCAAAGGATCTCGCCGTGCGCGTGCCGGTACCGGTGACGAGGAAAGCCATATCGTTCAGTGCCGCCCAGCCGTCGCGGTCGACGATCTCCTGGATGATCGCCTTGAGGTCCGGCGTGCGCTCGGCAAGGCTTGCCTCGCCGCGCACCGTCCAGTCCGGCGGCGCCCAGGCGACGGAGGCGTCGGTGGCGAGACGCGAGGACACATTGAACCTGGCGGTGGTAAAGGCGGCCGCATCGTTCGTGTCCTCGCCGCGGATCAGCAGCGAAACCGTCCCGGTCGTCACCTCGTCGACCGTGAACTGGATATAGGCATTGGTGATGATGGCGCCCTTGGGAACGTCGATGCCGGTGAAGCGGATCCCAACCGTCTGGTTAGTGCCGTCATCGATCGTCAACTCAAGGTCGCTGCTGGTGGAAGACACCGAGCCCGAGGGCCGTTCCTCGACGTCATTTGCGCCCGACGCGACCCTCGTCTCGAAGACTGGGTCGGCGGCAAGCAGGCTGACAGCAGCGGCGCTCGAAATTGTCGTGGTGTTATCGGCCGGGCCTGGCATGCGATCCGGCGCGAGTGCGCTGAATGACGGGATCGCACCCTCCTGTGGATTGCTTCCGTCCGGCTGCTGCTCTGGACCGGGAGCCGGCGCAGCGAGCACAGTATCAGCGGCTGGATCGTGATCGTTCTTGCCAGTTTCATCGAAGGAGGGGTGACGGTGATCGGCAAGCGCAAGCCTGGCCAGGCTTTCACTCAGTTCGGCTGTCCCCGAGCTCTGCGGTACAGAATTGCCGGCTCCCGCCAGCTCCGGACCGGCGATCCCGTCCGGTCCCATGGAGGCGGTATCGAACAAGTAGCCGCCATTGATGTCAAAACCTAAAGCGAAGTCGATCGCGAGCAACTTCGTGTCGCCTACGCTAAACGGAACACGGGACAAATTGATCATGTCCGGCCTCCTCTACGACGGTTTCAGGTTGAACTTCTCGATGCACTGCACACGGCAAAGCCGCCGCTAACCCGTTTGGCGCGAGCGCTGTGTTACGCCCACCGCCGCAGGTAATACGCACAGGAGCAGACAATTTCCGGGGATCAGATTGTTCCGTTCGTCACCGCGCAGGTGAGACATGGTGGCTTCAGGAGCCACATGAACGGCTTGCAATCGTCCAAGCATTCTCCATCCGGTAGGCCACCCGACAGGCTGACGCGGCGGGCATCGTCTGACGAGCGATCAGGACAGCAGCCAATGGTCGAGTTGGAACTCATATATCTTGCCGTCGTTCTCGTTCGGATTGGAGTCGTTATCGACGCCTCGGTCGGCGATGTAGAGGCTCATCTGGTTCGCATCGTCGCTGCTCGGCGCCAGCGCCAATCCCGCCACTTTGCGTGCATTCGCCGCGGAGATATCGAGCGTTCCCAGCGATTGCCCTGTCGTTGTCATCATCGCCACCTGGGTACGCGACTTGACGACATAGAGCAGATCGTGAACGGGGTCGTATTCGACGCAGGGATCCCCGTTTGTCAGTGTACCGATCGGAAAACTCGTCACGACGTCATCGCCGCCGGTGGAGGCCACGCCGTCGAACCTGCCGTTCGCGCCCGGGTTGATCGTGTAGATCTTCGCTGCGCCGTCCGCGAGGTACAGGACGCCGCGTTTGGTGTCGTAAGCAAGCCCTTCCGGGTCCGAACTGCCGAATGCGGATGTCTTGAACGAGGTCACGACGTCATCGGCCGTGTTGTAAAGTCCGTCTGTTCCGGGGTTAAGTTCGTAGACGCTTTTCGTGCCGGTATCATCAGAGAAATAGAGGTGTCGATTGGTCGGATTGTAAGCAGCTCCACTTGGTTCGTCCGAAAACCCGGTCGTGGTGGTCGCTCTGACCAACGTACCGTTCAGGCTCATCTCGAAGAGATTCTTTCCCTTGAATATCGACATCTCGTCGACCTCGCCGTCGGAAACCAGCAGTGTTCCGAGGTGGGAAATATAGGTGAGCCCCGACGGGTCAGGGCTCTCCGGCGACCACTGGGACGTCAGTATCGTGTGCATCAGGGTCGCCGACGTGGGCGGACTGGGGGTGCCTGTGGCAACGTTGACGGCGTAGTCGTGGGTATCGCTGCTGCCGTCCGAGGAGGTTGCCGTCACATGGAGGGTGATTGATGGTTCGCTCTGGGCATTGAGCGTGCCGGTGCCGGAACGCGTGATGACGCCATTGGCGTCGATGGCGAAGCGCGAATCGTTGAGGCTATAGGTCACGGTCGAGCCGGCGTCGGGATCCCTGGCCGAGGCGGTGATGCCGACCTTGGTACCCGCGACAGCGTTCTGCGCGATCTGGTTGGTGGCCGCATCGGCGTCGGCCGGCGTGTTGAAGGCGACCGGTTCCGGACTGTTGAGGATGCCAAGGCTGTAGGTCTGGGTTGCGGTGCTACGGTCGGAGGAGGTCGCCGTCACCGTCAGCGTGATCGCGGTCTGGGTCTCGAAGTCGAGCGTGCCTGTGCCCGAACGCGTGATGACGCCATTGGCGTCGATGGCAAAGCGCGTGTCGTTGAGGCTGTAGGTCACCGTATCGCCGGCATCGGGATCCCGGGCCGAGGCGGTGATGCCGACCACCGTGCCTGCTGCGGCCAGTTCCGCGATCTGGTTGGTGGCGGCATCGGCGTCAACCGGCGTGTTGAAGGCAACCGGGGCGCCGGCCGTCGGCACATGGTATTCGATGTGCAAGAGCGGCGCCCCGGTGGCGCTGCCCTCGAAGGATTTCGCCGTGCGGGTGCCGGTACCGGTGACGAGGAAAGCCATATCGTTCAGTGCCGCCCAGCCGTCGCGGTCGACGATCTCCTGGATGATCGCCTTGAGGTCCGGTGTGCGCTCGGCAAGACTTGCCTCGCCGCGCACCGTCCAATCCGGCGGCGCCCAGGCGACGGATGCATCGGTGGCGAGGCGCGAGGACACATTGAACTTGGCGGTGGTAAAGGCTGCCGCATCGTTCGTGTCCTCGCCACGGATCAGGAGAGAAACCGTCCCGGTCGTCACCTCGTCGACCGTGAACTGGATATAGGCATTGGTGATGATAGCGCCCTTGGGAATGTCGATGCCGGTGAAGCGAAGCCCGACCGTCTGACGGCTTGTTCCGTCGAAGCCCAACTCCAAATCATTGACGTTGCTTGACATCGAGCCTGAGCCCCGCTCCTCGACGTCATCGCCGGCGCTCGCTACCCTTGCCTCGAAAATAGGGTCAGCGGCAAGCAAGGTGCTCGCAGCAGCAAGGCTCTGCACGCTCATCCCGGTGGGGCCTTCTTTTGCGCCGTCGTCGGTTGCCAATGCTGCCGGCTCCGGCGACGCGTCGGTCTGGCCCTGCGGCACCTGCTTCGTGCTTGCCGGAACCTGCGAACTGGTTTCGTCCGCAGTCTCTGCCGCCCTCACCGCTGCTTCCGGGGCCGCGGTGATGTCGCTGAAGGGGGGCGCCGCATGGCCGTTGTCCACGTGGCTCCATACGTTGCCGGCCGCTCTCAGAGAGTCGTGCACGGCGCCGACCTGCTGCAAACCGTTCACATCCGGTTCCAGTGCTGGAAGCATGTCTGTCAACAACGAATCCGGGCGCCGCCAGTGGTCTTCACGACCAGTTTCGTGAGCGACGCCATAGCCATCCCAAAGCTGGTGCCATGCGAAGCTCTGATGAGCGTTCCCGTACGAGGGTACCGTCAACGGCAGAACGCCATCGGCGCCGAGATGCATTGCGACAGATGAACCGGTGACACCAGTCACGGTCATCAGCCCACCATCGCCCAGTCGGTAGCTATTGATGCCGTAGTCGACCTCGAACGGTTTGATGCTAGAAAACCGGCCCAATCCAGTCATGTCGTATCTCCTTTCCGCGCGCCTGTTTCACTCAGGTTTCAGGCCTGCGACCGCTTCGGCGGACGCAAGGTGATAGCGAGGGCCGATGGCATCGCCGCTGAACGTAGGCCGACTTGCCTATGATCGCTTTTTGGACGCCGCCGTCTTTTGCGGTGAAGGGAGGAGTTGGCCATCGTCGATACGACGGAATGGCCCTCCTCCGAGGGCCCTGAGGGCCGAATGCAACGTGTTGGCGGATCGCCCGCCCGGACCGGGCCACTCGGCCGGACCTCTTCCCCCTTTATCCCGGTCGGCCGCGCTGCAGCACCAATCCAGCAACTAGGCGAACCACGGACTGCCCGTCTCGTCCAAGAAACAGCGACGGCAGGAGCCAGCACAACACCAGTCCCGTGATGCCTGCAGCAATTGCCACATTGAGGAGGAAGATGAGCGGCGTCACCTCGGCTTGGCGCAGTTGGTCCGCCACGACCCAGGACGCCGCTCCGACCACGCCTGCAAGGGCCAACCCTGGGATGTGTGCAGCGACAAATTCGGACCATTGCATCCCGGTGACACGAAGGCTGAGATGCGCCATCAGGATGAAGTTGGCAGCGACGGCCGCGACGACACCGACCGCTACGCCTGATACGCCCCAGAGCTGCCCGATCACTGAACCCAACACGACGGCGATCACGAAAATTGCCTGTCGCCAGGCCCGGGCGTAGACCACGCCGGTTGCACGCGACATGGAGTCGCTAAGCTTGTAGCTGGTGCGGAACAACATCCCAACCGCAAGAATCTGGAGAGGGGCGACAACCGCGTCCCATCCCGGCCCGAGCAGGACGAACACGAGTTCGGGCGCAGCGATCGCGACGACAACGCTGCCCGGCAACACGACAAGCGCGCAAGTCGCAACCGCACTGCGGTAGGCACGGGCGAGTCGAGCGGGCTCCTGCTGCACGAGTGCCATGGTTGGAAAGAGAACGCGATCGAGGATCTGGCCGACAATGACTGCGGGTGTTGTCACAAGCTGAGAGGAAATCGAATACACGCCGAGCGCTTCCGCTCCAAGCCAGCGGCCCACAACGAGCCTGTCGGCCTGGGTGGCAAGGTAATTGCAGATCCGGGCCAGCGTGAACCCGCCACCGAAATAGAGCAGGTCGCCGATTGCGCGCCGTTCCAGCAAAAGTCGTTTCGGATGTGGCTGGCCGAGCAGCAACACGACCATGCGCAGGATATTCTGGGTTACCAGTGCCCCGACGAGCGCCCAGATGCCCCAACCGAGCAAGGCGAACACCGGGGCCGCGACAACGAATCCGACCGCAAACGCAACGGCATCAACGGCCGCCAGCCATTCGAAGCGAAGCGCGCGCTGGGCGACAGCCTGCGCCACCATTGCAACACCCTGGCAAAGGAAGACCACGCAGGTGCCACGCACCACGGGCGTCAGATCGGCAACGCGCAGCATGTTCGCAATAGCCGGCGCCCCAAACCAGACCAGCCCGGCAACTACGAAACTGAGGAGGAGTGCCAAGGTGAAGCCGACCCGAAGGTGGCGCTCATCGAGCGCAGGTAGCTGCACGATTGCAGGAGCAACACCAAGGTTCTCAAATATGGCCGAGAACTTGATGACGACCAGGGCCGCGGCGTAGAGGCCAAATTCATGGGGGGAGAGCAGCCGGGCGAGGACAAATAGCGCAACGACCTCCGCCACCGCGAGGGCCCCCATAGACAGGCCTGTCCAGAGCATGCCCACGACGCTGCGCTTAGCCAGTCCTTGCCTGATATTGCTCACACGCGCTCTCCTTATGCGACCGAACCGAACGCTTCGCTTTTGCAGCTTTCCCAAATCCCTGGTGGTCGGACGCTGAGTTCCACGATGCCAGCCACCGGGTGCGGCACGTCATCGAAGCATCGGAGGGACTTCGTAGCCGTAGTAGCCCATCTCCTCTTGGACCTCCGGTATGATTGCTTTCAGCTTTTCGCGATCGAGGCGGAGCCACTTTTCCTGACGGGTGGGATCGACCATTTCCTTGGCCGCACGAACGATATCGTCGCTGCAGGTCAGTCCGCAGTGATCGTAGATCTGTCGCAAGGTAGCCTCGGTATCCTCCATCAGATCCTCATAGCGACACGTCAGCACACGGCCAGTTCCGAGCTTGGCGAGGTCTTCGCGGGCCTTGCGATTGCCGCGCGCCCATTGCCGGGCGATCACAGCCAGCTTGTCGTTCACTTTCAGATCCAGATCGATTCCTTTGTATCTGGGCCCATAGATCGGCGTATACTTCCCCCTAAGTATTTTCTTCACAATCATTTGCCTTACCAGGGATCCTACATAGTAATGTAGTTGCCAAACCGGGACAACGGAAAGAGTTCTTTTCAGGCCTTTAAAAGTTTTTGTTTTTTGCCACTTCAATTCCATCGAGCTTATAAAAGAGAAAGGATTTCTCGTTATAAAAAGAAACGTTGCCTCTGGAAAAATTTCCTGCACATAAGGCACGCGTAGGACATTCGATGGTGTGTTTTCCATGATCTGGCGGCCGCCGTTCTGCAGCTGAAACTTGAGGAAGCGGCGGCGAATGTAACGGGTGACCTTCTCCGTCGCATCGCTTTCTGCGAACTCATCGTGTTGCCGCCCCGGGTCTGCGCATAGCCACAGCGTCCTGGGTTCATACCAAGTGACCACGTCCGGATGCAGGCCGATCAAATTCTGCGTAATGGTTGTCCCAGACCGGTAATTTCCGATCAAAAAAATCGGAGGCCTCAGCTTCATGGTGGTCATTGCATCCTCCGATTACTGAACAGGCCGGGAGCCAGCTAGCAGTCACAATGCGGCACCTACTGATCCCGGAATGCACGCATCATCTGATCCGTCAGAGGTTTCATCAGATAAGAAACCACCGTGCGATCGCCGATCTTGATGAACACTTCGACCGGCATTCCAGGAACGATCGAGGCGCTGCCGAGGCGCTTCGATTGCTCAAGGTTCAACGCAATCCGTACGACGTAGTAGGTCTCGTTCGTGCGCTGATCGTGCGAGACATCGGCTGCGATCATCGACACGGAGCCCGTTACCTCCGGCGTGCTGTGCTGATTAAAGGCGGTAAATCGAAGAAGAGCACTTTGGCCGACCGAGAGCTGGTCGATGTCCTGCGGAGCAACTTTCGCCTCGACCGTCAGGGTATCGTTGTCGGGAATGATCAGCATGATCGGCTCAGCTGCGCTGATCACGCCGCCGACGGTGTGGACCGCTGACTGATGGACGGTGCCGCTGGATGGAGCGCGAATATCGACGCGCAACAGTTGGTCCTCTGCAGTAACCCTGCGCTCCTCGAATTCGGCGATCTTGGCATCGACCTCGCGCAGCTCGCTCCCGGTCTCACTCGAGAATTCCTTGTCCAGTTGCAGGATCTGGAGTTGCACTTCGGCGATAGCCCCCCTCGCCTGCGCAGTGCTAGCAACCAGTTGCGCCCTCTCGCCCTCAATGCGCGTCGCATCGCGTTCATAGGCAGTCAGCTTCGACATTGGCGTAAGCTTCCTTTCGACAAGGTCGCGAATGCCGCCAAGTTCATCCTTGATCAGCTCGATCTCTTTGCCCTTGGCTGCTTCCTGGGCCAAATAGCCTTCGATCTGCTTTTGGAGTTGCGCAATGCGCTCGCGAAGGCGCGCAATGTTGCCGGATCGTACAACCTGGCGAAGCTCGTAAAGTCTCCGCTCGCTCGCGATCAACGCTGCAACCGCAGGTTCGGCCATCCGCTCGACAAGCGTCTGCGGAAGCGTCATTTGCCCAAGGCCATCGCGCTCGGCCTCAAGACGCGATTTGCGGGCATAGAGCTCATCCAGGCTCTTCGTCACGAAAGCCAGACTGGCGCGGGGAACGACGTCATTGAGCTGTACGAGGAGCTCCCCGGCTTCTACATGGGCACCGTCGCGGACGAAAATCCTGCTGACGATGCCACCGGTCGAGTGCTGAATTTTCTTGTCATTGGTTTCGACGACAACGGTGCCACGGGCGACAATGGCGCCCGAGATCTCGGCTGTTGCCGCCCAACCGCCGACAACGCCGACAAGCAGCACAACGACCGTAACTCCTCCCAGTAGATTGCGGCGAATGGATCGCCGGTGGGAGGCTGATCTGTTTGGCCGGATAGCTGGCATGGTTCAGGTCCGAGGCTTTCGATTCGGCAGCTTCGGCGAGGTGGCAACGAGCTTCAAGCCATCGCTGCTGGCAGGCTGCAATGAGGAAAGCGACGAAAATACCTGATCCCGCGGACCGAACATATGCATCTGTCCCTCCTTCATCACCATCAAGAGGTCTACGGCAGCAAGTATGTTCGACCGATGCGTGACGATCACGACGATGCCGCCACGCGCAGTAATGCCTCGAATGGCATTGCCAAGGGCGTTCTCGCCCTCCACGTCGAGATTCGAATTCGGCTCGTCCAGGACGACCAGGAAAGGATCCCTGTAGAGGGCACGGGCGAGTGCTATGCGTTGACGCTGTCCAGCCGAGAGGATGGCTCCACCCTCGCCAATCTGTGTCTCATAGCCGTTGGGCAGACTGACGATCAGTTCATGAACGCCCGCCGCTCGGGAAGCGGCGACAACAACCTCGGCGTCCGCACCCGGCTCGAAGCGGGCGATGTTGCCGGCCACCGTTCCAGCGAAAAGCTCTACGTCCTGCGGCAGATAACCGATAAGGCGGCCAACGTGCTCCTGCGGCCATTGGTCGAGCGCGGCGCCATCCAGCTTTATTCGACCAGCCGTTGGCCGCCATGCGCCGACAAGCGCGCGAACGAAGGTTGATTTGCCCGAGCCGCTGGCGCCGATGATGCCGAGCCCAGCCCCTGCACTCAGACTGAACTCGATGCCCTGCACGATGATCTGCTGGGCGCCCGGCGCGCCAACGGCAATCCTATCCACGCTCAAATTTGAGCGCGGCATGGGTAGCGCCATCGGCTGCGCCTCCTGGGGCAGACGCGAAAGCAATCGGCTCAGCCTGCGCCAGCTCTGGCGAGCGGACACGAAATTACGCCAGTTGGCGATGGCGAGGTCGACCGGTGCCAGTGCCCGCCCCGCGAGGATTGATCCTGCGATGATGACCCCGGCCGTCGCCTCGCCATGGATCACCAACCAAGCGCCCGCGCCCAGCATGGCGGACTGCAGCATCAGCCGTAAGGCCCGTGAGATGCTGCCCAGGCCTCCTACGACATCGCTCACTCGTTGCTGTTCGGAAATATGTTCGCGGCTCGCCTCCTGCCATTGGTCATGCAGGCGTCGGCCCATACCCATCGCCGCCAGAACCTCCGCGTTCCGACGGCTCGCATCGGCCAAGCTATTCCGCCGGATTCCCGTCAATACAGCAGCCCCCGCCGGCTTGCGTGTAAGTACCTCAGTGGCCGCTGTCACGCTCGCGAGTACAATGGCACCACAAATGGCAGTTATCCCGAGGATGGGATGGAAACTCCATATGATCGCCAGGTAGAAGGGCAGCCACGGCAGTTCGAAAAGCGCATTGGGACCGGGACTCGCCAGAAAGGTGCGAATGCTATCCAGATCGCGCTGGGGCTGCAAACCCTCGCCCTGCTGCCCAACCAGCAAGGGCAGTCGCGCCATGGCGGTGAATACCCGTCCCGAGACCGCCTCGTCCAGTTCGGCGCCGATCCGAATCATGATGCGACCGCGTATTAGGTCGATGATCGCTTGGCCAAGGAAAAGAATGGCTGCCAGTATCGACAGACCAATCAGGGTTGGAATGCTGCGGCTCGGCAGCACGCGGTCATAGACCTGCAGCATAAAGATTGCGCCGTTCAGCATGAGAATGTTGCTCACACCGCAGAAAATGGCGACGGCCAAAAGCGCGCCCCTGCAAGAGCGCAAAGCACCGGCCAATTCGTCACCCGGCGCCGGTCCGAAGCTGACAGAACGCGAATTCGGGGAGGCATTCGCCGAAACACGCGATGCAGCACCTCTCCGTTTCCGCCGCTGCGGAACTGCGAGCAATAATAGCCCCAAGGCTGCGACCACCAGCCAGAGCGAGAGGATATCCAATGAGCCGCTCTGCAGCCTGGACAATTGCTCTGATAGCGCCGCGACGACGACGCCACCGTCGAGCAAGTCGGGCGAAGGAGCGATCGCAAAGCGGGAGAGGACTGTTCGCCACCCGCCATCGGCCGTCAGGAATTCGAAGCCAACCCGGGCGAGCACGATCAGGATCAGGATCCCGCCGGCTATTTGCAAAGGTGTGCCACGGTGACGGCGGCGCGGCCGCTGCTTCTGACGACGCAAGAGCGCCATTCGCTTCGGCTGCGCTGCGCGATGAGCAAGAGCCGTGCGTATGCAGCTTCCCAGCACCACCAGGGCCGCGCCGCAGAGCATGAACAAAATACCGAAGAGAAGATTGTGGTCGCCGAAACCCATGCCCAACGCACCCAAACTGGCAAACGGATCAGGCATACAAAAGCTCAAGACTCGCCTTGCCGAATACAGCGCAGAGGAGGGACCAAATGAGCCCCACCGGTGAACAGGTTGTTCTCTATCTCATCGCGGAGCGACCATTCGGGCTGGCGCCTCGAATGGTTCAGTCGCCAAACTCTGATCCATTCAGGGAAACATCAGCCTTGCCGGTCGAAACTTCGAACACTGTTGCATGACCGTCATTCTTTTCATTCATACTAAATGCCATAGTCGGGGAATCGAGATGGAGGTCATGAGCCAAAGGCTTAGGTAGAGGAACAACAGGTGCTTGAACTCACCGTATTGTTGACGGTTGGCTATCTCGGAGGACGCTTCAGGCACGTCGCCTGGATCTTTCTGTCATCCGGCTTCGTGCTGGTGGGTACGCCCGTCTATCTGACGAAACAACTGGGGATCGCCAGCCCACCGGCTTTGATTCTCCTAACGCTCCTGGCCGTGGCGACCATACAATTGGGCTCATTGATTGGCCTGCTCAGGGCAGCCGCCTCGAATGACGCAAAATCCAGGCTCCGGCGTCCGGAAACGTGGGACGGTTCAAAACGGCCGAGGCTCTAATCGCCATCGGGTGAAAGTTCAGTGGCAGACAGCTCCACTCAAAAGCCTTTCCTGTCGGCACCCGCTGTCGTTTCGGGACCCGATACACTTGGCGTATAGAACCCCCTGCTCGCAACGACCGATACCTCGATGACGTCGCCAGCCCTCACTTCCGTATTTTCATCCGCGATAAGTTCCTGACCCGCCTTCTGGCCGCGCCGGAAAATCGAGATCTTCACCGAACCCTGTAAGTCATCGATCGTCCGGTGCTCGCCATACTCGAAGACGAACAGGAGCTTGTCCATGACGTACCTGAGCTGACTTGTCAGTTTTGCCAGTGCAACCTGCGTATCCTGAGTATCCGCAATCAACTGGAATTCATGCGATTGGTGTTTCCTTCGCAATTCGCTTTCCAAGTTGAGCAGTTCCTGCTGCATACGCGTCTCCTCTAGCTCGGACTGGGTAAGTGCGAGCTGGTAGCTATTGTGCGCGCGTTCTTCTGCTATGATATTCAAATTGGTCAGGAGACCCTTTTTGCGCAGGGATCGAACGGATTCCAATTTTTCGAATTGATCCTTGACAGTCGTTTCCCGCTCCGCCTTCGCGCTGGCGACCGCTTCGGCTGTCTTCTTCGCGCGATCCAGGGAGGCTTCGAGGAAAGATATCTCGTCGCGGAACGCGCCAAGCTGCGCTCTCAACTGCGTCTGTTCGGTCCTAATGATGTCGTCAATCATATTCTGGCCAAGTTCGGCAGGCGGGTCCGGCGGAGCAACGAAGGTATCGACCAGCCTGCTCTCGGCATGGAGCCGGGCCAGTCGAACCTTCAGGCGATACTCTTCAATCGTAAGGCTTGCCCGCTCGCTGCGCAGATCCGCAATCTGCAGTGCCGGGACAGATTCGCCGGCGGTCGTAGGCCGGAACCCACCGGCCAGGGCGAGCGCGTGGCGGACGGTTATTCCCGGCTGGAACGGATAGGATCCAGGGTGAGTGACTGCACCGGAGATGAAAAATGGTCGGTACTGCCCGATCTCTACCATGACGTACGGATCAAGGATTAATTTCCGCTGCTGAAAGGCGCGCTGGATACTCTGAGAAAGTGCAATGGTGGTCAGGCCCCGCGCCTGAACTTCACCCAGCAGCGGAAGGGATATCAAGCCCTGGTCGTCGACCGCAACCTCCAGAGGATAAGCCGCCTCGCCGGGCACCAGCACGCGAATGACATCCCCCGTGTCCACGAGGTAGCCGTCCGCACGAGCAACATCGGCGGCAATCAGGGCGAGGATGATTACAGCAACTCGAAACACGCGGCCCCCTGCCCTTGGCCAAGCCGGGGGAAAGGATCGGCACTTCGTCCAGAGCAGAGTTGGCGACAACGAGCAATCGATACGATACCTCATTGCTTTCCCCCTCGGGGCCCTACCGCGCCTTGTTTCGCCCAGCGAGACACTCCGCGCCCCAACCAAATTTGTCGTTCGTGGCTTTCGTCTTCCGTGCTCGAGGGCTTAGAACCTGACATTGCTCAGGACTTCAAAATGCGTTGCTGTGAACGAGGACGCTCAAGGTCCTGAACAGGATCTTCATGTCCACCCACAACGACCAAGTACGAATATATTCGAGGTCGGCTGCGACCCTGCTTTCGATATCAATTCTTTTTTCGGTGGGGCCACGAAAGCCGCGGACCTGAGCAAGTCCCGTCACGCCAGGCTTTATCGAATGGCGTTGCCAATATCCTGGCACGACCTCCCAATAGAGCGCCCCCTCGGCCGATGCGCCCAACGCGTGCGGTCGGGGTCCCACAAGGCTCATGTCGCCCATGAGAACATTCCAAAGCTGAGGCAGTTCATCGAGGCTTGTGTGACGCAGAAAGTGTCCAAGCCGCGTTACGCGGGGATCGTTGCGCTCGGTGAGACGATTGCCGGTCGCGTCTGCCAGATCGACTCGCATGGTCCTGAACTTGACGCAGTTGAAATATTGGTTGTTGGTACCGATGCGCCTCTGCACGAAGAACGCGGACCCCTGCGAGTCCATGCGGATGAGAATTACTAGTACAGCCACAAGGGGCACGATCACAGGCGCCGCCAGGAAAACGAGTGTCAGGTCAAATGCACGCTTGAGCGCTCGCTTGCCAAATGTCAGCGGTCTCGCAGAGACAACCAATGTCGGCGTGGAGTCGAGGTAGCGGAGCGCCAAAGGCTTCAAGCCGGCAAGACCCGGTTCAAGCAGTTCGGCCTCAAGCCCGATCTGGCCCAGGAGCCTGGCCCACTCATGCTGTTCTTTGAAGGTACGGAATGACAAGACGATCCGATCTGCCCCGGCGACGGCCAGCGACAAATCATTCAGGAAATTCGGATCCGTCTCTATCGGGCGCCAGCCGCGTGCCCGCACGTTGATCATTGTTGCGACGCTGCGATCGCGATTGGCAATGACACTCTCATCACCCAGCAGAACGACCCTTGCCTCGATTTGTTCTCCTCTGCGCAGCGGCCCCATCGCGATGGCCCAGCGAAAGATAGCGAGACCGACGACAGAAAAGCTTAAGAATAGAAGCGTCTCCTCCCATGAGAAGTTGCTTACAACCTTGAAGGTGAGTGCGGCGAGAAGCGAAAGGCCGGTTGCCGCAGCAAGGGACAGAAGCGCGCTTTGAACGGAAGCTGAGGCTATGCGCAATGTGGGAATATGATACGCGCGAAGACTCCAGCCTGCGACCAGGTACGTCGGGAAAACGACATATGCGAGCTTGGGGCTCTCTTCGAGGCTATTCAACCCAGAGTCATACATGTCGGCTGCGATCGCTGCTGTAAGAATTATGCATGAGTCACCCAGTATCGTTAGCGAACGAAACAGGAATTTTATGATGAGACGCACTTTAGTCGGCTCGATGTCGAGCCGAATTGCCCTTCTCCAGGGTTTCCTGGATTCAGCCGATAGTTGAGTCACGATACACCTCCCGACAGGTATTCGGGACGAACCGGTTGCAATTGAAAGAGAATGGCGGCGTCCGACCTGCGCAGAACGACGGGAGCCCTGCTTGCGCAGTTACCAGCTCCTCCAGCCCTGTCATTGCGCGTGCCATTGCGCTCGGTTAGCTTTGGCGCCGGAAAGGCATGGCCCCTGTAGTGATCCCAGGACGGACTCGTAGATACTCTCGACGCTGTCGCACATCCTATCCAGCCCCCAGGACCTAAGGTCGGTGCGTTTCGCGCCTTCCGCCAACTGAGCGCACAATGCTTTGTTCTCGAGAAGATTGGCGACCGCTGCCGCCGCGGCACCCACGTCGTGTGCGGGCGTCACGACGCCGTTGACGCCGGACCAGACAACCTCCTCCAGCCCGGGTAGCTCCGAGACGACACAGGGCCGACCACCCGCCAGGTACTGCATCACAACGCGAGGCAATCCTTCTCGCATCGAGGTCAGCACACACACGTCCGCCAGGTTGATCAGTTGTTCAGGCTCGGAATGATATCCGATCAGACGAATGTTGCTTGCCACCGGGGAGCGTGCGATTGCCGCCTCGACGTCGCGTCGTGCAGGCCCTTCGCCGGCCAGAAGCAACCTCACGTCCGGGATGCGGTCAACCACCTGCGCAAACGCTTCGATGAACTCGACATGGCGCTTCCTGGGCTCCAGCGCCGCCAACATCAACACCACTGGTGGCTTTGGCGCCCCGGGTGCGATACCCAGAAGCGCAGATACTTCCCGCGGCTGTCGAGCGTGCGAGAAGCGCATAAGATCGAAGCCGGAGTGAACGACGTGGTGTTGGTCTGGGCCGCCGATGCGATGGGCGATGCAAATGTCGCGCATCGATTGACTGACGTCGATGAACGCGCGCGTGAACTTCGCCGTTAGCCTTTCAGCCGCAAGAAACATCAGCTTTTGCGCGCGACCGACGTGCAGGAAAGGCAGGATGTGCACGCCATGTATTATGCCTGGAACTCTAGCTTGCTTGGCAGCAAGGCGACCGATGATACCCGCCTTGCTTTGATGGGTATGCACGATATCGGGGTGCCATTCGCACAGAAGGCGGTTTAGTTGCCTGATCGCCGCCGCGTCGCTTGATGGCGATATCGGATGCACCAGCGGGTGGAGGTTCACCACCCGCATGGTTTTGGCAACCGCCGCCTGTAAGGTCGCGTCATATTCATTCCCATGAACCAGTAGGACCTCGTGACCGTGCTTCACCTGCGCGAAGCAACAAGCCAGCGTATTTTCCTCCGAACCTGCCCGATACAGCCGAGTCAACACATGAACGATCTTCATCTGCGTGTATCTCCGCGAGCCTGAATGACTGCAGATGGCGCCTTGGGGCGCACGGGCCGAAGGGCGGATTGGGAGGAGAGGTCTAAAAAAACGCCCGTTTCCCCGACATTACGGAAGGGCATGCATCGCGCCTGTTGAGGCGTCACGAGGGGAAGGCTGACCGCTGACTACGGCCCCTACAAAGACAGCCAGATCTGCTTGAAGAGATCCCTATTGATCGCCTCTGCACTGCCGCTTGCGTCGATACTACGAATGTCTTTATCCAGAGCTCGTAGCTCGGCCATCAGCGCCAACCGCGCCTCGAACCCTTCCTTGCTGATTTCCCCCGGCTTTCGCCTCTGGGAGACAGCAAAATCGGAGACGAGGTGCAACGTCAGATGCGGTTTGCATTCGTCCATCTTTCGGTAAAGTTTCTGCTCGAGCCGAGCAAGCATTGCGACACCGGGGACGGAAGACGGGCTCGACAGGATCATTGGCCCATCCAAATAGCCCGTGCGCTGCGCTTGCGGCCACCGGTCGCTGATAACGATCAGGCCGCGCGTTGCCCATCGATGCACACGCTTCACAACCGCGTATCTTTCGATCGCAATCAAAACGCCCCACAAAGCCAGTCCCACCGCAAGGATCTTCCCCTTTGCACCGCTTCGCTGCTCTTCACAATCGCGCTGGATCTGCGCCTTGAATTCGCGCTGACGGTGAGAGACCAATTGCTGCAACCACTTCCGGAACCACCAACCCTGACCATCGCCGGTTCCGGCATAGGCTTGCTCACAGCCGAATTTCCATCGAAATATCCGGGTCAGCAGATCGACTTGCGTGCTCTTTCCCAGTCCGTCCGGTGCGACAAGGGCCACCACGAGGCCGCCAGCCGAAGGACGCCTTTTTGCTGGAATGGCACCCGGCAGCAGACGGGCCAGAAGCCTTAGCAAAACGTAAGAAGTCTTGCGCATCACATGGACCACTGCATCCGCGAGGCTACTGCCTCCCGAGAACCCGCACCGGTGACGGATCGAACGCCTAAGCCTGGCCAGATCGTCGCAGTGCACCACGAAGCCGTCTTTGCTTGGCCGAATTCTGCAACTGACAGTCCCGTGACGGCCAGCGTATTCGACTACGTGCAAACCCGGTTCGCCGGACCGCATAGGCAGACTCGAAAGCTGGTCTTTCCAACAACCGGGCACCGCAACCCATCGCGTCCACGGCCGTGTCCACAGGCGGAACGCGAAACGGGCAACCGCTAGCCGGACTTCGTCCTCGGGAGAGAGGATTGGGATGGATATTCCGTGCATAGAACTCCGTTCCCATCTTCCAATCCCCGCATAATCGAATGCCAGATAACGCTTCCGAAACTCCCAACCGACGCGGATGCCGATGTGCAAGTCGATATGAAGATAGGCACTGCGCGAAAAATCAGGGATAAACCAGTCCTCTCTGCCGGCGCAGACATTGTCGTAGCAGGAGAGACTTACGCCGCGCAGACCGTGCAACCGAGCCACGATCGCGCAGAAAATCGGATAGTCCTTCTTGTCCAGAAGCACATCCAGATCGTCGCGGCCAGCGAGCGCATCCGGCAGGCTCGCGAGGTCCTGAACGACGCCGTATCTGACACCCGCTGCGTCCAGCGCGGGAAACAGCTCGGCCACGATCGGCAACATCGGGGCCGAATCGGACGGAGGCACGGGAGTACCTGGGTCTTTTTGTGATGCCCTCGCATCAGCCAGGCTACCCGCGACAACCAGTGCCGCTTCCTCTGCGACGCCATTGCGCCGCTCAGCAAAGACATTCGGCGAGTTCACGCTACGCATCCACGCCGCTGCCGATTGCCAGCGCCCCGGCCTTTCGGCCGTCATCGCGCAATGCGTCAGCTTTGGTTGCGTAGCGCTGCGAGAGCATTTCACAATCGATCGCTAGAAACGTCACCTCGGTGAACTCTCCTTACAGGGAGGAAGACAGATACAATATTTCAACAAACCCTGGGGCCGTAAGACATTTTCGCAAGCTACCGCACTGCAGGTGCCGACAAATCGGCACCTTATTGAAACAAGTTAAATAAAAACAATCATTTATTTTATGACCGAGAACCTATCCCTGTCAATATACATTGACACAGAGCGATGCATAATATCCATTAAAATTCTAACCGCACCAGAGCGCCCAACGTAATCCATGGTTGCGAGCTGACCCGCAAACGGACCATCATGAACCCGAATCTTTTGTCCGTACTTAAGTATATCCTTCGGATGCAAAATTCCTTCTTCATCCGTAACTTGCATCAAAGACTCAACAACTCCTTGCGGAACCGGAATAGGCTTGTGGTTAGCCATGATAAGCTTTCGCACCCCAATAGTCGAGTTGATTGGCGACCATCTATGCCGTTGAATATCCAACCCGACGAAAAGGTAACAATCGAAATACGCGGCGCAAACCGTTCTCATGCTCCGCGCATGGCGGAGGGTTCGCCGCCGCTTGGGCAGAAAGGTACGGAAGTTTTGCGATAACAGGTGGCGTTCGGCCAAGCCCTCGCTGCGCTGGTGCGTCTGAACCACGTACCACCGTTCGGCCCGCGCATCGTGTAAATCTTCCAGTGGTTCCGAAATTGGACCATCGTGCGTGTCAATTATCCGCATCGCCACCCCCAGCTATTGAAGATCAACATTGCCTTCGAGAGATGCATAACGGCCATATTTCGGTAGCTTTGACCCGTCGACCATGGTCAGGGCGATGCCGGCGATCTTGGACCGGCCACCCAGATGTCGAATTCCTTCGGCGACCGCCTCGCGCGATGTTTCGCGCCACTTCACTACGAACACTACCTTGTCGACATCTCGCGCAAGGATCGAGGCATCGGCCGCTGGCCCTACGGGCGGCGCGTCAATTATCACCGTATCGTACGCCTCCCGGAACTCATCCAGGATCGAACGCATGCGCGCCGAAGCGAGTAGAGCAGGAGGGTTCAGCGTCTTCGCGCCCGCAGGCAGAACGTGGATTCCGGAAGCTTCATCCAGACTAATTGCCTCTGTCGCATCGATCGGCAAAGTTAGCAGATCGACCAATCCAACATTCTCTGCCATACCGAAGAACGCTGTGGTCCTTGAAATTCTAAGGTCGGCATCGATCACAAGGGTGCGCTCACCGTCAGCGACAGCGGAATAGGCCAGGCTCAAGGCAAGGGTCGTCTTGCCTTCACCCGGCATGGCCGACGTGAGCAATGTGACATTTTGCGAACGATCAGCTTCGGGTATCCCGACCATCCCCAGGCGCAGCCTTCTTACGGCCTCGCTGTATCTGGATAAGGGTTTGCGCTCCAGATGCGCCACCGGCTGCGCCGTGACCTTCGCCGTGCCCGACCACTCCTTCATTTTCGGCATGGAGGCAAGCACCGGAACTGCCAGCATCTCTTCCACTTGGCGCCTTGCCACAAAGCCGGATGTCAACAGCTCACGAAGAAGGGCGCTGGCGCCTCCCAATGCAACGCCGAGAACCACGCCCAATGCCGCAAAGAGCGGCCTATTCGGGAAACTTGGTTCAGCCGGAACATCTGCCCGCGTGATCACCCGCACGCCGCTGTTGAGCAAAGTGGATTTTTCCTCGGCAATCTTGGCGCGTGACAGGAATGTCTGGAAAAGCTCCTTGTTCGCAGCGGCAATCCTCTCCAGATCGCGCAACTGCACGCCAACCTGATCTTCGACCGTTGATTGGTTGGATGCCGACGCAAGGGCGCGGGCCAGCGCAGCCTCGCGGGCTTCGCCCGCCTCGACCTCATTTCTGAGATTGCCGATGAGGCGCTGTATCTCGGCGGCGATCTGATGCTCGATGTCGCGCCGCTCCGCTCGGGCCGTCATTACCGCCGGATGCTGTTCGCCGTATCGCAACAGCAGGTCGGCTTCCTTGCGCGTCACTGCTGCCTGCTGTGCACGGAGTGCGTTGACAACATCCGATTGCACGTCCGGTATCGTCTGAGCGTCTCCTCCCGTCCGAAGCACTTTCTCTGCCTGCTCGAACTTGGAGCGCTTCGTCGCCAGTTCGGCGCGAGCGTTGATGAGCGCTATATTCAGTTCAGACAGTTGCTGCCCGGTTAGGCTACCTGATTGCGTCGCTAACAGATTGTGCTCCATGCGGAACTGCTGGACAGCACCTTCCGAACGGCTCAGTTCCTCGCGCAATACTTGTGCTCGTTCGCCAAGCCACGCGGAGGCCTTCTTTGCGCCGTCATACCGGGACTCGATGCGGTCGGCCACATAGGCCTGAGCAATTGCGTTCGCAAGAGATGCTGCCTTTTGCGGATCATGGGAGGTCACGGAAAGCTCAATGACATCCGCAAGCCCGACGCGCGAAACCTCCACGGCACCCTTGAGCCATTCCAAGGCTTCGGCACCGACATCTTCTGTGAGCTTTTCGCTATCGACGACCTTCTGTAGCAGCGACGAGGACGTCAGAACTGCAAGCTCACTTTCGATGAAAGTCGTATTGTCGCGCACTTCAGAACCATAGTCTTGCGACAAAATATAATCTTTAGGGGCGTCAAGCAAAATTCGGGACACTGCCGTATATGACGGGTTAATCGCGAAGGAGGCCCCCACAAATACCCCGAATGTCAGAGCAGCAATCGCGAGAATAAACCTGCCTTTACTGACAAGAAAATCGAAAATTTCTCGTACGTCGAGCAATTCCGGCCTCGGTGCTACGATCGCTTGATCGGGGGAGCTCTGCATCACCAAATCCCTCCAATATCGACGTCGATAAGCACCACCCGTCCGCACTAGCAAACGGGTCCTGCTGTACACGATCGTCTAGGAAGCTAGTTGATAGCCGCATGCACGCACATCAATACAGGAATCTGCGCCCAATACCTCGCACGTCCAACTCATTCTGCTCTTTGCCGTTGAGGATCACGCTAACGTACACACCACAACTTAGCAGATTTGCGGACAACTGTGCCATCAGCAGTAGTACGTAATAAATTTGAAGCAATGCATGAAAGGACGAACACTCTCTGTCAATCGACAGGCAAAAAGGATGAAAGCGGATACCGCAATAACGGTATGAGTCCCACGAAGACATACACGGATTGGACTGCTGACTACCAGCGTCTCATAAGTGTTAATCGTTGAACCACTACCGGCTTTGACCGTCGCGCGCAGTGTGTCGGCCGTTGCCATTGTAGCCGCTTGAGGGGAAGCCTTCATGAAGGCCTCTTTCATCCGGATAGCCGATAGGCCCCCATGGGTCCGGGCGATTAGATCGTAGCTCAACCGTCTCGGCGAGCCTGAGGTGATGCTGATATGGACACTCTCATCGAATTCGCTTTGGAGCGCGTCGCTTGGGCCGCGGACAAGTCCGGAATCGTTCTGGTACTGTTGGCTACCCTACCTTTGGTGCTTTTACTTGGTTGCGGCCGGGTCCTGAGATACAGCGCCCTTGCGGTGTTTGTCGGGGCTATTACGTTGATTCTGCTTGGCATCGAGGGTTCTTCAGGCGCAGCTGTTGTCATTGTCGCCAATACTTTTCTGATTTCAGCCGCGGTACTTTCCCTGCGGAAACGGTTGGTGCAGATAGAAGCCCACCTCGAGATGGCAATGCTGTCCATCCACAACTTGGAGACCACCGAAGCAAGACGACAGACCTTCAGCGCGAGAAATCCCACCGAGCTTGCCCCCGGGAACATTCGACCGTCGTCGAGGAAGGACGGGAAGCCGCCCGCGCGCTTCAGCACATAGTCGATATGATGGGATGGATGCCCCTATCGGCGAGCCGTCGCACGGCGAAGGCGAGGCAGATGGCAACAGCGCATATCGATGCAATCGACCTGGCAAAGCAAAGATTCCGGGTCATCTGGCATTCGTCAGGAACGTTCTGGCTGGCGGCGACAGACTGAGTGGCGGTCCTGCATCCCGACAAGATCTACGGCTGCGCCGGACACGTCTGCTCGGCAACGGCGCGACAAGGGGCGGCGTTAACCTGACACCATCCCGGCGCCTCAATAGACTTGTGTTGCAGCCGCCTGAGAGGGCGGCAGCTTTTCCGGGTACGGCCGGAGCACGTGCCGGAAGAGACGGCGTTTCCAGTGTATGCGATGTGAGTACTCGTCCAGGGATTCCAGGCGCCAGGAAAAGTCGTTCTTCCAGACATTTGTCGATGAGACCTGGCGCAGGAACGCGGTCCGGTAGATATAGGCCGATATGTTCTGTTGCTGGTGGGTCGGGTCCTTCGTGTTGGCCAGGATGCGGATGCGTCTGTCCTTGCTCTCTGCGATCACGCCCGTAACCGCCTCTCTGTAGGCCGCCAGATCGCGGGACAGATCCGTATTGCGGTACGACGTACCACCGAAGTCGAAGACTGGACGGATCTGGATTGTATCCGGATTGTACCTGCCATAGACCCTAATCAGGTCCTTCACCTGCCGGAGATTGTCCGGATTGACCGTGAAGTTGAGACGCAGCCGAGGCTTCCCGCCAGCTTCCCTCACCTTGGAGAGCATACTGAGCACCTGATGGTGCTGTTCGAATGAGGCTCCCGGCATCAGCGCTTCATAGGTGACCTTTTCGGTGCCATGCGTCGAGATGGTTATCTCGTCCAGTCCCGCATCCGCCAAGCGGCGGATCCCTTGCTCCGTGAGAAGTTGTCCGTTCGTCGTGAAGCCGATGAAGGGCACGCGGTGACGCGTCGCGAGCTCGACCAGCCAGGGATAATCCTTGAACATGGTCGGCTCCATGGATGCGCCGAAGTGCACCTGCAACGCCTGCGGAAAGAGCTCGGCGGCGATGCGCTCGAGGTCTTCCTTGGTCAGCCGGCCCTTCGCATTCTCGGCACGCCAGCGATCATTGGAAAAGAAGCACATTCCGCAGCGCAGGTTACAGGCGTTCACTGGGTCGAGCCTAATTATCGTATAGCGCAACCCCAAAAGTTCCGCGCCTAGAGCCGCCGCGAATTTCAGGCGAGGGCTTTTCACCAAATTGTTAATGCGGTGTAGCGTTTCTGAAGTCGCCATTTCGAATCCGCCTTTCCACACGTAGGGAATCCCTACGCTGCTTCAACGCAAGTTCAACAGACAATGCTTAACCTTGGCGCGCTGGAACGTATCCATCGAACGCGACTACTTGCCTGCAATATTCTGACGCCAATGCCGCATACCTAATATACGCCAACTGCGGCAAAAAATTGCGACTACGCACGGCAGCATCTTGAAAATATCAAGAATTTTTCTAGGAAGACATATCTTATTTGTTGCGACAATTGCTCAGAAATTATATTTACCACGTAATGTCGACACTCAATACTACCCCTTTTTGAGTAGTGCACCATTCTTAATCGGACAGACAGACGGGTTTGACCTATCCCTTCTGACGTGCTTCCGGTAAATTAGGCCACACGAGCCGACCGGGTGAGACGCAGACCGGAAGGTTTCGACCCGGCGTGCCTGTTCGGTGCTGAAGATGGATCGGTCGCTCTATGTTCACAAGTCCAGCCCCGGCGACCAGGCCGACCAGAAGCTGAGGATCAAGGGCATCTGCCAGACGCGGGTGCGTCACGGCTATCGGCGCGTTCACATCCTGCTTAAGCGCGATGGATGGAAGATGACATGATTGCTGACGGAAACCGAACACCGACATGATCGACACGGCAATCGACTGGTTTCGCGCCGACAGCAACAAGACCGTATTATCGACAGGTCGACATGAATGCGGCGCAGCGTGCCAGAGTACGCGGAATTCAATATTCAGGCTGAGGAACGAGCGATACAGACGTACATGAACTATCGTATGTCGTCATTTCTGTCTGCGCCTAACATATGGGCGAGATGCCCGAACTGAGAAGTCGATCACATCTCGTGCCTTTCGGCTTCGGCGCTGACCTGAGCGAGTTCCGTCCGGGTTTTCGATCAAAGCAACACATGCAAGTGGCAACACAGCGCATTGCTAAACTTCTATCGAATTTGGTCACTTGATATTTCACCGAATCCCTCAAAGATAACGACCACTGCAACAACTCCGTTAACGCATGAACTTCCCAATTCGCCCCCACCAAGCCGCAGTCGCTTCTCATATTAAAATAGCAACGCTTGGCGCCCTCGCCTGTGCGATTGGGACGACCGCAGTCGTTTGTGTATTGAGCCTGATTTTTCCCGAGCGTCCGCTTTGGGTAGAACTGGTGGCAGCAGCGACAATTACGGCAGTTGCTGTGTTCCCGCTTCTATTTGCAGCACGCCTACGCAATGAAACGCTTCGCGCAACCCAACAACAGCTCCAGCACGCGCTCCAGCACGATCCCGTGACCGGTACTTTGAGCGCCAATGCATTCGCAGCCTCGGTCGAGCATACGATAGACCGCAGGCGCGTGGCCGCAGCGGAAAGCCCGGACGGCATCATGCTCGTTGTCAGGGTCAGCGAGCTCGATGAGATCGGTCGCCGCTATGGTCCGCAATGGGCGGATACGCTGCTTCAATCGCTCGTTCGGATCGTACACTCTTCCGTGCGTTATGGTGATCTCGTCGCACGCCTCGCCTCCGACGAACTTGGGATCTATCTGCCGGGTGCAACGGCAGAAAATGCCAGGGACATCGGCGTGCGCATCCTCACGCGAGTAAACGAGACCACCTTCGCAGCCGGCCATGAGCGCCGGATATCGGTGACGGTGCAGGTGGGCGGCACCAGGGTCGAAGACCAAGCCGACTTCCAGGCGCTGCGCGAGGCCGCCAACCGCGCCGCCCTTGCAGAGGAAGAAGCCGGCCCCCTTCTGTTCCGGGAGCTGTTTTCATGACGGGGCGAGCGCGTGCTCGCCTGCGTCGTCCTGAATAATCCGTCGCACCGCCTCGTTAAGCGACTGCTGCCAATGCGGCATAGTCCAGCCGAAGGTCGCGGCGAACTTGGCGCTGAACAGTTGCGTATTTGACGGACGCGGTGCCTGTGCGGCAAATTCGGCAGCTGTTATGTCGCGAACTTCCGCCCAAGCACCCCCGTGAGCACGGCTCGACGCAAAGATCTGTCGCGCAAAATCGGCCCATGAGGTCGTGCCGGTTCCCGCAAGGTGGTAAACCCCGGATGCCGCCCCCTCGCCCATCGCAACGGCTGCCTGTAACACAGCATCGGCAATGTCGAGCGCCGACGAGGGATTGCCCCACTGATCGGCAACAACCGCGATTTCTTTGCGGGTGCTCGCCAGCCGCAACATGGTCTTTACGAAGTTCGTCCCGAACGGGCTGTACACCCAGCTCGTCCGCAGGATGAGATGGCGGGGAGTTGCCGCCGCCACGGCGATTTCACCCGCAAGCTTGGAAGCGCCGTAGGCATTCAACGGCGCCGGTGCGTCCGTCTCACGGTAGCCGCCCTGCTTCATTCCGTCGAAAACATAGTCAGTCGAGAGATGGATGATCGGCACTCCGAGACGGGCCGCCGCCCCGGCGACCGCCCCGGCGCCGGTCGCGTTGATCCTGTAGGCCAGTTCGGGCTCATCTTCGGCCTGATCGACGGCGGTATAGGCGGCGGCCGAAACGACAAGGTCGGGGCTGTAAGACGCCAGCGCCGGCCAGATGGTCTCGGGCCGAGCCAGGTCGAGATCGGGGCGCCCCAGAGTGAACACTTCGATATGGGGAAGCGCCCCTGCCCGCTCCAACAGGCTTAGGGCGACCTGCCCTCTGGTGCCGGTTACCGCAATCCTCATGCCAAGCGTAGCTGACGTTCGCCAAGACGCGTGCCCGAATAGCGGCGGCGCCGGATCGGCTCCCACCACCAGCGGTTGGCCAGGTACCAGTCCACGGTCATGCTCAGGCCGTCATCGAAACCCAACTGCGGCTTCCATCCAAGCTCTCGCTCGATCTTGGAGGGATCGATGGCATAGCGGCGGTCATGACCCGGCCGGTCGGAGACGAACGTTATGAGATCCCTGTAGCTTCTGCCCTGCCCGCGCGGCCGCCGGGCATCGAGGCAATCGCATATGCCCTGGACAACAGCGAGATTGCTGCGTTCGGCGCGCGCGCCGATATTGTAGCTTTCCCCCAGCCTGCCATGCTGCATCACCAGCTCCAGCGCGCGCGCATGGTCCTCCACATGTAGCCAATCGCGGACATTCGTCCCGGTGCCGTAGATCGGCAGCGGCTTTTCCTCGATGGCATTGATAATCACGAGCGGAATCAACTTCTCGGGAAAGTGATACGGGCCAAAGTTGTTGGTGCAGTTGGAAAGCACGACGGGCAGCCCGTAGGTGTGACCCCATGCTTGCACGAGGTGATCCGCGGCGGCCTTCGAAGCCGCGTAGGGCGAAGACGGGGCGTAAGCCGTCTCTTCGGTGAACACGCCCCCATCCAAGGGGAGGTCTCCGAACACTTCATCCGTCGAAACGTGATGGAACCGGAAGCGTTCGCGCGCCTCGGGGCCAAGCCCGCTCCAACAGGCAAGTGCGGCATTGAGTAGGCGAACGGTGCCAACGACGTTCGTCTCGATGAAGACATCCGGACCTTCGATCGAGCGGTCGACATGGCTTTCGGCCGCAAGGTGCATCACCGCGTCGATCTTCTCGCGGCGCATGATCGCGAGCATCTCCCGCTCGTCGCCGATGTCTGCGCGGTAGTGCACATAGTTCGCCTGCCCCTCGATCATCCGCAGGGAGTCGAGATTGCCCGCATAGGTCAGCTTGTCGACATTGACGACGCGCTCCGCGCCGCCCGCTACCAGATGGCGGCAGACCGCGGAACCGATGAAACCTGCTCCGCCGGTGACAAGAATCCGCGTGGCCTCGGCCCCCATCAATCAATCCCTTCAAAAACGGCCGCAGCGGCCAGAAATGGTGCATTTCGATCCTTTGCCGACAGCTGCAAGCCGCCGGTATCCATAGGCCACTCAATACCGATGTCCGGATCATTGAAGCGAATGGCTCGATCGTGATCAGGCGCGTAGAAGTCGCTGACCTTGTAGAGGACTTCCGTATCCGGCTCGAGTGTGACGAACCCATGGGCAAAGCCCATGGGCACCAGAAGCTGATTGCCTCTTTCGGCGCACAGTTCGATGCCGCGCCACTTGGCAAAGGTCGGCGACCCCTTCCGCAGGTCGACCACGACGTCGAAAACGCACCCGCGGACCACCCTTACGAGCTTGGCCTGCACGCGAGGCGGCAACTGATAGTGCAGGCCGCGCAGGGTGCCTGCATTAGCGGAGTAGGAATGGTTGTCCTGGACGAACGTGATATCGATGCCCTTTGCGGCCAGAGCCGCTGCGCTATAGGTCTCGACGAAGAAGCCGCGCTCATCGTCGAACCTGCGGGGCGTCAGCTCAAGGACACCATCGAGGCCAAGGGAACGGATCTCAAGCATCCGCAAGTTCCCTGATGCGCCGCTGAAGGTAGACGGCGTAGTCGGTTTTTCCCAGTGCGGCGGCGCGGGCCAGGACTTGATCCGCCGACAGGTATCCGAGTTCGTAGGCGATCTCTTCCGGGCACATGATCTTCACGCCCTGCCGGTACTCGATCGTACGCACGAAGGACGCGGCGTCGTGCAGGCTTTCATGCGTGCCGGTATCGAGCCATGCGTAGCCACGACCAAGGCGGCGCACGTGGAGGTCGCCGCGATCGAGATAGGCACGGTTGACGTCGGTAATCTCCAACTCGCCCCGCCCGGAGGGCCGCACCGCGGCCGCAATGTCGAGCACGTCGTTGTCATAGAAGTAGAGGCCCGTGACCGCCCAGTTCGACTTGGGCGCGACCGGCTTTTCCTCGATCGCCTGGGCTTTGCCGGTGACGGCATTGAAGTTCACCACGCCGTAGCGGCTCGGTTCGTCCACGTGGTAGGCGAAGATCGTGGCCCCGGCTTTCTGGGCGGCGGCGTCCCGGCAGATCTCGGCCAATCCCGCGCCATAGAAGATATTGTCGCCCAGAATCAGTGCGACGGGGCTGTTTCCTACGAACTCGCGACCGATAACGAAAGCTTCCGCCAGCCCGTTCGGCTGCGGTTGCTCGGCATAGGAGATCGAAAGGCCGAGCGCACTGCCGTCTCCGAGCAGTCCCTCGAAAAGCGGCCGGTCCCGCGGCAGGGTGATCACCAGGATGTCGCGGATGCCCGCCAGCATGAGGGCGCCAAGCGGATAGTAGATCATCGGCTTGTCGTGCACGGGCAGCAATTGCTTCGAAACCGAAATGGTGACGGGGTAGAGACGCGTCCCGCTGCCGCCGGCCAGTATGATGCCTTTCATGCGGGTACCTCCGGTTGCTGTAACCAAACTTGTCGTCGAGGTCATTGTGCCGGCGCTCCTGGAAAATTCGGGTCGATGGCCACCGCACCGGCCGGGCTCAAGGCGCCGCAGCGCCAGACGCTGTAAGAAGCCTGCGTGTCCCAGTCGTAGTAGAAGGCGGCTTCAAGTCTCCTCTCTTCCATCAACCGACTGAACGCGTCGCGCACGACACGAACTGCCGCTTCCCGCTCGCGATCGTCGATCGGGCAGGAGCGTGCCGTGTTGGCGACTCCCCATTCGGTCACCCAGCACGGCTTGCCCGCGTCCCCTGACCTGCAGAATTCAAGGGGGCTCGTCACGCTCCGGCGGAGCGCGGCGGCGGCCTTTTGACCGGGATAGATGTGGATGCCGTACGCATCGATCTGCCGATCAATCCCTCGCGCGCGCAGCAGCGAAATGACTTCACCTGGATCAAGCCGTTCCATGCCGCGCCGATCGGCTTCACCGACGCTCACATCGGAGAGCCCAGCGGAGACGATGGCCGCTCCGCGGCTATGCTCCGTCACCGCCAGTTCCTCGCGCGTGATCCTCACGACCTCGACATAGGTATCGAGCCCGCGCTCGAACGCATCCCGGTCTGCAATCTCGGCAACAGTTCTCGGCGTTCGCCCGCCTGGCGTGCGGTAAACGAGGAGATCGCCGTTGTAGGCGCTGTAGTTGATCTCGTTTCCCGGCTCGACCGCATCGAGACGAATACCCTTCTCATCGATGACTTGAAGTGCGGAGCGCAACCCTGCGCGGTAGCGACCGAGGTCGAGATCCGAAAGCCTGTGGACGTCCCAGACCCGGTTGAAGCCGCTTCGAGGCCGGGTGCCTTCCGGATAGAAGTCCTTGTTCCCCAACTGGATCTCGAGGAGGATCCGCAAGCCCAATCGGTCTGCGATTTCTAAGGCTTCGATGCTCTTATCCACCGGTCTCGACAGCGAGAGCCGAACGTGGGTGGCTCCGCTCGTTGCAATCTCCGTCAGCACACGCTTCTGTTCGTCGCGCGAAAGCCAGCCGAGGTTCACACGGTTGACTCCGATGCGAGCCACCTCGCTAGCGGCGACTGGTGCCTGGACGAGGCTACATAGCACCACGAGCGCGCAGGACAGTGCCAAGCGCGCGCTCGCCGTGCCGTAATTGCGCTTAGAGACCGATTTGCCCAAGTGCATTGCGGAAATTGACCTCGCAAGCGGAGTACCGGTCGATGACGGCCTGCGTATCGATCTGCGCGAGGAAATTCGTCAGATATGTGCGCTTTTCGGCCTCCCTGTTCCACATCGCCGCCTCGATATAAGGGAAGCCGATGAACTCCAGCATCTCCCGCATACGGTCATCGACCGCAATCATGAGGGCCGGGGTGCCGGCTTGCATACCGATGATGCAGCCGTGGAAGCGACGGCCGAAGCAGAGGTCGCGCGAGGACATGGCGCTTCGCCACTGGTGCGTGTCGAAATAGACCAGAAGCTCGTGTTTCCGCTGCCATTTTTCCGAGTGCTTGTATTCGGTCGCCCCGGTGATGCGCCCGCTTGCCGGGTCATAGACGATGTCGTTGTCGTCGCCGGTAACAGAGAGGTTGTAGGCGACCACCTCGTCCTGAACGACATAGGATGCGACGCTATCCGGCTTCAGCAGCGCGTGCGCGTCGACGATCGTATCGGCGACACTCCCGAGGTATCCGCCAAAAGCGATCTTCTGGGTTTCAGCCAGGCCTGGATTGGCGAGGCCCGCAAGCGAACGCCGCATCTCGTTAGGCGCGAAGTAAAGCGAGGGGCAGCCGGTCGGCTTTACGAACTTCATCCCCTGCTCCTTGAGGAACTCCGCTGTGAAATAGCCGCGAGTGAGGAAGAAGCTCTCCTTGCTCCTGAGAACATCAAGGAACTTGAGCGTCCCGGCAGGCAACTGTTCCTTGAGCCCCTCCTTTTTCTGGATGCCGATGCCCATGACCACAACCGGCATCTTCAGCTTGGCGAAAACCTCAGCTTCCAAATCAGCCGAGTAACCGGGCCGCAGGAGATTGGCGGAGGCGAAAACGCACAGATCGAACTCGCGGTTTACGCGCTCATAAAGCTCGTTCGAGTCGCGGTTGTTGGCGAGATGCCAGAACGGCAGATAGGTGACGTCATGGCCACGCAGGCTTTCGGCCGCGCCCTCGCCGATCAGGTAATTGCCGGTGTTGGCGATCCGCCTGACCTGAGAGATCAGATCCTTCCTGGTTCTGGTCTGGTCAAAATAAGGCCGGTGAATGACGGTCGTACCGGAGACGTCCGCAATCGTCCGCTGCAGATAGGATGGAATACCCGTAAGCAAGATACGCATAACAGTCCTTTGAACCGAAAAGAGAGGGCCCTCGGGCCGCTAGAGCCCGATGCCGATTTCGCGAAGCGTGATGCGGAAGGCGTGCTCGCGATCGGAATACCTGTCGACGAGTTCGGTCGTATTGAGCTTTGCCAGATGATCGGCCACGAACTCGGCGCGGTTTTCCGCCTTGTCGATGTCATTGATGTCGACGGCCGGAAGGCCAGTGAAGCCGAGCATTTCGCGCATGCGGTCGTCCACCGCCACCATCAGGCTGGGAACCGCCGCCTGCATGGCGATGATCGAGCCATGGAACCGGCGCCCGAGGTTGAAATCCATCGAGGAGGCCCAGGCGCGCCACTGGTTCGTGTCGAAAAAGGTACGAACCTCGAATCGCTGCTTTTCCCGCTCCGTGCCGGGATAAGCCACATCGCCGATCATGAGCCCCGAGGCTGAATTATAGACACGGCCCTCGTCATTAGGCTCCACCTTCATGTCGAAGTGGAGGAATTCGTCCTGCACCACGTATTGCGGGACGGTGTCCTGCGGGGCGATCGCGTTCGCATCGAGGATCGCATCCTGATTGCCGCCGAGATAGCCGGAAAAGATCGTCCTCGCCTTGCCGATCTTCACGTGCGGCAGTTTCTTCATGGACCGGCGCATATTGTCCGGCATGAAATAGACGGAGGGGCAGCCGGTCGGGCGCACGAACGAGAACCCCTGATCCTTCAGGAAGCCCGCCGTCTCGTAGCCACGCGTCAGGAAGTAGTGCTCGCGCTCCTTCAGGATGGCGAGCAGCCGCTTGGTTCCCTCCGGAAGGTTGTTCTCAAGGTCCTTCCTGCTTTGCAGGCCGATGCCCAACATCACGATCGGCATGTTGAGCTGGCTCAGCACCTCCGCTTCCGCATCAGCGGAAAGTCCTTTGCGCAGAAGGTTCGCGCAGGTGAAAACGCAAATGTCGAAATTGGCGTTGAACTCATCGAGCCCGCCGCCGTTCTTGCTCAAATTGTAGAGGTGCCAGAAGGGAACCTGCTTGGCATGCGGCGCAAGCGCGCGCAAGGCGCCCTCACCGATCAGGTAGTTGCCGGTGTTGCTGATGTTGCGCATTTCCTGCAGGAAATCGTCCTTGGTCTCGGGCTGCTTCTGGCGCTCCGTATAGGAGACCGACAGTCCATGGGCGCCGTTGGCAAGGCGCGTGTAGTGACCAGGAATACCCGTCACAAGAATTCTTGGACGCATTGAGCTGGACCTTTCTGTTTAAGACCGGCGAGGCACTCAGCCTGTCGCCGCGACCTCGGGGTTGGCCGTCGACTGCTCGCGAAAGACCGCGGCACGGGACAGCGACGAGTTCTTCACCGAACGATCGCACCACGCCAGGAACTCGGAGAAGGAGGATGACCAGGAGCGATGGGCAGCCGTCCTGATGCAGCCCTCCATGAGCGGAGCGAGCCTGTCGCGACCACGCGCGACCTCATCGATGATCCGCGCCATTTCCCTCACCACCTGGGGATCGGAAGCCGCATTGATGAGTATGCCGTCCTCGCCATCCGTAATGAGTTCATCGACGGCACCGACCGCAGTGGCAATGGGTACGCAGCCGAGCTGCTGCGCCTCCGCGATCATCAGCGGCGCGCCCTCCCAGCGCGATGGCATGACGAGAACATCAGCCCAGCCCAGCGCCTTGATCAGATCCTTGCTGGCGAAAACAGGCGGCCGCACGTCGACCCCGAGGTCCTTCAATCGATCGCTCCAGGAGACGCTGGAATCGGCGAGGATCTCCCCTCCGATGGCGCGGGCGTCGAAAGGCACATCGGAGGCGCGCAGTTCCGCAAGCGTCGCGGCCAGCCGGTCGATACCTTTCTGCTGGTCGAGCCGCCCCATGTAGAGAAGCCGCAACCGATCGTCCCTGCGTTCGATCCGCCTGATCGCCAGTACCTCCGCCAGCGCCTTCGGGGGCACCGAAAAGCTCGCACCGTTTGCCACGGCGAAGACTTTTTCGTGCGGGACGCCGTAGCTGTGCAGATAGATCTTGAGTTGTTCCGAGCAGGTCAGGAACGCGTCGTAGCAATGCTCATGGGCAATCGCGGCGAAGGGCTGACCGGCGGGCCGCTTGAAGGCCGTGTTGTCAACGACGTGAAGATAGCACGCGGTGCGCGTACCTTCGGAACGCAGCCGCGCAATCAGGGGATGGACAGCCATGACATGGTTGTTGATGACCAGGTCGAAGCCGGAAAGCTGTCCTTTCAGCGCCTCCCAATCGACGGCATGTCCGTCGGTGATAAAGTCCTGCCCGAGGAACGAACCCGACCCTCCCCAGGCGGGAATGCCCGCATCCCAAAAATGGATGTAGTCGAAGCTCGCATCGAACTCGTCGATCACGTCCATTCGGGAGCTTCCGAGAACGAAGAGATGGGTCTCGTAACCCTCTGCCTTCAGCTCCCGCGCGGCGGCATAGACGACCTTCTCGGCACCGCCAAACGAGGCGTTCGGGACGAGCAATGCCACGGTCCGCTTGCCCTCGCCGTGCCCGAGCGGCAGGACCGGAGAGCCGCCGATTTCCTTGCGCAATGCCTTATGCAGCTCGGCGTAGGGCACGAGTCGTGCCGGGCGCCAGGTCCACCGCCTGCCGGCCGTGCTGCGCAGCGGGCTCGAGGCGATCGCGTTGACGCAATTGACTATCACCTGCTGAGGCGTAATGAGGGAACGTCGCGGCAGGCTTCTCGGGAAGGGAAAACGCACTTTGAGGGCGGTCAAGGTCGGCCACACCTGCTGGCTGCCGATCGAAGCGAACCAGTCCAGCGCGTTGTTATGGATCACATCCTGGACCAGCCGGGTCGGAAGGAAGATGAGATCGGCAGGACCAACGTTCTGCCCGCCCGCCCCATGATCGATCGGCTCGATCTTCCGCTGGGCGGCATCGTTGGCGAGTTGGACGAAGACGACGTTGCTGTTCTCGCTGAGGCGTTCCAGATGGGCAAGCACGTTGGGCAGCATGCGCGAACGCCGGAGCAAGTCGAGCGCAGCACCGCTTCCCGCGACGAGGAACGGCGGGAAATGCACGTTGTCGGGCTCGCCGATATTGGCCCAGAACGCCGGAATGATGTCGTCGAGCCGCAGCATCGTCGGCGGCTTGGTGGGATCGGAGAAGAAGGAGATTGCCCCATCTTCGGTTCGCGCAAACAGGTAACGCGGGCAGTCTTCGTGCTCGAAATCCACGAGCATCGGGCGCTGGAACAAAGGCGCGTGGCGCTTGCGCAGGAAGCTCACCGAGGTGGCACGGTCGCGGTTGGCCTCCTTGAAGCGGCTCTCCGCCCTGAGCCGGTATTCGAAGGCGGTGTCGTGGCAGGGCGTGCCGACGAAACCGTGCTCGATGCAGGACAGCCAGAACTCCCAATCCTCGAAACCATTCTGCCTGTCGTCATTGAAACGGGCGCCGGCCTTGAAAACGTCGATCGATATCATCGATCCGGTGTCGCAGATATTGTCGGTGACGCAGTGGACCAGCCGTGAATAGCGGTTGCCGTAGTGGGCGCGCCAGCTCACCGAAAACGTGTCGATGTTCGTGTAGACCCAACCGCAGCCACTGGAGCGGAGCTCACCATAGAGCGTTTCTATCGTCCCAGGCAGGACGCGGTTGTCGGCATCGAGGAAATAGACAGCACGCGACTCGGGAAAATGCTCCAGGATGAATTCGATCGCGCGATTGCGGGCGCCGCCCGGGCCTGCGTTCTGTCCAAACACGACATGGACGGAAGGATGGGCTGCGGCGCAGAGCAGCAGCTGATCGAACGTCTCGTGCCGCGGATCGCCGTCGACGGAGACGACGATGACCACCCTGCAGGTCCGAAGGTTCGAGGCCAGGGCCGACTCGATCGCCTCAAGCGCGAGTGCCGCGTGGCCGTAGAGAGGCATGGCCACGGCAATCAGGTCAGGGAGTTCCCTGTCACCGGACATCGGCGGCCTCCGTCGATTGCTTGACCAGCCTGAAACCCGAAACCTTCAGCCAGGAGAAATCGACCGAATCCGTGACCGCGCGGCTGAGAATCATCAGGTCCATCGGGCCACGTACCGGCTCGTCCAGTTGGATGTTGATGTTGACGGCCTGCTTGGAACTGACTTCGCGCCATCCGCTGAAGTATGCCGACGGCTTGGCCGCGCCTTTTCGCGCAAGTTCGGCCACCTCGGAACGCGCATTCGAATTGGCCGGGGCGAGCAGGAAACTCACCGCCGCGGGCCGACCTTCCGGGTGATCGATAACGGCGCTCGCCGAAAAGGATATCGTTCCGGGTTCGACCGCTCGGCTGATCGCACCGGCGGATATGCCACTCGGCAATGGATGGCAGACGATTGCATGTTCATGCTCGAGGAAGCGTACCGTCTGGAACTCCGGCACGATCGGAGTGACCGAAACGTCTGCGATCTGGCTCAACGTTTCGACTGCCAGACGATAGTCGACGATGAACTGACCCTCGAGCAGATTACTTGGCGCAATCATATTGGGCGCACTTGCAGGCTTGACCCCTGGCAGCCCGGTGAACACCCGGAACGCCAGCGGGCGCAGGTCGAGATCCGGATGCGGAACCTCCGAACGCGCCGAATACCGTTCGCCGGCGATCGGATAGCCGAGCGAAAGGCCAACAGTTTCAGGGCCGCTTGCGGAAATCCGCAGCCGAAGGGTCCGCGCCGCCCCGCCGCACGCCCGTGGCAGCGAGAAGAAATTCCAGTTCGGCACGAGTTGCGCGTAGGGCACAACCCACTCTGCAACCCCTTCCCCGCTTTCAAGATAGCTCAATGCAACGACGAGCTCCCCAGTCGCCTTCGGCACCGAATGCAGGTGCAGCGCCAGTCCTGCCACACCCAGGCTCGATACCGGCAGCAGTTGCTCGACGAAGGCGTTGGCAAGCAGTTGCCCTATCCCCTCGTCCTTCGGATCGGCATAGGGATCGTGCGAGAATACCTCGGAAACAGGTTCCCAGTTTCGCGCCTGGAACGCATCTTCGAGAGCTCGGTAGTTTTCCAACAGCGTTTCGCGTTCGCGGCGCAAAATCGCAAGCTCCGAGGTGATCGAGGCCGTGTATCGAGCGAGCCGGCCAACGCCACCCTCCGTCAGCGCCCGCAGAAGCGCAAAACTGTCCGACTTGGCGGCGGCATCGAGTCGCTGGACGGGAACCGCGGGCACCGTTCCCAGTGCCCCAAGCAGCGCCGAGCGCTCCCGCAGATCCGCCTCCCCCTCATCGGAAAAGGCCACAGCGATCAATGGAAAGGCATTCTGCAACGTAGCCGGAAGACGGCCATTCGTCTCGTGATAGACGATCAGATGCTCGATATCGCTTCCCTCGAAGCATGACCGATCCCGGTCCGATGCCGCGATCAGCCTCCTCGTCGCCAGTCGCTGCCCAATGCTGGTAGACGTCAACTCTTGCACGCATCGCCTCTGAAGAAATATTCCATAATCACACTCAAAGACGCTGGATAATCAGTAGTTTACTCAATTCATCAGGCGTCATCAGCAAGACCGTAGCAACGAATCTCGCGGCGCACAATAATAAAAATCAATTCAGATCAAGCAAAAATCTTCATAAATACTTACAAAATCAAAGTATTATTACTGAATTCACTTCGGAACGCGACGAAGGAGCTTCTTTTCCGTCAGTTTTTCAAGAATGCCCTGCTGTCGATCGATGCATTCCGCCAATCGGAAACGTCGCTGGACTGTCCGGCGCGCCGCAGCACGCAGCCCGAGGTAGCGTTCCGGGTACGTTAGGGCGCCGATGATTGCCTCAGCGAGCGCGTCAGTGTCGAAAAATGGCACCAGCAAACCATTCCGCCCTGTGCGGATGACTTCTTGAACCGGCGCGGTGTCTGATCCGATGACCAGCGCTCCGCATGCCATGGCCTCCAACACCGACCAGGACAAAACGAACGGATAGGTAAGGTAAAGGTGCGCCGCCGAGATCTGGAAAAGCTGCCGCAAGACCGAATGCGGCACCACGCCGGGAAAGACGATATTCTCCTGCGGTGTATCCAGCGACGCAAGAAGGTGGTCCTTCCACGCCCCTCCGCCGGGCGGTGGCACGCCATAGCTTGTGCCATCGCCGCCGACAAAGATGAACAGCGCATCGGGACGCTGTCGCACAACCTTGGCGGCAGCCTCCAAAACCTGTGGAAATCCGCGATACGGCTCCAGGTCGCGCGCGACGAACGTCACAACCGGCGGGCCACCAGCCGTGAGCACCCGCCCGTCCGGAAGCCTGACCGAAGCGGTCGGGTCCGGCCGAAACCGCAGCGTGTCGATGCCCTCGTGACACACCGAAATGCGCCCTCGGGCGTCAACCGGGTAGAGACTTCTCTGCCAATGGGTGGGGCTGATGCCGCCCTCAATGGCCTCGAGGGACAGAAGTTGAGCGATGTTGCGCAGCCGCAGCCTCTTGCGCGTCTCCAGACCAGGCTGATCGTCGGGGCAGAACCCAATGTCCGCCCCTTCCGATCGGTAGAAGAACTCGCAATATCCTAGTGCGGGCACCTGCGGCAGCACGTCCTTTATGAACATCATGCTGCCCCAGCCGATATGGCCGACGACAATGTCAGGTACCAGCCCCTGGCGTGCCATGACGTCGAACGTCTCGGCGACGCGATGGCCAATTCGCGCGTGGTGATCGGGAATACCCATGTAGCGGGCCATGTGCGGAGTTGTGCGCGGGTCCGCTTCCGCTCGATGTCGAACGACCCGAACGGAGGGAATTTTCTGGTCGATTGTTTCGGTGATGAGGCTGACCTCATTGCCCGCCTGCGCAAGCCGGGCCGCCAAGGCAGCGAACTGGCCGAAGCCCCGTCGGTGAACAAACGCCACGTGCATCGCGTCTAGCCCGCTACTGCCACACCCACGGCATCGCTCACCACTCAGACGCCGTACCGTGAAGCGCTGCCCCAGGCCAGTTCCAGTTGGTGCAGCGTCTGGAAGGCTGTCTCAAGCATGCGCTGCTCCTGGTCGCCACGATTGACCGCGCGCTCATAGATCATCGCTGCGTCGCGGAGATTTGCCCTCAGTTGCCGGCCCTTCTCCGTCAACTTGATGCGTGCGGATCGCTTGTCGCGCTGGGAGGCTACACGATCAATGTAGTCGCCGTCGGCAAGCTGCTTCAGATAGTAGGAAACGTTGGAGCCAACGTAGTGCCCACGATCCAGAAGCTCGGCGACCGAGAGTTCCGAATCGCCGATTGCCAGCAGGACCATCGCTTGCGCCGGCCCGATATCATCAACGCGAAGCTTGGTCAGCTCGGCTCGAACCAGACCGGAAAACCGCCGGCTTGCCCGCTCCATGAGGCGAGCGAGCTCGAAATACGTAATCTGCCGATGGTCGCCAAACTCGGCATTCTGAGGATGCTCGGGGGCGATTTGAGCGACCTGGCCATTACCCTGTATATTCGGAACGTCTTTAAGTTCTCCGGACAGTTTGAGCACAATTTCTTCTTTCATCCCATTCTCCAATTCGGAAAACTACTTCAAAAATTGAAGTAATTTTCAAACATGCCCATTCCCCCCAATGAACCCGAGCTTGCACAACTCATCCATTCTGTGCCAGATTGGAAGGGCAATACTATGTACCCGTCCAATTATAAGCCATCCTGTCCTCCGACAGATGGATATAGAGTTAACTCCAGGCAAATCGCCATGCGTGATACTGTTCAAAATGAGACAAGAAGCAAGCGTCAAATTTGGGGAGGAGCAAAGGAAAGCAACTCTGGATTGCTAATTCTGCAAGCCAAGCGTGTATTCTTGTTCGGCCTGCTATATGCGGCAGCGCTGAGCGTGTGCTTGAATTCACTACAACTCACGATGCCGCTGTTCATGCTGCAAGTTCACGACAGGGTGCTTAACAGTCAGAGCATGGACACGCTTGTTATGCTGACCATCCTGGCGATTGGCGCCCTTGTCGTGTTCGGCGTCCTGGAGTTCATCCGCGCCCTCTCCTTCCAAGCCATGGGTGGCGCGGTCGTACGCCAGTTGAACATGCCGGTCCTGGCCGCCGCCGTTCAGGCCTCGGTCGACCAGGGCCTGTCGCGCGCGACGCAGTCGCTTCGAGATGTGGCAGAATTGCGAAGCTTTCTGACCTCGCCTGCGGTGAGCGCACCGCTCGATGCCGCCTGGTCACCGATCTTCCTGGGCGCACTTTTCCTACTGCACCCGCTTTTCGGCCTCGTCGGCGCTGTCTCCGTGGCACTGCTTCTTTGCGGCGGCCTGGTTACCGACATGCTGACACGTCAACTTACCAAGGAAGCGAACCAGACCAATATCGAGGCCGTGTCCAAGATTGGCGCCTCGCTGCGTCATGCCGAGGCCATCGAGGCCATGGGCATGCTGCCCGCCCTGGCGAATCGTTGGCGCGCCTTGCAACTGCAAGCCCTTGGCGCCTTTGAAACGAGCGGGAGTAGGAGCAAAGCGATGACGTCCATCACCCGCAGCCTGCGCTATTCCATCCAGATCGTCACCCTGGCGGTCGGAGCGTTTCTGGTGCTGGAGCAGGAAATCACCCCCGGCGCGATGATGGCTTCGAGTATTCTCGTCGGACGGCTCCTGATACCCTTCGATTCGATCATCGACAATTGGCGGCAGTGGGTGCTGGCGATCGCCGGCTGGCGCCGGCTGGAGGCCACCCTCAAGGCGAATCTCGCGATCCGCCAGACGATGCCCACGCCGCATTCGTCGGGCGACATGGTAGTGGACAAGCTGGTCTACGCGGCACCGGGGCTGGATGTGCCGATCATCAAGGGCATCTCCTTCGCGCTCTCCCCCGGCGAGGTGCTCGGCGTGATCGGCCCTTCCGCAGCCGGCAAGTCGACACTCGCGCGCCTGCTGGTCGGGATCTTGCGACCCACATCCGGTGGCGTCTTCCTGGACGGCAACAACACCTATCTCTGGGAGCGCAGTTCGTTCGGCCAGGTGGTCGGATACCTCCCGCAATCAGTCTCACTTCTGGAAGGAACGATCCGTGAAAACATTGCTAGGATGGCAGACAGCGACCCTTACAAGGTGCTGGAGGCGGCGCGCCTGGCCGACGTCCATGACATGATCGGACGCCTGCCGCTCGGCTATGACACACCGGTCGGCGATGGGCATCTCACCCTTTCCGGGGGGCAGCGGCAGCGCATTGCACTGGCGCGCTGCCTCTACGACCGTCCACGCCTCATCGTGCTCGACGAACCGAATGCAAACCTCGATTCGCTTGGCGAACGGGCTCTCATCCGCGCGATCCAGCATGCGCGCGATGATGGTGCCATGGTCATCATAATCGCGCATCGGCCCGCGATCATGCAGGTCGCCGACAAGCTGCTCGTGCTGGAAAACGGCCGCATCACGCAATTCGGACCGCGCACGGACGTCGTTACGGCCACAATTCCGGGCGAACCGCGCCGCGAGGTGACCGCAATATGACAGAGATGAAGCACCTCGCAGTCCGCACCGACCTTTCTGAGCACCGCTCGCTGCAACATCAATCTGTGTCGCGGGACGTCGCCCCCTCACATTTTCAGCGCGGGGAAAGCGAACTCCGCTCACCGCTCCGCCGCCTTGTCATTGCGGGGCTTGCAACGATCCTGGTGTCCTTCGGCGGATTTTTTGCCTGGGCGTTTTCGACCGAGCTCAGCAGTGCGACGGTCGCCAACGGCACCGTCATCGTCGATTCAAAACGCAAGACCGTAAGCCACTTCGAAGGCGGCGTGATGAGTCGCCTGCTCGTTCAGGAGGGCGACAAGGTTTCCGCGGGACAGCCCCTGATCGAGTTGGAGGACACACGAGCCCGGTCCAATCTGCAGTCGCTCCAAAGCCGACGCACAGGCTTGATCGCAAAACTCGCCCGACTGAAGGCCGAGCAGGCAGACACGCCGCAGATCAGTTTTCCGCACGAATTCGCCGAGGCTCGGGACGTCACGATGGACGACGCCGTCAAGGCTGAGACAATGTTTTTTGAGAAGCGGCGAGAGGCGAAGGACGGGCGGATAGAGGTCCAGAAAAAGACCATCGAGGAGTATTTCGAACAGGCGAAGTCGCTCCACATCCAAATTCAGGCGACCGACCAGCAAATCGATCTCGTCAACGAGCAGCGGACGGCAATCGCAACGCTGGTCAAGAAAGGCGTCGCACCGCGCACGCAGCTCATCGATATCGACGCCAAGCTGAGCGAGCTTGCCAGGACGCGGGGCGAGCTTGCCGGCGACAAGGCCCGGGCGGAAAAAGCAGAGGCAGGCGCCCAGCTTGCCCTGACCGGCATCGAAAGCGAATTTCAATCGACAATCGCCGGTGAAATAACAACGGCGCGCGTCGAACTCGCGGATGTCGAAGAGCAGATCACCGCCTCAAAGGACGTGCTGCGGCGCCTCGAAATCCGCTCCCCGCAGGCTGGCATCATCAGCGACATCTGGTTGCGCACCCCTGGCAGCGCGGTCACGCCCGGCCAGCCATTGCTCGAAATCGTTCCGGAAAACGAGCCGCTCCTGATCGAGATGCGCGTCAATCCTCGCGATATCGACAGCATCGCCGTCGGCTCAGAGACACAAATTAGGCTGACCGCATACAATCAGCGCTCCCGACTGCCGCTCGAAGGCGCTATCACCTATGTCGCCGCGGACCAGTCGGTTGATGAAAAGTCGAACGCTGCCTTCTTCATCGCACGCGCCAAGATCGACGCGAAATCGCTCGCGGCAAACGCCGACGTGCGCCTCTATCCCGGCATGCCCGCGGAGGTGCTGATCATTCACAAGTCACGCCTTGCAATCGACTACCTCACCTCTCCGGTTGTCGAGAGCTTCAACCGCGCCTTCAGAGAAGATTAATATTATCGAGCGCGAGCTAAACACAATATCAGTGCAAGATAATACGATTTTTGAAGTTATTTCTTTGGAAGATAAGTATATTTTACTTGATCTGACTACGTAATACAAAAATGACACATACAAACAGCGCGCCAACGGGAATATTTTTTCCAAAATTGAACATTTATGCTCCACTACATACTTGCCTTGTCTTTTTTTGCAGTGCACATTCCCCGCGCGCAATCGTTGCAATCCCGCGCCGATCGCGCGCGCATGTAACCTGTAGAGGAGAGGCAGATGGCCACATTGGAAGGCGGCGCATATGACGACGCCCTGTTTGGCTCACGCTTCAACGACTTCATCCGCGCCCATGGGGGCGATGATTTCGTGAGCGGAGGCAAAGGGGACGACCTCGTGTTCGGTGAAGAGGGCGACGACCTGCTGTTCGGCGACAAGGGCAATGACACCTTGTTCGGCGGCGAAGGCGACGACTTGCTGAACGGCGACAAGGGCGATGATATCCTGGTCGGCGGTTGGGGTGACGACCTCTTGTACGGCGACAAGGGGAACGACATCTTGTTTGGCGGACATGGGAGCGATCTTATGTCCGGCGGCAAGGGCAACGACCTGCTCTATGGCGGCGATGGAGCCGACATCCTCGACGGCGGAGCCGGCAACGATGTCATGGCAGGCGGAGCCGGAAACGACATCTTCGTTTTCGACGGCGGTGGTGGCAACGACGTCATTCTCGATTTCACCGCCGGCGAGGACCTGCTGCAAATCTCGAAGGGCATCAATGGCCTCGACGTGTCTTCGCCCGAAGACCTGGCCTCGCGTGTCACGCAGGTCGGCGGCAATGTCGTCGTGGACCTCGGTCATGGCGACACGCTCACATTGGTCAATGTCGATGCCGACGACATCCAGGCCAATCCCGAGAACTACTTCACGGTTCACTGAGGTGAACCCGGCGCGCCCTGCCTCCTCCCGTGGGGCGCGCTATCCGATCCAGAGGGGTAGCGCGTGACGTTCGACGAATCGAGAGACGCCACTGGCGAGTTCAGGAATGCAAAGATCTTTCGGCTTGGCTCGGAGCTGGCCGTCCTGATCTGGGATCTTCCCCCTTCCCTGCCCGCCGCCACACGGTGCGTGTTGTCCATGGATCAGCAGCCGGTACCGCTCGTCAGCATGATGCTTCCGCTCGGTGACGGACGGCAGCGCCTGTTCTGGGCCATGAGGCCTCGCAAGCGGCCGGAAAATGTGGACATCTCCACGGACGACGGCTGTGTCATCGAAACCATCGTGATGCAGCCGGCGCGCACACTGAAACCGCTCGACGTGGAGGCCCTGTTCGCGGGTCTTGCGCCCGAGGCCCGCATCAAGTTCGTGACCAACATTCTGACGGTGTGGCGAAGCGCCTTTCGGATATCCAACGACCACCTTTTCAGCATGGTGGTCGAAGACGCACTTCACGCCCTCGTACCCGAACCGCGGGCCGCCAGCATCGTGTGCCAGGTTGCCCAAGGGCGCCATCTGATCGAGACGGCCATCAATCCGGAACTGGGCGACATCACCGCCATCTATGCTGTCGGCGCAGCCTCGATCGCGCGCATGTCGGTGAGCCTTGTGCTTGGGCGGAATGCCAAACAAGGCCCGCAGTCATGCCACTTCATCGCGGAGTCGCCGTCCCCTTCTCCTCCTATTCTCATCGTCCTCCTCAGCAAGAATGGTATCGCCATCCGGCAGCTTTTGAACGACAAGCCGCGCTATCCGAACCTGCAGAGTTGGTGGGACAAGAATCGAGACGCGCTTGAACTGCGCGAACTGATTGTACGTCGGCTCGCCACCTTGCCTGAGGGCGGCACGTCTACGGCAATTGACCTCCAAGTTCGCGCACCCTTGGCTGCACGCCGGATCACCAAGTCGGCGATGCACCCGTCCGGGGAGGTCGATCTCGCTCTGGCGCTCCAGGATGGCCTGCTCGCCGGCGGCTGGTTTCATTCACCCTCATCCATGCTCGCCGGCATCGACTACGTGAAGGAGGACGGCACGGCCGTACCGCTTGACGCAAACACCTACGAGTTTCCGGCATGGGCGCAAGGGAAGGATGAGAGCACCAAGACCGATGTGACCGGGTTCGTTGCCTGGGTTCCGCTGACGGAATCCCTCGGCCCGCTTCTGCAGCCCCGGTTCCAGATGCGCCTTTCCTCCGGCGCGGTAAGGTCGTTGCTTCCGAAGCCACAGCCCTTCGAACCCACTGCGCAACGAAACCACATCCTGCGCGCTGTGCCGCCACAACATGCGGTCGATGATGCCTTCCGCACCATCCTTGCTCCCGCCCTGCAGGACGTGGAGCGACGGTTGGGCAGGACCATAGAGGTCAGCTCAACGAAGGACTACGATCTGCCCAAGAGCGCGCCGCTCGTTTCCATCGTCGTGCCCCTCTACCGGGTCCTGGACTTCCTGCGTTTCCAGTTGTCCGGGATGGCCACCGATCCCTGGCTCGCCGAAAATGCGGAGATCATCTACGTCCTGGATTCACCGGAAATTCAGGACGAGACGGAACATCTGCTCGGTGGCTTGCATCTACTGCACGGGCTGCCGATGAAATTCGTCGTGATGAACCGCAACGGAGGCTATGCGCGTGCGTGCAATGCCGGAGCGCGTTTTGCACGCGGAACGGTCCTTGTGATGCTCAATTCGGACGTCGTGCCCTGCGCGCCCGGCTGGCTTCAAGTGCTGTCACGGCCACTGCTGGAAAGCAGGACGCTCGGAGCCATCGGCCCAAAGCTGATCTTCGAAGACGGATCGCTGCAGCATGCCGGGCTCTACTTCGGCCGCGACAAGCGCGGGATCTGGCTGAATCACCACTTTCACAAGGGCATGCCTGGCGACTATTCACCGGCGCAACATGCCCGCAACGTTCCTGGTGTCACCGGCGCCTGCCTCGTGACCCGAAGGGACACCTACGAGCGCGTCGGTGGATACACCGAGGACTACGTGATCGGCGACTACGAGGACAGCGACCTGTGCCTCAAGATCCGGCGACTCGGGCTCCAGATCGGTTATGAGCCGGCGGCATGCCTGTACCACTTCGAGCGTCGCTCGATCCGCCGTAGTCAGGACTACATGCGCGGCGTCGCAAGCCAGTACAATTCATGGCTGCACACGCAGCGATGGGATGACGACATCTCTGATCTGATGGCGAACCAATTCGCAAGAGACCCGGATCAACCTGCTGTGGCAGGCGGGAAAATCCGGGAAAGGAACGCAGCATGACGCAAGCGGCACTCCAGCAGTCCCCTGCACCAGGCCGACTGATCGATGAAGACCGTGTCCGCTGGCTGGTCGAATCCGCTAAGGACAACCGCTTTCTGCCGCAACCGGAATCGACGAACGTCTTCGTGGGAGACGGTGATTTTCGCGCGATCGGAGCTGAGTTTCTCGGCCATTTCATTCGCATCGGCGGACTGCGCGAAGATGGCCGCGTACTCGACATTGGCTGCGGTATCGGCCGGATGGCCGTGCCGCTCACCCAGTATCTCGACCCGCAAGTGGGGCGCTACGACGGCATCGATCCGGTGGAGGGTGGTATCGACTGGTGCCAGCGCACGATCACGCCCGCCTATCCCAACTTCGCCTTCCAGCGATTGGACATCGCGCACGAGCTTTACAATCCGAATGGCAAGATCAGCGGCAAGGCTCTGGCGTTGCCCTTTCCGGATCGTCATTTCAACTTCGTCATCATGACGTCAGTCGTCACCCATCTGCCGCCTGCGGAGATCCTTGTCTATCTCACCGAGGTCCGCAGAATCCTGGTACCGGGCGGCCGGCTGTTCATGACTGCCTTCGTGGTCGACCGCATCGCCGCGGCAAACGAAAACGGGCGGCGCGATCCGCGTCTCGCGTTCCGCCGCTATGGCGAAAGCCCATGCTGGTTCGTTCCCAACCAGCCGCCGCTTGCAGCAATCGGCTTCGAAGACGGCTTTCTGGACAAGGCGCTCGGGCGGGCCGGCCTCTCCCTCGCCCTGAAGTCGCTTGGCCATTGGCGTGGCACGAAGGCGGGCCACCACCAGGACTTCATCGTAGCAAAGCGCCGGGGCGACGTGCGATGAGCAAGCGCATCCTGGTAGCCGCCCACAACCACCCGTCCCTTCATCCGGGCGGCACGGAGATTTTTGCCCACGACCTGTTTCGTGCCTACCAGCGCGCGGGGCACGAGGCGCTGTTTCTCGGTGCCACGAACCAGATCCACCGCGAGGCCAGGCCAGGCACAAGCTTTCAGGGCATCGGCCCGGCCGGGGACGAAGTCCTGCTGTGGTCCGGACACTTCGACCGCTTCTACATGAGCCAGATCGACCTCTATGGCGTGGTGCCGGATATAGCGGAGTTGCTCCGCGAGTTCCGGCCAGACGTGGTCCACCTCCACCACCTGCTGCTGCTTGGCGCCGAGTTCCCGCACATTGTCCGCCGCACCCTGCCCCAGTGCCGGATCGTCATGACGCTGCATGACTACTACCCCATTTGCCATCATGACGGTCTGATGGTGCGCACCGGCAGCAAGGAGCTTTGCTACAACTCCAGCCCGGATCGTTGCCACGCCTGCTTCAAGGATATTCCGCTTGATCACTTTGCCTTGCGCGAACGCCATCTCAAGGCTCTGTTGAGCACTGTCGACCACTTCGTCTCGCCAAGCGCCTTTCTGCGGCAGCGCTTTGTCCAGTGGGGGCTGGCGGAGGATGCGATCAGCGTCATCCCCAATGGCATCCCCACTCGAAGCACCAGCGCGCGTAGGCCGATGCTCGAGGGCGGGCGTCCAGTCTTCGGATACTTCGGTAATCTCAATCCCTGGAAGGGTGTAACCGTGCTGCTCGAGGCCGCGCGCCAGCTTCTGGCCGATGGCCTCGAATTCGAGCTGCGCGTCCATGGCGGCGCGCCCTTCCAAAGCAAGGATTTCGTCGAGGAGATCGATCGCCGCTTCGCCGAGACGGCGCCTTCCGTGCAGCCCCGAGGTCCCTATCGGCGCGAGGATATCGGGGATCTGGTGGCCGCGGTCGACTGCACCATCGTTCCGTCCGTCTGGTGGGAGAACGCGCCGTTGGTCATTCAGGAGGCCCAGATGCAGGGGCGTCCGGTCATCGCCAGCAACATCGGCGGAATGGCCGAAATGATCGAGCACGGCGCCAACGGGCTGACCGTTCCGCCCAACGATGCCCGAGCACTCGCTGCGGCGATGCGTGACATATTGGAAGAGCCGAACTTGCTGCTCCGGTTTTCCGACAACGCTCGCAAGCCCGACGACATCGACACGACTGCCCGCCGCTACCTCGAATTGATCGAGCCGGCACGGGTTCAGGCAGCTTAGGAGACCTCATGGCCAATCCCGCTGAACGACCGGATGCCGCACCTGAACAGGACAATGCCAAGCCGATGAACGGCCGGGTGGATGCGATCGACAGCGGCCGCGTCTTCGGCTGGGCGTTCGACCCGATGGCCCCGGACCATCGGCTGACGATCCGCGTCCTACTCGACGGCAAGGTGATTGCCGAGGCGGTTGCCGATCGCAATCGTCCCGACCTGCGGCGCAACGGTATCGGCGACGGCAAGCACGCATTCGAAATCGCCCTGCCGGAACCTGCCCAGTCGCGCCCAGGCGATCTCGTCGTCGTCGCACTGGGTGAAAGCGGTGCCGAGCAAGCCTTGCGCGTTCCCCAGCCGAACGAACAAGCGGCTGAAGCCCTCATTGCCGCGCCGCTCACGAAAGTGCTCGACAAGCTCGACGTACTCATGGCGTCGCAGCGACAGTTGCAGGTCTCCCAGCGCGCCCTGCAGCGCGCGCCGGAGATTGACGCCGACAAGACCGAGACCGTCGGACTGGCCGATATCAGCAATGCCATCGAAAGCCTCAGGGTGGATATCAGCCAACGGCTGAACGATCTCGATGTCCATCTGATGCGCCTGGATGGTGTGGTGGCGGGAATGGAGAAGAACCTAGGCGCGTTGCAAAAACGCGCAAACGGCGAGTTGAAGCCGCTGCTGCTGCTGCTGTTTGTTCTCGCGGGATTTATCGCGGGTGCTGGCCTTGCACTGTTTGCCAGGGTCTGAGGGCGTACCGTGCTGGTTACAGGACAGTCCCCCGCAGCAGCCTCTCACCCCTCAGCCGGCAAGGATCGTCCGAGCAGAACGCTGCGGCCGGGACGGGTTGTCGGCTGCCCGATAGACGAAAATACCCTCCTCATTGTCGGCCTCGGACGGCTCGTGGCCGGCGATGTGCCCGTGGAATTTGATGGGGAACAGGCGGAAACCGCATTTGTCTCGAACTGGCGGTTGGCTACGCCTTTGCCACCAGCCACGCACGGGTTCGCCGCGCTCCTGACGATTGACCATGCGGATCGATCTCTGACGAAGATACGGTTCGGCGAGGGGCCAGCGAGCGCACGTTATGTCTTTGCTCCGCGCCCCGCCTCCATCGACCAGGCGGCCGTTCTCGTTGCCGAGTCCGGAGGTGCCGAGGCGGCCCCCGCCATCGAAAGGCTCGTAGACGTTTTGATGTCCGGCGACGTCAGCCTGCGGAAGATCCAGGCCGCCGCCACGCTGCTGCAGACTGCCGGAGCAAGCGACGGCTTCGTCGAATTGATCGGCGAAAACCAAGACGGTGCGACGTTCCTGCAGGGCTGGTGCCACAGCATGACGCCTGGGCGCTACCGGGTGTCCCTGGTTGGCAACGGGACACCGGTGATCGCCGAATGCGGCATCGCCAGTTTTCCCCGAACGGACGCTCCCGATGGCGCCTCGGGATTTGTCGGTCTTATCGATCCCAACGAGGCTGTCCGAGCGCAGGACTTCGAGGGGCTGGTCTTCAAGGGACGCCCCGGTTGGCGGCACCTGGCCGTCCATCCGCGAAGGCGTGTGGTCGGCCCGATGGAAACGCCCGAGCATATCCGGTCGATCCTGTTACGCACCCAGAGCGCGCCGGACGTCCTCCTGTCTCTGCGCTCCGCAGCAAATAGCTTCGACGGTAAGGAAACCGTCTCCAGCCTGCCGTACCCCGTCCGCATGGGAATTGATGACGCCTATGAGGCCGACGGCGGCAATCTCCTCATTTCAGGCTGGATGCTTGACCCTGACGAGCGTGTCGCGGCCGTGAGGCTGCGTCGACTCGGTGCCGCGGTTCGTCTCGATGAACGCTGGACACGCCTCGAACGCCCTGATGTCTCGGATAGTTTCAGCGACGAGCAGCAGTTCACATCGGCTCTTCGAGGCGGACACCATACCCATGGATTCGTAGTCCACGCAAAGTTGCCGGGTGGGGATGATGCGGCCACTCCCCTTTATCTGGAACTGATGCTTCGCGATTCGCGCCGTGCGTTCCTGCCCGTAAAGCCAACTCGGGTTACGTCCCGTTCGGCAGCATTGCGCCAGATCGGTTCCATCGATCCTGCGAACTGGGCATTGTCGGCGATCGTCGACACACAAATCGTGCCGTTTCTCAGCGAATCCGGAAGGTCGGCGCCGGTCGTCGATACAGTCCTCGACACCGGCTCCTTCTATCAGGACAGGAGCCCACCGATCGTCATCGGTGCCGGCGAGAGCGAGGAGGACATTTCCCCATTGCTGGCCCTGCTGGCGCTCGATCCTGAGACCCGGCGCGCGCCGATCGTAATCGCCATGCCTGCCGAGCGCTTTCAAAGACAGGCCGCCTGCCTTGGTGAACTCGTGCGGTTCTATCGCCTTTCGGCCAGGCTGGTATCAGTAACGGGAACAGGCGACGCCTACGACCTGCTCGAAGCCGGCGCGCAGGCAGTCTCGTCCGAAACGATCGTGTTGTTGTCCGCCTCGCTCGTTCCGCACGGCGCGGGTTGGTACGGCAAGCTCGTGGCCACGGAGAAGACCCTGAGAGGAAGCATCGTCTCCCCCGTTCTCGCCTACGAGGACCACTCCATTCGCTGGGCAGGGACCTTTACCGATGACGACAACAGCAACCAACCAGTCGTCGGCCGCTATGCCGGATATCCGCTCAAAGCCGTTACCGGGATGGAGTTGACCCGCATTGCAGCCGCCTCGCTCGAGTGCTGCATCATGCCCCGCGACGCCCTGATACGCGCGGGCGGCTTTTCCGGCGGCTATCTGGGTGCACAGGAAAAGGGGCTGGATTTTGGCCTCCGTCTTAGCCGGTCTGGCATCGACGCCTATTTGCTGCCATCGGTGCAGATGTGGGGCTGCGACGACGCGCCCAACCCGGATGCTCCGGCGATGGCAGCCCTGGTGGAAGAGATCGATCGAAAGATCTTCAAGCGCCAATGGTCGCCTGCCCTCCCCCTTGAAAAGCCGGAGAAGAGATCGGTATGAACGAACAGCTTCGCGTCCTCGTCGTGTCGCATGCGCACCCAACCGTCTCGCTCGGCGGAGCGGAAATCGCATCGCACAACCTCCATCGCGGCCTGAATGAATTGCCGAACGTGGAATCGGTCTATCTGGCCCGCGTCGGCCATCCCGTGCCGCGACATGCCGCGTCCGCGCTGATGAGCCTTCGCCTAGCCGATGACGAGGTGCTGTTCCACACGGATGACTACGACCACTTTTTCCTGTCCAACGGAGACACGCAGGCGATAAGCCGGGACCTGTTGCGCCTTGCTCGCGATCTCAGGCCTCATGTGGTGCATTTCCATCATGTACTCGGCCTCGGACTCGAAGCGCTTTATGCGCTCAGAGAGGCGTTGCCGCACGCGGCCATGCTCGTCACGTTCCACGAATACCTGTCGATCTGCCACAATCACGGGCAGATGGTGAAGCGGCCCTCCGGCCAACTCTGCGAGACCGCCTCGCCCACCGCCTGCCACGGCTGCTTTCCCGACATCCCGGTCTCGCGCTTCTTGAAGCGGGAGTTACTGGCGCGCGGAATGCTAGGCCTGGCCGATGCTTTCGTTTCCCCCAGCCAGTTTCTGGCGGACCGCTACGCCAAATGGGGCATCGAAGAGCAGAAGCTCAGCGTGATCGAAAACGGGATCGCCGTAGAAGCTGCTGCGCCCGCACGAGAGTTGCAAGGCAGTAAGCCGCGCCGCAACCGCTTTGCCTATTTCGGCCAGATGACGCCGTTCAAGGGCGTCGACGTCCTCATCGACGCCGTTGCGCGCATCCCGAAAGAGATTTGGGGCGAAGATTCCTGCTTGATGATCTTCGGCGGCAATCTCGAGCGGCAACCGATCGAGTTCCAGGAACGGATGAAGAAGCTTATCGCTGACGCCGGCCGCCGCGTCCGCTTCTACGGCGCATACCAGAATGCGGACATGCCACGACTGATGCGCTCGGTCGACTGGGTGGTCCTGCCGTCCGTCTGGTGGGAAAACTCGCCCGTCGTGATCCAGGAGGCGCTGCTCCATGGCAGGCCAATGATCTGCTCCGACATCGGCGGAATGGCCGAGAAAGTGCGCGACGGAAAGGACGGCCTGCACTTTCGCGCGGGCAGCAGCCAGGACTTGGCGGACCGTATCGTTGAGGTCTTGGGCGATACCCGGTCCTGGGATCGGCTGCGCGCGTCCATGCGACGCCCCAGCGACCATGTTGGCTGCGCGCGCGAACACGTCACGCTCTATCGCAGGCTGCTGCGCCAGAAGCTCGATGCCGCCATGGCGGAGAGCCCTGTGCTTCTCTCACACTCGCTTTAACGATGTTCGTCTTGAGGAACGCTGAAACAGCTTCGAACAAGAGACGATCGATGCAACCAAACCTTGAGAAGACCGTTCGCAAGGTCGCATGAAACTGGAGGCTACCTACATGCATACGAAAGTCCGCAAGGCCATCATCCCCGCCGCCGGCTTTGGAACGAGAATGCTGCCGGCAACCAAGAGCGTTCCCAAGGAATTGCTGCCGATCGTAGACAGGCCAATCCTCGACTACATCGTCGCGGAGGCCTTCGCCTCCGGGATCGAGCATGTCGTCATCGTCACCGGACGCATGAAGGGCGCAATCGAAGACTATTTCGATCACGCCTTTGAGATCGACGTCTGCCTGCGCAATGCCGGCAAGCATGTTCTGGCCGACCGAATGGCGCAGTATACGCCGGGTACGGGCAGCATCTCCTTTGTTCGCCAGCAGCAGGCGCGCGGCCTGGGGCACGCGGTGTGGACGGCGCGCCAGATCGTCGGCGACGAGCCGTTTGCCGTCCTGCTCCCCGACATGCTGATGGTCGACGACGAACCCTGCCTCAAGTCAATGATGAACCTCCATGACCGCCATGGCGGCAACATCATCGCCGTCGAGAAATGCGCGCCCGAGGAGGCCCATAAATTCGGCATCGTATCCCTGAAGCCGACGGGTGATGGGCCGCTGGTGACGGGCCTGGTGGAGAAGCCTGCCCCGGGCACTGCCCCTAGCAACCTGTTCATTTCCGGGCGCTACATCCTGCAGCCCGAGATCTTCGACCTGCTGGAGAACCAGTCACCCGGTGCGGGCGGCGAAGTTCAGCTCACCGATGCCATGATCGCACTCATGAAAACGCAAGAAATCAGGCCGTTGGAGTTCCTCGGCCGCACTTTCGATTGCGGCTCGCCGGCCGGCTTCGTGAGTGCCAACTTGCACATGGCAATTGCCCGCGCCGACCTTGGCGCCTGCTTCAATGTGGAGATCGAAACCCTCGCCGCGGCACGGCGCGCGGTCGCCTGAGCCCAGCAGTCCCATCTACTGCCGTGCGCATCATTCTCCCGAAACCGACACCCGGTTTCGGGAGATTTATATTGATCAGGAGGCCTAGCCCTGACGATGATCCGCTAACTAAGAGCGCCACGTTGTCGGGGTGACATTCAGATCACGAAGGAACGCCAGCATCTGCTCCACGGTTGCGCGCGATCCGGCCGTCCAGTTCGGCTATCCGGTGGGCGAGGCCAGGATCGCCTGGCTTGTACGACATGGCGTCCGCCAGCATAGTCCGCGCCGTCGCAAGCTCGCCGTCACGGATGTGGCGGTTGGCACGATGGTATAGGAAGTTTGCCCGCTCGACCGGAGAGAAATCCGCGCCAAAGTGCGCATGAAATCGGTCGGCCCAAGCAAGATGGCGGGCGATAGCCGCCACAGAAATCTGATAAGGTCGCATTGGTGCCGCAACTCGCGCTGCGCGCGTTAGTGCGCGCAGCCCCGGAAGATCGTTCTGGCGGCATGCCTCGATCAGCGATAGCGCCCGCGCCGTCCCGGTGAAGGCTCTGACTGTGCCATGGCCCGTCATGTGGACCGGCACAAGATGTGTCCTCTCCTGCAACGCCGCGATCCGCTCTGCGTGCCGGCGATCGGCGGCGTGGAATGGATCGAAGAAGAGATAGGCACGGCCGGCGGCGTGGTCAGGCGCAATCCCCATATTGGCATGGAGGTCGGGCGAGAAATGGCGCGTAAATCTGCCGTCGAAAGGAACGCTCTTCGGGTTAATCGAGACCTGCGGACAAAATGCGATGGCAACGGTGGCGTCGAAGCGCCGGCGGTAGCGCAGCGCCGCGTAGCCGCCCTGCGAGTGTCCGTAAAGGATCCGCTCGGGTGCAGCGCGGAGGATCGGCGCGACCGCCTCGACCGCCTTGACGACACTCGTCGCCGGGAACCAGTTTGGACGTCGACTGATGAAGCCAAGCGCAGCGATGTCCGCCTTTTCGCAGAGCCTCTGCCCCCAGAAGCGGCTGCCGTTGGCCTGCATTTCCATCTCGTTAAAGGTGACAAGAAGATAGGAAGACGATCCTGTACGATGTATTACTTCCAAATTCTCATCGAAAAAGACGCGCATGCAGCCACTCGATAATAAAACTCAGGCTTAATTTACTTCAATATTTGAAGACAATTTCCTCATACATAAGTATGATAGAGATATTTCATCGAAATCAACCCCTGCCCCACCATTCGCCTCAAAAAGGCGTCTGGCACGTTGAAAGACGGAAAGCATATTGAACTGCATTCCTGCGGCCTTCTTCAGCAAGGCCTGTGGCGCTTCCTGCGGCAGATTGTAGCCGATGCCGCCGGTAATCAGCCGGTGTCATCTTGCCCGAAAATTTTTTGGCATAGGCGGGGCTCCGGATGCGGTGCACCGTTGGCATCCCTCAAGCGTGATCGTCGGCACGGCGATGAGCGGGAATTTGGCGAGCCTCTCCTCCAGAAGCGGGCACCTGGGCAGACAACCAATGCCAAGCATCGAGCACGTCGGCGTCCTTCAATTTCCTTTCGCTCGAAACGACATACCAAGCACGACCGGAGTCGAGGGCCTCGTCAAACAACCGCGTCAACACCCCGGCCTTGATCGCAGCGTCTGCCAGAAGACAACTGGCCAGCGCGACTCCTTGTCCGAGTTCTGCTGCGGCCAGGGCAATATCGCGGTCGCTGAAATTCGTGCCCTTCCATGTTGTGTCAGCGTCAACGCCCGTATGCCCCAGCCATTCAGCCCAACCAACCGGGCCTTCGTCGTGGATGAGCTCTGCATTGAGAAGATCGGCGGGCTCCCGGAGCATCCGCGCAAGCGCCGGCTGAGCGACAGGTGAAAGACAGTCGGTGCCGATCATGAAGCTTTCACAACCAGTCGGCGGCTCGAAAGCGTGTATGATGGCGATATCCACCTCCATCGTCTCGAAATCGACGCGCGCGCCGTTGGTGTCCAGCCAAGGTTCACAGGCGGGCACAGCCGTCTTCAGTCCCGGCAAACGCGGCAGGAGCCAGCGCCGCGTGAAATCTTGCGGCGCATAGATGACGACGCTGCCGGGCTTGCGATAGGGCTCCAGCCGTCTGTACCCATCCTCCATCATTTCCAGGCAGCCTCGCACCGTCCGATGATAGTCGCGCCCTGCATCTGTGAGGCGCACTTCCCGGCCGATACGCAGGAACAGCGGCTGGCCGATCTGCGCCTCAAGCAACCGCATCTGATGGCTGATGGCCGATTGCGTCAGGCCAACTTCCTCCGCGGCGCGGCTGAAGCTCTCAAGCCGCGCCGCGGCTTCGAACCCCTTGAGGAACTGGGTCGGCGGAATGTGGCGGAATTTAACCATACATGAATTCCATTCATCTTTAGTGGGAATGCTTCTCGTTTGTATTGGCACTCTGTTGGAACAACAATGAGCGCCATAGATGAATAGGAGTCAATCATGGACACGAAGATGCGGCCGCAACCGCAGGTGAAGCTGCGCCGGCCGGGTGAGTTCGAACCTCATGCCAAGACATGGATGGCCTGGCCCCACCGGCACGATCTCTATGGCGAGCGCCTGCCGGACATGCAGCAGGCCTATGCCGATGTCGCTGCGGCGATCGCACAATTCGAGCCCGTCAGCATGGTGGTCCATCCCGATCACACAGAGAGTGCCAAGGCGCAGCTCGGCCACGACATCGGGATCGTCGCCCTGCCGATCGACGATTGCTGGATCCGCGATTCCGGACCGACTTTCCTGAAGCGATCGGATGGGGGACTTACCGGCGTTTCCTGGCGCTTCAATGCCTGGGGTCGCAAGCATGAACCATTCGATGCCGACGATGCCCTGGCCGCCCGCGTACTGGCCCATGAGGGTGGGGAAATATTCCGGTCGTTTATCCATTGTGAGGGCGGCTCGCTTGCCTGCGATGGGGACGGCACGCTGATCGCCACCGAGACCAGCCTGCTCCACCCGAACCGCAATCCGGGCCTCTCGAAAGCCTGGGTAGAACAGGAGCTTCTGCGGATGCTTGGCCTCGAAAAGGTGGTCTGGCTGCCGGGCGACCCGCTGGATCTCGAGACCGACGGCCATGTCGATGGCATGTGCTGCTTCGTGCGTCCCGGCGTCGTAATGTTCGAATACAATCCCGACCCGACCGACCTGCACGGACGCATTCTCGCCGACAACTTGGCCGCCCTCAACAGCCAGACGGATGCACGCGGCCGCCGCTTCGAGGTCATCCCCATACCCGAGGCCTACGACGTCGCGGCAACCAGCGAGATCTTTGCCCGCTCCTACATCAACTTCGCACTCACCAACGGGGGCGTCGTGATGCCAACCTTCGGGCGCCCTTCCGGCGATGAGGCGAAGGCGGCAGTCGCCCGCGCGTTTCCGGACCGTCGTATTGTGACGGTCGATATGGGTGCCGTCGTTCCGGCCGGCGGGGCGATTCACTGCATCACGCAGGAGCAGCCGTTGTGACCGCGCGACAAGCCGCACTGACACGTCGCGGCTTCATACTGGCAGCCGCAAGCCTGGCGCTCCTGCCGGCTGCGCGCAGCCGCGCCGACGAGGAGGACATATGGATGGCGACAGTTCCCGCCGAAGCCGAACCGCATGCGAGAACGTGGATGGCCTGGCCGAGCACGCCGGACTTCTATGGCGGTCCCGGCGCCTACTTTGAAAGCGTGCAGGAAACGTTGGGCCGGCTGGCGGCAGCCATCGCCGAAAACGAGCCCGTTTCAATGGCCGCTCCGGCAGACCAGCATGCGCTGGCTGCCCGTCTCTGCGGCCCCAAGGTCGAACTCGTCGGCATCCCGACGGACGACATGTGGGCGCGGGACAGTGCACCAGTTTTTGTTCGCAAGGAGGAAGGGAGCATCGCAGCCGTCGATTTCGGCTTCAATGGTTGGGGCGGCAAGCAGGCCCATGGTCGCGACAGCAAGCTTGCCGCGCGGATTGCTGAAATGGCCGGCATTGAACGCCACGTGACGGGCCTATGCGGCGAAGGGGGCGGCCTTGAATACGACGGTGACGGCACGCTTTTGCTCACCGAAAGCTGCTGGGTGAACGACAATCGCAATCCCGGCATGGAGAAAGCGGAAATCGAACGCCTTCTCAAGGTAGCGCTCGGTGTTGAGACCGTCATCTGGGTGCCCGGCGTACGCGGTCTCGATATCACCGACGGGCATATCGACGGCTCGTTCCGCTTCGTGGAGCCCGGCCTTGTCATCGCCAGCAGCTATCCCGGCGACCTATCGGAATGGGCGCGCGCCCACGAAGAGGCGCTCGCCATCCTCGCAAGGGCGCGTGATGCGCGCGGCCGTTCGCTCGAGGTTGTCTCCATTCCCGCGGCCACCGAGGTTCGCTCGACAAGCGACGATTTCCTGTCGAGCTACGCGAACTACTATGTCGGCAACGGTGCGCTCTACACGCCGCAATTCGGCGACCGCAAGGCGGATGCCCTAGCCCTGGATGTCCTCGGACGGCTGCATCCCGGCCGCCGCATCGTCCAGCTCGACGTCGACCGCATCTATGAAAACGGCGGCGGTATCCACTGTGTCACGCAACAACAACCCGAATGACACCCGCTATCAGAAACGGAGAATGACGATGAAACGCTGGTTAGCGCTTGCGACGGCATGCCTTCTCACGACACCCGCATGGGCGGAGGAGAAGATGCTCTACCTCTACTCCTGGGAGTCCTATTTCAGTGCCCAGTCGATTGCTGCCTTCGAGAAGGAAACGGGCATCAAGGTCTCCTACGACCTGTTCGATTCCAACGACATCGTCGAAACCAAAATGTTGATAGGGAAGTCGGGCTACGACCTCATCACCGTAAACCTCTCCCCCCATTTCCAGCGCCAGCTGTCAGTGGGTATATGGTCGACGCTGGACCGCGACCAGCTTTCCAACCTGGGCAACATCGATCCCGCCGTCCTGAAGCGCGGCGCCAGCGTCGATACTGACAATGCCCATAACGTACCCTGGATGTGGGGCACGACCGGCGTCGGTTACAATGTCGAGCAGGTTCAGGCGATCATGCCCGATGCTCCCGTCGATTCTTTGCGTATGGTCTTTGATCCGGAGGTTGTTGCCAAGTTCGCCTCGTGCGGCGTCGGAATGCTCGACGATTCAGAGCAGGTGCTTGGCCTCGCCTTGATCTATTTGGGGCTCAATCCCGATACGACCGACAAGGATGAACTCGAAAAGGCAGTGGAGGTGGTCGCCAAGGTTCGCCCCTATGTGCGCAAGTTCCACAACTCAAGCTATGTCAACGACCTTGCCGACGGTGATCTCTGCGTCGCCATCGGCTTTTCCGGCGACATGCTGATTGCAAGCAGCCGGGCGAAGGAGGCCGGCAAATCCTACGCCATCACCTACCGCCTTTCGAAGGAGGGCAATCTGGTCTGGGCCGACGTGCTCGCCATTCCAACCGATGCGCCGCATCCAGAAGCCGCCCACGCCTTCATCGATTTCTTCATGCGCCCTGAAATTGCCGCCGCGGCCGCTCGGGAAACCGGATTCTCCACAGCCAACAAGGCCGCCCTGCCCCTGCTTGACGACAGCCTGCGGTCAAACCCCAACCTCTACCCATCTGCCGAAGCACAGAAGCGGTTGCACCTGCCGAAAGCACTGGACCAGAAGGCCCTGAAGGTTTGGACGCAAGCCTGGGATCGCGCGAAGGGATTGCGGTAGACGACGCCGTCAGCTACCGCAAACGCAAGCATGGCTGGCGGCAAGCATTGCGTCAGCACTCATGCAGGAGGGCACCGATGAAGGTTGTTGAAACCTCGATTGGAGAATTGCGCGACGCGCTTCGAACAGGTCAAACGACCAGCGTCGGCCTGGTCGCGGCCTATCTCAACCGCATTGCGTACTACGATCGGCACGGGATCGCCCTCAATGCCGTGCCGGTGCTCAATCCCGACATGTTCGCTGAAGCCCGTGCTTCGGACCTGCGGCGCGCGCGCGGCGAAAGCATCGGCCCGCTTGACGGCATCCCCTATACCGCCAAGGACAGCTACAAGGTGAAGGGGATGAGCGTCGCCTCCGGTTCGCCCGCTTTTGCCGATCTGATTGCGACGGAGGACGCCTTTGCGATTTCCCGTCTGCGGGCGGCGGGGGCCGTGTTGATCGGGCTGACGAACATGCCGCCGATGGCCAATGGCGGGATGCAGCGCGGCGTCTATGGGCGTGCGGAATCGCCCTACAATGCCGATTGGCTGACCGCGGCCTTCGGTTCTGGTTCCTCCAACGGATCCGGGACCGCGACCGCCGCGAGTTTCGCAGCGTTCGGGCTTGGGGAGGAGACCTGGTCGAGCGGGCGCGCGCCCGCTGCCAATAACGGCCTCTGCGCCTATACGCCGAGCCGCGGCGTCATCTCCGTACGCGGCAATTGGCCACTCGTACCGACCATGGACGTCGTGGTGCCGCACACTCGCTCGATGGCTGACATGCTGGACTTGCTCGATACTATCGTGGCGGACGATCCGGAAAGCCGCGGCGATCTTTGGCGTCGCCAGGCCTGGGTGCAGATCCCGAAAGCGTCCGATATCCGGCCACAGTCCTATGTCGCGATCGCCCGAACGGCGAGCCTTGCGGGCAAACGGTTCGGCCTGCCGGCGATGTATATCAATGTCGATGCCGAGGCGGGAACCGGTGCGCAGGTCGGGATCGGCGGCGCGACCGGCCAGCGGATCGACACCCGAGCCTCGATGGTCGCGCTTTGCGCGGCGGCACGAGCCGCGCTCGAGGCGGCAGGGGCCGAGGTCGTGGTCACCGATTTTCCGGTCGTTAGCAATTACGAGGGGGATCGTCCGGACGCGCCTACCATTGCGACCCGCGGCCTCGTCAGCCCGGACTATCTTCATCACGAGATCGTGGATTTGTCCGCCTGGGCCTGGGACGATTTTCTGGCCGCCAATGCCGACCCTACCTTACGGCGTCTTACCAACGTCGACGGGAGCCGCATATTCCCCGCGCCGGAAGGCAGCCTGCCCGACCGCTACCACGGGTTCGACGACCATATCGCCGACTACCCCGCCCATCTGCGCGACCATCCCATCGCATCGTTTGACGAGATACCGGGCCTTGCCGAGGGGTTTCAGGGGCTCGAGGAGACCCGGCGCGTCGATCTCGAAGCCTGGATGGACCGATTGGGGCTCGATGCGGTGATCTTCCCAGCCGTTGCCGATATTGGCCCGGCGGATGCCGACGTGAACCCCGCCTCCGCCGATCTCGCCTGGCGAAACGGTACCTGGGTCGCCAACGGCAACTTGGCGATCCGCCATCTGGGCATTCCGACGGTGACCGTTCCGATGGGGATGCTTTCCGATATCGGCATGCCGGCGGGGCTGACCTTCGCTGGCCGGGCCTGGGAAGATGCAGCGCTGCTTGCCTATGCCTGCGCTTTCGAGAAGTCCGGAAGCTACCGCGAAACACCGCGCCGAACGCCCGAACTTCCGGAGCTGCCCGATGGTGCCGTCGCGGACCTCGCCGAAATTCCGACGCTGCATCTCGAGGCGTCGCTTACGCCCGCTGGCCATGGGCGCCAGCGTCTTTCTATACAGGCACAAAGCCAGACCCCGCTCCTCTGGATAACCGTAAACGGCCAGCCAGTCACGTTTCGGCAGGAGGGGACGCAAATCAGTGCGAGCCTCGATCTGGCGGAGAACACTCATGTTCACAGCGAGTGGCGCAGACCCTATGGGCATATCGTGATCGCCTGCGCACGCGGCACCGCCGCCTATGCCATCGTCGGTGGCACCGCCTGATCGGCGGAGGGGCCTGTCCGAAAATTCATATTTACCATTGCGAAAACCGGAGCGGCAGATGCCGCCCTCTACGATCGGTAGGTGAGCTTTTGCAATCAAGCGAAAGCTATTCTCCCGGGAGCGAGGCTGACTTCCTATTTTTCCCTCCGTGAAACCCCTCGGCGGGGAACTGTCAGGCAGTTTGCTCGTTGAAGGTTGGGTACAACGGAGGCCAAGATGACTGATTCACTGAAAGATTTGAGCATCGAAGAAACAAAATAGCTCGATCGCTTGTCCGATGGCCGGATTCATGTCGTACCAACCCTGATGGCTGAACGGCTGGCATCGCTCGGCCTGGTCGAGCAGATCCCAGCTGAATCGGAGGAGATCGCGTTAGAACTAGACGTGCTATCCTTGGGGACCTGAATCAGCGGCGAGGGGTTGAAGCTACTGGAAGCCGAAGCGTAGTCCTAAAATTTCAGGGGTTACGGGAGGACTCCCGAAAATCCCCCCCAGATTCCGCCCCTCAGAACCAATTCGTCACTCCCTTGGCGCGGTTCGACGCATGGGGCTGAAAACCACTCACGAACAAAACAAGAGCTATTCAAATAAATCGGGCCACCGTTGCGTCCTGCTCTTCAAGTGCAGAATCCGAGGGAATTATCATGCTACGTGTTTTTACTTTGATGTTGGTTTCGTGCCTGACTTATGCCTTTCCGGCGGAAGCCAAGGATCTGGCGCGCCGCCCTTTCTTGGGCATCGCCATGAAGACGGTCGAAAGCGACGAAATCAGCGGTGGGCCTACCGTGCAAATTGATCGTGTGATCGAGAACTCAAGCGCGTCTGTCGCGGATCTGCGTTCCGGCGATATGGTTGTATCAATGGACGGCAGAAAGATTGGCTCACAAGAAGACGTCATTGCGACAATAAAGCCGAAACGCGCGGGGGATGTTCTCAAAATAAGCTTCCTGCGCGACGGTCATCCAGTTTCGAAAGAAGTCCCTTTGATTGGCCTCCCTCTGGAAAAGTCGAGCGATTTTGAAACGATCTACGAGGCCGTGATAGTGGACGGTACCAAGAGGCGCACCATCACCACACGTCCGCGAGAGGCGACACGGTTTCCCGCCGTCCTGTTTGTCGGGGGCATCGGTTGTTACAGCATGGAGTCTCCACTCGATGACCAGGAAGTCTATCGTCAACTGCTTTCATCGTTGACGCGGCAAGGCTTTGTGACCATGCGGGTCGAAAAGAGTGGCATGGGTGACAGTGAAGGCCCGCCTTGTGCGACGGTTGATCTGGATGCAGAAACGCGTGGTTACATCGCAGGCCTGAATGAATTGAAGAACAAGCCCTATGTTGATCCCGACAGGGTTTTCATCGTCGGACACAGCATTGGCGGAATCGTGGGACCTCTCGTAGCAGCACAAGTCCCGGTCAGAGGTATCGTTGCGATGGAGACGGTCGGGACGACATGGTTCGAGTACGAATTGATCAACCGCAGACGCCAACTGAGACTGGCCGGCACCGCACCGGAAGTGTTGGGTCGCCAAATGCAGGTCAAGCAGTGGTGTATGCATCGTCTTCTCATAGAACGAGAAGCGAGAGAAGAGATCGTTCAGCGTCGGCCAGAATGTAAAGAGGAGTTACAAATCCCCACCGCGGATGCCTATCTGCAACAGATCGCCGCGCTCGATTTGCCGGGGCTATGGGCCAACTTGAAAATTGACGCTTTGCTTATTTACGGGAGCGCGGATTACCTCACCAGCACGGAAGAACATCTCGCAATTGCCGAGGTGGTCAATGTAGAGAGACCAGCCTCCGCAACGTTCATCGAGATCAGCGACCTCGATCACTACATGACGCGCGTTGAGAGCCAAAGAGAGAGTTTTGACCGCAAACACTCTGATCGTCCGGCCGCTTACCACGACGGGCTGGGAACGACGATCGGACGTTGGTTGAAGGACAGGCTTGGTTAAGGTTGGGACATTCGTCACGTTGACCTTTCCCTTGCGACCCGCGACGAGCCACAAGAAGACGAATGCCTTCCTTAGCGCTGTTAGTTATCCGCCCTCGCTTGGCTTCCAGTCCGCATCCTTGGATGACACTGCCAGTGCGAGTACCGAGGCGAAAAGGGTGGCGGCTGAAGCGACCAAAAACGTCGTCGTGAACGCGTCGCCGATGACGTCGGGCGAAACTTTCGTGATCTCTTCCGAACCAACGGCGGCGGCGAACAAGGTCGCCATGACGGAGGCTCCTGTCATGAAGCCCAGGTTCCTGGACAACCCGAGAAGTCCGGAAAGCAAACCCCGTTGCCCCTCCGCAGCCGGCAGTAGCAGGGCCGTGCTATTCGCCGCCAGAAAGAGCTGAAAGCCTGGCGTCAGGACCATAAGGGCGGCAATGTAGCCGATGACGCCAAGAAACCTCGGTAGAAGCGCCAGGCAGGCGAGACCGAAGACGATCTCAATCAGGCCCGCGGCCAGCACGAGGTGTACGCCAAATCGATCCGTCATGCGTCCTGCGACAACACCCGTCAACGCCGCGGTTGCAGGCCCAACCGCCATGACCAGCCCGACGATTACATCGCTTAGTCCCAATGCGAATGAAAGGAACAATGGCCCAACCACCAAGATCGACATCATTGCGGTGGACACGAGAAGATTTGCGACCAATGCCGCGGCAGTTGACCGGTTTCGCAACGTCGAGAGCGGCATAAGCGGAGCGTTTGATCGGGATTCCACGATCAGGAAGGCCGTCAACATCAGAACCGTCGCCGAAAGTAACGCCGCAGCGCCCCAAGAGGGGGTAACCTTTCCACCAGCCGTAGCCAGTGCGTACAGGGTCAGTGTGACGGCCAGGAAGCCGGCTCCTGGCCAATCGAACCGTCCTCCTGCGCCGCCTGCTCGCGCAGGCAGCGCTGGAATGAACCGGACGCCGAGGCCAAACACCAGAAAGCTGAGTACCGCCAGTCCTCCGAACGCAGCTCGCCAGCCAAACTCCGAAATCAACATGCCGCCCAATGAAGGGCCAAGCGCGGTTCCGATCGCCGACATCGTACCAAGCAGGCCCAACGCCGAGCCTGTCCGTTCCTTCGCTACCGTTTCCCGGACAATCGAAAGGGGCAGTGCCACGAGAGCCGCGCCGCCGACTCCCTGCAGCGCTCGCCCTGCAATCAGCGCGACGAGTGTCGGTGCGGCAACGCAGACCATGGACGCGAGAGCGAATACGGCGGTTCCCGCGAGCAGTATGCAACGATGGCCGAACAGGTCGCCGAGACGGCCGACCAATACGATCGTGATGGTTGTCGAGACCAGATAGGCGAGGACGAGCCACTGAATACCGGCTATCGGCGCTGCGAACTCACGGGAGAGCGCCGGGAGCATGACGGTGGCGATGCTTACGCCGAGTGACGCAAGCAAGGTCGCTCCCGCAAGCGCCGTTAGCACGTGGGATGATCTTTGCAGCATGGATGTCGGCTCCTCTTGTCTGGATTTCGAGTCACCGTTACGCTGCCACTTCAAGTCAACTTGAGGTCAAGTATGAAAATCTTCGACATTGGAGTGCTCTCAGAGAGGAGCGGCGTCCCGCCATCAACATTGCGTTATTATGAGGAGATCGGCTTGATTGAGTCGATCGGCCGTCGGGGGCTGCGACGACAGTTCGGAAGCGAAGCCCTAACCCAGTTGGCCCTGATATCGCTTGGAAAGACCGCGGGTTTCTCGCTTGACGAGATTAAGGGAATGTTCGGCAAAGGGGGCGTCCCCGACGTTCCTCGCGCGGCTATCCACGCCCGTGCCGAGGCACTCGATGCGCAAATCCGAAGAATGACCGCGCTCAGAAATGCACTTCGTCACGTAGCTGAGTGCCCGGCCGAAACGCACATGGATTGCCCCAAGTTCCGCAGACTTCTTATTGTGGCGTCTAAATCCTCTCTGCGCACGAAGGGCGGGAACTGAGACGCAAAAATATTCTGACGGGACGGTCTAGGTGGCCCTTGCAAGCTCATTGCTCGCGAGGAGGCTCCCCCAGATGGATGCAGGCATTACCTTCAGTGCGCCAAGAGAGCAGTCGTCGACCTTCGTCCACTTTGCGCCATGTGTAGACGGCTCCGGGTTGGCAAGAGTTTTTTGACTTGCTGCACATCGCTGGTCGGAGCTGATGCCGGCGGAGGAGCCGTCCACAGCTTCAATAGCGGTCGTCGCATGCAGTCCTGAAAGGGCCGCCAAACGGTAGCTTTGGACGGCAAACCAGTATATGCCCCGGCAACAGGCGATGGATCATGCCGACGGCTGGCGATGTCGTAGCACCCGAAGACAGTGAATTATCTCCGCCGCGAACTCGCGGGCACGTCCGGCTTCCTTTTCGTCCATAGCACGATCTCCGATGTCGAGGTAGCAATCAGCCAGGAATTCGCAGAGCGGTAGCGCGCTTTCGACCGCCTTTTGGGTCGCCATCCCCGGGCGCGGAGTGGTAAGAAGCGGGTGTTCCCGCATCGATTTCGACCTCAGGTCGGCTTCTTTTGAAAGAGCCAGAAGGTCGCCTTCGTCCACCGTTGATAGTTCCGCCATCGATTTCAGGTGCCGCGACAATCTCTGCTCAAGGATCGGCAAATCGCCTTCATCGACTGCAAGAGCCTGGTCCCGTTCCCGATGAAATGCCCGTCGTCGCTCGCGTCTCAATGTGGCTACGTGACCGAGTTCCTCCCGGGCCATTCGTTCGGCCGCGTCTCTAATGTCGCCCGACCTTGCATGGGCCGAGACGTATGACCAGAACACGAACGCACGTTCCTCGTTGCGAACGGCAATTGAGAAAGCGCGGTAGGCGCTCAGCATCTCGGGAGCCACTTTTCCCGCTCCCTCGTCATCGAACAAGTGTTCCGGAGGATGAGCGGGAACCGAGCGTGGTTTGTGTCCAAGCGCTTTCTCCCATTCAGCCACCTTGCTCAAGTGCCCCCGCTCCTCGGCGACCAGCACGTCGAACACTGCCGCAAGCTCGGGATGCCCCAATTCCGTCATCCTAAGACCGAGGGCGATGTAGCCATCTATCGCTTCCTGCTCCATGGCACCCGCAAGCGCCAGAAGCTCGTCCAATGCCGCCAGATGCCATGGATCGGAGGTGTTTGCCGACATACCTGTTCACTCCTGCCAGGTTTTCCTCTTACCCGGATATCGACTGTCAGAGACTCGTACGTTTTTCTATCGAGGAGTTGTCTTTAGTCAAAGTCAGGATACATTCTGCTCTCGGGACCGCAATCCAAGAGCTAGCGCAATGAACTTTTCAAAGAGAGTTCGGTGGGCATGGTTTGCAAGCATGCTCGTGCTTGCGCTCGTCGGCCTCTCGTTCGCAACGGCCGCATTTGCAGCTGGGCAGCTTCCCACCTTTCTTGAAAGCGTCCAGCCAGACGAGCTTTTCGAAGGTGCCGACCGCTTCGGCGACCCCGTGGGGGACCCCCCCATCGCGCCGGTCTATCGAGGTGATGACCTGCTTGGGTATGTCTACCTCAATTCCGATTTCACAAGTTCGGTCGGCTATTCCGGCAAGCCCATACACATCGCGGTTGGCATCGATCCGTCCGGCATCATCAAGGGCTTCAAGCTCCTGGAACACCACGAGCCGATCGTCCTGATCGGAATTCCTCAGGCCAAAGTCGTCGCCGCCTTGAACTCGATCATCGGCAAAGACCTTGGAAAGGTCGCCTCCGGGGCTGAACGCCCGCCGGAGGTGGATATCGTCAGTGGAGCGACCGTCACGGTTCTCGTCATGGGCGACAGCGTCGTTCGCTCCGCCGTCAGCCTCATCAGGAGCAACCGTCTGGGTGGAGGCCAGCCAGGCGGCGGTCAGCAGCTCCCCGACGTCAAAACCCTCGACCTTTCGAAAGACCAGGCGAGCGACTGGCAGACCCTCCTCGGAGACGGCTCTGTCCGGAGCCTGCGGCTGACAGTTGGCGAGGTGTCGAAGGCCTTTCAAGAGGCCGGGCACCCCGAAGCGGCTTCGCACCCGGAAACCGCAAACCCAGAAGACCGTTTCATCGATCTGTACATTGCCCCGGTGAACGTGCCAGTGATCGGCAAGACCCTGCTTGGCGACGTCGCGTATCAGCGCCTCGCCGACAAGCTCAAGCCGGGCCAGTCCGCGATCCTGGTCGCCGGGGACGGCACATATTCCTTCAAAGGCTCCGGCTATGTCCGCGGCGGTATTTTCGATCGCATCGAATTGCTGCAGGGCGGACAGGGCCTGCGGTTTCGCGATCGCGACCATACGAGGATCGCCGCTCTCGCGCCGTCGGACGCACCGCGCCTGCGGGAGATCGCGCTGTTCGTGGTGCCGCCGGAATTTGCCTTCGAGGTGACCGAGCCGTGGGAGCTGGAAATGCTCGTGCAACGCAGCAGCACGGGCGCACGCGACAAATCGGTTATCCCGTTTACGATCGGTTACACGCTTCCATCCGGCTACTACACCGTTACCAAGGCGGAGGTGCCGGCGACGCCGGCGGCCCAGGCACCGCAAGTCGCCTCCCCCCAGGCTAGCGATCCGAAGTTGACGCCGGACGAACAGCCGTTGTGGAAGCGCATGTGGGAGATGAACAGCGTCGAGATCGCGATCACCGTCGCAGCGCTCCTCGTCCTGACGGCCATCTTCTTCTTCCAGGACTGGCTGGTTAAACGACCGAGATTTTTCGGCTGGCTTCGCACCGGATATCTCGTTTTTACCCTCGTCTGGCTCGGTTGGTATGCAAACGCGCAGCTGTCGGTCGTTAACGTCCTCACCTTCACGAACGCGCTGGTGACCAATTTCAGTTGGGAGTTTTTCCTAGCGGCACCGTTGATTTTCATCCTTTGGGCGGCAGTGGCAGCCGGCCTGCTGTTCTGGGGGCGCGGTCCGTTCTGCGGATGGCTCTGCCCGTTTGGCGCTTTGCAGGAACTGCTGAGCATTGTTGCCAAGCGGTTGAAGGTGCCGCAGGTAACAATTCCCTGGGGACTTCACGAGCGCCTTTGGCCAGTCAAATACATAATCTTCCTCGGGCTCTTCGGCATGTCCTTCTATTCGATGGCCTATGCGGAAATGCTGTCCGAGGTCGAGCCGTTCAAGACCGCGATCATCCTTAAATTCATCCGTGACTGGCCATTCGTTGTCTTCGCTTTGGTGCTCCTCGGAGCAAGTCTTTTCATCGAGCGGTTTTATTGCCGTTATCTCTGCCCGCTGGGGGCCGCGCTTGCCATTCCCGGCCGCATTCGCACGTTCGAATGGTTGAAGCGTTGGCCCGAATGCGGCTCTCCCTGTCAGCGCTGCGCGAAGGAATGTCCGGTGCAAGCGATACACCCGGAGGGTCCCATCAACGTCAACGAGTGCATCTACTGCATGCATTGCCAAGAGCTCTACCATGACGACCACCGCTGTCCGCACATGATCCAGGTGCGGCTCAAGCGCGAAAAGTTCATGGCGCTGTCGACGCCGGATTCGAGAGGAGAAAAGAAACCACCGAAGACGCTCCTCACTCATAACGGAGAACCGGTCAAATAGGCACGCGACGAATGCGGGCCGCATCTCAGGAGGCAATACCATGTCGAATGAAGACAACAACCTGCCCCTTATCAACAGACGCCAACTACTGGGCACGACTGCCGTGGCCGCGGCCGCGGGAGCGGCGACAGCTAGCGGTGCGTTGAGCCTTTCAGGCGGGGCGTCTCCGGCGATGGCCCAGGAACGTCCGAAGGCGGAGGTGCTACCCGGTGAGCTCGACGAATACTACACGTTCTTCTCGAGTGGCCAGTCGGGCGAGGTCCGCATCGTCGGTGTTCCGTCGATGCGGGAAATCATGCGCATTCCGGTGTTCAACCGCTGCAGCGCCACGGGATGGGGCCAGACGAACGAGAGCCTGAAGGTTCTCACGGAGAACATGCGGCCGGAGACGGTAGAGTTTCTCAAAGACCGCGGCGGCGTCTACCAGAACGGCGACCTCCACCACCCGCACCCGTCGTTCACGGACGGCACCTACGACGGCCGTTACCTCTTTGCCAACGACAAGTCCAACACGCGCGTCTGCCGCATTCGCCTCGATGTCATGAAGTGCGACAAGATCATCGAGCTTCCCAACCAGCACACCGTACACGGCCTACGCGTCCAGAAGTTCCCCAAGACAGGCTACGTGTTCTGCAATGGCGAAGACGGTGTCCCGATCCCCAACGACGGCAAGGTGCTGGACGATCCAAAGCAGTACCAATCCATCTTCACAGCGGTCGATGGCGAGACGATGAAAGTCGCCTGGCAGGTCATGGTCGACGGCAACCTCGACAACGTCGATGCGGACTACCAAGGCAAATACTGCTTTTCGACCTGCTACAACTCGGAGGAGGGTGTAACTCTTGAACAGATGATGAGCAAGGACCTGGACTGGGTCGTCGTGTTCAATCTCAAACGCATCGAAGAAGCGGTCGCCAACGGTGACTTCAAGGAAATCGGCGGCGTTCCCGTCATCGATGGCTCCCACGGCTCGAAGTACACCCGCTACATTCCGGTTCCGAACAGTCCCCACGGCATCAACACGGCCCCCGACGGCATACACTTCGTAGCCAACGGCAAGCTTTCGCCGACGGTCACCGTCTTCGACCTCCGCAAAATGGACGACCTGTTCGATGACAAGATTCAGCCGCGTGACACCGTCGTCGCCGAACCTGAACTTGGGCTTGGGCCGTTGCACACGGCGTACGATGGGAGGGGAAACGCCTACACCACGCTGTTCCTCGACAGCCAAGTGTGCAAGTGGAACATCGAGGACGCCATACGGGCGTTCAAAGGCGAGAAAGTCAATCCCATCCGCCAGAAGCTGGATGTCCACTACCAGCCGGGACACAACCACTCCTCGATGGGCCAGACGAAGGAGGCCGACGGAAAGTGGCTCATCTCGCTCAACAAGTTCTCGAAGGACCGCTACCTCAACGCCGGTCCGCTGAAGCCGGAGAGCGACCAGCTGATCGATATCTCAGGCGATGAAATGGTGCTGGTCCACGACAACCCGACCTTCGCCGAACCCCACGACGCGACGATCGTGCATGCGTCCAAGATCAATCCGGTTCACGTGTGGAACCGCGATGACCCCTTCTTCGCCGACGCGGTCGAGCAGGCCAAAAAGGACAACATCGACCTCATGCTGGACTCCGATGTCAAGCGCGATGGCGACAAGGTGCGGGTTTACATGACGTCCGCGGCTCCCGCATTCGGGCTGGAGTCCTTCACCGTCAAGGAGGGCGATGAGGTTACCGTATACGTCACCAACATCGACGAGATCGAGGACCTGACGCACGGCTTCTGCATCGTCAACTACGGCATCAACATGGAGATCGGGCCGCAGGCGACGGCGTCGGTGACCTTCAAGGCGGCCAAGCCCGGGGTCTACTGGTACTATTGCACATGGTTCTGCCATGCGATGCACATGGAAATGAAGGGCCGCATGATGGTCGAACCGAAGTCGGTATGATGACGCGCGTGACGATCATAGCGATGGTGGCCTTCTGGGTCGCCATCGCCATCCCCGCCGAGGCCGCGGAGCGGACAGTCACGCCTGCCGACAACCTGGCGGCGATCATCGAGGCGGCATCGCCGGGGGACCGCATCACCCTGCGGCCCGGCAAGCACAAGGGTCCAGTGAAGATCGCCAAATCCGTGACGCTGGAAGGTGAACCTGGCGCTGCGATCATGGGCGACGGGAAAGGCACCGTCGTCACCATTGATGCGGCTGGCGTAACACTCCGCGGCCTTGAAATCAGCGGTTCTGGCACGAATCTCGAAGGCATGGACTCGGGCGTCTTCGCGACCGAGAACGCGACAGGCGCGCTCATCGAACGGAACAGGGTCACCGGAAACCTCTACGGCATCTACGTCCACGGGGCCGCCGATTCCTTGCTCCGCCAAAACACGGTCATCGGCATGAAGGCGGGCCGCATGAGCGAATTGGGCAACGGGATCGCGGTCTGGAACGCGCCAGGTGCCAAGATTGTCGACAACGACGTCAGCTTCGGCCGCGATGGCATCTTCACCATCGCGAGCAAGCGCAATGTGTTCAGCGGCAACAAATTCCATGACGTGCGGTTCGCGATCCATTACATGTACACCAACAACAGCGAGATCAGCGGCAACACGTCGACGGGGAACGCCGTCGGCTATGCGCTCATGTTCTCCAACAGGCTGAAAATCATCGGCAACGTGTCTGACGGCGACCGCGATCATGGCCTCGTACTGAATTTCGCCAACGGATCACAAATAGAGGGGAACACCGTCATTGGACGGATGCAGCCCCAGAGCCGATGGACAACGGCCGGGAACCGCGACCCCGCGGACAAAATGCCTTCCGATGACAGCCCGGTGAGCCCCGACGCCAACCTCTCGGGCGAGAGACTGGGCCCGGAGAAGTGCATTTTCATCTACAACGCCAACAAGAACCGTCTGAAGGGCAACAGGTTCGACGGTTGCTCGATCGGCATTCATTTCACGGCCGGCTCGGAGGGCAATTCGATTAGCGGGAACGCCTTCATCAACAACCGCAATCAAGTCAAATACGTGGGAACTCGGTATCTCGATTGGTCGGTGGACGGCCGCGGCAACTACTGGAGCGACAATCCGGCGTTCGATCTCGACGGAGACGGGCTCGGCGACAACGCCTACCGGCCGAACGACGTCATGGACAAGGTGATGTGGACCGCTCCTCAGGCGAAGTTCCTGGCCACGAGCCCCGCGGTCCAGGTCATCCGCTGGGCTCAGGCTCAATTTCCGGCCTTGCTGCCGGGTGGCGTCGTCGACAGCCATCCCCTGATGGCACCTCCAACCCAAGGGAGGTCGGCGCAATGAATGCCACGACGGTAGCGATGTCAGGAGTCGGCAAGCGCTATGGCAGCGTCGAGGCGGTCCGGGACGTCACGTTCGAACTCAACGAGGGGGAGACTGTCGCGCTCGTCGGCCACAACGGAGCCGGCAAGACGACGCTGATCAAGCTCATGCTTGGCCTGATCCGCCCTTCGACGGGCAGCGTGCTTGTTCTCGGCGAAAACCCTGCCAAAGGCGATTTCGAAGTTCGGAGGCGGCTCGGCTATCTGCCGGAGAGCGTGTCTTTCCACATGGCCCTGACGGGGCGGGAAACGCTGGCCTTCTACGCCCGCCTCAAGCGCGTCGAGGTCTCATCGGTGCCCGAGCTTCTGGAGCGGGTCGGACTGGCTCCGGCAGCAGCCGACCGTCCGGTTCGGACCTATTCAAAGGGCATGCGCCAGAGACTGGGACTGGCGCAGGCGTTGCTTGGCCATCCGCGGGTGCTGCTCCTGGACGAGCCCACGAGCGGTCTCGATCCGGCTCTTCGTCGGCGGTTCTACGATATCCTGGACGGACTCCGCTCCGCCGGAACGACGATCCTGCTTTCGTCGCACGCGTTGACCGAACTTGAAGGCCGTGCCGATCGCGTCGTGATCGTCAACGAAGGCGAGAAAGTCGCCGATGGATCGCTGGACACTTTGCGAAGTTTGGCTCACCTGCCCACGCGCGTGACCGTCAAGCTTGCGACCGGCAAATCGCCTGCCGGCTGGAACGCCGGAAGCGGTTGGAGGATCACAGGCGTCGACACCGTCGAGACCGAGGTGGCGCTGGAAAACAAGGTCGCACTCCTTCGGGCGGTCACGGCCAACCCCGCGGAGGTTGCCGGGCTGCAACTCGTAGAGCCGACATTGGACGATCTCTATGCCCATTTTCTTGGCGGGCGAAAGGCGGCCGAATGAAGAACGTCCTTATCATCGCCCGCAAGGAAATCCGCGAAGGATTGCGCAATCGGTGGGTGCTCGGGGCGACCCTCCTCCTTGCGGCGTTGGCGCTCACCCTCACCTCGCTGGGCAGCGCTCCAACGGGCAACGTCGGGGTCAACAAGCTCGACGTGGTCATCGTCAGTCTATCCAGCCTGACCATCTTTCTCGTGCCGTTGATCGCGCTCCTGCTCTCGCACGACGCGATCGTTGGCGAGATGGAGCGCGGCACCATGCTGCTGCTTCTAAGCTATCCGATCGGACGCAATCAGGTCATTCTCGGCAAGTTCCTCGGTCATATAGCCATCCTCTCCTTTGCGACGCTCTGCGGCTACGGTGCCGCCGCGCTGGCGCTCGCAATCACGGGGGCCGACATTGACGCTGCCAGTTGGTGGGCGTTCCTCAACATGCTCGGATCGTCGGTGCTCTTGGGCGCGGTATTCGTCGCGATCGGATACCTCGCCAGTGCGATCGTCAGCGAGCGGAGCACGGCGGGTGGCATAGCCATCGGCATCTGGCTGCTTTTTGTCCTGATATACGACATGGCCTTGCTCGGAGCGCTGGTCGCGGCGAGGGGGCATGCCATCCCGTCAGGCCTACTGGATGCGGTATTGCTGTTCAATCCAACCGACGCCTACCGGATGCTCAACCTCGGCTCGGGCGAGGCGAGCGCCCTTTCGGGTCTGGGTGGCGTCGCAGAGCATTCCGGACTCAACGCCGCGATGCTGGTCGCAGCGCTCGCTGCGTGGACCGTAGTGCCGCTTGCGCTCGCCGCGGCCGTCTTCTCGAGGAGGGAGCTATGAGACGTGCTTTGGTGGCCGCGGCACTCCTGTCGGCGTTTCTGCTCGGAGGCTGCACGGAGGAGCAAAAAGCTCCTCCCCCGGCACCATACGCGCTGACGTCCGAGGCGATAGGCAGGTACTGCGGCATGAACGTGCTCGAACACCCAGGGCCGAAGGGCCAGATCATTCTCGACGCGCAAGTTCCCGAACCCATCTGGTTTTCGTCCGCCCGCGATGCTCTGGCGTTCACCATGTTGCCGGAGGAGCCGAAGGACATCGCGGCGATCTACGTCTCCGACATGAGTAAGGCACCGAACTGGGAGAAGCCCGGAGAGAACAACTGGATTGACGCCCGCAAGGCGTTCTACGTCATCGGCAGCTCTTTGCGGGGCGGCATGGGAGCCGAAGAGGCGGTGCCCTTCTCTACTGAAGAAGCGGCACGACAGTTTTCCGTCAAGAACGGCGGGCGCGTCGTCGCATTCAGTGAGGTCCCGCAGGACTACGTGCTGGGCCCAGGCGGTGTCGACGCCACGACCATCAGCCCGGTCGACACGGAGGAGAAGGTGGAAGGGCACGACCATGGCTAAAAGATACACTCGACGCCGCGCCATCGCGATCTTCGCCGCAGCGGCCGGTTTGCCCCTCCTGACGGCCGCAAAGGCGGCGTCGAGCGTCGTCACCTGGAAGGGGCAAGCTCTCGGCGCGCCAGCAACACTGATCCTCAATCACGAATACCGCGTGCGCGCCGAACGGTTGATCGACGCGATCGTCGCCGAGGTCACGAGGCTAGAACGCGTGTTCAGCCTCTATCGCGACGATTCCGCACTTTCCGAGTTGAACAGGGTCGGCGCTCTGGTCGCGCCCCCGCAGGACCTCGTGGCCTTGCTTGGCTCCTGCCAGGAATTTTGGAACATGAGTGACGGTGCGTTCGATCCCACTATACAGCCACTGTGGTCGCTATACCGAGACCACTTCAAACTGCCCGAAGCGGACCCCTCCGGTCCATCGGCCGAAACGATCAGAGATGCACTCGATGCCGTTGGCTTCGACAACATCGAATTCAACAGGGATCGCATTGTCCTAACCCGACCCCAAATGGCGGTGACTTTGAATGGCGTAGCCCAAGGCTACATCACGGACAGGATCGTGGACTTGCTGAGAGGGGCCGGGGTGACCAGCAGTCTCGTGGACATGGGGGAAGACCGCGCTATAGGCTCGAGGGCGGATGGAACGCCGTGGCGGATCGGCCTTGCAGAGCGACAGGACGACGCGTTTCCCGACGTCGTTCTTGAAGTCACCAATAAGGCAGTCGCAACGTCGAGTGGGACGGGCTTCCATTTCGACGAGGCACAGCGCTTCAGCCATATTCTTGACCCGCGCACCGGAGAACCGGCTGCATTGTACAGGCGCGTGACTGTCATCGCCGATGATGCGACCACTGCAGATGCTTTGTCGACGGCATTCAGCTTGATGCATGAGACCAGTATTCGATCGACGATAGACCGCAGATCAGGCGTTCTAGTTGACCTTGTCCGGGCGGACGGCGGCCATCGCCGTTTCGAAACGTGAGCCTGAAATCGCGCAACGCTGGTGCTCGCATTTTCCATAGCGCAACCACAACAACCCCCAACGGAGTACTTGAGCATGCACCTTCTGAAAAATTTGGCCGCGGCGACTATGCTTGCAGTGATCGCAATTCCGGCTGCGGCTGCCGACTTCGAGGTTCATATGATGAACAAGGGCCCTGACGGGGTGATGGTATTCGAGCCTGTGCTGACGAAGGTACAGCCGGGTGACACGATCACCTTTCTTCCCACCGACAAGGGTCACAACGCTGAAACGATGAACGGCCTGATCCCCGAAGGGGCCGAAGCCTTCAAAAGCAAGATCAACGACACTTTGAAGCAGACCTTCACGGTGCCAGGAGCATACGTGATTAAATGCACGCCGCATTTTGCGATGGGGATGGTCGCCGTTGTCGTAGTTGGCGACTCTCCGGCGAACCTCGATTCGGTCAAGTCCGGGAAACTCCCGAAGAAGGCCCGGGAACGGGTCGACAAGGCGCTTTCGCAGCTCTAGGCGGATGCTAAGAGAAAGCCGGCGGTCGAAAAGGTCGCCGGTCTCTTTTTTTGGACGTTCGGAGGAATCTCACAACAAATACACCAGTTAAGTTCAGATTCATGAGAGCGTGCGCGTAGCTACCCTGAACCCGCATCCTAAGGCGACCTCCAGCTCAGGGGAGTGCAGCTACCGCGCTGACTTTTTACTCGTCTCAGGGAGAGAGTATGTGCTAATTTAACTCCCTCAAGCCAAAGCGGAAAGCAGTTCCAGTTTTTCCTGATCAGCGCCAGCCTACCGGCGCGAGGCGCGACCCCGCGATATATGCCGTAAGCTTCATGCCGCCTTCAAACTCTGGGAGGAATGCCATGGGCGACGTCGCAATCAAGAGCCCGATGCAATACCTCGACAAGGCCACCGGTGCGCTGCGCGATCTTGGCCTTATGCCGTCGAAGGTCGAGGACGCCCCGATCAACAGCCTGCTGGAGCAGATCTCGACCTTAGAGCCGGACAAAATCGCGGCGATCGCGCGCACCCTTGGCCAGGCCTCGGTTTTCAATGAGGTCGTTCGCGAACAAACTACGGCGATGGACATCGGCACGCGCTACCAAGAGCTGGCCAAGAGCTTCGACTCCATCCGCGACGACGCCAAGGCCATGGTCGACCAGATCGACGACGGCAAGCTCGATATCTTCGAGCGCGTCGCCAACGTCTGGACTAAGCTCTCCCGAGGCGACATAGCCGACCGCTTCGATACCATCAAGGCGACCTATCTCGACGTCTCCAAGGCCACCAAGGACCAAATCCAGCGCGAGGGAACTATTCTCGAAGCTTATCGGGACTTCCGAGGCGCGCTCAAACAGTCCGAGGTGTTGGCTCTGGAAGTACTGAAGTCGGCCGAGCAACGCCTCGCGGAGGCCCAGGCTGTACTCAAGACTGCTTCCGATAAAGTCGCCAATTTCGCAGGGACCGAGCCCGCTGAGCGCGCCAAGCTGGAGTTGGAGCGCGACGAGTGTCTCCGCCGCACGCAGGACGAGGACAAGCGCTACCAGATCGCCAAAGACCTCTCTGACAATCTGACGGTCAGCTACAATACGTCCGAGGTCGTGATGACCCGACTGATGCAGACGACCAACGCCAAAGAGCGCGTCTACGCGCAGTCCGTGAGCTTTTTCTCCACCAACGACAGCGTGCTCACAGCGCTCAAGGCGTCGTTCAGCGGCATGTTCGGACTGCATGAATCCACCCAGACGCTGGAAGTCATGAAGGAGGGCATGTCGAAGAGTATCGAGGTGCTGGCCGACATGGGAGGCAAAGTGCAGGAAGCCGCCGTGCGCGCCGGCTACGGGCCGACCATCCGCGCCGACGCGGTTAAGAAGCTCGTCGAGAGCGTCATTGGCTTCCAGGAGAAGTCACTCGGCATCGTCGCCGAGATGCGAGACATGTCGACCAAGAACTCGGCTGAAATCCGAGACGCTGTTGAAGACGGCACGAAGCGCATCACCAGGCTTGTCGCCGACGGCAAGGCACTTGGCATCAATGGTTGACACTGTCAACGCAACCGGTCAGCCCGCTTCTGAGGCTCTGCCCCGCGCCGCCGGGCGCGCCGGCACGCTCGATGAACTGATGTTGTCGATGGACGTTGTCGACACGCTGCGCCATCAGGAGGGTCTCGTCTCCCGCGAACTCGACGAGGATCGCCGCGAGCAAGAGCTGTTGGACCGGCTCCGCTCCACATACAAGAGCCAGGGGATCGACGTTCCCGACCGCCTTCTCATCGAAGGCGTTAAGGGGATGAAGGAGAGCCGGTTCGTCTACACGCCCCATCCGCCATCGATGGGCGTGACGCTGGCGAAGATGTGGGTGAGGCGTGGCCGCATCGGCGCCATCGCCGGCGTGCTCTTCGGCCTCGTGGCAGCGGGTTGGCTCGGCTACTCGCTGCTTGTGGAGCGCCCCGCGCGGCTGGCGGAGGAACGGGCCCGCATTGAGCTTACCGAGACCATTCCTGCCTCGCTCGAACAGGTCCGCGCAGATGTTCTTGCCGACGCCAACGTTGACGAGGCGAAGCAAAGGGCCGAGCAGCTTTACGCCGACGCACAGTCGGCGCTGAAGGCCGGCGACGCCGCGGCCGCTCGGACACTGCTCGGCGCTCTGGAAACGCTCCGGGCCGAGGTGCGCAGCACCTATCAGCTTCTCGTGGTCTCCCGCCCTGGCGAACGCTCCGGCGTATTCCGCGTTCCCGAAAACAATCCAAGCGCGCAAAACTACTACCTCATAGTGGAGCCGGTTTCCGCAGATGGGAAGGTCCTCTCCGTCCCTGTGACGAGCGAGGAGGACTCAAAGAGTGCGGTGGCCAACAAGTGGGGTGTCCGTGTCTCCAAGCCGGTCTACGACACTGTCGCTCGCGATAAGCAGGACGATGGCATCATTCAGAACCGGCGCATCGGCGAGAAGAAGCGCGGCGAACTCGTCGTCGACTGGACGGTTCCTATGCCCCCCGGCACCGGCGGCGCCATCCTGAACTGGTAGGAACTTGACGATGATCAGCGGCCAGCAGGCTCTAAGGCAGATCGAACAGGCGGGCGCCGACATCCGCTCGCAAGAGAACGCCCTCGATACGGCGTTGCGGTCAGCCGACGAGGCGACAGTGCGCCTTCAAGCCGACCGCACGGGGCTCGTCCGCCAGCTCGCCCAGATCAGGCTCGATGCGCTGCAGAAGGAGAAGATCGTCTCTCAGCTTGATCTCGCCGAGCGGCAGGCCCTCCAACTCCTGGCGGAAGACCGCCAACGCCTCGACGACTTGTCCGAGCGTCTGGCCGAGGCGACGAAGGCCACCCAGGCAGCAGAGAGCGAGCGTCACGCGGCACTCGCCAAAGTAACGGTGGCGTTGGAAGCGCTGGAAGAACTTCAGGCATCCGTCGAACCGAAGGTGCGCGGCAGCGCGGAGTGGATCGCACAAAAAGGGGCGGTTGACCGGGCGGCCACTATTGCCGAAGCATCCGACAGCAAGGCCAAGGCGAGCGAGGCAGACCGGGAGGCAAAGCGCGTGCCCTATGAGGCGGATCCATTGTTCATGTATTTGTGGAAGCGGAAGTTCGGTACTTCCGACTACCGCTCCGGCTTTTTCGTGCGCTTCTTCGATCGAAAGGTCGCGAACCTCGTGAACTATATTGATGCGCGCACCAACTACACCATGTTGAACGAGATCCCGACCCGGCTCCGCCAACACGCTGACGATTGTAAGGCCACGCTTGATGCTGAGAAGGCCAAGCTCGTGGACATCGAGCAGGCCGGGTTGCGCGTGGCCGGGAGTACTCCCCTGGAAGGCGCGCTCGCGAACGCGCGCGCGGAGCTGGTAGCGTCGGAGGAGCGCCTCGGCAAAGCGCAGGCTGAGATGAAGGCCTGCGATGCCGAACGGGATGGCGCGTTGGTGGGCGAGGGGACGTCCGCCTATCACCGCGCCATCGAGCTAATGGCGGCGGCCGATGAGCAGCAGGACGTCCGCGAACTCACGGCCGAAGCCGCTCAAACCAAGAGCGCCGAGGATGATGCACTGGTTCGCAAAATCGCTGAGATTAACGAGGCGCTCGCATCGGCTGAGCAGGAGGCCGGCGAACTCAGACGCAAAGCGCAGGTCATCGCCCAGCAACGAGCGGAAATCGAAGCCCAGCGCGACCAATTCCGCCGGCAGGGCTACGACAATCCGATGGGCCGGTTCAACAATGACCAAATCATAGGCGAGGTACTTGGCAGCATCCTCAAGGGCGTCGTGCAGGGAGCGGTTGTTGGTGGCGTGCTGCAAGGCGGCTACAGCCAGCGCGCGCCCCGAGCCGACAGCGGTTTCGGCGGCGGCGGCGGCTTCACCCTGCCGGATTTCGGCGGAGGGGGCGGCGGCTTCCGCACCGGCGGGGGGTTCTAGACCCCACCCTCGATCGATGCATCGAAAAGCGTCCAGACCGCGAGAGCTGCCGTGACGAACCTCGGAGGGCGGCTCGGGTCACTCGGACCGATTCCAAAGGATCTGGTATCCACCGGCGTCATCAACGAACACTGTGGCAGCACGGCCGCCGATGGTCCCACGTGCGACTCCTTCAACTCTCATTTTCTTGTGAAAGCGTACATCGTCGACGCGCTCAACTGCGCCGTCAGTATTGCCGTCCCATCGGTAGAGATTGAAGGGCGCCTTCGATGCGCTGGTGGCGTTTCCCACGATGATGAGAAAGTCACCTTCAGAGGTATTGTACTCGATACCCCGAATTCCCTGGTCATCTTGTTCCTGGTCAATTCCAAGCAAAATCGCCGGGAGCATCTCAAAATTGCCCAACGTCCACGGACCGCCAACGTCATTCACGCGCACGCGAAGAATAATCGGTCGGCGGTCTATCACAGGCGTCCGCAAGCCAAGCAGGAGGATGCGCTCCGCGGGATGCCAGCCAAGCCCCTCAATGTTCAACCCTCCATCGTCAGGCAAGCAATTGGGTGCCTGGCCCAATTCCGGCGCGTTGTCGATCAACCAAGCGCGAAACCCCTGGAGCAGCTCAGCTTGAAGCCTCCCTTCACCATCAATGGCAATTCGCAGCAGACCGTCCCTGGCCGGCACCTCCTCGCCGTGCCGCGCTGCCTTCTTCTTGCCCGACTTCCTCCGCTTAAGGCTTAGCGATGAAATGGCAAGGATGAACCTGCGGCCTTGATCCTCAACCAAAGCCATTGCCTCCAGGTCATCGACACTTGCTGCTGAGATCCCTTCTATCGGTCGCCGCGCAATTGGACTTGCAGCCTGACCGTCGGAACCAAGCCGCAATTCAAAGAGAGCATCACCAATATTGTTGTCGCAAAACAGAAAGCGTGAATCGTCGATCGCTACAATGTCCGAGGCATTGTACGGTTCACCCCCACGAGGGGGCCGCTCCGCAAAATAGTTCGGTTTGATTTTTCCGGGTTTCACAGCCGATCTTCTCAAACGAATAGCTCACAAACTCGTGCCGCCGTGCCCGGAAAACAATACATCGTTAGCGCAATCAATCAAAGGTGGGGGCAAGTGATCGCCCATAATGAGATGCTTTCCCGTCTCTTGCGACCTCAAGATTTGAAGTGCGAACGAAGGATCCGTATCTGACAAAAGATCCCCATCTGGCCATTACCTCGAACGGAGGTCTGACGTTAGAACCGGACCCGTTGCCAACGGCCTACGTCTTCGCTAACCCCACCGATTGCATGCGTAAAAGAGTCGCCAAAAACAAAAGCTCCTCGACGCTTACGCGGAGGAGCTTTCGGCAAAACGACTTGAATGGCAAAATATTCAAGCTTCAGTGGTTGCGGGGGCAGGATTTGAACCTGCGGCCTTCAGGTTATGAGCCTGACG